>NZ_JBVIGN010000003.1:475871-859741 GCF_055570785.1 Streptomyces sp. NPDC031100
GTGGTTCCCAGCTAGGCCTCCTCCCCAAATCCCTTCCCCTTCCCCCCCGCCCCCCCCCCCCCCCCCCCCTCTCCCTCCCTCCTCCCCCCCCCCCCCCCCCCCCACGAGGCACTCGTCGCCTGGCACGACATCCCGTTCTTCCATGTGCCGGTCACCGCCTCGACCAAGCCCGAGGCCGAAGCCCGACTCCTGGAGATCGTCGACTCGTTCGACGTCGACCTGGTCGTGCTGGCGCGCTACATGCAGGTCCTCTCCGACGAGCTGTGCACCAGACTGGCCGGCCGGATGATCAACATCCATCACTCGTTCCTGCCCAGTTTCAAGGGCGCCAAGCCCTACCACCAGGCCCACGAGCGCGGCGTCAAGCTCGTCGGCGCGACAGCCCACTACGTCACCGCCGACCTCGACGAAGGCCCGATCATCGCCCAGGAGGTCATCGGCGTCGACCACAGCCACACCCCCGACGACCTCGCCGCCATCGGCCGCGACGCGGAGTCGGCGGCCCTGGCCCGAGCGGTCCGATGGCACAGCGAGGGCCGGGTGTTCGTCCAGGGCAGACGCACGGTGGTCCTCCGCTGACGTCACCACCGGCGGGGTGTCGACGCGCAGGTCGCGGGGCCGGCTGTGGTAGTACACCGCCGATGTTCGGGCCTGTGCTTCGCAGCCCTGGCAGGTCTAGAGCCTGTGTCATATCCCCGGTCGCCCGGCCGGGGATATGACACAGGCTCTAAGGGCCTGTTGCCTTTTCGATCTTCAGGGGCGCGGGAGTGTGTGTCACCACTCGATGGCGCGTCCGTCGACGGTCGTTCCGGGGTAGAGGTGTTCGGCAGTCAGGGCCAGGATGGTGGGATTGATGCGGTCCAGGTGACGCAGCAGCATCAAGTCGGCGAACTCCTTGGCGTGGCGGGCGACGGCGGCCACTTCCGCGGTGTCCTGCAGGTACTTGCGGGTCTCGTCCAGGTGGCGGGGGTCGTCGTCGTTGGCGGGGTTCTTGTGTCCGGCGACGACGGCGCGAGGGTGGACCGCAGCGATCTTGTCGATGGCGGCGATCCAGTCCGCGCGCCGCTCGGGCAGCGGCCGGGCCTTCTCGCCGCCGGCGAGGTAGGGGTGGACGCCGTTGTAGACGATGTCGCCCGCGACGACGAGGCCGATGGACGGCACGTGCACGAACGTGGTGTCCGGTCCGTCGCTGTCGCCGGCCTCGACGAACCGGACCTCCTCGCCCTCCAGCAGGAAGGTGTAGTCGTCGATCACCTCGGGCAGCACGATGTCCTTGACGATCTGGCCGGGAAACTGGCCGTTCCAGAACGCCATACGCTTTCCGGCGGTGAACTCCGCCAGGGCCACGGTGCCCTCGGTGGCGATCATCCGCGCGTCAGGAAAGTCCTTGGCGACCTCGGAGAAACCGAACCAGTGGTCGCCGTGGCCGTGAGTGGCGTACATGGCGACCAGGTTCTTGCCCGAGGCCAGCACCCACTCGGCCACCTGCCGGGACTGCTCCTCCAGGTGCGGGGCGTCGATCAGGATGGCATCCCGCTTCCCGTAGATGAGGGTCGCCGACATCGGGGACCAGGCCGGCAGCGGCCGGACCGAGGAACCATCGGGCAGGACCGCCCGGGGAGGAAGGGTGACGAGGACGTCGTATTCGAGAGCCACGGTTGTCCGCTTTCTATACTTTCGATGCTTCATTCTTATGTTTGCCTAGAACACCCGAAATGCTCCCGGCCGGGGTCGGCGACCTTGTTGTCGCCGAGTCTGTGGGGCGCAGAGCACCTTCCGGTCTCAGGACCGTGCGACTCTCGCGGTCACCAGGCCGGAGCCGGTTCTGCAGCAGGCTGGTGGCGGCGGATGATCAGGTGTGTGATCTCGGCCGCGCCGAAGGCAAGGACGATCAGTGCGGCGCCGACGGGGCCGAGCCAGTGCACGCCGGCCCAGTTCAGCGCGCCCTGGCCGACGACGGGGGCGATGGACACCCCGACGTAGAGCGTCGCGGAGTGGAGGCCCGTCAGCATCGGGGCAGCCGCCGGCATCGCACCGATCAGGCGGTGGGTCTGCGGCGTGATGAATCCCCAGCCGCACAGGCCCCACACGATCAGCGCGACGACGGCTGTGCCCATGTGCGCACTGGACCATGGCATCAGCACGAAGTCGATGGCGAGCACCACGAGGGCGGTGTTGATGATCCGGCGGGCGCCGAGCCGGTCGACCAGGTGCCCCGAACCGAGCGTGCCGATCGTCGAGGCCACACCCCACACAAACAGCAGGATCGAGAGCGTGATGCCGCTGCCGCCGGTCGCGCGGTCCAGGCCGTCCGCGATGTAGGAGTAGACGATGTACAGGCCGATGAACAACAGGAGTGTCGTCAGCAGACCCATGCCGACACGGCGGTCGCCGAGCGGCGCGAGCCGCGTCCGCAGCGGGACCAGCGGCGGGTTGGGGATCTTGGGCAGCAGAAGCGCGATGGCCAGCGCCGCAACAGCCCCGAGAGTGGAGACGAACACCATGGTGATGCGCCAGTCACCGGTCAGACTGCCGATGGCCGTGCCGATGGGGGCACCGAGCGCGGTCGCCGCGCTGAGACCGGCCATCACCGTGGAGATCGCACGCCCCCGGCGCTCCGGCGGAGCGAGCGCGGCCGCCGCAGCTATCGCGGTCGGGGTCACCATCGAGCCGCCCAGCCCGGCCAGCGCCCGTGCGAACAAAGCGATACCGAAGCTCGGAACAAATGCGGTCAAAAGGTTGCCCACGACGAAAATGCCGAGTCCGGTGAGGAACAGCGTGCGTCGCGGCCAGCGCGTGGTGAGTGCCGCCATGACGGGGCCGAGGATGGCGTATGTGAAGGCGTAGGCCGTGATCAGCCATCCGGCGGTTCCGATGTCAACACCCAAAGAGTGCCCGGCGTCGGGCAGGATGCCGGCGATGACGAAGCTGTCCGTGCCGATGGCGAAGAGCGCGGCAGTCAGTACGAGGAGCGATCGGTACACGTGGGGTCCTCCTGATGATGTAACCATGTCTGTTACATCACTGTTTTAAAGAGAGGCCGATCCGAAGATCGGCCGGAAATAAACCGGATATCACCGAGCGGGCGCGTTTCAGGCGGCGGCGATCGTCTCCTTCAGGACGTCGGCGATGGTGATCGCCGCCAACTCTTCCTTCATCGCGCGCTCCGCGCGGCCATACACACCTTGCAGCACCGGTGGGAGACCCAGGCCGACGGGACACTCCTGACTGGGGAGGGTCGAATGCAGCGCGATGAGCGGCTCGGGTTCGACGGCTTCGTAAACATCTTTCAAGGTGATCGACTCGGGGGGCCGCCCGAGCTTCACACCCGCACCCTGACCACGCACCGACACGACCAGGCCGGCCTCACGCAGACCGCCGAGGATCCGACGAATCACCACGGGGTTTGTATTGACACTCGCCGCGATCCTGTCGGAGGTCACAATGCCGCCGGGACGTCGAGGGCAGGTGAGCGCCATCCAGGTCAATGCGTGTATGGCCACGGTCATGCGACTACTGACGGCCATCGGATCCTCCTGCCTCGAGCGACCAGTGTTGTAACAGATTCAATTACAACACGACCGCCTGTCAAGCGCAGCGAGAGCCGACGGTCAGGCCCTCCTGAACGGCGGCGTCCGTCGCGCGAGGCCTGGCCTCCCAGCGCCGCCCTCGCCTTGCGAGACCTGGGCGGAAGGCTGAACCTGAACGTGAGGCATGCCTACCGACCAAATGGACCGAGCGCAGACGGCTGTGGGGCTCGGCCACCGCGGCCCGTGCAGGGAGCGGGTTCCTGATGAGGCTTGTCGTCGATCTCAACCGGTGCCAGGGATTCGCGCAGTGCGTCTTCCTCGCCCCGGACGTCTTCTCCCTGCACGGGGAAGAGGCGCTGCTGTTCTCCCCTCGCTTCGACGAGGCACAGCGTGACCGGGTGGAGAAGGCTGCTGCCGCCTGCCCGGTCCAGGCCATCCTGGTCGACTACTCCGACGAGCCGACGAAGGGTGTGGAGTCCCATGTCGGCTGACACGGACGTCGAGGTCCTGCGGCGCCAGGGCCGCATCGTCGTCGTCGGTGCCTCGCTGGCCGGTCTGCGCGCGGCGGAGACCCTGCGCGAGGAGGGCTTCACCGGATCGCTGACCATGATCGGCGACGAGCCGTACGAACCCTACGACCGGCCGCCACTGTCCAAGCAGGCGCTGCTCGGGCGGGCACGGCCCGAGGACACCGCGCTTCCGCGGCGGCGCGACATCGACGCCGCATGGCGTCTGGGCGTCGCCGCCGAGGGCCTGGACCGGGACGCCAAGCAAGTGCGCCTGACGAACGGCGACACCGTCCCCTACGACCGCCTGCTGATCACCACCGGGACCAGAGCGCGGCCCTGGTTCCACCCGGAAGAGGCCGCGCTGGACGGGGTGTTCGTGCTGCGTACCCGCGACGACTCCGCTCGCCTGCACCGGAAGCTGACCGGGGGCGTGTCCCGGGTGCTGGTGATCGGCGCCGGTTTCACGGGCTCGGAGGTCGCCTCCGCCTGCCGGGAGCTGGGCCTTCAAGTCACGGTCGCCGAGCGCGGCCCGGCACCGCTGGTGGGGGCGCTCGGCGGAGTGATCGGCGCGGTCGCGGACCGGCTGCAGCGCAAGCACGGAGTCGACCTGCGCTGCGGCATCAGCGTCACCGCCCTCGAGGGCGACGATGTGGGACGACTCAAGCGCGCCCATCTGTCCGACGGTTCGGCGATCGACGTGGAGGTGGCGGTCGTCTCGCTCGGGGCCATGCGGAACACGGAATGGCTGGCCGGCTCGGGGGTGGCCGCGGGTCCCCGGGGCATCGCGTGCGACGCCGGTTGCCGGGTGTTCGACGTCAACGGCATCGTCACCGACGACATCTACGCCGCCGGTGACGTCGCCCGCAGCCCCCACCCGCTGTTCGACTACCAGTTCCTGTCGCTGGAGCACTGGGGCAACGCGGTCGAACAGGCCGAGATCGCCGCCCACAACATGATCTGTGCGGGCCCGGATCGCCGTCCACACTTGTGGCTGCCTATGTTCTGGTCCACCCAGTTCGGTGTCAACATCAAGTCGGTGGGTGTGCCCTCGCTCGGCGACCAACTGGTGGTCGCCCAGGGGGCGCTCGACGAGGAGCGGTTCGTTGCGGTGTACGGGTACCGCGGCCGCGTCATCGCCGCGGCGTCCTTCGACGGAGCCAAGTGGCTGGGGTTCTACGAACAGCAGATCGCGTCCGGCGCCCCCTTCCCGCCGGAGTACCGCACGGTCGACCGCCGCACCGAGACGCTGCAGCCGATCGACCCGGCCTTCCCCGACCCCCATCTGCCCACCCATGGGGCCACGGTCACGCTGACGGGCCACTCACCGAGCGAGCGGCGTGTCGCGTTCGTTCCGTCGCATGCCTGATCACCGGCCCTGCACCGCCCGGAGCCCTCAGGAGTCACCATGACGTCCGGCAGCATCGTCGCGCAGATCACCGACTACGCCAATCGGGCCGATCCGTACCCGCTCTACGCGGAACTGCGCAAGCAACCGGTCAGGCGGGAGGACGACGGCACCTACCTGGTCAGCACCTATTACGAGGTGCGGAGCCTGGCCAACGACCCACGGCTGAGCAACGACACGAGCAACCGTCCACCCGGCTACGCCCGCCCCGGACAACCGGTTGAGTCCGGCCTGCCGCCCAGCTTCATCTTCACCGACCCGCCCCTGCACGACCGGCTGCGCGACACCATCAACCGGCCCTTCGGTCCGCCGCACAGCCCCAGATTCCTCGACGGCCTGCGCGCAGAACTGGCCAAGACCGTCACCGAGCTGCTCGACGCCTTCGAAGGCAAGGACCAGGTCGACATCGTCGAGGACTTCTCCTACCCCCTTCCTGTCACCGCCATCTGCAAGGTCCTCGGCGTCCCGCGCGAGGACGAACCGCGCTTCCACGTCTGGGCCGACGCCCTGGCGTCGTCAATCGATCCCCACTCAGGCAACGACGGCGGCCCGGAAAAGGCACAGCGGGCCCGCCAGGAGCTGGGCGCCTACCTGACCGATCTGATCGAGACCAAACGCCGCCACCCCGGCCCTGGGATCCTCAGCGCCCTCGCCCCCGCCATGACACCGGCCGACCTGGAGGCCACCGCGGTGCTGCTCCTGGTCGCCGGCCACGAGACCACCGTCAACGCCATCACCAACACGACCCTCACCCTGCTGCGCCACCCCGACGTCCTCCAGCGGTTCCAGAAGGACCCGGACCTGGCCGTCCCGCTCATCGAGGAAGTGCTGCGGTACGAGCCTCCGGTCCAGTTCGTCCCGTGGACCACCGCCCTGGCCGACATCGACGTCGCCGGCACCACCATCCCCAAGGGCTCGCCGGTCTGGCTCATGCTGGCCGCCGCGAACCGCGACCCCCAACGTTTCAAGGACCCCGACCGGTTCGATCCCGACCGCAAGGACAACGAGCACCTGGGCTTCTACACCGGCATCCACTACTGCTTCGGCGCCCCGCTCGCCCGCATAGAACTACATCTGGCCGTGCCCGAACTCTTCCGCCGGGTCACGTTCTCCCGGCTGCTCGAGGACCCGCCTCCGTACCGCGCCAACGCGGTGCTGCGCGGCCCACGCCATCTTCCCGTGGCCATCGAGGGCCTGACGGCCTGAGCACTCCTGACGCAGGGCCTGCTGAACAGAGTGCCACTGGCGGCATCAGTGCCCTGCGGGGTCGTGACTCCCGCTCGTTGGGCACCTTCAAACTCTGTGGCGGGCACATGGCCACACGGTCGGTGGAGTCTCACCGACCCAGTCAAGCGCTGCTGCCCGGGTCTTGGAGCACCGGTTTGGAAGATCGTGTATGCGGATGCGTGTCGACCTGGCGCGATGTTGACCCGCGCGAACGCAGGCGGCTCGCCATTGTTCCCCGTGGCTCCCCGTTGGTCGCTGACCGTTCGGGCACGAAAGGGGCACAGCACCTCAGGCCGTGAAGTTCCTCTCGGCGCAGGCGTCGGTTTCGTCAGTCTCAAGATCCACGGCCACAGCAAGTGGCCGGACGAGTTCTCCAGAGCGCTTGCTCGGCTTTCCAGAGTAGGCAGATGGACAGCGTGCCTCTGGTCCGCCATGCTGCCTTGGCGATAATGCGCCAGCGGTGGCTGCATTCTGTGAGGGGCGGGGATTGATGGAGCAATCGCAGGTCGCAGCTATGTCACCGGAGCGCATCCGTTACCGGTTGACGCGGCTGCAACGCTTGCTGCCCATGCTGCCCGGCTTCGTCGTCATGGCCTTCCAGGTCTTGTTCTGGTTGGACGGGGAACCGTTTGGTCCTGTACTTGTCTCAGGACTGCTCGTGTGGGGTGTCCTGCCGCCCGTGGTGTTGATCACCTCGCGGTCCTTCGGGGTCACTATCACGCCATCGGCGGCCATCGTGCACAACCTCCGCCGCCGGACCATCCCGTGGTCGAACGTCCAAGCCATCCAGATCGAGTCTCTCTTCGGAAGCCGGACCGTCGTGATCTACGAAGCGGGCGGTCGCCGTACCCCCCTGCGGGCGCCGATCACCGGGTTCCTCAGCTGGGATCGCAGCTTTGAGGAGAAGTTCCACACCATCGGTAGGTGGTGGCTGGATCACCGCGGCCCGGACTGGGCTCCTGTCCCGCCGCCGTGGGCGCAGTGGGGTTGCCCACCGGCGTCCGACGGGAACCCTTACGCCCCTCCCGCATAGGCAGCAGCTGATCCACGCACCCTCCGGGCGGCGGAGTCTCCATGACTGGGTCAAGCCACGGGGCGCCGTCCATAGGTCGGAACAGTGCCCGTGCCGGCCACAGACTTGAAGGTCTGGCCTCATCTTTATCAGGCCGATCATAGGGGTCTGCCAACGTCGACCAACCGCCCCTGTGCCTCGACCGATCGTCCACCGGGCTCTGGCCTCGACCGTTGCTGTTCGCGCTTGTTGGTGTCAGCCGCCCCGCGCGGTCTTGACAAGGCGGTCCCACCGGAACAAAGCACCGGGTTGGAAGATCACGTATGCGGATCCGGTCTGACATGGGGAACGCTGACTTGCGCGTTCACGGAGCGCTGCCCGGTGTTCCCTGGTGGTCCCTCTGGCGTGCCTCTCGAACGGTCACGGCAGCGGCACGATGGACAGCTCGCCAGCTCACCCCTCATAGGCCCAAGTAGATCCTGATGCCAAGAGCGGCGACGAAGATTACGGCCATGCCGATCAGGAAGCGGCGGACCGGCGTTCCATCCTTGGACAACGTATAAGCGACCACCGCCCGCTTCGGCTTCCTCGGGTCATAGATGACGTCGACCCGCTGCCTGATCTCTGCGCTGGCCTGGGAGCTGCGCGGCGTGGTGAAGGTGACCGACTCCCCATCTGGGAGCCGGAATCGGATCAGACAGCTGACCTTGCCATCCCTCGGTACGGAATGGCTGACGCACACACCTCGCCCTTTCACGCCTCGCCGACGAAGCCGTTCGTTCCAAAAGTGAGGAACCGCGAAAAAGAAGGAGATAACAGCCACCATGAACATGACGGCCTCAGCCAAAAAAGCTGCTTCCGCGTGCGTCATCTGCTCCCCCCTCAGATCAACACGCCCCACGGGCCACCACAGCATCACTGCTCGTAGAGCCTTGGTCAAGCCTTGATCACAATGAGGCAAACCTGCAGATCTCCCTCCCGCACCAGCCCACCACTCACCCCAGCTCCCATCCCGTCCGCCGTCGACCCACACACCGTGGAGCAGGCGTGGTGTCGGTTCTGAGCCCGCCGTGATGCCGCGGTGGCGGCATCACGGCAGGGGCGGTGACGGCATCGGAGGGCTCAAGCGAGGGCGATGGCGCGCACCTTGACGGTCCGGACGGACTGCTCGGGGGTGCCGGGGCGGCCATGCGGGGTGGTGCTCAGAGGCTGCGGGCAGTGATGTCGCCGTGGGAGGTGGTGGCGCGGATGTCGAGTTCGGCGGTGCCATCGTTCTTGAGGGCGTTGCTGACACGGCCGTAGCCGGTGCCGGCGTCCAGGGAGGCGGAGACGCCGGCGGCGGCGACGACCGAAATGTCGCCGGACTGGGTGCGCAGCACGACCGTGCCGCGCACGGCCTCGGCGATCCGGATGTCGCCCCTTGCGGTGCTGATCTCCGCGGGACCGCCCAGCCGGCCGACCTCGACGTCGCCGTCGACCGCGGTGAGGCGGACACTCGCGGCCTCGTCGATCTTGATCTGGCGGTACGCGCCTTCGAAGACGACGTCACCGAGGCGGCCGACGCCGCGGAGCTCGCAGCTGGCGGACTTGGCCTCGATGCGGGAACCGGCGGGCAGTTGGACGGTCACCTCGATGGATCCGGAGTTGCCGAGGATCTGGTTCTTCGCCGCCGGGACCTCGATCCGCAGGACGCCGTCGCCGTATGCGACCTCGGTCTGCTCCGCCGCCTTCACGTCGCGGCCCTTCGCGGCGTTGGTGGGCAGGACCTCGACCGTGGTGTCGTCCCGGTCGGCGGCGATGAACTGGACGCGCCCCGCGGGGATGTCGAGGACGGCGGAGATCGGGGCGGGGGTGTCGAACTTCTGCATCGTGCTCTCCTTCTGCGGCTGTCGTTTCTGACACCGGAAACGCTACGTTGCATTCGAGGATCAGGCAACAAGTCCGTTGCACACATTCAGCATCTATGCAGGTGAAAGCCCAATTTTCGTTGCAACAGCTCTGTTTCTAACGCAACGACAGCCACTCTGTTCGTTGCATTGGGTGGAGAGTGAACGCTATGTTGGAGGCATCAAGGAAGCGTGAAGGGAGATCGCGATGCCGGGAGGCAGGCTCACCCAGCAGGAACGCCAGCAGATCGCGCTGGGACTGGCCGACGGGCTCGCGTACGCGGAGATCGCCAGACGTCTCGACCGCCCCACCTCGACGATCACGCGTGAGGTGATGCGCAACGGCGGCCCCACCGCCTACCGCGCCGACCTGGCCCACCGCGCCACCGAACGCCGCGCCCACCGCCGCAGACAGGCCGCACCCCGCGGGCCGCAGGCGCCCGAGCAGGCCCACGGACGCGACGCCGAGGCCGTGCGCGAGTACGAGGAGGCGTTCACCACCCTCCTCATGCAGCAGGGCCTGCCCAAGATGATGTCCCGGGTGCTGACCTGCCTCTACACCACCGACGCGGGCAGCCTCACCGCGTCGGAACTCGTCCAGCGGCTCCAGGTCAGCCCGGCGTCCATCTCCAAAGCGGTCACCTTCCTCGCGGGCCAGGGCCTCATCCGGCGGGAACGCGACGAACGCCGCCGCGAGCGGTACGTCGTCGACACCGACGTCTTTTACCAGGGGATGATGGCCGCTGCCCGGTCCAACGCCCAGCTCGCCGAGACCGCACGGCAGGGCGTCGGCCTCCTCGGCCCCGACACCCCGGCCGCCGCCCGCCTGGAGAACATCGCCCGCTTCGTCGACTTCGTCGCCGAGAGCATGGCCCGCGCCGCGGAACAGGCCCGCGACATCCTCTACACGAAACCCGAAGCGACCTCAGGCGGCACTGCCACGCCACGTTCAGATCGCTGACGCGATACGGACGTTCTGGAAGGCGCCCCGGACCACCGGGACTCGTTCCTCACGGAGGAGGAGCGGGCTGCGGGGCGACACGATGACGATCTGCGTGTCGCGGCGCCGGGGCGCCCGTCTGGTGCCGGATCCGTGACACTCGGGCCGGGTCAGGAGGTCAGATAGGCCTCCACCTCGCTGAACTGCCCTGCCGGCCAGCCGGTGTTGGCGCTGACGCTGAGCCGCAGGTAGCGCAGGTCGGCGGAAGCGGGCAGGGCAACGGTGGTCGTGTTGCCGGTGGCCGGATCGAAGCGGTAGCCCTGTGAGCCGACCACCGTCGAGTAGGTCGAGCCGTCGGTGCTGCCCAGCACCGTGATGGTCTGGGTGCGGGCGCCCCAGGCCGAGGACGGGGGCAGCTTCAGCACCAGGCGGCGGACTGCGTAGGAGGAGCCGAGGTCGACCGTCCAGGACTGCGGGAAGGCGTTGTTGGTGGACTCCCAGTAGCTGTTGGCGTCACCGTCGACGGCCTTGCCGGGCATGTAGACGTCCTGCGAGCCGGTGGCACTGGCCGGGCGGCCCTTGGCAAGGTTGCGGTTCGGGTCGGGGTCGGGGTTGCCCTGGCCCGGCTGGGGCCAGGTGGAGCAGTCCGACCAGGTGCTGGACCAGCCGGAGTTCCCGCCGCCGTCGGTGAGCGTGAAGGAGCCCGAGTTCGCCGGGTAAGGGCAGTTGTAGATGCCGGCAGCGCCGACCTGGTCGGCGGTGACGTTGCGGAACGTCGCCGCGCCCTGCGCCTCGGCCTGGACCACGACCGTCCCTGTCCTGTTCACCGTAGCGCCGGTCACGTTGACGTTCCTGACCGGGTAGCCGTGTCCGCCGCCGGAGACGAACTCGAAGGCGCTGTACGGGCTGTCGCTGATGGTCGTGTTGGTGATGTCGACCGTCGCGTTGATCGCGCTGTCGTAGGAGTCGACGCGCAGGGCGCCCATCGGATGGTTCCAGTTGGGGTTCATCGCGCCCGCGCGGACGAGCGTGTTGCCGTCGACCGTGATGGTGCCGGCCAGCGGATGGAACGGGTCGAGGAACTTCTGGTTCGAGATCGCGATGCCGCTGCCGAGGGCGTTGGTGTCGGAGATCAGGTTGTTCTTCACCGCGATGTCGGTACCGCCGTAGATGGCGATGCCGTTGGCGAGGTTGGGCTGCGAGATCGTGTTGTTCTCGAAGCTGGAGTTCGTGTCGGGTGAGTACAGCGACCACATGGCGAGCGCGTCGTCGCCCTGGTTGCGCAGGAAGTTGTTGCTGACGCGGACGCCCTTGGCGGTGCCGTTGAGGTTGAGGCCGTCCGCGGTGGTGTCGAGGATGCGGTTGTTCTCGACGACCAGGTTGTCGTTGTTGCCCGTCAGCCAGAGGCCGACCTTCATGTGCTGGATCCACATGCCGGACACCGAACTCCCAGGGCCCAGTGAGCCGTTGACGAAGTTGTCCGGGCTGGAGTCGACGCGCTCGGTGACCTCGCCGATGACTACGAAGTCCTTGATGTGGACGCCTCCGGAGGAGCTGGACTGGTCGATGAACCGGGAGGTGTGCACGACCGAGTACCAGCTGCCCGCGCCCTGCAGGGTCACGTTCTGCACACCGCTGAGCGAGGAGGTGGTGCGGTAGTCGCCCGGCGGGATCCACACCACCCCTCCCTGCGCCGCCGCGATGGCGTCCCGGAAGGCCTGGGTGGAGTCGCCGTTGCCGCTGGGGTCGGCGCCCTTGGACACGACGGACACCGAACCGGCGGGCTGGGCGGCGGCCGCCGCGACCTGCTCGAAGTCGGCGACGTCCACGGTGACCTGGGTGCCGGTCGACTCGAAGGCGATCCTGTCGCCCGCCTGGACGGTCTGCCCCAACAGCAGCCGGGCGTTGTCGAAGAAGTGGTGGGTCTTCGCGCCCGGGATCCAGCCGGTGTCGATGTAGGAGTACTTGGACGTCACCGGGAGCGTCTTGGCGAGCTTGGTGCCATTGACGTACACGTTGAGCGAACCCGACTGCCCGTCCGGGACGCTGTAGGCGAGATTCACGGCGTTGGACGCGCGCGGCACGGTGAACTCCACCCGCTGACCGGAGGTAAGCCGTACGGCCTGCCGTCCGGAGGCCTCCGAGGCGAGGGTGCCCTGCGTGTAATCGGGGCCGATCTTCGTGCCGGTGGTGCTCGCCGACTCGGCCTCGACGGAGGTGAAGGGGAGCGTGGCGCCCGAAGCCGCGTGGGCGGTGGGGGCCACGGCGACGAGCATGCCGGCGGCCAGGGCCACGACCGCCCCGATGGCCGGCATGCGCCTGACATGTTCGGCGGTGCTGCTGCTGTGCATGTGCTGATCCCTTCGTGGTGGGGGTGCGTGGGATAGCAAGGGGTGCGGGGGGCGGCTCAGGCGCGCAGCCAGGCCGCCGTGTCCTGTGGCAGCCGGCCGGCGTAGTCCAGCGGGCCGCTGCTGAGCAGGAGTTCGGAGTGCGCGGGCAGCTCGGCGGGTGCGGCGGCGAGGTTCACCACGCACGACACGCCCTCCGTGCGGGAGAAGGTGAGCACGCCCTCGGGGGCGGGCAGCCAGGTCAGGGCGCGGTCGCCGAAGACCGGGCGGGTGGCGATGGCCTCGCGGTAGAGGGTCAGCATGGAGGTTGGGCTCTGCTGCTGACGGTCGGCCGCGTACGACGGCCAGTCGACCGGCTGCGGCAGCCACGGCTCCTCGCGTGAACCGAATCCCGCATACGGTGCGTGGGCCGCCCAGGGCAGCGGCACCCGGCAGCCGTCACGGCCGGGGTCGACACCGTGCGAGCGGAAGTACATCGGATCCTGGATGCGGTCGACCGGGATCTCGGCCTCCGGCAGCCCCAGTTCCTCCCCTTGGTACAGGTACACCGCTCCGGGCAGCGCCAGCGACAGCAGCGCGGCCGCCCGTGCCCGGCGGGTGCCGAGGGCGAGGTCCGTCGGGGTGCCGAAGGCCTTGGTGGCGAAGTCGAAGCCGGTGTCCGAGCGGCCGTAGCGGGTGGCCGTGCGCGTCACGTCGTGGTTGCACAGCACCCAGGTGGCCGGGGCGCCGACGGGGGCGTGCTCGGCGAGGGTGCTGTCGATCGAGGCGCGCAGCCGTCCGGCGTCCCAGGGGCAGGACAGGAAGGAGAAGTTGAAGGCGGTGTGGAGTTCGTCGGGGCGGAGGTAGCGGGCAAAGCGTTCGGGGTCGGGGAGCCAGACCTCGCCGACGAACACGCCGTCGTAGGTGTCGGCGACGGCCCGCCAGGCGCGGTAGATGTCGTGGAGCTCGTCGCGGTCGACGAACGGGTGCGGCTCGGGGTGCGTGGCGAGATCGGGCAGGTCGGGGTCCTTGGCGAGGAGGGCCGCCGAGTCGATGCGGACGCCGGCGACACCGCGTTCGAACCAGAAGCGCAGGATGTCCTCGTGCTCCTGGCGGACGGCCGGGTGGGCCCAGTTGAGGTCGGGCTGCTCGGGGGTGAACAGGTGGAGGTACCAGTCGCCGTCGGGCAGCCGGGTCCACACCGGTTCGGTGGAGCCGGCGAACTGCGACGGCCAGTCGTTGGGCGGGAGGGCGCCGTCGGGCCCGCGTCCGCGCCGGAAGTGGAACAGCTCGCGCTCGGGGCTGCCGGGCCCGGCGGCGAGGGCCGCCCGGAACCAGGGATGCTGGTCGGAGACGTGGTTGGGCACGATGTCGACGATCGTGCGGATGCCCAGCTCGCGCGCCTCGGCGATGAGTTTCTCGGCCTCGGCGAGGGTGCCGAAGGCCGGGTCGACGGCACGGTAGTCGGCGACGTCGTAGCCGCCGTCCTTCATGGGCGAGAGGTACCAGGGGTTGAACCACAGGGCGTCCACGCCGAGTTCGGCGAGATACGGCAGTCTCGAGCGGACTCCCGCGAGGTCCCCGGTGCCGTCGCCGTCGCCGTCGGCGAAGCTGCGGACGTACACCTGGTAGATGACGGCCGAGCGCCACCAGTCACGGTCCTTCCGGGCATGGGTGGGCTGTCCCACTGAGCTTGCCTTTCTGTAGACGGGGCGCTTTCTGTAGACGGGGCGGCTGCGTCAGCCCTTGGTGCTGCCCGCGCTGATCCCGGCGATGATGTGCCGCTGGAAGACGAGGAACAGCCCCACCATCGGGATGCTGGCGATCACCATCGCGGCGATGAGCACGGTGAGCTGGATGTTCTGCGACAGCTGGACGAGGGCCACGCTGATCGGCTGCTTGTCGGTGTCGGAGAAGACCATCAGCGGCCAGAGGAAGTCCTGCCACACCCCGACGAGGGCGAAGATCGACACCACGCCGAGGACCGGCCGGGACATGGGCAGGACGACCGACCACAGGATGCGCAGCGTGCCCGCGCCGTCGATCTCGGCGGCCTCCAGGACGTCGCGCGGCAGCTGGTCGAAGAACCGCTTCAGCAGGTAGAGGTTGAAGGCGTTGGCGACGGCCGGCAGCCAGATGCCGAGGGGGTCGTTGAGCAGACTGGTGTGGATCAGCGGCAGGTCGGCGACCGCCAGGTACTTCGGTACGACGAGGGCCTGTGCCGGGACCATGAGGGTCGCGAGGATGCCGCCGAGGATCACCTTGCCGAAGGCGGGCCTGAGTTTGGACAGGGCGTAGGCGGCGGCCGTGCAGAACACCAGCTGGAACGCCCAGGCGCCGGCCGCCTGCACCACCGTGTTCCACAGGTGCTGCGGCAGTTGCATCAGCTCCCAGGCATCGGTGTAGCCGCCGGTGTGCCAGTGTTTCGGGATCAGCGTCGGCGGGGTCTGCGCGACCTCGTCCGGGGACTTCATCGCGCCGGTCACCATCCAGTAGACCGGGAAGAGGAAGGCGAGCGCGAAGAGGGCGACGACGGCCGTGAACACCGTCCAGTAGAGCGCCTTGCCGCGCGGGCGGGCGAGGGCGGCCGGGGAGATCAGGGTGCGGGTGCTCATGCGGTGTCTCCCTCGCTGCGGGTGAGCCGCAGATAGACGGCGGAGAACGCGCCGAGCAGGGCGAGCAGCATCACGCTGAGCGCGCAGGCGCCGCCGAAGTCGTTGTAGAGGAAAGCGTACTTGTAGATGAGGTAGAGGACGGTGACCGTGGCGTTCTCCGGGCCGCCGCCCGTGATCACGAACGGTTCGGTGAACACCTGCATGGTGGCGATGATCTGAAGGAGCATCAGCATCAGGATGACGAAGCGGGTCTGCGGGATCGTCACGTGCCGGATGCGCTCGAGCAGGTTCGCGCCGTCCAGTTCGGCGGCCTCGTACAGCTCGCCGGGGATGGACTGCAGGGCGGCCAGGTAGATGAGGACGGTGCCGCCCAGGTTGGCCCAGGTGGCCACGATCACCAGGGAGACGAGCGCGGTGTCGGTGCCGTTGGACCAGTTCGAGGTGGGCAGGTGCAGCAAGCGCAGCGCCTCGTTGGCGAGGCCGGATCCGGGGTCGTAGAACCACTTCCACAGCAGGGCGCTGACCACCGGAGGGATCATCACCGGCAGGTAGACCACCACCCGGAAGAACGCCTTCGCGTGCCGCAGCTCGTTGAGGACGAGGGCGAGGACGAAGGGGACGGCGAAGCCGATCAGCAGGGCCAGCAGGGTGAAGGTGAAGGTGTTGCGCCAGGCCGCCGTGAACTCGGGGTCGTGCCAGACACGGGTGAAGTTGGCGGTGCCGACCCACTCGGGCGAGGAGCCGGGCGTGTACTTCTGGAAGGCGATGACGACCGCGCGGATCGCCGGGTACCAGGAGAACAGCGCGAAGCAGATCAGTCCGCCGAGGAGGAACCCGTAGGCGCGGGCCTGGTCCGCCAGGCGGCGCCGCCCCCGGCCCCCTACCGGGGGCGGCGCCTGGACCGGGTGAACGGCGGCCGCCTCGACCGGGTGCCGCTCGGCCGTCTTCGTCATGGCGGTCAGCTCCGGGCCAGAATGCTGTCGATCTTGCCGGACGCGTCCTTCAGGAGCTGGTCGATGTCCGCGTCCTTCTTGGTGAGGACGGCGGATACGACGCCGTCGAGGACGGAGTAGATCTGCTGGGCGTCCGGCGGCTCGATCTTCATCCGGAGCTGCTGGTTGCCGTCGAGGAAGGCCTGGTAGATCTCCACCGGGACATTGGCGTTGGCCTTCTTGGCCTGCTGGTCCTCGGTGTCGGCGGCACCGGTGAACAGGCGCGGCTCGGGCAGGCCCACGGGTGCGTCGTTCTTCTTGGCGCGGGCGTAGTCGCCGAGGAAGCCGGATCCGGGGGTGAGGAACATGTGGTCGAGCCACTTCAGGCCGGCGCGGATCTGGGCGGGCGTGTCCTTCTTGTTGAACATGTAGCCGTCGCCGCCGATGAGGGTGCCCTTGCCACCGGGCATCGGGGCGAGGGCGAGGTCCTTGTAGTCGCCGCCCTTCTCCTTGACCAGGATCGGGATGTTGTCGGGGGCGGAGAGGTACATGCCGAGCTTGCCCGAACCCATCATCTGCTGCACGTCGTTGATGATGAGGAGCTGCTTGCTGCCCATGGAGTCGTCGGTCCACCGCATGTCGTGCAGGTTCTGCAGGACGGCGTGGCCCTCGGGGGTGTCGACGGTGGCCTTCTTGCCGTCGGGGCTGACGACGTCGCCGCCTTGCGAGTACAGCTCGGCGGTGAAGTGCCAGCCGCCCTGGTTCTGCGCGCTGTAGTCGGCGAATCCGACCGTGCCGTTGCCGAGGGCGGCGATCTTCTTGGCGTCGGCGCGGACCTCGTCCCAGGTCGCCGGGGGCCGGTCGGGGTCGAGGCCGGCCTTCTCGAACAGCTTGCGGTTGTAGATCAGCCCCATGCTGTATCCGGTACGCGGTATGCCGTAGACCTTCCCGTCCACGGTGTAGATGTCCCGCAGCTGCTTCTGGAGGGTGCCGTAGCTCTTCAGTTCCTTGAGGTACGGCGTGAGATCGGCCGCCTGGTTGATGTCGACGACGTGCCGGGCGTCGGTGAAGTACGTGTAGAAGACGTCCTCCATCTGCCCGCCGGCGAGCTTGGCGTCGAAGGTCTTGGGGTCCTGGCAGGGGAAGGCGTCGTGCGCGACGACGTCGATCTCCGGGTTCTGCTTCTCGAAGGAGGCGATGTCCTCCTCGAAGAACTGCCGGTCGACCTTGGCGCTCTTGGGCGGCTCGCAGTTGACCGTGATGCGGGTCTTGCCGCTCGCCGTGTCGTCGTCGCCCGACCCGCAGGCGGACGCGGCGAGGGCGAGGGAGGAACAGACGCCGATCGCGGCGAGGGTGCGGCGGAACCCGGTTCTTCTCATCGGTGGACCCCTCAAGGCAGGAGCGGTGGGCGCCGCACACTCAAGCACCGACGACACTCTGCCGCAAGATGTCGCGCGAAAGCTGAAATTATTTAACAGACAGTTGGATCCGCTGGATCTCAGTCACGCGGGGCTTGCGCGGTGGAGCCGCGCACCACCAACTCGGGCTCGAAGAGCAGCTCCTCGGCGGGTACGGCGATGCCCCCGATCCGGGCGTTCAGCAGCTCCACGGCCGCGCGGCCCATGGCCTCGATGGGCTGGCGGACGGTGGTCAGCGGGGGTTCGGTGCAGTTCATGAAGGCGGAGTCGTCGTAGCCCACGACCGAGATCCGCCCCGGGACGTCGTATCCCTTGCGGCGGGCGGCACGGATCGCACCCAGGGCGAGGGGGTCGCTGGCGCAGATGATGCCGGTGACACCCCGGTCGATCAGCCGTGCGGCGGCCGCATGGCCTCCCTCGATGGAGAAGATGGCCCGGGCGACGCACTCGTCCGGCAGGTCGGGGGCGAGGGCGCGGGCGGCGGCCAGCTTGCGGGCCGAGGGGACGTGGTCGCCGGGGCCGAGGACCAGGCCGATCCGCTCGTGGCCGAGGGAGGCGAGGTGGCGCCAGGCCTGCTCGACGGCGACGGCGTCGTCACAGGACACGCCCGGGAAGCCCAGGTGTTCGATGGCCGCGTTGACCAGTACCACGGGGATGTTGCGGTCGGCGAGCAGTCGGTAGTGGTCGTGCGGCGCGTCGGCCTGCGCGTACAGGCCGCCGGCGAAGACGACACCGGAGACCTGCTGTTGCAGCAGCAGCTCCACGTAGTCCGCCTCGGAGACCCCGCCTTTGGTCTGCGTGCACAGCACCGGGGTGAGCCCCAGCTGGGCAAGCGAACCCCCGATGACCTCGGCGAACGCCGGGAAGATGGGGTTCTGCAGCTCCGGCAGGACCAGGCCGACGAGCCGGGCACGTTCGCCGCGCAGCTGGGTGGGGCGCTCGTAGCCGAGGACGTCGAGAGCCGTCAGGACCGCCTGCCGGGTGGCATCGGAGACTCCGGGCTTGCCGTTGAGCACCCGGCTGACCGTGGCCTCGCTGACGCCGACCTTCTTCGCCACTTCCGCAAGTCGTCGTGTCATGCACGCAAGGCTAGCGCAATTTACGCAAGCCGTTTGCGTAAACCGGCCTGGGGTGCCGCGTAAACGGGGCTAGGAGTGCCGCGGGAACGGGCTAGGCCTGTCCGGCGGATCATGTGACCGTTGCGGCTTCGGGTGACGCTCCCGGGGCGGCCTCACCTGCAAGATCCACCTCCCCGGTGAGGGGGACGCCACCCCCTGGCCCTGCTGATCACTCCGGGCCCGTGGGGCGACGCTCCGCAGCTCATTCCGGGATGTCGAAGGTCAGGTGGACAGCCTGATCGTGGAGGGCGGCGGTGCTGACGACCGCAACGGTCTCATCTCCGATCGCGGCGAGGGTGGCGGTGTAGTCGCCGTACGTGACTGCCTGCGCATTGACCTCCGTTCCGTCGACGACGAGCCGGCCTGTTCCGGCGGTGAGTACGTTGGGCAGCCAGATCGGTCCGTCAGGCGAGGAGTTGAAGAGGAACTCGCCCAGGAGCGCATCGGGCTGCAGGGTTGAGAACACGCGGACGTGCTCAGGCAGGCGCCGCTGGGTGGTCACCTGCACCAGCATGGTGTGCTCCTCGTAATATCCGAGGTCGATCCGCTGGAGGAAGCCGTCGACGGACCCCTGGCTTACCAGGCGGCGCCATCCGGGCTGGGGCCGCACGAGGACGGCCACCGGGCGGCTGAACGCCCCGAGTGTCTCCAGCCAGATGCGATCGTCGGGACGGCCCGGGTGGGCGGAGCTGTGGAACATGACGGCCCCCTCTGGATGGTCGCAGCCGCGGACGCGGTGCCTTCATCGTGGCATCGCACCGGCGTTCGCGGTCCGGAATATCGACGGACCCGATCATGGAGGACACCGCGGCGGGGCAAAGGAAAGGTGCGTGCCGTGCGCGGGGCGCGAGGCGTCCGCAGCAAGGGTGCGTATCGGGTCGTGATCGATCTGCGGGGGTCGCCCTCGCGGCGGGCCTGAACCGGTAGATCTTTTTGCGTGACGCGCGGGCAACTGACGGACGAGGAAGGGGAGTTCATCGGGTCGTACCTGCCGATCGGTGAGTACCGCACGTATCCCGAGCGGCTGCGGCAGCAGTTCGAGGGCATGATCTGGCGGTTCAGGACCGGGGGTCCTGGGCGTAGGGCCCGAGCCTGCGGCTCGGTAAAGATCCGCTGCCAGATACCGTCTCGCTGCCAGCAGCGGAACAGGTCGTACGCCCGGCCCCAGAGCCTTCTTGCCCTTCGGTAACAGCCGCTCCGCACCGCTCACTGCGCATCCGTCAGATCTCCTCGCCCCACGAATCAAGATCACCGCATGCTCGAGATCCACTTTTGATACACGCCCAGGGGGTGCGGTCGGTGTACTGGGGCTCCCGCTACAGGTTCGTCGCCGCCCTACGCCGGCCGACACCGGAGCGATCCGGCGCCGTATGACCGTGCGCCCGAGGGAGATTCAGCGGGGTGCGACCGGTCCGCTCCACGCCGTGGACGTGGACGTGGATGTGGCGCTGGCCTGGACCCACGGCGGGCCCTGCCTCACCCAGGGGTAGCCCGTCGAGCGGCCGGGACTGAGTGTGGGGGCCATCGGCACCCTGTAGACGGGCCGCACCGCCCGCCTCGGCGAACTGTCGCTGCGGCTCCCCGCCGAGGCGCTCGGGCTGTTCTCCCGTGAGGCCGGGCGGCTACCGCGGCTGCCCCGCGCCAGGTCCCCGGCAGCTCCCCCGGATCTGTGCGCAGCGGCGGAGCCGCCGTCCGCGCCCCGCCACCGGCGCGTCGGCCGGGGTGCGCCGACCGCCGTCCTGACGGCCCATCTCGCGCGGCCCGAGCCCGACTCCGGCTGGCCCGCCATCGTCCGACCGCCCGGGGCCGGAAAGACTTGCCGGTGCTGCGGGCCGCTCACGAGGTGCGCGGCCGGTTCCCGGAGGGATGGGTCTTCGTCGAAGCGCACCCCACCTCCTCGCTTCCCTTCTCCTCGGACATGCTCGTCCACTCGGAAAACCTCGCCCGCTCGGCCATGCTCGTCCGCTCGGACAACCTTGCCCGCTCGGCCATGCTCGTCCACTCGGCCATGCTCGCCCGCTCGGACAACCTCGCCCGCTCGGACATGCTCATCCGCTCGGACAACCTCGCCCGCTCGGCCATGCTCATCCGCTCGGACATGCTCATCCGCCGGATCCTGCACATCCTCGGCGGCTCCCCGGCCGCGGGAAACCCGGAGGATGCCCACGACCGACTGCGGGACGCGCTCAGCACACGGCGCATGCTCGAAGTACTCGAGAATGTCGAAAGTGAGGCGCAGGTGCGGCCGCTGCTCGTAAACAGCGGGCCGGGCGCGGCCCTGGTGGTGGCCGCACGGCCCGAACTGTCCGCGCAGCCAGATCGCTTCCGGCACCGGATCGGCGCCCTGAACCGGCCGGATGCTCACCGGACGCCAGCCGGCTTGGTGGGGGTCGAGCGCGACGGGCGCGGTGGCGGACAGGACGACGAGCGCGGCACAGGCCGCGAACGTCCACCTCCCTCTGCGGGGGATCCCTCTGCGGGACATGGGACTCCTCGTGAGAACACGGGACACTGAGCGCGGCGCAGGGCAGCACGGGAGCGACCACGTAGGGTGATTGAATGCCCGTATTTCATCACATACCGTGGCGATTTGAGGGGCTCACCATGCCGGGAAGTCGGGAACCGGGCCGCAACTGCACCCACTTGGCGATGGTGGGCACGCCCCGCTCGTCGAGCAGGTACAGCAGGTACAGCAGGTAGAAGCCGGGCGGCGCGTCGTTCGCGGACGGCGGGGTTGGAGCACTAGCTTGTTGCGGGCGCTGCCGGTGATGGGCCGTTCGATTCGGCGCCGGCTGGTGTCCACCGCGTGGGTGGTGGTGATGGGCGCCATCAGGACGGCTTTCTTCGCCAGTTCGGGCGTAGTGGCGCCGACCCGGAGGCCGGTTCCGTGGCCGTCAGCGTCGGTCGCTTGCCGCCGTGATGCAGATACGGCGGCTCGTAGGCGTCGATCGTGCCATTCTGCCCGGACCTGATGTCGGGGTTGTTGACGATCTCCTCCATCCGCATACCTCACACACCACTGCATACAACCAACTCCCTCGAGCCGATGATCGGTCGCCGCCGGCGTCGCGCTCCTCGACCAGGCAGCCGCACGGTGCGGCAACCGCCTGGAGAAGGCGCTAGTGGGCCAAGGGTTGAAGACGAGATCGTCATCCACGGTGCGCTGCAGGACATCGCCGTCGAAACCGTCCGCCGCAACCCCGACGATCGTGGCAGGGGCTTCGTACCGCAGCCGAAGAGGTGGATCGTGGAACAGGTCAACGCGACCTTGATGTTGCACCGGCGCCTGGCCCGCGAGTACGACCACCTGCCCGACAACTCCGCCTCGCGCGTCTACTGGGCCCGCCAACATGACCCGCCGCCTGACCACGCCCGCACCGGCCTGGCGCGACACCCGCGAGTTGGTGGCGTGAACGTCACCGAGCTCCTGGCCAACCTCCAGGCCGGCAGGACGAGGCCGCCACCCGGGCCGGCGAACTGCGCGACAAGATCGAGCACCTGAACGCCGCCCTGGCCGAAACCGAGGCCCGCCTGGCTGAACTCGTCACGACCCGGAAGATCATCGCGGAACTCGCACCAGCCCAGGCCGAGCCGGAACCAACCGAGTTGACCACCGTCTACCAGGTCATCGGGTACGCCTTCAACACCCACCCCGACCAGGCATTCCGGGTTCGTGACCTGCATGCTCTCCTCGGCATGCCCACCGGGCGTGCGAAGATCCAACGGTCGGATAAGCGCACTTCGAAGGATGGCTATGTTCGCGATTTCCTTGGGGGACGGGGCCGAGCTGCGGCCTTTGGAGCCGTGGCGGGCCGAGGAGTTCCTCGCGCATATGGACCGGGGCCGGGACTTCATCGGTGAGCACATGGAGCTGCCCGACCTCGCCGTAGACCTGGACTCCGCCCGCAGCTATCTCCAGCGCTACGCCGACAAGGCAGCCTCCGACACCGGCCGACTGTACGGTATCTGGCTCGACGGCACCCTCGTGGGTGGCGTCTCCTTCCCGAAATTCGACGCCGCCGCCGGCACCTGCGAGGCAGGCTGCTGGCTGGAGCCTGCCGCCACAGGCCGGGGCCTGGTCGGACGTGCAGCACGGCTGATCATCAACTGGGCGTTCAACGAACGCGGCATCCACCGTGTGCAGTGGCTGGTGTCGCCGAAGAACACGTCCAGCATCAACGTGGCCAAGCGACTCGGCATGACCCGTGAGGGCGTCCTGCGCGAAACCTACCTCTACCGCGGCGTCCACCACGACGCCGAGGTCTGGTCGGTGCTGGCGCGGGAGTGGCAAGCCCTGGGCAGCTGAGCGGTCCTTTGATTTGCCGTTTCTTCATGTTCACAGCTGATGGGCATGTCGACGGTCACGTAATTCCCCAGGCGGTGGCCGTAGCAGCTGCCGGGGCCCGCTCGTGATGCGGCGTCCGACGGGTCGGTCCGGTCCGTCCAGCTGTGGTTCGGGGATCCTGATGAATCGTGCGTGGTCCGCAGCCTGCCGTGAAGCCGCCTGTATCCGAATCCGGTTGCCGCTTCGTGGCCGGCTGCGCATCCTGCTGGGATGCGCTTCTCCGTCAACATCCCGAACTTCGGTGACTTCGCCGACCCCCGCAACGTCGCGACCGTTGCGGCTGCCGCTGAACAGGCCGGCTGGGACGGACTCTTCGTCTGGGACCACGTACTGCACCGGCAGCACCAGGGGCGTCCCTTCGGAGACCCCTGGATGCTGCTGACCGCAGCCGCGCTGGCGACCTCCCGGATCCGACTGGGCACACTGCTGACGCCGGTCCCCCGTTACCGTCCGCAGCAACTGGCCCGCCAGGTGGCCACCCTGGACCACCTCAGCGGCGGCCGGGTGATCTTCGCCGCGGGCCTGGGCGGTCCGGTCGAGGACGAATACCGCAGCTTCGGCGACGCCGCAGAGCCACGCCTCCTCGCCGAGCGGCTGGACGAGGGACTGGAGCTGTTGCGGCGCTTCTGGTCCGGCGAGCCGGTGAACCACCACGGCCGGCACTACGAAGTCCGGGACGTGACGCTGCTGCCCGCCACCGTGCAACGGCCCGGTCCGCCGGTGT
The DNA here is from genome assembly GCF_055570785.1 of Streptomyces sp. NPDC031100. Taxonomy (NCBI): domain Bacteria; kingdom Bacillati; phylum Actinomycetota; class Actinomycetes; order Kitasatosporales; family Streptomycetaceae; genus Streptomyces; species Streptomyces sp. NPDC031100. Next base: position 499,860 of record NZ_JBVIGN010000003.1, read on the forward strand.
GGATCGGCGGGTTCTGGCCGCGTCGTGCGCCCATGCGGCGGGCAGCACGGTGGGACGGCGCGGTGCCGCTCTTCGAGACGGCCCGGCACGGGCATGTGCCGGACGTGGCGGAGGTACGGGAACTGGTCGGCTATGTGCGCAAGCACCGTACGGCCGGGGCCGAGCGCCCCTTCGAGTTCGTGCTCGGCGGTGCCACGCCCCCGGACGCAGCGAAGGCCAGGGACGTGATCGGTCCGCTGCACGACGCCGGCGCCACCTGGTGGGACGAGCGACAGGTCCAGACCGGCCCCGACCTGGACCGCCTCCCCCCGGTGCTGCGCCGCATCGAGGCGGGGCCGCCGGTGGTCTGATCAGCCATTCGGCCTTGTGCCGTGCGCGTTCAGAATCCCCCTGGAGAATCGTGACCGCGCGGGTGGGGAATTACATGACGCCGGATTCGACCACCGGCATCCACGGGGTGCGTGGCCTTGTGCTGTCGGTAGATCTACTGGGCGTTGCGGCGACGGCGCAGGACCGTTAGGCCGATGCCGGCTGTGGCAAGTCCTGTGGCTGCTGCGCCGGCGATGAGGCCCGTGCTGGGCCCGTCGTCGTGGTGGGTGTCCTGCGCGGCCTGCTGCTCGTGGTCGGCGCAGGCATGGCCGTCGGCGGCCGCGACGTGCACAGTGGTGCGCCATCCGCTTTCCAGGTCATCAGCGGTGACGCCGGGGCCTTTGAGGACGACCTTGTAGATGCCGGGCTTGAGCCCGCAGCGGATCTGCGCGGTGCCGTGGGCGTCGGACTTGCCTTCGGTGAGCTTGACCGGCTCGGTGAAGGCCTTGGAGTCGATGGTGAGGTGTTCGGGGCCGGTGCTGAGGCCGAAGATCCGGACGTCGGCGGTGACGTCGACCTGCCCGCCCGGCCGCAGCGGTGAGGCGGCGGCGGTGTGGCCCGTGGCGGAGTGCGGGGTGACGCCCAGCAGGGAACCCGATCCGTCGCCGGCCGAAGCCGTCCCGGCAGCGCCCAGGACAGCGGCGGCGCAGGCTGCGGTGAGGGCGGTAGCGCGCATGAGGGGCATGAGTCCTCGTTTCGGGTCAGTGGACCTTTGGGGCACACGCTGCTGTTCCTTGCCGGCACGGCTGCTGGTGTCGGCGAAGACGGACACTGCCCGTCCGACCAGCGCACGAGGAGATCGTCAGGCCGCTTGTTGCCGGTCAAGGAGCCGCCGGTCATCACCGCGGCGTGCGTCCACAGGGCCTTGGGCTTCAGCATGCGGTGCTCACCGCCGATGCCATGGGTGCTGCTGTCCGTGTAGAGGGTCAGTTCCCCGTCCGACCAGCGGACGATCACGTCCCAGTTCGCGCCTTGCGCATAGTTGCCGGTGGTCAGGATCGCGGCGTGCTTCCAGGTCTGGTTGGGCTTCTTCAGCTTGTGCTCGTGGAGGAATCCGCGCCCGTCCACGTCGGTGCAGAGGGTCAGTTCACCGTCGACCCAGCGCACGATCACGTCGTCGGTCCACTTGTTGCCGGTGTAGCGGCCGGTGACGACCTGGGTGGCGTTCTTCCACGTTTCGCTGGGCTTTTGCATCTGTGTCTCGGAGCGGAGCTTGCCGGTGTGACTGACGTCCTTGTACAGGGTGACTTCCCCGTCCACCCAGACGACGATCAAGTCGGACGGGTTCCCTCCGCTGAAGTCCCCGCCGGTGATCGCGGGCGGTTCGCCCAAGTCTCGTTCTTTGCGGCGAGCCGGGTCTCCCCGGAGTAGCCGCCACGGCCGTTGCCGCGGTAGAGAGTGACTTCGCCCGTCCGACCAGACGACGATCACGTCCGCGTTGCCGTCGCCGGTGTAGTCGCCGGATGCCATGTGCTTGGCGTGAACCCAGGTCGAGCCGCCGTTCTGGTGCTTGGATCCAATGGGGTAGACGCTGGGGTACTTGTTGGGTGTGCGGTTGTGCTGGGCGTCGTCGGAGATCTCCAACGCCCGCTCGCCGTAGGTGGCCGCCTAGGAGATCCGGTCGACGTTCGGACCGCCTTCAAGGCCGCCTCCGTTCCAGCCGCCCAGATTGCCGATCACGGTGCCGGTGCCGGTCGTACGGTTGAAGCCTTTGATCCAGGGGGCTCCCGGACGTGCCGGCCCGCTGGTAGCCGGCCAGACGGGTAGTGGTCAGGCGCGCTGCCGCGCGGAGCCGGGGCAGATGATCGGCCGGTTGTCCGGGTTGTGGCTGGCGCCCGGGTAGCCGATGACGCTCACGCTCTGCTTGAACTGGCCGCCGATCGAACCGAGCTTGAAGGCCGCGCCGACCGCCTGCCGCACCTGCTTGTGCTTGGGGTTCGCGCGGACACGAGCGAACGCGAAGTCGTAGTCGGAGTAGAGGCCCTTGGTGTTCTTGGTGTAGCGATTGTCCCGGAACCAGCGCTGCAGGGGGAACACGCATGGGTGATGGGAGGAGCGGCGGCCCTGGAAACCTCGTTGCTCCCCGAGGGCCCCACCTGGATCATGTGGCCATGGGGAGACGAGCAAGCGCCGAGACCACCGGAGTGCCTGCGGCTGCGGGCGTGCGCGTGGACTGGTGGGCTGTTCCCTCCAGCGTGAGAAGCCGGGTTGAGGCATCCCTGGGATCCCCCGTGGAGAAGGCCGTTACCCAGGCCGGTGGCTTCTCGCCTGGTGTCGCTGCTCGCGTGCGCCTCGTCGATGGTCGGCGGGTCTTCGTGAAGGCGGTGGGACCTGAACCCAACCCTGAGACTCCTGGCCTTCACCGGGCGGAGGCCCGGATCACAGCAGCCTTGCCGATCACTGCTCCTGTGCCGTCGCTGCTCATGGCCTTGGACCTCGAAGGCTGGGTCGTCTTGGTCCTCGAAGACGTGGACGGTAAGGCGCCAGCTCAGCCATGGCAGCTGGACGAGCTCCAGCGTGTCCTTGCGGCGGCTACTGAGCTGTCCGTACTGCTCGATCCTTCGCCGATCGAGGCGCCAACGGTTGCTGACCGTTTCGGTGAGAAGTTCCGAGGCTGGCGTCGGCTTGCCGCTGCTTCTGAAGAGGAGGCAGATGACCTGGCTTGGCTCGACCCCTGGGCGCGACGCAATCTCGGACGTCTCGTCGATCGAGAAGCTGCCTGGATCGCCGCTGCAGCCGGTAGTGCCCTGATCCATGGCGATCTGCGTGCGGACAACGTTCTGCTGACCGATGACCGCGTCATGGTTGTCGACTGGCCGTGGGCCGCAGTCGGTGCTTCGTGGTTTGACGTCGTGGCGATGGGCCCGAGTGTGATCATGCAGGGCGCCCCAGATGCTATGAGTTTTCTTGATCAGCATCTGCGCGCCCGCGGTGCCGACCCCGAAGACGTGACCACCGTACTCATCGCTATGGCTGGCTATTTTCTTCGCCAGTCCGTCCAGACCCCGCCGCCGGGGCTGCCGACAGTGCGGGGCTTCCAGCGCGCTCAGGGTGAAGCTGCCCTGGCTTGGGTGCGTGAGCGGACACGTTGGCGTTAGCAGACCTGTCTTGTGAGATGGAGAGGCCGTGGTGGATATGTGGCTTGTCATCGCGATTCCGGGGGTGAGGGGGCGTTTCGCGGTTCGGGGATGCCCAGGTCGACAGGTGGTCGCTGGGTTCGGCGTTGGGTTTCCTCGCGCTTGGCGCGAAGAAAGGTGAGTGTGAGGTCGATGCCCTCGGTCTCGCCGGCCCAGCCCTCGGGCCTCGGCGCGTGCTCGGCGGTCGAGGAGATCGGCCTCCAGCTCCGCGAGGCGGGGCAGCATTTTGGGGTTGACGTGCAGCATCGGGCACCGGACGCATGCGTGCTCGTGCTGGCAGGGAGTGCCGTAGGGTCGGCCGCAGGAGCCGAGTTCGACCTCGCGGCGGTCGAAGTGCTCCTCGAACTCGGCCCACTCGTCGGAGGTGGTGTCCCGGTATTCGCCCACGGGGCGAACATGGCGCCGGTGCTCCAGGTGTTCCTGGTAGTGGCGGATCACGTCTTCGTCGAACACCGCGACGTAGCCACGAGTGGTCTGGACATTCAGGTGTCCAAGCAGGGCCGCACCGATGTGGATCGGCAGGCCGCTGTTGACGAGTTCAGTGATGGAGATCCGGCGGAAGTCGTGCGGGGTGAACTTCAGTCCCTTGAAGCCGGGATGTACTTCGGCGAGGGCGAGGCAGCGCCGCTCGATCATCTTCCTGGATCGTGCCCGGGTTGAAGACCGCGGGAACCGTGCCGTTCTGCCGCTGGAAAAGGAACGGCATCGGAGGACTCCAGACCTTGTCGTGCGGGTCGTAGCGAGTCACCAGCGGAATCGGCCGACCGGTGCGAGCGTGTCGGCGGATGATCGACGCGATCACGTGGAAGAGCTCGGCGGACATCGGGATCACGCGCTCGCGGTCGGTCTTCGAAGGCGCGATGACCAGCAACGCGATGACCTCGCCACCAGGCCGCTGGTACTGCCGGATACTCAGGTGGGTGGGCTCGCATAGCTCCTCGATGCGCACGCCGGAATGCCGCAACGTCTCCACCGCCGCCCAGTCCCAGAAGGCGGCTTCCTCCTCAGCGGCGATGTGGACCATCTCGCCGCTGTCGTTGTTGCGCAGACGCGGCGGAATCGGCGCGCTGTGGCGGCTGAGCTTCCGGTCGGCCTCGCTCAGCACGCGCGTGTAGCTGGTGGCGGCGAAGGTGAACGGCTCTCCCTCGCCCGCTTCCTCGGCGAGTTGGAGCAGCTGGCGGGAGTGGTCGTAGCGGGACTCGACGTGCTCGACGAGTACGGGCAGCAGAGGCTGGCGCTGGCGGGTGCGGTCGGCGCTGCGCTCGTTGATCCGTCGGCGGCGTGCGCCGAGTCCGTGCATGTCGGACGGAGGGACCGGGCAGGGGGCGACCCACGCAGCCCACCGCTCGGGTTCCTGAGCGGCCCAGGTGTGCAGGTCGTAGTAGAAGCTGCGGACCGAGATGACCAGGCCGTCTGCCCCGGCGCGTGGAGCACCGTTGTCCTTGACGGCGATCATCTCCCGCCAGGCGGTGTAGACCTCCGGGGAGATCCGCAGGTCGACCTGGTCTGGGCTGATGCGCTCGATCTTCTCCCAGAAGTAGTGAGCCAGGTGCAACACCAGGTTCTTCAACGTGCCGTAGTCGGTGTCCGCGCAGCGGCGCGTGAAATAGTCGATCAGCAGCCCGCGAACGGCCTGGTTGCGGATGGGATAGTGATCGACGAGTTCCTCGATGCTCTTCTGACCCCGCATGAGAGCAGCGCGCATCGTTGCCGGAACCGTTGGTGACAGTCGGCCCATGGCGTGGAGCACGTGCCACACACCTTGACCGCGGAGCCGGTTTCCGGCCTTGTTCCCCGGGTCCACTACCGACCACGCACGCCGGTTCTCCTGCGCGAAGTGCAACAGCGCGGGCGCCGTGACATCGCTCAGTGCGACACCCTGGACGGCCAGCAGAACGCACAGGTCGAACAGAGCCTCGGCGCGGTGCGCATAGGTGTGCTGGTGCACCTCGACCTGCTTGACGAACTCGTCGAGCCGCGAGTCCTTCTGCGCGGTGATGAAATGGGACGCGAAGCTGGTCATGTGGTGGCGGCGGAAGGCCACCATGGACGGCTGGATGACGCGCAGGCAGATCAGCGCCCGCAGGCCGGTGGTGAGCTTGATGCTGGGGCTGCGGCGGCACTCCAGGTCGTTGACGTGGGCCAGCCCCTGCCCGACCGGGCTGGCGTCCCACCGCTCCTGCCAGGTCAGGCCGGGGTAACCGGCCAGGTAGTCCAGGACCGCGCGGGCGGCCATGCCGCGCTGCTGCCGCGTGGACAAACCTCCCTCCCAGACGTCGACGATCAGCCTGGCGATGGGCAGGGCACTGGTGCGGGAAAGGTCCCCGAACGGACGAGGCGGCGTGCCAGCGGTGGCTGGCTCGGCTGTCATCGGGCCGCCGACGAAGCGGCTGGGATAGTCGAGGCCCTCGGCGATCGGGCCGTGGCGGCGGCTGACGCCTGTGGTGGGGCTCGCGGCGGTCTTAGGCACCGAACACCGCCGCGATGTCATCGGCGGCGTAGCCGGTCGGATAGCTGATCTGCGGCCGGGGCTGGTTGTAGTGCTCCAGCAGCGCGTCGAAGATCTCCTCAACCCGCACCGCCAGGTACCGGCTGGTGGTCTGGATGTTGGCATGGCGCAGCACCGCCTGGACTTCGGGCAGGGTGAGCTTGCCACCGTTGGCCATCCGGTGAGCTGCGGTGTGGCGCAGGTCGTGAAGCGTCCAGTTCGTGCCCAGGTTCTGCTGGGCCCGCTGCACCACCCGACGCATCGCCCAGTAGGTCAGCGGCCGGTCTTCCCGTGCCGAGTTCGCCAGACGGGCTCACCGGCCGGGGGCGTGCCGGTGCTGTTTAGGTAGCGGGCCAGCCGGACACACGCCTCCGGCGAGACCGGAACGAGCTCGCGTTCCCGGGTGCCCTTGGAGATGACGTAGAGGCTGGCTTGGCCCAGTGGATGTCGCCGATGCCGACGCCGAGCAACTCCTCCGCCGGTGCACCGCTGGAAACGTAGCAGTCGAGCAGGGCTCGATCCCGCTCGCAGCCCATCGCGGTGAACGACTCGTCCCACAGCGGATCGGGAATGGAGCGCGGAGGCCGATTGCCGACCTTCTGTCGCAGCCGTGCCCGGCCCAACACCGGCTTGGGCTCCAGCGGGCTCAAGTGGCTCAAGGCGCGACGCCGCTGCGGCGAGACGGGCACCGGGTTCACCACCGGCCCACGTCCGTAGTGCGCATGGAACGTGTAGAAGCCGCTCACCACCGACAACACATGGTTGATCGTCGTCGGCGCGTACCCAGGGCCGAGGTACGGCTTCCCGGTCCGCGAATTGACAGTCCCCGGAGGTGGCGACTGAGGGTTGCGCCGGCGACGCTGCGGGTTCGGGGCCGTGCGCAGCCAGCCGGTCAGGACGGCCGTCTCCCTCTCGGTCGCCCGTTCCCAGGCGACATCGAGCAGCCACAGCAGCCGGAACCACCGCAGCATCCCGAACCCGTAGCTACGGGCAGTCAGCGGGCTGCTGTCGCTCAGGGCCAGGTCGCGTAGGTACGCGGTGACCGGCTCCACCTCGCACCCGAGGCCGTTGACGACAACGTACGGAGGGTGGGCCTCACCGGTCTCCACCACGGCACCAGCGCGGGGCAACTGGGCCCGACCCTCCAGCAGTTCGTTACGTAGATCCACTTCACTCTCCTTGATCGTGGTGACCAACACCGCGATCAACGAGGAAGGGAGGTGCAGATAACTGTGCAGTGACCGGCGGTCAGGATGATGTTCTTGCCCGGACTGTCGATGACGCTCGCCGAGCGGAAACGGTCCTTGAGGTCCTTGGTGACACTGAAGAACCTACCCACCGTGCGTACCCCGCCGAAGTGCACGGCCTTCAGGCCGCCTGCTTTCAGGCCGCGGCGCGCGGAGGCCTCCGGCTGCTGCTGCGGCTTCGGGCCCTCGGGCAGGGCAGGGCTGCGGCCATGCGCGCAGGCGTCCAGTACTTCTCCGCCGCCTGGCCGGTCCACACACCGCCGCTGTTCGCTGGCTGGCCAGCCGCTTGGGGCGGCTGGGGCGTGGTCGAGGACTGCGGGGAGGGCGGTGCGGCCAGTGCGGTGTGTGCGCCGGCGGTCATGAGCGTAGCGCCCAGGACGAGCGCGGCGGCCGTACTCAAGGTTTGACGTATATGGCGTATGTAGGCCAAACCCGTGGGTCCTTCAATTTCTATGGCGTTCTTCGCATTCCAGTCGGACGGCACGCACCCAAGAGGTTCAACAGCTTGTGGAAGCGGCCTGGCCGGGAGTCTGCAGGGAGGTGGCGCTGCATGTGGTGCCGGCGAAGTGTGCTGCGGCGATTGTCCTCATCGCCATCCGGCATCTGCGCGGCTTCGCGGACCTGACGCAGGCTTAGGAGACTGCGGAAGGGGTGCTCCTGAAGGGGAAGGTCGCCGACGTGCACGCCATCGCCGTGGGGATCCGCCGACTCGGCGTCGCCGTCGGTACAGGCAGTGCGTAGCAACCTGCAGGACCTGCGGTACCTGCTCAAAGTCCTCGATAACGATCAGGGGTTCATCATCACCGACGTCACCCGCGGCACGGTCGGCAACGGCGAGCGTCCGGCGTTCCTGTTCGACACGTGCCGGTCACACCATCCGCAACAGTGGGCGACGGCAAGACAGGACAGCGCGGGAGGCGGGCGAGCCCGGCATGCGACTGCGTTGCCCAAGCAGCAGCGCCAACCGCTCGATGCCCAGCACCACGATGCGGACCGCTGCAACCGCCGAGGCCCAGCGGCGGCAGCGGGCACTGCCCCTACTTCAAGCCGAGATTCTGCTCGGCCGTCACCCAGTTCGAAGCAATGGCCTTCTGGGCCGCTGCGAGGCTCACGCGCCCGTTGCAGATGGCGGTGTGCAGGTGGGACTCGACCTTGCCCTTGTCGTCGTTCGGACCGCGCCGGGCTTGTGGCCGGGGCTCCGCGGATGTGGAACCGTCTGGGATTCCTGAGTCGGGAATGAGTCATTCCGAGGGCTCTGGCGGCCTTGCGCGGACCCTCCTGTATGTTCTTTCGAGCTCGCGGAGGGTGAGTTCCCTGGGGCTGAAGAGGTCGATCGTGGCTGATGAACGGCTTGATGCCGAGTGGGTCCGGGCTTGGTGCGAGCAAGCGGGTGTGGCACTCACTGAACTGATGCAGTCGTTCCAGGCGCGACACGGTTTCCCGCCCGGCAGGAACGCGGTCGCGCTCGCAACGGAGGAGAGTCATAAGGCGACGGACGCGCTCGTGGAACTGACGCCGATTCCCTCGGACCTGACCACGATGTACTGGGTGATCGACGAGGTGTCCCTGCCCGATGTGGACAACGGCTACTTCATCCATCCGTCCTCAACGGTGGCAAGCCACTTCCGCACGTACGGGGCGGTTCAGATCGACGGGGAAGAGCCTGCCCTGGTGTTCGCCAGCGACGGCGGCGGCCGTCTGTTCGCACTGGCAGGATCCGGGCGGGTCTGGAGGTCCACCACCGCCTCCTGGTTCGATCAGTTCGACCTTGCCGCCGCAAGCCTCCAAGAGTTCCTCGAAGGCCTGGCACAACGGATCAGCGGTCAGCTCTGACCGGCCCGCCAAAGTCGATGACCGAGGCGGCAGAATGCGGCGGTGACGAATCTTGCCGAGATGAGTGAGCGCCAGTACTTCGCCCAGTTCGCCAAGCGGACAGGCATGTTCATCGGCCGGACGACGCTCAGTGGAGCGACCGCCTTCATGGTGGGTTATGACCAAGCTGCCCGCCGGCATGGCGGGCCCGGCCTGGAGGGTTGGCGCGAGTGGCTGATGGCGAACCACCAGGTCAGCGACAACCTCGTCTGGGAAGCCCATATTCGGCAGATTGCCCTTCCGGATTGGCCGGGCGGGTGGGACCTCACGCCCGAGCAGGAAGTGCACGTTCTCAAGGTGCTCTTCGAGTTGCTCGACAAGTTCCTCGCCGAACGGGAGGGATCCGCTTCACAGGTTTGACGTATCACTGTCCACCACGCGGGCGACGTAGCCGCTGTAGGTGCGGCCCGCCAGGTCTGACCAACGGACAGCGGTGCTGGGGGTGATGCCGAGAGCCTGTGCAAGGAGGGGTGCTTCGATGCGTGCGGCCAGATGAAGCAAGGCCCGTGACCGTGCCGGTCCGGGGTGAAGCCCGAGCCGGCGCAGGCGAACCACGGCTCGGGGGTGGCTGAGTGGCTGGCCCGCCTTCATGCCGGGAAAGAGCCAAGAGCCCGTCACGATGGCAGCTCCTGCACGTGGCAGGCGATCTTGCTGCAAGTATGGGACGACAAGTTGGTCGAGTAGCGGTGGTAGGCGAAGCTCGGTCGCTCCCAGCCGCAGGTAGACGTCGACGCCGCCGTCTCCGTTGTCGGTGATCCGGACGTCGTCGGTGCGGATCATCAGTGTTTTCGTCAGCGGGATGGCGTAGGTCAGGATGATTGCGCTCATGACGCGGCGGCGAGATCGCTGTGCAGCAGCACGCTGCGCAGTTCGGTAACGACGTTGTTCATGTTGGAGGCGAGCGTCATCTGCACCCACGGATTGCCGACCAGACACCGCCGTGTCTGCTCCCGCAGGCGATGCGCCGCCCGCGCCGCGCCGGTCGCCGTCCACTGCCCGGCCTGGTCCCGGGTTCGCTCCCGCTTGCCCCGGCTCGTCTTCCCCACCCCCTGGCCCCCTCCCACCATGACCGATGGCAAGGCCGTACCCCAGCGCTCTCCGCACGACACGACGCGATCCGGTCGCATGACGGCGGCATCGGTGGGTCCGGGCCTGCTCCATCGCGGCGCACAGCGCGACCCGGGCCGGCTCGACGCGAAACAGCTCGCCACCGCTCATGCCTGCCCGCACGGGAGGCAGCCGAGGTTCAGGTGACCGTCCACAGTCAGGTGGGGTTCGGCGGAGTGATGCCGGTTCCCGCATACAGCTCGGACATGGCAAGCCGACGTCGGCTGTCCCTGGCCATCTCCGCGCAGGGCCGGGACAGCCCGCCGCCGCTGTTGGAGACGTCCGTTCGGGCCCCGGCGGGCAGCGGGGTCCGCGTCGAGACCCTCGTCCGCCTCGCCCGGCCGCCACAACTTGCAGGCCTGGAGCGGGATGTACCCCGATGCGCTGGGCCGGCTGAGCACAGACCTGTCCCCACCCGCCGCGGGCCGGTAGGGGTCAGCGGGAAACGCGCCTCAGCGCCGGACCGGGCGCACCGGGCGCACCGGGAGCGCTTCGACGCTGTTGCCGATGAAGCTGCGCTGGCGGGGCAGTTCGGCCTCGGGGACGGCGAGGTCGAGATCCGGGAAGCGGGTGAAGAGCCGTTCCAGGGCGATCGTGGCCTCGAGGCGGGCGAGCGGGGCGCCCACGCAGTAGTGCACGCCCTGGCCGAAGGAGAGGTGCCGGGCCGCGCCGGGCCGGGTGACGTCGAAGCGGTCGGCGTCCGGGCCGTGGAAGGCCGCGTCGCGCCCGGCGGCGGTGTAGCCGGCGAGGACCGGGGTGCCCTGCGGGATCACGGTGCCGCCGAGGGCCAGGTCGCGGGTGGGGTAGCGGAAGGGGAACCAGCTGACCGGCCCGTCCCAGCGCAGCGTCTCCTCCACCACGTCCGACCAGGTGGCCTTGCCATCCAGGACCAGCGCCAGCTGGTCACGGTGGGTGCACAGTGCCCGTACGGCATTGCTGATCAAGTTGAGGGTGGTCTCGTGGCCGGCGACCAGCATCAGGCGCATCGTGCCGATGAGTTCGGCCTCGCTGAGCCGGTCGCCGCCGTCCTCGCGGGCGGCTATCAGGGCGCTGGTCAGGTCGTCGCCGGGGGCGGCCCGGCGAGCGGCCGCGATCGTGCCGAGCAGCTCGACGAGCTCGCGTACGGCGGCCATCACCTCCGCCGGGGTGGTGTCGGTGGCGATGACCACCGTGTAGGTGAGGTCGTGCAGCCGGCCGCGGTGCTCGGGGTCCACGCCGAGCAGCTCGCAGATGACGCTCATCGGGAGCGGGAGCGCGAAGTGGGTGCGCAGGTCCGCGATGCCGTCCGGGTCCCCGGCGGCGGCCCGGCCGAGGTCGTCGAGGAGGCCGGAGGTCAGCTCCTCGATACGCGGCCGCAGCCGCTCGACCTGGCGGGCGGTGAAGGCGTTGCCGACGAGGGAGCGCAGCCGGCGGTGGTCGGCGCCGTCGGCGGTGTGCATGCCCTGGGCGTTGGCGAAGACCCGCAGCGGCCAGTCCGCAGGGATCGTGCCGTCGTTCAGGGCCGGGCAGTGGCGGGCGTCCTTGGCCACGTCGGGATGGGAGAGGAACTCCTTGAGCGCGTCGTGCCCCAGGACGACCGCTGCGGGCACCCCGCCGGGCAGGACGATGTCCGCAACGGGCCCCCGGGCCCGCAGGTCGGCGTTCAGGGCGTGCGGGCAGCCGCCGGCTGGGTCGACGACATGGGCGGGCGCGGGAGCGGGGGTATGGGAAGACAAGCCGGGACTCCTGACTGTGGACGAATACCGGCCAACAGTGCGGTGTCGAAGGCCGGTTGTACAAGTCCGGCCCGCCAACGCCTCGGCCGGGGGCTCGGTCCATCCGGCCCGCTGACTTCCGAAGCCGGGGACCGGAGACTCCAGCCTCGCCTTCCGTCTTCGGACCGGGGTCCGGCATATCCAGCCTCGCCGGGCGTCTGAGGCGCGGGGTCTGGCAATTCCAGCCTCGCCGGTTTCTGAGGCGCGGGGTCTGCGGCGGTGGCGTTCTTCACCTTGCGGTTCTTCAGCCATGTTCCGATCCGCCTCGCCCCGCTGCGACGGATCGCGGGCGACGCCTGGTGCACGGCCGCCCACCTGGGCAGGGCGACCGTCGACCACTCCGTCTCCAAGGCCGTCGCGAAGATCACCCACTCCCGTCTCATCATCATCGACGACATCGGCATGCTGCCCTGCGGCCAGGCCGCCGCCGAGGCGTTCTACCGCGTCACGATGCCGCCTACGAACGCCGCTCGACGCTGGCCACCGCCGCGGTCGACCGACTCCTGCACCATGCCCACGTCGTCCTGGCCAAGGGGTCCTCGCTCCGGCTGACCCAGGCCACCAGCGGTCAGGGCGTCGTTGCGCTGAACCAGCCGGGCTGATTCCCGGCCCCCTCAGACAGGCTCCGGAAGCGGGCCGATGTGCTTGATGACACGCTCGCGCAGAAGGAGGTACTCCTCCCAGCGTCGCGGCAGCGGGCCCGGCGGGCGCTCGACGACACGGGCAGCCGTGACGGTCTGTCCGCGCTGGAACTGCTCGCGCGTCAGGTCGAGTTCCCAACCGCTGGGCAGCCTGTTCCACCAGTGGAAACCCTGCTGGGTCCCGTCACAGTGCACCTCACCGACCATGAGATCGCCGCCGAAGACGTCGTTGACGATCAAGGCAGTGATGTCGCAGTGCCCCCAGGCCGGGTTGTCCGGCTGCCAGTCGGCCTGGTCGTCGGGCGAGCAGGTGTCGGCGGCCCAGCTGGCTCGCAGAGCGTTGTCAAGATCAAGCAGGTTCCACGGGATCATGCCGTCAGCATCGCAGCCACCACTGACACACGACCCGCCAGACAGGGGACGAACTGCCGTCACGGTCGCCGGGCGGAGAGGAGTTCAGACCAGGTGATCCCAGCTGTCCTCGGCTGCCTGACGCGATGACCTCCGGGAGCTGCTGGTGGGATGCCGGGCCGGGCTCAGCGGACGGTGCGGCGGCCCTGGGCCGGTTCGCCGCGTAGGGCTGTCACAAACGGGGAGGCCGTCTAGTCCTTGCTACGGACAGTCTCTGTTTGGAGGAACACATGAGCGCTGAGCACGCACATCTGCCCCCGGGCGTTGAGGTGATCACGACTCTGCCGGAGGCGGCGAACCGGATCCCGGCCGGCGCCGAGGCCAGGACCATCCGGGTCACCCTGCCGCCCGGTGACCCCGGCGCGCCGCCGCACCGGCACCCCGGGCCGCTCTTCGGCTACGTGACCCAGGGCGAGATCCTCTTTGAGCTGGAGGGGCAGCCGCCCCGGGTGCTCAAGGCCGGTGACGGCCTGTTCGAGCCCGGGGGCGACGTGATCCACTACCAGGGCGCCAACAACCTCCCGGACGCGCAGTCACAGCTGGTGGTGACCATGTTCGCGCCGCCGGGTACCCCGGTTCTGACCGTGGTCAGCGCGGAGGAGCTGGCCGAACGACGACACCTACGGTTCACCCAGCCATGATGACCACCCGGTTCGGGGGGCTCACACGTAGGCGCCCCTGGCCGCCGAGGCGTGGACCACGGCGACCGGTGTGCCGTCGGTGAGGACGCCGGTGATCCGGAAGTACGACGTCTGGCCGAACTCCATGGGCACGTAGGCGTGGTAGAGGCGGTTCGGGGCCGCCGCGACGGAGGTGACCGGTTCGTATGTCCTGGTGGTCGCGTTCCAGCGCTCCACTCGGTACGTGGTGATGCCGGCGCAGGCCGTCGCGTCGGAGCAGGACCACTCCAAGCGGCCGCCGGTTCCGGCCATGGTGCTGGTGTTGAGGACGATGAGGGCGCCGGAGTCCTCGCCGAGGGCGTCGTCGGGCCTGTTGTCGAGTTCGGTGGTGGTGACGGTGGGGGCCTGGCCGAGGGCGATGTGGTTGGCCCATTCGTCGACCGCTACGACGAGGAAGGTCACCGTCTCGCCGTCCGCCGGTCCGGCGCACAGCATCGCATTCGGCAGGGAGGCGGGCTTTGTGGGGTCGACGGCGTCGTGGCACCCGTCGCTGTCGTAGCCGGTGCTGCCGTCCGGCCGCCGTACGACTCGGGTGGCGCTGTAGCGCAGGCCGCTCTCGGCGGGGGCGTCCCAGCTCAGCAGGACGCCGTCGGCGCGGGGCGTGGCGGTCAGGCCGGTCAGCGGGGCCGGGGCCACGCTGTCGGGGGTCACCGAATCCGGTGCGGACATCGGTGACGCGTTGCCGGCGGCGTCGGTCACCCTGACGGCGTAGGTGTAGGTGGTGCCGTCGAACGCCGGCAGGTCGTCCACGTACACGTAGACCGACCTCGGCGACGACGCCATCGACGTTGTGGCGATGAGTTCGGGGCTGTCGCCGAGGGTGTTGCCGGTGGAGCGGTAGATGCTGATGGTGCCGCCGTTCCTCATCTCCTCCTCGGTGCGTGCGTCCCAGTTGATCTTCAGGGAGCTGGGGGTGTTCGCCATGTGGGACACGGCGATGACGGGCGCCGCCGGTGCGACGGTGTCGATCGGGTTGACCGTCAGAACGGGGGCGCTCTCGGACAGGTTGCCGGCGCGGTCGGTGGCGGCAATGTAGTAATGGATGGGCTTGCCGTCGCGGCGCAGTCCGGTGTCGGTCCACGTGGTCTTCTCGGTCAGGACCATGGGAGCCCAGTCACCGACCGCGGTCTGCCGGTAGACCCGGTAGTAGGCGAGGTCCATCTCCTTGTTGGGCGCCCAGGAGAAGGCGGCGGAGTCGGTGTCCTTGTCGTACACCACCTTCGCCGCGGTGGGCGCGAGCGGGGCGACATGGTCGACGGTGGCACCGGTGCGCGGGGTGTAGGCGAATGTGACGGCGGCGGCACCGGTCCAATGGGCGTAGTCGATGCGGAGTGTGTGAGTGCCGCGAGGGATGGTGAGGTCGACGGTCCGGGAGACGGTGCTGGTCCCGTTCTTCCAGAGGTCGATCTTGCGCACGCCATCGAGGTACACGCGGATGCCGTCCTGGCCGGAGGCGGCGAACGAGAAGGGCCCGCCGGAGCCGAAGTCACGGGTCACGGTCCAGCGAACGCCGAAGTTGTCCTTGGCGATGCCGGAGACGCCGGGCGAGTTGGTGCCCCAGTTCTCGCTGACCGCAGTGTCACACTCCGTGCGCTTCGGCGCGCCCGAGAAGGAGGTGTTCGCGAAGAACTGCCGAGTATAGGTGTTCGCGGTGCACGTCGCCGCCGATGCCGGTGAACTGGTGACCGCGACAAGGCCGCTCGTCATCGCCACCACCGCCGCGGTCGCGGCCGCCAGACGGGACTTTCCGATACTGCTCACTGCATCCCCTTCAAGACGCGTGACCGTCCTTCGGACAGTCATACGAGAAGTGGGATTCACGAGAGCGGCCTGGGGTTGTACGGCCTGAGGCCTGTCCGGGGGATCATGCGGGGCGGCCCACCGGCGCTCAATCGCTGTAGCGACCCGCCGGACAAGGAGCTGGGTGGAGCGGGTTGGGTCCGTCGATAAATACCTCGACATCGGTCGCGGTGATCGGGGACGCTTCGCGCGATGACCAGAATCGACGACACGCCTCCCGCGTGGGACGAGCGCACCCAGCTCACCACGTTTCTCGACTACGCACGTGACACCGCCCGCGCCAAGTGCGATGGCGTCTCCGCGGAGAACGCACGCAAGGCGCTCCTGCCGGGCTCACCTCTGATGACCATGAGCGGAGTGATCAACCACCTCCGCTGGGTCGAGTACTACTGGTTCCAAGTGGTCTTCCTCGGCGAGGAAGACCGGGGCCCCTGGACCGAGGAGGACCCCGACCGCGAGATGCGTATCGCCGTCGACTTCCCGCTCGCGCAGTTGCTCGACGAATACGCCGAACAGAGCGCCCGCTACTGCGAACTGGTCGCCGGGCACGGCCTGGACAAGCAGGCTCAGCGAGCCGTCCGCAACGGCCTCCACGTCGACCTGCGCTGGATTCTCCTCCACCTCACCGAGGAGACGGCTCGCCACAACGGCCACCTGGACATCCTGCGCGAGATGCTCGACGGCACGACCGGCGGCTAGATCCAGCGGAGATCACGGGCGGAGCCAGAGTCGGATCGCGGCGACTGTGACGGTGCCGTGGAAGATGTGGCCGCGTTTGTCGAACGTCGTGGCCATGGCCTGGGAGTTCTTTGTGGATCTTGTAGGTGAGGCCGCCCTGGAGCATCCCCTGTCCCTCGTCGGGGCGGTGCTGCCGGGGCGTGCGCCCTAAACGGTGGCAGGTCGTCTTGACGCCGGCCCGCTCCGCAGGGGCGGCCAATCAACCCCGTGAACCTTGCCGGTCACAGCAGAGGCTTTCCGGCCCGGCCCCGTCGGCGACCTGAACGCCGACGGAGCCGGGTCAGTCCTCGGGTGCCGGGACGACCGTCAGATGGGCGCCCGTGCCGCGCGGCCTGCGCGGGCGTCGCGCGGCCGCGAACGGGCGCCGGGCGTCGCGCAGGACCAGCGTCAGGCGGGTGCAGCCGATCTCCCGCAGGGTCGCGGGCGTCTCGTCGACGATCCGGCACTCGGTGGGACCCCGGCGCGGGTCGGGGTGGAGCAGGAGGCGTACGGCGCCGTCGAGCTGCGTCCCGGCCTCGCCGACGGCGCGGATCCAGTGCGGCAGGCCCTGCCGGAAGGCGGCTTCCATGATCGGGTCCTGGGCGATGTCCCGGCGGACGGCCTGGAGTTCGTGGTCGTGGCCGTAGCGCTCGAGCGCGGTCTTGAAGTGGGCCAGCATCGGCAGGCACCAGCCCGCCTCGTGATCGCCCAGGATCCCGGGGGCATCGGGGTGGAACAGGACGAACCGCAGGAAGTTACCCCCGGGCATGGCCGTCGAATGAGGGCGCACACCCCGGAAAAGTGTCTCGAATGCACCGTTGGACAGCATCACGTTCCAGCGGTGGTCGACGACCAGGGACGGGAGCGGGACGGCCTCCAGAAGTGTGGCGTAGTCCTGGAGATAGGCCTGGACCTCGCATGCCTCGGGGACGAGCCGCGGCGCCGGCCACTGCCCTCCTGCCTGATGTGCCATCGGGAGGTCACCCCTCTTGCCTCTGCGGCCTTCACGCGGCGAAGCGATCCTGCTGCCGGACGACAGCCGTGTCAACTATCGTGGCATTCCATGCCGGTTGACGGCTGAAATCCGCCACAGTTGTGGCGACACCTGGATGCGAGTTCGAAGCACCCGCTACTCTCCGGGAAGTTCACGACAACCGCTTGTGAGAAGCACTGCGCACCTCAAGCCCTCGAGAGACGTAGGAGTTCTGTCGGTGACGGATGGCTACGAGGATCCGGGCGCCACGGAGACCGCTCAGCTGCCGGCCGTCGTCGCCCGCGTCACCGCACTCGCCGACCGGCTCGGCGTGCCGCACGCCGAGGTCTTCGACGTAGGGCGGCTCAGTGTTGCCTGCGGTGTCCCGGAGCCGGTGGTCAGGGCCCTGCTCAGCGGCCGCCCGGCGGGCGAGCCGGACGTCCAGGCCCGTTTCCTGCAGCGCCTGGACCTGCTGCGCCGCACCCGACTGAAGCCGGGCGGCCGCAAGTACACCCAGCAGGAGATCGCCGACGGTGCGGGCATGTCCCGGCAGCAGGCCGGCGCGCTCATCAACGGCGACCGCCGGCCCACCATGGAGCACTGCGACGCCCTGCAGCGGTTCTTCCGCGTGCACGCGGGCTTCCTCACGGCGGAGGACCCCGAGGCACTGGCGGGTGCCCTGCAGCGCACCGAGCAGGAGCTGCTGCAGAAGCTCGCCGACCGGGAGCGGGCCGCGGCCGAGGCGGCCGACGATCCGCTGGAGCGGCTGCTGCAGGACCACGGGGTGCGCGGGATCGCCTGGCGGGCCGCGCAACTGCCCACCGACCAGCACCGCGACAAGGTCGCGGAGTGGCTCGACATGCTCCTGGAGAGCGTCAAGCGGCCCGAGTCGTGAACCTGGGGAGAGCAGTGGGCATCGGCAGGGACATGCGCCGGCTGTGCGCGGAGCTGGTCGGGGAACTCACGCTGCCCGCGCCGGCCCCGCCGCAGGAGCTGTACCGCGCGCTGTGCGAGGCGATGAGCCGCCGCCGCGGCCGCCCCGTCCACTTCCGTACGGCCGCCTTCCCGCCCGGCACGGCCAGCGGGCTGTGGCTGGACATGGCCGACCGCGACCTGGTCGTGGTGGAGGAACGGACCGCTCCCGAGCACCAGTTGGTGATCCTGGGTCACGAGCTGTGGCACATGCAGGCCGACCACTGCGGCCACCAGCTCAGCGGTGCCGGCCTCGGTGTGGCCACGCGGCTGCTGAGCGAGGGCACCGACGAGGCCGCGCTGCGGGCCACGGTCCTCCGGGTCGCCGCCCGCACCCCCTCCGACCAGGCCGAGGAACGCGAGGCCGAGACCTTCGGCCTGCTCCTGGCCAGCAAGTGCCGCACCTGGCTGACCGGTTCGGCCCTGCGCGGCCCGGGCCGACGCGACGACGTGGCGGGGCGGATCGAGGCGTCCCTGGGGTATCCGGGGCCGCAGGGCTGAACGGACGAGGACCGGCGGATCTCCGTGGGGTTCCGCCTCCGCTGAGCGGGCGAACCCGGGCAGAACCGAACGGCGTTGTCAGTGGCGGACGGCAAGCTGGATGCGTGCGCCGTACCACGCGGTGCACCGCGCCGCAGGGCGCGTGACCGTGATGCCGAACCGGGGAGAGCCGACCGATGCCCACCGCCGTACTGACCGACCGTGAGCGCACCGCCGTCCAGGCCTATCTGCGGCTGCTGCATACCGTGCGCGCAGCCTTCGACGGACCACCGGACGGCGTGCGGCCCGTCGTGGTGCCGCCCGCCGTGCTCGCCGAGGCGGAGAGTGCGCTGAGGCGGGCGGGACTCGCGGGCAACGAGGAGGAGTTCTTCCGGCTGCTGCGCCATTGGTGCCCGCAGGAGTGAGCCCGCGCACCCGTGACCGTCCCGTTCACTGGTGCGGGACGGTCACCGCCGTCAGCACCAGACCGCTCTCGACCAGCCAGCTGCCGTCGAAGGCACCCAGCTGTACGCCGTCCACGAGCGGCCCGGGGACGAGGAGCCGGGCGTGGAAGCGGCCGCGCGTGCCGGGCCCGGGGTCGGGGACCAGCTCGATGTCGGCCTCGGAGAAGTCCAGCCAGGCGCGGGTGAGCGGGAACCACGCCTTGTAGACGGACTCCTTGGCGCTGAACAGCAGCCGGTCCCAGTGGACGCCGGGCCGGTCGGCGCACAGCCCGCGGTGCCGGTGCTGCTCGGCGGGCAGCGCGATGGTGTCGAAGACGCCCTCCGGGAGCGGTGCGTGCGGCTCGGCGTCGATGCCGAGGGAGGCCAGGTCCGTGGCGCGGACCAGGGCGGCAGCGCGGTAGCCGTCGCAGTGGGTCATGCTGCCGGTCAGCCCGTCCGGCCACTGCGGGGCACCGCGCTCGCCGGTCAGGACCGGCTGCGGCGGCACACCGAGCTTCTCCATGGCGCGCCGGGCGCAGACCCGTACACCCGTGAACTCCCGGCGGCGCTTGGCCACCGCCCGTGCCACGAGCTCCTGCTCCTGCGGGTACAGCGCGGCGGCGTCGGTGTCCTGGTCACCGAACCCCTCCACGGCCACCACCGACTTCGGGAGCAGCTCCTCGATCACCGGGTCCGACCTCCATCGGCAGAATGCGGCGCAGCTGCCCCGGCGAGGCCGGGCGCTTGCGCCATTCACGGGGGTATCCCACGGACACCTCTTCGAAGCGGACGCCCTCGTGCCAGGTGGTCCGCGGGATGTGCAGATGTCCGTAGACCATGGTCTCGACACGGAACCGGTGGTGCCAGTCGGCGGTCAGGGCGGTGCCGCACCACATGGCGAACTCCGGGTACCACAGCACGTCCATCGGATGCCGGTCGAGCGGATAGTGACCCGCGAGGACGGTGGGCAGGTCGGCGGGCAGCTCGGCGAGCCTGCGCTCGGTCTCGGCGACCCGGGCGCGGCACCAGTCCTCGCGCGTCGGGTAGGGGTCGGGGTGCAGCAGGTACTCGTCGTTGCAGACGATGCCGGTGCGGTGCGCGTAGGCCAGCCCCTCCTCCTTGGTGGCGCAGCCGGCCGGCAGGAAGGAGTAGTCGTACAGCAGGAACAACGGGGCGACGACGAGCGGGCCGCCGGGGCCGTGCCACACCGGGTACGGGTCCTCGGGCGTGGTCACGCCCAGTTCCCGGCACACGTCGACGAGGTGCTCGTAGCGGGCGACGCCGCGCAGGGTGACGGGGTCACTCGGGTGGGTCCACAGGTCGTGGTTGCCGGGCGCCCACAGGACCTTGCGGAAGCGGTCCGCGAGCGTGCCGAGGGCCCAGCGGATGTCCGCCACGGTCTCCGCGACGTCCCCGGCCACGATCAGCCAGTCGTCGTCCGTTCGGGGGCGCATCTGTTCGACGAGCGCGCGGTTCTCCGGATAGGAGATGTGCAGGTCGCTGATGGCCAGCAGCTGTCCGGCCCCGGCCGTCGACTCCACCCCGCGCCCCTTCCGATCATCCCGTCGGCACCACAAGAACACATTCACCGACCGTGGGACAAGGGCAACCCCCGGTTGGGTGGCCCTGGACAGCCCGGGGAAATCCGTAACATCCGCGTTGCACGCACGGGCCTTTGAAAGCCGTATGATCGCCCCAACGCCAACGCCCCTAACCTCCCTTCGCACAGGGCCGTTTGGTGACCCCTTTGGGTGACCCTTCCTTCCTCCTGCCCGGGCACGGGCCGCTGAGCCCTGCCCGAAAACCGTGAAAGGCGGCCTGCATGCCCTCTCGCGTACGCGTCTGGCTCAACCGCACGTACGCGGAGAACGTGTTCTTCATGGATCAGCTGCGGAGAAATCCCAGCGACCGGGCGGTCGAGATCCATGCCACGCACGGGGACGCCGACTCCCCCGTGCTGGCCGCCGCCGACACCGCCGACCTGGAGCCGGAGGGTCTGTCCCCGGCCGGCTACGTCGAATACGCCCTGGACCAGTGCGTACGGCGCGGCATCGACGTGTTCGTGCCCCGGCTGCACCAGGCGGCGATCGTCGCGCACCGCGCCGACTTCCGGGCGGTGGGTACGGCGCTGCTGGCGCCGACACCCGAGGCGGTGGCCGTGTTCGAGGACAAGGCGACGGCGTACGAGGCGGTCCGCTCGGTCGGCGTTCCGGTGCCGCCGTGGTGGCGGGTGCGTAGGGCGGAGGAACTCATCGCCGCCGTCGAGGAGTTGGAGGCCGCCGGGCACAGGGCGTGCTTCAAACCGGCCGCCGGTGCGGGCGGGGTGGGCTTCCGTGTGATCACGCGCGCCCCCTTCTCACTCCTGCACCTCGACGGCTTCCCGGGCCCGTACGTCCAGCTGGACCTGGTCGTCGAGGCGCTGCGACAGGCCGAGGAGCCGGTGGACTGGCTGGTGATGCCGCGCCTGGAGCAGCCGGAGGTGTCCGTCGACTGCCTGACCGGGCCGGACAACCGCATCCGGCTGGCCGTGGGCCGCACCAAGAACGGCCGCCGCCGGGGCTTCACCCTGCACCAGCAGTGGCTGGAGCCGGCGCGGCTGATCGCGGAGGGCTTCGGGCTGCACCACCTGTCCAACATCCAGTTCCGGATGTTCGGGGACCGTCCGGTGCTGCTGGACGTCAACACGAGGCCCGCCGGGGGCCTGCATCAGCTGTCGCTCTGTGGGGTGAACGCGCCTTGGGCTGCGGTGCAGTTGGCGCTGGGCGAGGACCCCGGTGTGATCGAGCCGCCGTTCCTGGGACAGGACTACACGGTGGTGTCGGGGCCGCGGCCGTTGAGGCCGGTGTCGCTGCCGCAGCAGAGGGTCGAGGAGGCGGAGGTGCTGCTGCCCGCCGTACCGGCACCCACGCACGACGTCACCACGAAGGCCGGCACCCCCGCCACCGCCCCCGCATAGCCTCGCCCCTCACACCGGTCTGGACCAATCAAGGTCCATCCTCTTGACACCCTGATTGGTCCATACCAACTTGGTTGGCGCACCTTCGCACTCCCCTGCACTCCCGAACACCCCATTCCCCACAGGGAGATCGCGTGCGCCACATACTCGGGCGTCCCAGACGCCGGCTTCTCGCTCTGCTCGGCTCCGCCGCCCTCGCGGTCGGCGGAGCCGTCGCGCTGCCGGGCACGGCCCAGGCGGCCAACATCCTCATCAACCCCGGCTTCGAGTCGGGCGGTGTGTCCCCCTGGAGCTGCACCGGCAACCTCGGTTCGGTCGTCTCCTCCCCCGTGCACGGCGGCTCCAAGGCCCTGCAGGGCGCGGTGACGTCGAGCGACAACGCGCAGTGCAGCCAGACGGTCGCGGTCCAGCCGAACACGACGTACGCGCTCAGCGGATGGGTGCGCGGCAGTTACGTCTATCTCGGCGTCACCGGCGGCGCCTCCACCTGGACGACGTCCCCGTCCGCGTACAGCCGGCTCAGCGTCTCCTTCACCACCGGCGCCTCGCAGACCAGCGCCACCATCTATGTGCACGGCTGGTACGCGCAGGGCACCTACTACGCCGACGACATCAGCCTGGACGGTCCGGGCGGCGGAGGCGGCGGGGACACCCAGGCGCCGACCGCGCCCAGCGGGCTCACCTCGACCGGCAAGACCTCCTCGAGCGTGTCGCTGCAGTGGAACGCCTCCTCGGACAACGTGGGCGTGACGGCGTACGACATCTACCGCGGATCGAGTCAGGTCCTCAGTGTTTCCGGTACGTCCGCCACGGTCAGCGGGCTGTCGCCGAGTACGGCGTACACCTTCAGCGTGAAAGCGCGGGACGCGGCCGGGAACACCTCCGCGGCCTCCAACTCCGTCTCCGTCACCACGGATGCGGGCAGCGGTGGCGGTACGGGGTTCAAGCAGGCGGCACCGTACCTGTACGAGGGCTGGGGCGATCCGCCCAGTCCCAGCACGGTGATGAGCGCGACCGGCATCAAGTGGTTCACGATGGCGTTCGTGCTGGACTCGGGCGGCTGCACCCCCGCCTGGGACGGCAGCCGGGCGCTGACCGGCGGGGTCGACCAGACGGCCATCAACCAGATCCGCTCGGCGGGCGGTGACATCGTCCCGTCGTTCGGCGGCTGGCAGGGCAGCAAGCTCGGCGCCAACTGCTCCTCCTCGAGCGCGCTGGCCGGAGCGCTGCAGAAGGTGATCGACGCCTACTCGCTCAAGGCGATCGACATGGACATCGAGAACACGGACGAGTTCGAGAACGAGGCCGTGCAGGCGAAGATCCTCACCGCGCTGAAGACGGTCAAGGCCAACAACCCCGGTCTGAAGACCATCGTGACGTTCGGGACGTCCACCACCGGGCCGACGTACTACGGCAACCGGCTCATCGAGCAGGCGCAGTCGCTCGGCGCCGACGTCGACGTCTTCACGATCATGCCGTTCGACTTCGGCGGCGGCTCGGACATGTACGGCAACACGGTGAACGCGGCCGAGGGGCTGAAGAACAAGCTGAAGTCCACCTTCGGCTGGGACGACGCGACCGCCTACTCCCACATCGGCATCTCCGGCATGAACGGCCTGTCCGACCAGCAGGAGAACACCACCCCGGCGATCTGGACCCAGATCCGCGACTGGGCGAACGCGCACCACATCGCCCGGCTCGCCTACTGGGCCGTCAACCGCGACCGGCCCTGCCCCGGCGGCGGCGTGGTGAGCAACTGCTCCGGCATCAGCCAGAGCACCTGGCAGTTCACCTCGATCACGGCTGGCTTCACCGGCTGAGCGAGGCACCGGCACGACCGGCATCCCCCCGGCTTCAGGGCCGGGGGATTCTTTTTCCGCCCGGGGTGTATCAGGGGGCGAACTGGCCGCTCTACATATCAGGAACGGGGGAAACGGGGGGAGCACCACCGGGGGGAACACGGGGGAAGCACCAACGGGGGAACGGGGGATCGGGTCGGCCGGCCGCGGTCACGGGGAGCGACCGGCCGACCCGATGCACATCTGATGCACATCTGTGGGGGCCGTGGGCAGGTCCACCGCCTTCAGAGGCGGCCGGCGCCCCGGTACAGCTCCAGCTCACCATCCAGTTCCACCGCGAGCACCGTGGCGTGCGGGTCGAGGTCGGCCGCGGCGGGCGGCTCGATCCACGGCACCCCGGGCGTCTCGTGCAGACCGCCGGTGACCCGGTGGGTCAGTTCCTTGCCGCTGCCGAGCACGGTGACCCGGCGCACCTTTCCCAGCAGCCCGCGTACGTTGATCTCGGCGCGCGGGGGCGTCGGTCGACTGACTTGTGGTGGTGGTCGTGGTGCTGGAAGCCCCAGGAGTCGTTGACCGTCAGGCACAGCTCCCAGGGGCCCTTGGGCGGGATGACGGGGGCGCCCTGCTCGGGGGTCGCGTAGTCGCCCTCGCCGAGTATGCGGGCGTTGAAGACGACTTCCGGCACGTACGAGCGGATCAGCGCGGCGAGTTCGCGGATGCGCCACTGCTCCTCGCTGCGCTCCCAATCGCCGTCGAACCACATCAGGTCGGGCCGGTAGCGGGAGGCCAGCTCCCGGATCTGGCCGTCCCGGTAGGCGAGGAACCGTTCCCAGGCGTCCGGGTCCTCGCAGTCGGCGGCGGCCTCGGAGTACCGGTTGTCCTCCTGCTCCGGCGGCCGGCCCGGCCTGCGCGTGGAGGCGTAGTCGGGGTGGCTCCAGTCGGAGTGCGAGTAGTAGAGCCCGACCTTGAGGCCCTGCTCGCGCAGGGCGTCGGCGTACGGGCCGAGGAAGTCGCGGCCCAGTCCGAGGCCGCCGTGCGCGGTGTCCCACAGGGCGACGCCGTCGTGGTGCCGGCTGGTCAGGACCGCGTACTTGGCGCCCGCGCGGGCGAACAGGGCCGCCCACTCACGGGGGTCGTAGCGCGCGGCCGTGAACCGGTCCAGCTGGGACATGTACCGGTCGTAGGGCACGAGGCCGTCGTAGAACGACCAGGACTCCTGGACGCCGTCGACGGCGTAGATTCCCCAGTGGACGAAGATCCCCAACTTGGCGTCGGTGAACCAGGTTTGCATGGCCATGGGTCAGACCGCCTCGGCGCGCCGCAGTCGCAGGGTCAGGATCTGGAAGGGACGCAGCGTGACGGGGACCGTGCCGCCGGCCGCCATGTCCGCGTCCTCCAGCGGCCGCTCCAGCAGGTCGGTGACCTGGGCGCCGGCGAGCGGGAAGCCGGTGCGCAGGACGCCGTCGGCCCGGCCGCCCCGGGACTCGTAGAGCCGTACGACGACATCGCCGGAGCCGTCGTCGGCGAGCTTGACCGCCTCGACCGTCACGCCCTCGCCGTCCACCGAGACCACCGGCTCCGGCGCGAGCGCCGCCTCGGCCACCCGCAGCGGGAGGTTCAGCGCGTAGCCCTCCGCGACCGCGTCCGCGATGTCCGCGCCGGGCAGCAGGGAGTAGGTGAAGCGGTGCCGGCCCTGGTCGGCGCCCGGGTCCGGGACGCGCGGGGCGCGCACCAGGCTCAGCCGGACCGTGGTGGTCGTACCTCCCCCAGCCTCCGGCCGGGGGGACCCCCATCTCGCTTCGCTCGCCCCCCGGACCGTGCGGGAGACGTCGTGTCCGTACGTCGAGTCGTTGATGACCGCGACGCCGTAGCCGGGTTCGCCGATGTGCACCCAGCGGTGGCCGGAGACCTCGAAGCGGGCCGCCTCCCAGCTGGTGTTGGTGTGCGTGGGGCGCTGCACGTGCCCGAACTGGATCTCGGCGGAGGAGTGCGGCGCGCGGATGTCCACCGGGAAGGCGGCCTTGAGGATCTTCTCGGCCTCGTGCCAGTCGATGTCCGTCTCGAAGTCGATGCGGGGGCTGCCCGCGCGGACGGTGATCGTCTGGGTGATCCGAGAGCCCTTGCCGAAGGAGCGCGTGACGCGGATCGCGCCGATCAGCGGGTCGTCTTCGACGACGGTGACGGACTCGGCGTCCAAGAGGTCCGTGTACCGGTTCTTGTAGTGCTTGTCGATGTCCCAGGCGTCCCAGTAGTTGGGGAGGTCGGTGTGCAGGCGGAGGAGGTTGCCGGGCTCGGCGAGGACTTCGCGGTCGGCCCGTAGGTCGTACACGGACGACAGTGTGCCGTCCTCCGCCACCTGTACCCGGACCAGGCCGTTGTCCAGCACCCGTGCGTCGACCGTCACCGGCTGCGGCGGCTCGGCGTTCGCCAGGGGCGCGCTGCCGCTCGCCGGTACCTCGACGTAGGCCGGTCGCCCCTCGGCGGTGCGGACCACCTCCGCGCGGGCGAAGGGGCTCGTGTTGAACACGCGCGTCCCGCCGGCGCCGAGCGCGGCCACCGCCGCGGCGGTCAGCTCCTCCAGCTCCCCCGCCACGCGGGCGTATTCGGCCTCCGCCTCGCGGTGCACCCAGGCGATGGACGAGCCGGGCAGGATGTCGTGGAACTGGTGCAGCAGGACCGTCTTCCACAGGCGGTCGAGCTGTTCGTACGGGTAGCGGTAGCCGGGTGCGTGCAGCGCGGCCGTCGTCGCCCACAACTCGGCCTCGCGCAGCCGGTGTTCGCTGCGCCGGTTGCCCTGCTTGGTGCGGGCCTGGGAGGTGTAGGTGGCGCGGTGCAGCTCCAGGTACAGCTCGCCGACCCAGACCGGGGCGTCCGGGTATTCGGCGCGGGCCTTGGCGAAGAACGCGTCGGGGTGTTCGATCTCGACCCTCGGGGAGCCCTCCAGGTCCCTGAGGCGCCGGGCTCGTTCCATGATCTCGCGGGTGGGGCCGCCACCGCCGTCGCCCCAGCCGAAGGGGGCCAGCGAACGCGTGGCGCCGCCCTTCTCCTGGTAGTTGCGCACCGCGCGGGACATCTCCTCGCCGCTGAAGCGGGCGTTGTAGGTGTCGATCGGCGGGAAGTGGGTGAAGATGCGGGTGCCGTCGATGCCCTCCCACCAGAAGGTGTGGTGGGGGAACCTGTTGGTCTGGTTCCAGGAGATCTTCTGGGTGAGGAACCACTCGTTGCCGGCCAGCTTGGCCAGCTGCGGGTAGGCGGCGGTGTAGCCGAAGGAGTCCGGCAGCCACACGCCCTTGGTCTCGATGCCGAAGTGCTCGAGGAAGAACCGCTTGCCGTGGATCAGTTGACGGGCCATCGCCTCGCCGCCGGGCAGGTTGCCGTCGGCCTCCACCCACATGCCGCCGACCGGCGCCCACTGGCCCTTCTTCACGGACTCCTTGATACGGGCCCACACGTGCGGGTAGTGGTCACGTACCCACGCGTACTGCTGGGCCTGCGAGCAGGCGAAGACGAAGTCGTCGTACTCGTCGGCCAGCGACGTGACGTTGGAGAAGGTGCGGGACGTCTTGCGCTTGGTCTCGCGGATCGGCCACAGCCAGGCCGAGTCGATGTGCGCGTGGCCGACGCCGGAGATGCGGTGCGCGCTCGCGTGCGCGGGCTTGGCCAGCACCGGCCCCAGGGCCTCGCGCACCGCGGTCGCCGAGCCGGAGACGTCGTCCAGGTCGAGCAGGTCCATGGCCCGGTCGAGGGCGTGCATGATCTCGTGCCGGCGCGGGTCGTGCTCACCCAGCTGCAGCATCAGTTCACGCAGCACCTGGACGTCGAGGTCGAGGTGCCAGATCTCCTCGTCGAGGACGGCGATGTCGGCGCGGCGGAAGGTGTACAGGGGACGGTCGCCTGCCGTCAGCACATCGCCCAACGGGGTCGGGGCCGCGAAGTCGCCCGCGAGGATGTCGGGGTTGGAGGCCGCCTCGACCAGGTAGTGGATCTCCTCGCCGCCCGCGGCCGGGTTGGCGATCGGCACGTACTGGTTGAGGGGGTTCACCGCCTTCAGCGGCATCCCGTCGGTCCGGTGCACCAGCGCCTCGGCCTGGTTGCCGGGCCAGTCGCCCACGAAGCCGAGGTCGATGACGGCCTCGACGCGCCGGCCCGCGAACTCGGCGGGCACCTGCCCGCGCATCCGGAACCAGGTCGTCCCCCAGGGCGGTCCCCACGGGGTGTGCATCGCGAAGGGCTCGTACGGCGCGGCCGCGGCCTCCTCGAAGGAGACGGGCTCCCCCGGCGCCTGCCAGGCCGCGACCTCGAAGGGGACGGCGGCCGCGTACACGGCGGGCTTGATGCGCTGGTTGTGGAGGCGCTCTACGCGCTCCTCGATGCGGCGGCGTTCGTCGTGCATGGAGGTCTCCAGGGAAGCGGGGAGGGAGAGGGGGAAAGCGCTTACCGAAGATACGCCAGGCCGGGGTGGACCTGGGTGTAGCCCTCGACCAGCCTGCGGGCCACGTTCACGGAGTCGACCAACGGGTGCAGCGCGAAGGCCTTCACGGCCGTGGCGCGCGAACCGGACTCGGCGGCGGCGAGGACCTCGCGCTCGACGGCCTTGACCGCGCACACCAGGCCGGTGGCGTGGCCGGGCAGCGGATCGACGGCGACCGGGTGGGCGCCGCCTGCGTCGACCAGGCAAGGGACCTCGATGACGGCCTCGGCGTCCAGCACGGACAGCGTGCTGCGGTTGCGCACATTGAGGATCAGGGTGGTGCGTTCGTTGCGGGCGATGGCCCGCATCAGCGCGAGTGCCACCTTCTCGTAGCCGCCGGAGAGGTCGTCGGCGGCGCGGTCGCCGGCGCCGGCCGTCTCCCGGTTCTCGGCCATGTAGGTCGCCTCGCGTTCGGCGCGGGTGCGGTCCCAGAGGTCGAGCGCGCGGACGCCGGGGCGCCCGGCTTCCTCGTAGAACCGTGCCTGCTGGTCGCGCAGGAAGGCGCCGCGGGTCTTCTCGGCCTGCTGGTAGGCGCGTACGGCCTCGCGGTTGAAGTAGTAGTAGTGCAGGTACTCGTTCGGGATCGCGCCCAGCGAGCGCAGCCAGCCGACGCCGAAGAGCTTGCCCTCCTCGAACGAGCCGAGCAGACCGGGGTCGGCGAGCAGGCGCGGCAGTTCGTCCCGCCCTGCGATGCGCAGGCCGCGTACCCAGCCGAGGTGGTTGAGGCCGACGTAGTCGATCCATGCCTCGGCGGGGTTCGCGCCGAGTACGCGGGCGATACGGCGGCCGAGGCCGACCGGCGAGTCGCAGATGCCGATGACGCGGTCGCCGAGGTGCCGGGACATCGCCTCGGTGACCAGGCCCGCCGGGTTGGTGAAGTTGATGACCCAGGCGTCGGGGGCGAGGCGGGCCACCCGCCGGGCGATGTCGACGGCGACCGGGACCGTCCGCAGACCGTAGGCGATGCCGCCCGCGCCGACGGTCTCCTGGCCGAGGACGCCCTCCGCGAGGGCCACCCGTTCGTCGTTCGCCCTGCCCTCCAGGCCGCCGACGCGAATCGCGGAGAAGACGAAGTCGGCGCCGCGCAGGGCTTCGTCGAGGTCGGTCGTGGCGGTCACGCGGGGGGCGTCGTCGACGGTCGACGCCTGCTCGGCCAGGACACGGGTGACGGCGTGCAGTCGGCTGTC
Source organism: Streptomyces sp. NPDC031100 (assembly GCF_055570785.1). NCBI lineage: Bacteria > Bacillati > Actinomycetota > Actinomycetes > Kitasatosporales > Streptomycetaceae > Streptomyces > Streptomyces sp. NPDC031100. Next base: position 529,364 of record NZ_JBVIGN010000003.1, read on the forward strand.
GTCCAGATCGTGCAGCACGACCTCCGTGACCCGCCCCTCGCCGCGGTCCGTCAGCAGCGCCCCGTACACGAGCGGCACCCGGAATCCGCCGCCGCCCAGAATCGTCAGCTTCACCCGGTTCCTCCGATCAGGTAAGCTGCGCGCAACGCGTTGCGAGAACCAAGCACGCGGCACCTCCTTGAACTCGCTTCAAGACCCCGGGCTGGTTCCAACCCGGCTGGTGTTGAGGGTGTAAGGCCTCGCTGTTCGCTGAACGGTGAGGCAGCCTGAGCCAGGAATCCCCCCGCTTCAGCTGGGGGAGGGTTCAAGTCTGCACCTTTCCCGCCAGGACCACGTCGACGCCCGCCTCCTCCAAGGAGGCCCGCGTCGCCGGGTCGACCGGCCCGTTCGTCACCACCACGTCCAGGTCCTCGGGACCGCAGACCCTCGCCATCCCCGTCCCCGGGAACTTGGCCGCGTCGGCGAGCAGCTGGCATGTGGCCCTCCCGGTCGTCCGCCCGAGCCTCGCCTTCCTCGGCATCTTCACCTTCATGAGCCAGTGGAACGACTACGCCTGGCCCCTGATCGCCCTCACCGACCCGGACAACGTCACCCTCCAGGTGGCCCTCTCTCAGCTGAACGGCACCCACGGCACCACCGACTACGGCATGGTGATGACCGGCGCCCTGCTCGCCCTGATCCCGCTGCTGATCGTGTTCGCGATCGGCGCCCGGCAGATCATCGGGGACCCGGCCAAGGGCGCCATCCGCTGATGGCCCGGCCGAGGGACCGCCCGACGGACCCGCTGCCGGCGCTGCGCCCCCGGGAGGCGGACCACTGGGCGGCCATCGAGTCAACGCCGGCTCTTCAGGGCGGCTTCACCCGGGGGTTCTGGGGCCACGGAATCGTGCAGCGCGTGAGCGACGGAAGACCGGCCGGGCGCGCGGGCGCCGGACTCTTTGACAACGGTGTCGCGGCGCCCGGGCACCGCCGGGCGTACGGCGGCGACTTCGGCGAGACGGTGCACGACGGCGCCTTCGTCGCGGACGGGCTGGTCCTCCCGGACCGCACTCCGGAGCGGGCCCTGTCCGAGCACGGGGAGACTGCGGCTCCGGTCCGCATCCGGTGCTACCGGCACGAGGGGATCGTCCTCGCCAACCACCAGCGCTTCCGTGGCCTGAGCCATCTGGCGGCCACCTGGCAGCTGTCCCTGGCCGACGGCCGTACGCTGACCGGCCCCGCCGAGCTGCCCGATCTGCGGCCGGGCGAGACGGCCGCCGTGCCGCTGCCCTTCGCCCTACCGGCGGACGGCGGCGAGGCCTGGCTGACGCTGCGAGTGAGGGCCGCCATGGACGAGCCGTGGGCACCGCGCGGCACGGAGGTGTGCGCGCCGCGGGTGCGGTTGCGGGCGCGCGCCGTGCAAGAGTCCGAGCCTGCCGTGTCCGCGCCGCGGGTGCGGTTGCGGGCGGCCGCCGTGGCGGAGCCCGAGCCTGCCACCTCCGCACCGCGGGTGCAGCCGCGGGCGGCCGCCGCTGTGGAAGCGTCCGGGCCGCCGGTGGCGGTGGACGACGACGGGCTGCTGGTGCATCCGCTGTTGACGGCGGCGCCCGTGCTGTCGCTGTGGCGGGCGCCGGCCGACCACGACGAGCCGGGCCGAATCGCCCGGCGCCGGCGCACCCGGGGCCTGGACGCGCTGGTCCGCAAGGTCGTCTCGGTGCGCCGCGAGGGCGATGCGGTGACCGTGCTCGCCGAGTACGCGGGGACCGCCGGTGTCGTACGGCACCGGCAGGAGTTCACGCCGGTCGAGGGCGGCATCCGGGTGGCCGAGTCCGCGGAGCTGCCGCCGGAGTTCGCCGATGTGGCCCGGGTCGGCTCGGTGTTCGAGACGGTGCCGGGGCTCGATCTGCTGGAGTGGTCCGGGCAGGGGCCCCGGGAGTCGGGCCCGGACGGCCCTCACACGCTGCCCGTGGACGCGGTGATCACGCCGTGTCCGCGCCCGCACGAGAACGGCGGCCGGCACGGGGTGCGGCGGTTCACGCTGTCGGCACCGGACGCCACCGGGCTCGTGGTCGAGCTGGACGAGCCGCGGCAGGTGTCCGTCACCCGCCCACAGCCCTCGGCCATCCGCACCGAAAGCCCGACCGCCGCCCACCCCGGCGAGCCGGTGCCCCACCCGGGCTGCGTGGTGCACCTCGATGCCGTGCACCGGGGCCCCTACAGCGCTCCCTCCTCCTCCGTCCCCGCCGGTGTCCACCACTGGACCTGGACCCTGCGCGTTCTCTGACTCCCCCCACGCCTCCTCTCCCCTTCACCTCTCACGGAGCACACGTGTGCACTTCGCATGACCACCCCCAGGGCGAGGCCGCGCAGGCCGGAGCCGGACGACGCAGTTTCCTCAGGGCCACGGCGCTGCTCGGTGCCGCCGCCACCGCCTCTGTCGCGCTGCCGGCCGTGGCCGAGGCGGCTCCCACGAGCAGCCGGCGGCCCGACACGGACAGCCGCCGCTTCACCCTCGCGGTGATGCCCGACACCCAGTACCTCTTCGACGGCCCCAGCATCGACCAGGCGCCCGTCGAGGCCTCCCTGCGCTACCTGCTGGAGCGCTGCGAGGGCGAGGACGCCGAGAACATCGTGTTCCTCACCCACCTCGGCGACCTCACCCAGAACGGTGCCGAGGAGGAAGTCGCCGCGATCAGCGCGGCGTTCGGGATCCTGGACCGGCGGGGCGTGGGCTACAGCGTCGTCGCGGGCAACCACGACGTGCGGTCCTCGACGGACGACCAGCGCGGTACGACACCGTATCTGGACGCCTTCGGGCCGCAGCGGTTCGCGGACAAGGCGACCTTCGGCGGTGCCTCGCCCGACGGCTACAACACCTTCCACCTGTTCCGGGCGGCCGGACGGGAGTGGATGGTGCTCGCCCTGGACTGGCGGCTGTCGGCGAAGGGGTACGCGTGGGCCCGGGACGTGCTGGCCCGGCACCCGAAGACGCCGGTCGTTCTCACCACCCACGAGCTGGTCTCCGAGGACGACACCCTCTCCGCCTACGGGCAGAAGCTGTGGGACCAGCTGATCGAGGATCACGACCAGATCTTCCTCACCCTCAACGGGCACTTCTGGCCGGCGGGCCGCGCCACCCGCAAGAACGCGGCCGGGAACGACGTACACCTCCACCTGACGAACTACCAGAACCGTTACTTCGGCGGCGCGGCGATGATCCGTCTGTACCGCTTCGACCTCGACCGGAACGTCATCGACGTGGAGACGATCTCCCCGTGGATCCTCGGCCGGGCCGCGAAGGGGCTCAACGAGCTGGAGCGGCAGGAGATCGAGCTGAGCGGGGACGCGGACCGCTTCTCCGTCGAGATCGACTTCGCGGAGCGCTTCTCCGGCTTCGACCCGGTGCCGGCGCGCCCGGCCCGGCCCGCCTCGCAGCTGGTCGTCCCCGGCACCCTGGCGTACTGGCGCTTCGACGCGCCCGTGTCCGGCACGGTCCGCGACCTGTCCGGGCGGGGCAACGACCTCGTGCCGGTATCGGTGGGCGGCGGCTCGCTCGGCTGGTCGGCGGACCACCACCCGGACCAGCCCGGCCACGGCAGCCTGGAGTTCACGGGCTACAAGTCGCCGCTGAAGGGTGCCTATCTGAAGACGGTCGACGGGGCGCCGCTCAACACCGCGACGTTCAGGAGCGGTTACACCATCGAGGCCTTCTACTGGCTGCCCGCCGACTGGGACGCCTCGCACCACGCGTGGGCGGGGCTCCTCAGCCGCACCGGCACGGGTGGAGCCGCCGGCAAGACCGCGGACGATCCGGACGAGCCGCTCGCCACGCTGTCGATCTCCGACGGGCCCGGGCCGCAGTGGGCGGTGCGTCCGCTCAACCAGCAGGGCATCGCCACCAACTGGGGTGACGAGACCGCCCGCGAGACCTGGTGGCACCTCGCCGTCGTCAACGACGGCCGGCACACGACGATGTACGTCCAGGGCTGTCCCGTGGCCCGCAATCCGCACGCCGCCGCCGTCGGGCTCACCTCGCTCGGGCTGCCGTGGCTGCTCGGCGGCTACGAGTACGCCGGGAAGATCGACCAGATCCTGCACGGCCGCCTCGGCGACGTCCGGATCGTCGCACGGGCACTGCCCGTCACCTCCTTCATGAACCACTGACGCCCTCGAAGAGGAGCCTTCGACGATCATGACCGAGCAGCAGCTGCCCGCCTGGGCCGACCCGTCCGTCTCCCCCGCATCCCTCGACGCCCAGGGCGTGTCGAGACGCGGACTCCTGCTCCGCGCCGGCCTGTTCGGCGCCGCGTTCACCCTCGGCTCGGCCGCCACGCCCGCCTTCGCCTCCGGCAAGCCGGAACTCGGCGGCGACGACCCGCGCCTCGCCTACCTGGTCGGCGACCACCACGTCCACTCCGTGTACAGCCACGACGCGAAGTACACGTTCTCCCAGCAGGCCCAGGCCGCCGCCAGGTACGGCCTGGACTGGATGGTGTTCAACGAGCACTCCAACTTCGGGCACGCCCACTACGGCGCGCAGCTGGAGCACCAGGAGATCCTCAAGGCCCGCGCCGAGAACCCGCGCCAGCTGATCTTCCAGGGCCTGGAGTGGTACATCCCGGCCGCCGAGCACTGCACGGTCTTCGCCGCCCCCGGCCCCAACGAGGCCGACCTGCTCACCCAGTTCGAACTCGCCTACGACGGCAAGCTGTTGGGCTACACGGACGGCGCGCCGGGCAACGCGAACACGGCCCGCAACGAGGCACACGCCGTCAAGGCCATTCAGTGGCTGGCCGAGCAGCGCCGCACCGGGTACGTCGACGACGTCCTCGTCCTCGCCAACCACCCGCTGCGCCTCGGCATCGACTCCCCGCACGAGATGCGCAACTGGCGCGACGCGGCTCCCGAGATCGTGATCGGCATGGAGGGGGCGCCCGGCGCTCAGGGCGCGGCGATCCCCGGCTGGCGTGGCGCGACCACCTCGATCCGCGGCGAGTACGAGAACAAGCCGTCCGCCAACTCCTTCGCCGGTTACCCGGCGGAGGCCTACGTCACCTACGGCGGCTTCGACTGGGCGACGGCGACCGTCGGCGGGCTGTGGGACTCGATGCTGGCCGAGGGCAGGCTGTTCTCCATCACCACCAACTCCGACAACCACCGCACGGTCTTCGACACCTGGAAGAACGGCGACTGGCAGCCCGGCCAGAACTTCGACAACACCGGCAAGCTGCCCGACCCGGTGAACACGGACACCCCGCAGCCCGGCAGCGACTTCTGGCCCGGCGAGTTCAGCCGCACCCACGTCGGTGTGACCCGCTACGGCTACCGCGCCGTGATGGCGGGCCTGCGCGCGGGCCGTATCTGGCTGGACCACGGGCACCTGCTGGACGGGCTCGACGTGCGCCTGAAGCGGGACTGCGACTTCGGGCGCGGCGTCACGCTGGGCGGACGACTGCGCGTCCGCAAGGGCGAGAAGCTCACGCTGTACGTGACGGTGACCACCGCCTCACGGGCCAACCCGCAGGGAATCCTGCCCCAGTTGGCGCATGTCGACGTGATCCGGGGTGCGGTGCGCGGCCCGGCGGCCGACCGCGACAGCTGGCGGGCGCCCGACACCAAGGTCGTGCAGACCGAGGACGTCAGCGGTCGCACCGGCACGTACACCCTGCGCATCCCGCTGACCGCGGGCGACGAGTCCTTCTACGTGCGGCTGCGCGGCAGCGACGGCAACCGGAACGGCACCGGCTACCTCGGCGCTGCGATCGACCCGCACGGGCCGATCCCGCACCAGCCCGGGAACGGTGACCCGTGGATCGATACGTGGTTCTATTCCAACCCCATCTTCGTCGACGTGGCAGGAGCCTGATGAAGCGTCATCTCTTCACCCTCACCGCCTTACTGGGAGCGCTCGCGCTCGGCGCCCCGAGCGCCTCCGCCGCCGAGGGCCCCCAGTGGGCGCCGGCCGGGACGTCGTACACCGACACCCTGGGCGGCGGGCAGGGGCTCGCGAGCCGGGCGAACGGGTCGCTGCTGCACCGCGGTCTGCTGGACATCCCGCTGGACCTCAGGATCAAGGGCTGGAACCACGTCGGAGACCCGGACATCGCGCGCGGCTACGTCTTCGACGCCTACCAGGGCGCCGACACGGCCACCGCGAAGCTGTACGCGGTCACCACGCCGTCCGGGAAGCGGTACGACTACGTGCATCCGCTGGACCCGGGCGAGAAGGTGAACAACTCCTTCGCGACCGTCTCGCCCGACGGCCAGTGGCTGGTGTCGGGCGAGTGGGGCGACCAGAACCGGCTCCAGGTGTTCCCGGCACCCCTGCTGAACCCGGCCACGCCGGCCACCGGCGGGTCGCTGGCCCAGGCCGGTCAGGTCAGCCTGGACAGGCCGGTGCGCGACATCCAGGGCTGTGACTTCGTCACCGCCACCCGGCTGCTGTGCGCCTCGGACGACGCCTCCGGCGCGCTCTTCCCGCAGAGCAGGCCGCTGCTCCAGGTCGACCTCCCGCACCCGCTGGACGGCAAGCCGGTGACCGGAGCCGTGACGAGCCTGTTCGGGCTTCCGCAACAGAGCGTGTGCACGGGCACGTTCGAGGCGGAGGGCGTCGACTACGACCCGGGCAGCGCCACCCTGCGGGCCGAGGTGATCCCGCCGGGCGTGTGCGCGGTCGCGACGACCGTGTACGCCTACCGGCAGCAGTAGCCGCCTCTCACGCGTAGAAGCGGGAGAGACTCTGCAGGACGGCGGCGGGCTTCCCGCCGCCGTCCACCTCGATCGTGCCGTCGACGGCGATCTGCACCCCGCCCGGCACGTCCTCGACGGAGGCGAGCCTCGCGGCGAGCCGGATGCGTGAGCCCGCCTTCACCGGGGCGGGGAAACGCACCTTGTTCAGACCGTAGTTGACCTTGGTCGTCACCCCCTGGACGTCCAGCAGCTCGGTGAAGAGCGGGATGAACAGGGACAGGGTGAGGTAGCCGTGCGCGATCGGGGCGCCGAAGGGGCCGTCCTTGGCGCGTTCGGGGTCCACGTGGATCCACTGGTGGTCGCCGGTGGCGTCGGCGAAGGTGTCGATGCGTTCCTGGGTGACCTCGATCCACTCGCTGGTGCCGAGGTCGCTGCCGGCCAGCTTCTTCAGCCCGTCCAGGCCGTTGACGGTGACGGTCATGAGGTGCCTTTCCTTACGGGAGTTGGCGGCCGAAGTCCCGGCGCACCCGGGACTTGAGCAGCTTTCCGGAGGCGGTGCGCGGGAGGGCGTCCGCGACCACCAGCGACTTGGGGATCTTGTACTTGGCGAGCCGTCCGGCCAGCGAGGCCAGCACCTCGCCCGGGTCGAGTGCCCCACTCTCGTGGGGGACGACGACCGCGCGGGGCACCTCGCCCCACCTGTCGTCCGGGACGCCGATGACCGCGCACTCCGCTATGGCGGGGTGGGCGAGCAGCAGGTCCTCGATCTCGGCGGGGTAGATGTTCTCCCCACCGGAGATGATCATGTCCTTCATGCGGTCGACGATGTACACGTATCCGTCCGCGTCGGCCCGGGCCGCGTCCCCGCTGCGGAACCAGCCCTCCGCGAAGGAGGCGGCCGTCTCCTCGGGCAGCCCCCAGTAGCCGGACATGACGTGCGGCCCGCGCACGACGACCTCGCCGGTCTCGCCCACGTCCACCGGGGTGAGGTCGGGCCGGACCACCCGGACGTCGCTGAAGAAGTGCGGTACGCCTGCCGAGCCGGCCTTGCTCACCGCGTGCTCGGCGTCCAGGAACAGGGTGCCGGGCGCGGCCTCGGTCATGCCGTAGCCCTGCAGGAAGGTGAGCCCGCGTTCCTGGTAGGCGGCGATCAGCGGGGTCGGCACGGGTGAGCCGCCGCAGGTGAGGATCCTGAGCGAGGACAGGTCGGCGTCCGGCCAGCGCGGGTGCCGGGCGATCAGGTCGAACATGGTCGGCACGCCGAACATGAAGGTGATCCGGTGCCGTTCGATCAGGTCGAAGGTGGCCTCCGGGTCGAAGGACTCCGCCAGGACGCAGGTGCCGCCCTTCAGCAGGACCGGCAGGGTCAGCATGTTGAGGCCGGCCGTGTGGAACAGCGGGGCGCAGACCAGGGCGCGTTCGTCGGCGGTCAGGTCGGTGTCCACCAGGACGTTGACCGCGTTCCAGGTGAGGTTGCCGTGAGTGAGCATCGCGCCCTTGGGCCGGCCGGTCGTCCCCGAGGTGTACATGAGGATGCAGGTGTCGTCGGGGGTGACGGGTTCGTCGATCGGCTCGTCGCTCGCCGAGGCCAGCAACTCCTCGTAGGCGGTGCCCACTTCGACGTACGTACGGACCTCCGGGGTCTCGGGCGGCGCGCCGCGGGAGGGGGTGTGGACGAGGACCCGGGCGCCGGAGTCGGCGAGCTGGAAGGCGAGTTCGGGGTCGGCGAGGCGGGTGTTGAGGGGGACGAAGACCGCGCCGAGCGTGCCGGCGGCGAACAGTGTCTCCAGGTAGGCGGGGTGGTTGGGGCCGAGGTAGGCGACGCGGTCGCCGCGGCGGACGCCCCGGGCGCGCAGGGCATGGGCGAGACGGGTGGTGCGTGTGTGCAAGGTGCGGTAGTCCGTCGACCGGTCACCGTGTATCAGCGCGGTGCGGTGCGGGGTCTTGCGGGCCCGGCGTGCGGGCCACGACCCCAGTCCCTCGTTGCGCATCTGACGCCCCCTACGGTTTCGTCAGCCCGAGCAGCCGGGCGGCGTTCTCCTTGAGGATCTTCGGCCGCACCTCGTCCCTGACGGGCAGCTTCGCGAAGTCGGCGAGCCAGCGGTCGGGGGTGAGGACGGGGAAGTCGGAGCCGAAGAGGACCTTGTCCTTCAGCAGCGTGTCGGCGTACTGCACCAGCTGCGGCGGGAAGTACCTCGGCGACCAGCCGGACAGGTCGATGTGCACGCCCGGCTTGTGCGTGGCGACGGCCAGGGCCTCGTCCTGCCAAGGGAACGAGGGATGCGCCAGGATGATCTTCAGATGGGGGAAGTCGGCGGCGACATCGTCCACGTACAGGGGGTTGGAGTACTTCAGGCGGATGCCGCCCCCGCCAGGCACGCCCGCGCCGATGCCGGTCTGGCCGGTGTGGAACAGGGCGATGGTCCCGGTCTCCTCGATCACCTCGTACAACGCGTAGGCCGCCGCACGGTCGTTGGGGAAGAAGCCCTGGATGCCGGGGTGGAACTTGAAGCCCTTCACCCCGTACTCCTCGACCAGCCGCCGGGCCTGCCGCACGCCCGCCTTCCCGCGGAAGGGGTCGATGGAGGCGAAGGGAATGAGCACGTCCGTGTTGGCGGCGGCCGCCTCCGCCACTTCCTCGTTCGGGACGGGCGCGGTGCCGGTGGCGGACTCGGCGTCCACCGTGAAGATCACGGCGGCCATCTTCCGCTCGCGGTAGTAGGCGGCCGTCTCCTCGAGGGTCGGCTTCCGCCTCCCCTCGACCTTGAAGTAGGCGGCGGAGGCGGCGTGCAGGTCGTCGTCCAGGGAGGAGTGACCCTTCGAGGACACCTCCGCGTGGGTGTGGACGTCGATCGCGACCAGGTTCTCGATGTCCATCACGCCTCCGGGACCTTCGGCGCGGGGATGCCGACCGTCTGGGGCTCGGCACCGACCGACGTGTGCCAGGCATCGGCGAGCGCCTCGGGGCTCCAGCCGCCGTCCGCGTACGCCGCCCGGATCTCCTGCGGATGCGACCAGAGCGCCACCTTGTCGCCGCCGATGCCGATGGCCTGGCCGGTGATCCCGCGTGCCGCCCCGGAGGCGAGGAAGGGCACGAGGGCCGCGCAGTCCTCGGGGGTGCCGAAGCCCTCGCCCTTGCGCAGGAAGTCCGGCAGCGGGGTGCCGCCGCGCAGCGCCTCGACGTACGGGGCGAAGGCCGGGATGGTCTGGGTCATCGCGGTCGCGGCGACCGGCACGATCGCGTTGACGGTGATCTGCGCGCGGGCCAGCTCCAGCGCCCAGGTGCGGGCCATCGCGGCGATGCCGGCCTTGGCGGCGGCGTAGTTGGTCTGCCCGAAGTTGCCGCGCTGCCCGGCCGGGGAGCCGACCAGGATCAGCGTGCCGCCCGCGCCCTGCTCGCGCATGCGGACGGCGGCGGCACGGGCGCAGGTGAACGTGCCCCTGAGGTGGGTGGTGACCACCGCGTCGAAGTCCTCGTCGGTCATCTTCCACAGCACCTTGTCGCGCAGGATGCCGGCGTTGGTGACCAGGATGTCGAGCCGCCCGAACTCCTGAACGGCCCGGTGTACGAGGCGGTCGGCGGCCTCGGCGGTGCCGACCGGGACCACCTCGGCGACGGCGGTGCCGCCGGCCTCGGTGATGGACTTGACGGCCTCCTCGGCCACGGCGTCGTCAATGTCGTTGACGACCACCGAGGCGCCGTGGGCGGCGAGGGCGTGGGCATAGGCGAGGCCGAGGCCCCGGCCGCTGCCGGTGACGACGGCGGCCTTTCCGGTGAGATCGACGGGAGGCACGAGCGGGTCCCTTCGTTCGCATGCAGGCGACTTCGAGATCGAAGCTAAGAGCAATAATTGTTGTCGTCAATAGTTGTTATCGTCCTTCGGATACGGCATGCTGGGATGCGCACCACCGAACGGACCGAGACCAGGGGGCCCGCCATCACCCGCCGGCACACGAAGAACCCGAGCCCGATCGACGCGGACGAGCCGTGGATGCGCGGGCTGCACGCGGACACGGGCTATCTGCTGTACCGCCTCGGCCTGCGCTCCGGGCAGATGTTCAACGCGTTCCTGCAGGAGTCCGGGTTGCGGCTGCGGCACTACGCGGTGCTGCGCTTCCTCGCCACCTCCGAGGGTGCGCTCCAGCGCGAGCTGAGCACCCGGCTCGGCTACGACCCGAGCGCGATCGTGGGTCTGGTCGACGAGTTGGAGAAGCTGGGCTTCGCCGAGCGCCGCCCCTCCCCCGACGACCGGCGCAGCAGGATCGTCGTCCTGACCGAGGGGGGCCGCACCTTCCTGCGGGACACCGACGAGGCGGGCCGCAGGGTGACGAACGACCTGCTGGACCAGCTGGACGCGGCGGAACGCGAGACACTGCACGCTCTGCTGCTGCGGGTCGCGGACCGGCCATGAGCGGCCGGTCAGGTGCGCGACGGCGCGGAGGTCGTCTGCACCGGGTGAGGTCCCCGCGCCCGTGGGCTCCGGGCGCGGGGACCTCTGCGGTACGGCTGTGCCGGGTGACGAATCAGCAGTTGCCGGTGTCCGCCTTGCCGTCGAACCGGTCGCCCAGCCAGTCGACCACATCGCCGATGGCGTTCGGGTCGCTGGTGAGGTGGTCGCCCGCGTACGCGCTCCAGCGGGTGCTGATGCCGGCGGCGCAGTAGGCGCGGCGGGTCGCGCTCGCGGTCCGGGCGGGGATCACCTCGTCCAGCAGGCCGCGGTACTGGAACACCGGGAAGCCGATCTCGTAGCGGGCGCCGGAGCGGGGTGTGCCGACCCCCGCCCCCAGCGTGTTGGCGTCGACGGCGTCGCCCCAGGTGGTGCCGTCCGGGCCGCTGAGGGCGTAGATCTGGTCGAGCGTCAGCCGGTCCTTGGTGTAGTGCTCGATCCGTGTGCCCGGGAAGCGGCTCACGGTGCCGGCCGCGCACAGCGATTCGGCGTCCTTGACGGCCTTGCGGCCGCTGTCGTTCAGGAGGTCGTCGAACGGCAGGTCCGGGTGGGTGACGGACAGTCCGATGAACGCGTCCACCAGGAACCCGGCGAAGAACTGCCCGTCGAGGTTGCTCGCCACCTGCGTGAGGTCGGCGGGGATCCCGCCGGAGGCCGCGCCGACGACGTGCAGTTCGGGGGCGTACGACCGGGCGAGCTGGGCCGCCCACAGGCTGCCGGAGCCGCCCTCCGAGTAGCCCCAGATCCCGACCTTGGCCTCGGGACTCACCCCGGTGCCGGGCACCCGGGAGGCCACGCGGGCCATGTCGAGGGCGGCATGGCCCGCCTCGACCCCGGAGGCGTAGGGGTGGACCTGGCCGTCCAGGTATCCCTGGCCGTCCGTCGCGGCCACGGCGTAACCGGCGTTGAGCAGGGCCGCGATGTTCGGGACCTCGTAGGCGTCCTGGTACTGGCCCGCGAGCTGTTTGGAGAACGCGCACTGCGGTCCGATGCCGAGGGTGCCGGGCACGAATGCGACCAGCGGCCGCTCGCCCGGTCCGGTCCACGGCTTGTGCGGTACGACGACGGTGCCGGCGACGGAGACCCGCCGGCCCCGCCCGTCGGTGGAGCCGTACTGCACCTTCCAGGCGTCCACCGCGGGGCCGCCGACCAGCATGGGCAGCGCGTCGACCCGGCGGCAGGCGACGACGGCACCCGGCTCGGCGGTGGCGCGGTCCGGGGGCCGGTATATGTCGGCGTCCGCGGCGGAGCACGCCTCAGGCGTTCCGGCCGACGCGGTCGCCGCCGGCACGGTCAGCAGTCCGCCGAGCAGGCCGGCGGCGGCGAGCAGCGCGGCTCTCCTGGGCAGCGGCTTCTTCGACCTGTGTGACATCACCTCAGAGCGTCCCTTCCGTGGGGTGAAGAGGTACGTGATGCTGAGCAGGCCGTGAGGTTACGGAACCGTAAGTAAGCGCTGATAGTTAGAGGATGATGAACCGGCGGGGCAGGGCTGTGCGCCGGTGACTAGCGTCGCAGCGCAACCGGAAAAGGGCCGGGCGTCGTCCTCTTGATCACCATGCCCACTACAAACCCGGCCGGTCTTCCGGCCTCTCCGGTCGGCCAACTGCTCGATTTCACCTGGACACAGGCCCGGTCCTGCGCCTTCGCCATAGCCCTGCTGTCCGGCGTGGCGGCGTCCGCCCTGCTGCCGCCTCTGCCGGTGGCCCGCTACGACCTGCTCGTCGGCTACGGCCTGTTCCTCACGCTGCTGTTCTGGCGGCGCGGCTGGGAGAGCGGACGCGATGTCGCCGTCATCGCCGCCTGCCATGTCATCGGTCTCGCCTTCGAGCTGGTGAAGGTCTCTCTCGGCTCGTGGAGCTACCCGGAACCGGCCGTGCTGAAGTTCGCGGGCGTCCCGCTGTACGGGGGCTTCCTCTACGCGGCCGTCGGCAGCTATGTCTGCCGGGCCTGGCACCTGTTCGACCTGGAGGTGGTCCGCTACCGGCCGTGGGCGACGGCGCTGGTGGCCGCCGCCGTCTACATCAACTTCTTCAGCCACCACTGGCTGCCCGACGCCCGCTGGCCGCTCGCCGCCCTCCTCGTGGCCGTCACCGCGCGTACGTCCGTGCACTTCACCGTCCGCGGGACACGGCGGCACATGCCGCTCGCGCTGTCCTTCGCCCTGATCGGGTTCTTCCTCTGGCTGGCGGAGAACCTGGCCACCTACGTGGGCGCGTGGCGCTACCCGTACCAGCTCCACGGCTGGCAGCCCGTCGACTTCGGCAAGTTCGGCGCGTGGGCCCTGCTCATCAGCGTCACGTTCGTCCTCGCGGCGTTCGGCCGGTCGAGGGCACCCACCCGGGCAGGGGGGAGCGTGACGGGGCCCGTTTCCGACACGTGATCGAATCGAGGCCCCGGTGGAGACGGGCGTCCGGTCAGCCGGGCAGTGCGGCCAGCAACCGGCGGTCGCGGGGCGCCGGCTTGCGGTCGAGGCGGGCGTCCAGCAGCCGGCGGGCCGCATCGCAGCGGCCGTCCGCCACCAGCGCGTACAGCAGCGTCTCCTCGACGACCTCGCGCTGGGCCGCGCTTCCGCCGACCCTGCGCAGCTCGGGCAGTAGCGCGTAGAGCCCGCGGGCCGCCTCCTGGAAGCGCTCCTCGACGAGCGCGGCGAACGCCTCGCACAGCGGCGCGACGATCTCCCGCTGCACCGGATCGGCACCCGACGCGTGGTCGCGCAGCCTGCGCAGCGCGGGCAGGTCCCCGGCGGCGGTCAGGGCGACCGCGGCGTGCAGCGCGGTGAACGCGGTCGCCGGCCGCTCCAGCACCTCGCGCCCGACCGAGTCCAGCACGTCCGCGGTGGGCAGTTCGCCCTCCCAGCTGTCGCTGAGCCGTGCCCGCCACAGCAGCGACCCCGAGTCGACCAGGGCCCGCATTCCGGTCACCCGGCCCGGCGCGAGCTGGGCGAACCAGCGCCTACGGACCGCGGCCGGGTCGTCGAGGGCCAGTTCGTGCAGGGCGATGTGCCAGGAGAAGTGCGCCCGGTGGACCGCGCCCCGGCCCCGCCCCGACACCCAGCGTTCCAGCCAGTCGCGGCCCGCCTCGTGCGCGCCCGACTCGTAGTGCACATGGGCCAGGGCGTGCACGGCGTGCCCGGAGGCCGGCTCGGCGGCCAGGGCCCGGTGGGCGAGTTCGCCCGCTTCGTGGAGCCGGCCCTGCCCCTGCCGCAGGAAGGCGAGCAGCGAGGTGTGGAACCAGTGCCCGTCGTACGCCGGTGACGTCAGCTCGAGCAGACCGAGCGCCTCGTCGTCGTGCAGGTCGCTGACACCGGAGAAGGCGATGGTGGGCACGGCGGCGGCGAGCGCGAGCGCGTCGGCGGGGTACGTCCGCAGGTGTCGTACGAGCGCCTCGTCCCCGTCGTCGCCGATGATCCGGCGGGTGACCACGTCCACGAAGGAGCGCTCGCGCTCGTCGGCCCGCTCGCGGGCGCAGCGCTGCGCGTCGGCCAGGGCGCGGGGTACGTCGACGGCGGCCGAGCTCTCGTGGCCCAGCAGGGCGAGGGCGGCATGGCCGAGGGCGAAGCCGGGGTCGAGGGCGACCGCGCGGGTGAGGGCGTCCTCGGCTCCGGACCGGACCTTGAGGATCCGGTCGAGTCCCGTGCGGTAGGCGGCGGCCGCCTCCGCGTGGGTGGTCAGGGCGAGGCCGTACCCGTCGACGGGACGGCGGCTCCTGCGCGGCTTCGGGGTGAGCGGCGCCAGCAGCTGCTGGGCCAACTCGGCCGCCTGGACGCGGATTTCGGGGATGGCGGTGGTCTCCCACAGCTCGCCACGGCGCGGGGCGCCGAGCGTGAACAGGGGGAGCCCGGCATCGCCCAGGGCGTCGAGGAGGCGGCCGTCCCGGGTCGCGGCACCCATGCCCAGCGGGCCGGGAACCGCCATGCCTGACGCGAACAGCGCACGCCACAGCGGGTCGCCGAGGCTCCGCCCGGGGCCGGTGCAGTCGACCACCCAGCCCACGTGCAGCGTACGGCCGCCCGAGAGCTCGACGGCGAGCGGTCCGCCGTCGGATGCGGTGGCCCGCACGACCGTGCCCGTGTGGACCTGGAGGCGGCGGGCGGTGCGGGCCCGGGAGACGTGCTCGGCGGTGGCGGGGGCCATGCGGTGGCGGTGGGTGTTCCACAGGGCGCCCTCGCGGGCGAGGAACTCCTCCCGCTCCTCTGGGGTGAGGCTGCGCCACAGGCGCGTGATGTGCGGGCGGAGGCTGTCGAGGCCGGGGCGCCAGTCACCGTGGGTACGGACCGAGCGGCTGAGGTGACGGTAGACGGCGCGGCGCAGCCTGCCCAGGGACGTGTCGTGCAGGTCCTCCGGCGCGGGCATCACTCCGGCCGGGCCGAGTGCGTGCGGCTGGGGCAGCAGGCCGTTGCGGGAGAGGGCGTGCACCGTGCGGCCGGGGCGGTCGAGGGTCAGGGCGAGGTCGACGGCGGTCAGGCCCGTGCCCACGAGCAGTACGTCGTCGGTGCAGTCCAGGGCGCCGTCCAGGGCACCCGGCGCCCACGGCGCGCCGACGAAGCGAGGCGAGGCGCGCAGGGCGGGCGGAGCCCATGCGGCGGTCGGGGCCGCGGGGCCGGTGGCGAGGACGGCGGCGTCGGCGGTCAGGTGTCCCCCGTCGGCCAGGCGGAGCTCCACCCTGCCGTCGGGGGTGCCGGTGCAGTTCTCCGCGCGGGTGCGCAGCCGGCGTACGGCCACCGTGCCGTGGGAGCGGACGACGGCCTGGCCGAGGGTGTCGGCGAGGTAGGCGCCGTAGCGGTACCGGGTGGCGAAGTCGGCGCCGGTGACGGAGGGTTCGCCGTGCCGGCACAGCCAGCGGGTGAGGTGTCCCGGGTCGTCGGGGTAGGCACTCATGTTGCCCGCGGGGACGTTGAGGCGGTGGCGCGGGTCGGGGGTGGCGTAGGCGGTGCCGCGGCCCGCTTCCGGGGCCGGGTCGACCAGGACGACGTCGAGGGGAGTCCGTCGGCGGGTCGCCGTCTCGCAGAGCTGGACGGCGGTCAGGGCGCCCGCCGCGCCGGCTCCGACGATGGCCACGGTGTGCCGCTTGCGGACTTCGGTCACGGATACCTCCGGCGGGGTCGGTCAACTGCGTCGGCACTGCTGCGAACTCGTCCGATCGGGTCGGCGGGGGAGCCATGCGGAGCCGGGGATCTCACCGGAGGCTCAGGACGCCGGTCGGCCGTTCACAATCTGTTCATACCCGGAGGGGTCCGGACAATCGTTTTCCGGCCGTATCGGGTGGCGCGTCCTCACCGTAATCCCGGCAAGTGTCGTGGGCGTCTCGCACATATCGAACGGGCCGGGGTGGCAGTCCGGACGGTGGTCCCGGCGCGGGATCATCACCGCGCTCGGGGCGCTGCCGGTCGCGGCCCTCACGGGCTGCAGCTCGTCCGCCGACGCCTCGGCGGCCTCGGACGGCAAGGGCGCCGCGGCGTCCGCGCGGGCCGCCACGACCAAGAAGGCGACCATCACGGTCACGCCCGCGCGGGCTCGTACAACGACACAAGGACGTCACCTTCCACATCGGCCGCGAGCAGATCAGCACGGTCGACCTGGCCGCGAAGACCATGACGGTCCGCCGGGACGGAAGGACCACGGCCGGGCAGCGAGGTCTGAGCCGCCCCGAGCCGGTGCGGGAGGCTTCATGGGGTGAACTCCCCTGCGGCGAAAGGACTTTCTCCGCTTTAACTCTTGACGACCTCAGGGGCGGGGAGCACATTGGCGGCACCCTGAGAGCGCTCTCAACCCACCATGGGAGCGCTCTCAAAGGACTCCCGCACACCCCTCCGTACCCGAGAGGCCCTCCCTCATGAGCGAATCCTCCGGCATACCCAGACCCCGCGCGTTCCGCCGCGCGCTGGTCGCCGTCGTCGCCACGCTCGGTGTGGCCGCAGCGGTCGCGACGGCTGCCACCGCACCCGCGAACGCCTCCGCCCCCACGCCCCCGTCCGGCTGGACCCAGGTCTTCCTGGACGATTTCAACGGCTCGGCGGGATCCGGCGTCAACACGTCCAACTGGCAGTACGACACCGGTACCTCGTACCCGGGCGGCGCGGCCGGCTGGGGCACCGGCGAGGTCGAGACGATGACCTCCGGCACGAGTAACGTCTCGCTCGACGGCAGCGGCAACCTGCTCATCACCCCGCGCCGCGACGCGTCCGGCAACTGGACCTCCGGGCGCATCGAGACCACCCGCACCGACTTCCAGCCCCCGGCCGGCGGCACCCTGCGCGTGCAGGCCCGCATCCAGCTTCCGAACGTCACCGGCGCCGCCGCCAAGGGCTACTGGCCGGCGTTCTGGATGCTCGGCTCACCGTTCCGCGGCAATTACTGGAACTGGCCGAGCGTCGGCGAGCTGGACATCATGGAGAACGTGCAGGGCCTGAACACCGACTGGGCCACCATGCACTGCGGCACCAACCCGGGCGGCCCCTGCAACGAGACCTCCGGCATCGGCAACTCGACCTCGTGCACCGGCAGCACCTGTCAGGCAGGCTTCCACACCTACGCGATGGAGTGGGACCGCTCGACCAGCCCCGAGGAGATCCGCTTCTACCTCGACGGCGTCAACTTCCACACGGTGAAGGCCAACCAGGTCGACGCGACGACCTGGGCCAACGCCACCGACCACGGCTTCTTCCTCATCCTGAACGTGGCGATGGGCGGCGGCTTCCCGGCCGCCTTCGGCGGCGGCCCGGACGCCGGCACCGAGCCGAACCACCCCATGGTCGTGGACTACGTGCAGGTGCTCCAGTCCTCGGGCGGCGGAGGCGGCACCACTCCCCCGCCCTCCGGCAACCGGGACGCCTACAGCGCCATCCAGGCCGAGTCCCACGACGGCCAGTCCGGCGTGATCACCGAGACCACCACGGACACCGGCGGCGGGCAGGACATCGGCTACCTCGCGAACGGCGACTGGGCGCTCTACAAGGGCGTCGACTTCGGCTCCACGCCGGCCACCCAGTTCTACGGTCGGGTGGCGAGCGGCGCCGCATCCGGGGTGAGCGGCCTGGTGGAGGTACGCCTCGACAGCCGCAGCAACGCCCCGATCGGCAGTTTCGCGCTGGCCAACACCGGAGGCTGGCAGAGCTGGCGGACGATCCCGGCGAACATCGGCTCGGTGACCGGCACGCACGACGTGTACCTGACGTTCACCAGCGGCCAGCCCGCCGACTTCGTGAACGTGAACTGGTTCGACTTCGGTCACTGACAGGAGTGTGGGGCCCCGTGAGCAAGATCCCACGGGGCACCCCGACCTGTTAAGGCCGCGGGATGGGCAGTTCGCGCAGTGGATCGCCACCGTCGATGAAGAGCCGGGCGTCTGCCCTGGTCGCCCTGGCGATACGCTGCAGCACCTGCTGACCGGCCTCGGGGTGTCGCCCGTCGAGGGCACCGACGCGGACGGCGAACACGATGTCGTACGGCTCCTCGTGTGGTTGCAGAACGAAGTGTTCGGCCGAGACCTGACGGACACTCATACGGCCCGACATGATCTCCTCCACCGCGGCGGTCTCCGCCTGGGTGATGGCGGTGGCGGATCTGTCGATGGCCAGGATGTGCCCGGTGGTGAGTCGCCTTGCGACTGCTCGTGCGGCCGCCCCGGGCCCGCAGCCGATTTCGAGAACGCGGGAATGCGGCTGAAGGGGAAGCGCATCCACGATCGCGGCGAGGCGCGGGGACAGACCATTCGGCATGGTCAAAAGGTAAGCGCCGAACAGCCGAGGCGCACTCCAGGCAACCTCCGGTCACATACGAGCACAGCCACGGCTACCGCAGCTCCACCCGAAACGCCACCGGCGTCACGCCGGTGTGCAGATGGAAGAACTTCGAGAAGTTCGCCGCGTCGGGAAAGCCCACGGCCGCCCCGACGCGGCCGATCGGCATGTCCGTGTGGGCGAGGAGGCGCTTGGCCTCCAGGACGACCCGCTTGTCGATGAAGCCCTTCGGGGTCTCGCCGGTGGCCGCGCGGACCGCGCGGACGAGGGTGCGGCGGGAGTAACCGAGAGCATCGGCGTAGGCGCTGACGCTGTGGTTGGTGGCGAAGCCCTGCTCGACCGCGTCCCGGAAGAGGGTGAAGGTGGTGTCCGACTGCTGCCGGGACGCCTCGGCCGAGCTGGCCGCGAGATGGGCGAGGCGCAGCAGGAACGCGGTCAGGGTGTGCCGCAGCACGGCGGTGTGCAGGCTCAGCGGGAGCGTGGCGGTGTCCTCGTACTCGCGACGCAGTTGGTCGAGAGCCGCTTGGAGCGCGGCGAGTTGGGCCGGGTCGGGATGCAGCAGCGGCGGCAGGTCGTAGCGGTACAGGCCGGTGGCCTCGACGGTGGCGCGGGGCAGGAAGCCGGGCTGCATGGTCAGGACGGTGCCGCGGTAGTCGCTGGTCCGGGAGAACCGGTGGACCTGTCCGGGGCGGATCCACAGCAGGTCGCCGGCCGCGGCCTCGTACTCGGCGAAGTCGACCATGTGCCGGACGGGGCCCTCGGTGAAGAGCATGACGACGTGGAAGTCGATGCGGTGGACGCGGTGCAGCGGGGCATCGGCGTGCCAGGTGCGGTCGGTTCCCATCGGGCCGATCTGCATGCCGACGCCGCCGACGGCCAGCTCGGCCGGGAAGGGGAAGGTTCTGATCCCCTCACCGTCGCCTTGGTGTGTTCTGCCCGCCATGTCTCGCATGTCCTGCTCGTGCCGTCCCTGTCGCGCGATCACTGTCCCAGATTCACCACAGGCTGACACACCTCACCCTTCCTTCTAAAAAGTCAGACTTTTAGTTTTGAACGCGTCCGGCCGCAATCACGCATTGAACGAGGACTTCTTGAAGATGAGCACGCAGACATCCGACGGCTTCGAGTGGACCGACCTCGACCGGCGTGCCGTGGACACCGCCCGGCTTCTCGCGGCCGACGCCGTGCAGAAGGTCGGCAACGGCCACCCGGGCACCGCGATGAGCCTGGCCCCCGCCGCGTACACGATCTTTCAGAAGGTGATGCGGCACGACCCGGCCGACCCGGAGTGGACCGGTCGTGACCGCTTCGTGCTGTCCCCCGGCCACACCTCGCTGACCCTCTACACCCAGCTCTTCCTCGCCGGGTACGAGCTGGAGCTGGACGATCTGAAGGCGTTCCGGAGCCATGGGTCCAAGACGCCGGGTCACCCCGAGTACGGGCACACCGCCGGAGTCGAGACCACCACCGGGCCGCTCGGCCAGGGTGTCGCCAACGCCGTCGGCATGGCGATGGCCGCCCGCTACGAGCGCGGCCTGTTCGACCCCGGGGCCCCCGAGGGCACCTCCCCCTTCGACCACACCATCTGGGCGATCGTCTCCGACGGCGACCTGGAGGAGGGCGTCTCCGCCGAGGCATCCTCCCTGGCGGGCCACCAGAAGCTCGGCAACCTGGTCTTCCTCTACGACGACAACCACATCTCCATCGAGGGCGACACCGCGACCGCCTTCTCCGAGGACGTGCTGGGGCGGTACGAGGCCTACGGCTGGCACACCCAGCGCATCGAGCCCACCGCCGACGGCGACGTCGACGTACCCGCCCTGTACGCGGCGCTGAAGGCGGCCCAGGCCGAGACCGAGCGGCCCTCGATCATCGCGATGCGCACGATCATCGCCTGGCCGGCCCCGAACGCCCAGAACACCGAGGCCTCCCACGGCTCCGCGCTCGGCGCGGAGGAGATCGCCGCCACCAAGCGCGTCCTCGGCTTCGACCCGGAGCAGTCCTTCGAGGTCACGGACGAGGTCCTGAAGCACACCCGCCGGGCGCTGGACCGGGGCGCCGAGGCGCACGCGGCCTGGGACAAGCGGATCGCCGAGTGGCGCGCGACCGACGAGGAGCGGGCGCAGCTGTTCGACCGGATCAGCAAGGGCGAGCTGCCCGAGGGCTGGGAGGACGCCCTGCCCGTGTTCGAGGAGGGCAAGTCGGTCGCGACCCGCGCGGCCTCCGGCAAGGTGCTGCAGGCGCTCGGCCCGGTCCTGCCCGAGCTGTGGGGCGGCTCCGCCGACCTCGCCGGCTCGAACAACACCACCATCGACAAGACCAGCTCCTTCCTGCCGCAGGGCAACCCGCTGCCCGAGGCGGACCCGTACGGCCGTACCGTCCACTTCGGCATCCGCGAGTTCTCGATGGCCGCGGAGATGAACGGCATCGCCCTGCACGGCAACACCCGCATCTACGGCGGCACCTTCCTGGTCTTCTCCGACTACATGCGCAACGCCGTCCGTATGTCGGCGCTGATGCAGCTGCCGGTGACGTACGTGTGGACGCACGACTCCATCGGCCTCGGCGAGGACGGCCCGACGCACCAGCCGGTCGAGCACCTGGCCTCGCTGCGCGCGATCCCCGGCCTGAACGTCGTCCGCCCGGCGGACGCCAACGAGACCGCGATCGTCTGGGCCGAGATCCTGAAGAGGCACGCCACCCACCCGGCACCGCACGGGCTCGCGCTGACCCGCCAGGGCGTGCCGGTGTACGCGCCCCACGAGGACGCGGCCAAGGGCGGCTATGTGCTGCGCGAGTCCTCGACCGAGACCCCGGAGGTGATCGTCATCGCGACCGGCTCCGAGGTGCAGCTGGCCGTCGCCGCACGGGAGCAGCTGGAGGCCGAGGGGATCGGCACGCGGGTCGTGTCGATGCCGTCCGTGGAGTGGTTCGAGGAGCAGTCGCCCGCCTACCGCGAGAGCGTGCTGCCGCCGGCCGTGAAGGCCCGTGTCGCCGTCGAGGCCGGTATCGGTCTGACGTGGCACCGGTTCGTGGGGGACGCAGGTCGGATTGTCTCCCTCGAACATTTCGGTGCCTCCGCCGATGCGACGACACTGTTCGCCGAGTTCGGCTTCACCCCCGAGAACGTCGCCGCCGCTGCCCGCGAGTCGCTGGCCGCGGCGCGTGCCTGATACCGACGCGACCAGAAAGATGATCACTGTGACCGAAGCAATCGCGACCCCCGGAGCCCTCGAGCGGCTCGCCGACGAAGGCGTGTCGATCTGGCTGGACGACCTGTCGCGGAGGCGGATCACCTCGGGCGGCCTGGCCGAGCTCGTGCGAAGTGGCGGCGTCGTCGGCGTCACCACCAACCCGTCGATCTTCCAGGCGGCCATAGGCTCCGGCGAGGGATACGAGGAGCAGCTGGCCGACCTCGCCGTACGGGGTGTCACGGTCGACGAGGCCGTGCGGATGACGACGACCGCCGATGTGCGGGCAGCAGCCGACATCCTGGATTCCGTGTACACCGCCTCCGAGGGCCGCGACGGCTGGGTCTCCATCGAGGTCGACCCCCGCCTCGCCCACGACACCGTGGCGACGGTCGCCGAGGCCAGGCAGCTGGCCTGGCTGGTCGACCGCCCCAACGTGATGATCAAGATCCCGGCGACCCGGGCCGGCCTCCCGGCGATCACCGAGGTCATCGGCCTCGGCATCAGCGTCAACGTCACGCTGATCTTCTCGCTGGAGCGCTACCGCGAGGTCATGGCCGCCTACCTGGCCGGCCTGGAGAAGGCCAAGGAGCGCGGCCTGGACCTGTCGAAGATCCACTCGGTGGCGTCCTTCTTCGTCTCCCGCGTGGACAGCGAGATCGACAAGCGGCTGACCGCCCTCGGCACCGACGAGGCCCGCGCGCTCAAGGGCCGGGCGGCACTCGCCAACGCACGGCTCGCCTACGAGGCGTACGAAGAGGTCTTCGCGTCCGAGCGGTGGCTGGTGCTCGCCGGTGTCCAGGCGAACAAGCAGCGCCCGCTGTGGGCCTCCACCGGCGTGAAGGATCCCGCGTACAAGGACACCCTGTACGTGGACGAGCTGGTCGCGCCCGGCACCGTGAACACCATGCCGGAGGCCACGCTCAAGGCCACCGCCGACCACGGCGAGATCACCGGTGACACGGTGACCGGCGGCTATGCGCAGGCCCGCGCGGACCTCGCCGCCGTCGAGCGGCTCGGCATCTCCTACGACGAGGTCGTCCAGCAGTTGGAGGACGAGGGCGTCGCCAAGTTCGAGACGGCCTGGCAGGACCTGCTGGACGCCGTCACCAAGTCCCTGGAAAGCAAGGGAGTTGACGCGTAATGACGACCAAGGCTCCGGAACCGGAGACGCCCCCCACCGCGGAGGTGCCCGTTCCGCTCGCCCCCGCCGCCGACTGGGTGAACCCGCTCCGGGACGCCCGCGACCGCCGGCTGCCCCGCATCGCGGGCCCCTCCGGCCTGGTCATCTTCGGCGTGACGGGTGACCTGTCCCGCAAGAAGCTGATGCCGGCCGTGTACGACCTGGCCAACCGCGGCCTGCTGCCGCCGGGCTTCTCCCTCGTCGGCTTCGCCCGCCGGGACTGGGAGGACCAGGACTTCGCGCAGGTCGTGCACGACGCGGTACGCGAGCACTCCCGGACCCCGTTCCGCGAGGAGGTGTGGCAGCAGCTCGCCGAGGGCATGCGGTTCATCCCCGGCGACTTCGACGACGACACAGCCTTCAAGCAGCTGAAGCAGGCCGTCGAGGAGCTGGACGCCTCCCGCGGCACCGGCGGCAACTTCGCCTTCTACCTCTCCGTCCCGCCGAAGTTCTTCCCCAAGGTCGTGCAGCAGCTGAAGAAGCACGGCCTGGCCAACCCGCCGCAGGGCTCGTGGCGCCGGGCGGTCATCGAGAAGCCGTTCGGCCACGACCTGAAGTCGGCGCAGGAGCTGAACGCGGTCGTGCACGACGTGTTCGAGCCCGAGCAGGTCTTCCGCATCGACCACTACCTGGGCAAGGAGACGGTCCAGAACATCCTGGCGCTGCGCTTCGCCAACCAGATGTACGAGCCGATCTGGAACCGCAGTTACGTCGACCACGTGCAGATCACCATGGCCGAGGACATCGGCATCGGCGGCCGGGCCGGCTACTACGACGGCATCGGGTCGGCCCGTGACGTCATCCAGAACCACCTGCTGCAGCTGATGGCACTGACCGCCATGGAGGAGCCGATCGCGTTCGACGCGGAGGCGCTGCTCACCGAGAAGCTGAAGGTGCTGAAGTCGGTGCGGCTGCCGGAGGACCTCGGCAGGCACACCGTGCGCGGCCAGTACGCGGCCGGCTGGCAGGGCGGCGAGAAGGTCGTCGGCTACCTCCAGGAGGACGGCATCGACCCCAAGTCGAAGACCGACACCTTCGCCGCGATCAAGCTCGGCATCGAAAACCGCCGCTGGGCGGGCGTCCCCTTCTACCTGCGCACCGGCAAGCGGCTGGGCCGCCGGGTCACCGAGATCGCGGTGGTCTTCACGCGGGCCCCGCACTCCCCGTTCGACTCCACCGCCACCGAGGAGCTGGGTCAGAACGCGATCGTCATCCGCGTCCAGCCCGACGAGGGCATGACCGTCCGCTTCGGCTCCAAGGTGCCGGGCACCTCGATGGAGATCCGGGACGTGTCCATGGACTTCGCCTACGGCGAGTCGTTCACGGAGTCCAGCCCGGAGGCGTACGAGCGGCTCATCCTGGACGTACTGCTCGGCGACGCCAATTTGTTCCCCCGTCACCAGGAAGTGGAAGAGTCCTGGAAGATCCTCGACCCGATCGAGGAGTACTGGGCGAAGCACGGCAGGCCGGCTCAGTACCCGTCGGGCACCTGGGGTCCGGAAGAGGCAAACGAGATGCTCGCACGAGACGGACGGAGCTGGCGCAGGCCATGAAGATCGACCTGACCGACACCACGGCAAGCAAGATCAACAAGGCGCTGGTGCAGGGCCGCCGCGCCATCGGCACCCCGGCCGTGGGCATGGTCCTGACGATGGTCATCGTCACGGACGAGGAGAACGCCTACGACTCGATCAAGGCCGCCGAGGACGCCTCGCACGAGCACCCCATGCGGACCCTGGTCGTCATCAAACGGCACGCGCGCACCCTGCGCGACCGCACCGCGTCCCGCCTCGACGCCGAGGTCCGGGTCGGCTCGGAGGCCGGCACC
This sequence comes from Streptomyces sp. NPDC031100, assembly GCF_055570785.1. Lineage (NCBI taxonomy): Bacteria > Bacillati > Actinomycetota > Actinomycetes > Kitasatosporales > Streptomycetaceae > Streptomyces > Streptomyces sp. NPDC031100. The sequence goes on from NZ_JBVIGN010000003.1 coordinate 554,421, forward strand.
GGCGAGACGGTCGTGCTGCGGACCTACGGCGAGGTGTCCGACCACGCCGACTCCGTGGTCCTGCCGCTGCTGCTGCCGGACGCCCCGGTGGTCGTGTGGTGGCCGGTGGAGGCGCCGGACACCCCGTCCAAGGACCCCCTCGGCGCGCTCGCCCAGCGCCGGATCACCGACCTGTACGCCGTCGAGCGGCCACTGGAGGTCCTGGAGACCCGCGTGCGCAACTACGCGCCCGGCGACACCGACCTCGCCTGGACCCGGCTGACCCTGTGGCGGTCGATGCTGGCCGCAGCCCTCGACCAGGCCCGGGAGAAGGTGACGTCAGCGGCCGTGGAGGCCGAGGCGGACAACCCCAGCGCCGAGCTTCTGGCGCGCTGGTTGCAGGCCCGCCTGAACGTCCCGGTGAACCGGGTGGTCTCCGGGGGCCCGTTCGTCACGGCCGTGCGCCTCGGCACCGGGAACGGCGAGGTCGTCATCGACCGCCCCGCCGGGCCCCTCGCGACCCTGTCCCTGCCGGGCCAGCCGCCGCGCACCCTCGCCCTGAAGGTGCGCCCCACCTCCGAACTCATCGCCGAGGAGCTGCGCCGCCTCGACGCCGACGAGATGTACGCCATCGCCCTCAGGGGCGAGGCCACCAAGGAGAACGCCTGAGATGGCAGATTCCGAGTTCCCGAAGCTCGTCAACCGGCCCGAGTGGACGGCCCTCGCCGACCACCGCGCCGAGGGGCAGCCGCAGCTGCGTGAGCTGTTCGCCACGGACCCCGGCCGCACCGAGCGGTACGTCGTCCGGGTCGGCGATCTGCACATCGACTACAGCAAGCACCTGATCACCGACGAGACCCTGGCCCTCCTCCAGGAACTCGCCACCGCCACCGGCGTGTTCGCGCTGCGGGACGCCATGTTCCGCGGCGAGAAGATCAACATCACCGAGCGGCGGGCCGTCCTGCACACCGCCCTGCGCGCCCCGCGGGACGCGGTCATCGAGGTCGACGGCGAGAACGTCGTCCCGCGCGTGCACGCCGTCCTGGACAAGATGGCCGGCTTCGCCGAGCGGGTCCGCTCGGGCGAGTGGACCGGCCACACCGGCAAGCGGATCCGGAACGTCGTCAACATCGGCATCGGCGGCTCCGACCTCGGCCCCGCGATGGCCTACGAGGCCCTGCGCGCGTACACGGCACGGGAGTTGACGTTCCGGTTCGTGTCGAACGTGGACGGCGCCGACCTGCACGAGGCCGTAAGGGACTTGGACCCGGCCGAGACCCTCTTCATCGTCGCGTCCAAGACCTTCACCACCATCGAGACGATCACCAACGCCACCTCGGCCCGCTCCTGGCTGCTCGACGGCCTGGAGGGCGACGAGAAGGCGGTCGCCAAGCACTTCGTGGCGTTGTCGACCAACGCCGAGAAGGTCACCGAGTTCGGTATCGACCCGGACAACATGTTCGAGTTCTGGGACTGGGTCGGCGGCCGCTATTCGTACGACTCCGCGATCGGCCTGTCCCTGATGATCGCCGTCGGACCGGACCACTTCCGGGAGATGCTCGACGGTTTCCGCCTGGTCGACGAGCACTTCCGCACCGCGCCTGCCGAGTCCAACGCACCGCTGATTCTCGGCCTGTTGGGCATCTGGTACGGCAACTTCCTCGACGCCCAGTCGCACGCGGTGCTGCCGTACAGCCACTACCTGTCCAAGTTCACGGCGTATCTCCAGCAGCTGGACATGGAGTCCAACGGCAAGTCGGTGGACCGGCAGGGCCGTCCCGTGGAGTGGCAGACCGGGCCGGTGGTGTGGGGCACGCCCGGCACCAACGGGCAGCACGCCTACTACCAGTTGATCCACCAGGGCACCAAGCTCATCCCGGCGGACTTCATCGGCTTCGCCGAGCCGGTCGCCGAGCTGAGCGGTAATCTCAAGGGCCAGCACGACCTGCTGATGGCCAACTTCTTCGCCCAGACCCAGGCCCTCGCCTTCGGCAAGACGGCCGAGGAGGTCCGTGCGGAGGGCGTGCCCGAGGAGCAGGTGCCGCATCGCACCTTCCGCGGCAACCACCCCACGACCACGGTCCTCGCCGAGGCGCTGACCCCGTCCGTGCTCGGCCAGCTGATCGCCCTCTACGAGCACAAGGTGTTCGTGCAGGGCGCCGTCTGGGACATCGACTCCTTCGACCAGTGGGGCGTCGAGCTGGGCAAGGTCCTCGCCAAGCGCATCGAACCGGCACTGACCGAGGGCGCCGACGTGCCCGGTCTCGACCCCTCCACCACGGCCCTCGTCGCCGCCTACCGCACTCTCAAGAACGCTCAGGAGAACTGATCATGCAGCTCGGTCTCATCGGTCTCGGCAAGATGGGCGGCAACATGCGCGAGCGGATCCGCCGCGCCGGCCACACCGTCATCGGCTACGACCGCAACCCCGAAGTCTCCGACGTCAAGAGCCTCGAAGAACTGGTCGAGAAGCTCGACGCGCCGCGCACGATCTGGGTGATGGTCCCGGCCGGCACCGCCACCCAGACCGTCATCGACGAGCTCAAGGACCTGCTCTCCCCCGGTGACGTGGTCGTGGACGGCGGCAACTCCCGCTGGACGGACGACGAGAAGCACGCCGCCGAACTCGGCATCAAGGGCATCGGCTTCGTCGACGCGGGCGTCTCCGGCGGGGTGTGGGGCCTGCAGAACGGCTACGCCCTCATGGTCGGCGGCGACAAGGAGCACGTGGAGCGCCTGAAGCCCGTCTTCGAGGCGCTCAAGCCGGAGGGCCCCTACGGCTATGTCCACGCCGGCCGGGTCGGCGCCGGGCACTTCTCGAAGATGGTCCACAACGGCATCGAGTACGCCATGATGCAGGCCTACGCCGAGGGCTGGGAGCTGCTGGAGAAGGTCCACTCGGTGGAGAACGTCCGCGAGGTGTTCCGCTCCTGGCAGGAGGGCACCGTCATCCGCTCCTGGCTGCTGGACCTCGCGGTCAACGCCCTGGACGAGGACGAACACCTGGAGAAGCTGCGCGGGTACGCGGAGGACTCCGGCGAGGGCCGCTGGACGGTCGAGGCCGCCATCGACAACGCGGTACCGCTCCCGGCGATCACCGCCTCCCTCTTCGCCCGGTTCGCCTCCCGGCAGGACGACTCCCCGCAGATGAAGATGATCGCGGCGCTGCGCAACCAGTTCGGCGGGCACGCCGTAGAGAAGAAGGACTGAGCAGCCGTGGGGGACCTCCTGCTGGTCCGCCACGGCGAGACGGAGTGGAGCGTGTCGGGCCGGCACACCAGCTGGACCGACCTGCCCCTCACCGCGCACGGCGAGGAACAGGCCAAGTCCCTCGCTCCGCTGCTCACCGGACGGACCTACGCCCTCGCGCTGACCAGCCCGCTGGGCCGCGCGATCCGCACCGCCGAACTGGCGGGCCTGACCGGGGCCGTACCCGACCCCGATCTGCACGAGTGGGACTACGGCGGCTACGAGGGTGTCACCACGGTCGACATCCACCGCGCCCGCCCCGGCTGGGACCTGTGGACCGACGGCGTACCCCCCGGCCCCGAAGGTCACCCCGGCGAGTCACCCGAACAGATCGGGGCCCGTGCCGACCGGGTACTGGCCCGGGTGGAGAAGGCGCTTGCCACGGACACCGGTGACGTCATCCTGGTGGCACACGCCCACTTCCTGCGGGTGCTCACCGCCCGCCGACTGGGCCTGCCGCCCGCAGAGGGCCGCCTGTTCCAACTGGCGACCGGCACGGTCAGCCGACTCTCCACGGAGCACGGCCGGCCGGTCATCACCGAGTGGAACGTACGCCCGTAAGCGGGCAGTTGACACTGTTCCCGGGGCCCGCCAGAGTCGCGGCTGATGGAGATCAACGATCTGACACCGGCCGAGCGACGAGTCTGGCGGGCCTTCGCCACGGGCCAGGAGGTGGACTTCCGCACCGGGCACGAGGAAAGGGGTCCGCAACGGACCGTCCGTGCCCGCGTGTTGCGCTCCCTGCTCCTCAACGGCCCGCGGGAGCCCGGTGAGACGGCCGCCCTCAAGCTCAGGGGAGCCCACGTCACCGGTGCGCTGGACCTGCGGGACGCCTCTGTCGAGAGCGTCGTCCATCTCACCCACTGCCGCTTCGACGACGCGCTGTACCTCGACGGCGCCCAGCTGCGCTACGTCAGTCTGCGTGACTCCGAACTGCCCGGCCTGTGGGCGACACGCGCCCGGACCGACGGCAATCTCCGGCTGACGCGCTGCCGGCTCGGCGGGCCGGTACGCATCGACGGGACGCAGATCGGCGGAGTGCTCCTGCTCGACGGAGCGGTGCTGACCGCCGAGGGCTCGGACGGGCCGGCGCTCCGCCTCAACCACCTCGCCGTCGACGACGACCTGTACGCACCCGGGCTGACCGTCCACGGCCCGGTGCGCCTCGACGGCGCCCATGTCGCCGGTTCCGTCGACCTCACCGAGGCGCGGCTGGAAGGGTCCGGCCCGGTGGACGCCCTGCACGCGCAGACCCTCGCCGTGGAGGGCGACCTCCTGCTGCGCGAGGCCCGCCTCGAGGGCCGGATCGACTTGCGCGGGGCGCGTGTCACCGGGCGCCTGGACCTGTCGTACGCCCAGCTGTCGCACCCCGGGCAGACGGCCCTGCGCGCGAGCAGCGCCACGATCGGCGAGCTGTGGCTGCGCGGCGGTCCGCCGGTGCGCGGAACCCTCAATCTGCGCCGCTCCCAGATCGACGTGCTGTTCCTGGATCCCGACATGGTCACCGACGAGGTCCTGATCAACAGCCTCGTCTACACCTCCCTCACCCCGCACGAACCCGCCGAGCGGCGTCTGCCCATGCTGGCGCGCGACGGCGACGGCTTCGTCCCGCACGCCTACGAGCAGCTGACCGCCGCCTACCGCCGTATCGGCGACGACCACGCCGCGCGGCTCGTCCAGCTCGCCAGGCAGCGCCGCCACCGCCGTACCCTCCCCTGGTACGGCCGGCTCTGGGGCTTCGCCCAGGACGTCACCGTCGGCTACGGCTTCCGGCCGCTGCGGGCCGCGGGCTGGCTGCTGTCGCTGCTGACGATCGGCTCCGTCGCCTTTGCCCTGCATCATCCGCAGCCCTTGAAGGCGGGCGAGGCGCCGCCGTTCAGCCCGGTGTTCTACACGCTCGACCTGCTGCTGCCGGTGATCAGCTTCGGGCAGGAGGGCGCGTTCGCGCCGCGCGGCTGGTACCAGGCCCTCGCCTACGTCCTCGTCCTCACCGGCTGGATCCTGGCGACCACCGTGATCGCCGGCGTCACCCGCACGGTCAGCCGCCAGTGAAGCCGCACGCCGCACGCCGGGCACCGCCGGCAGGGGCGCGGGATGTGAGGAACATCCCGGCGGGAATGCACGGTCCGGCTTCTACAATCACCGGCACGTGAGCGAGCCTGCTCCAGGCGTCCCCAGGCCCGAAGGAAACCGATGACGAGCGAGGAAGACCCGCGGCGATCCCCGGGACGCGTGAACGACGCGGCCCGGACCAGGGCCGAGATCCTCGACGTGGCGACGCAGGAGTTCGCCAGGGCCGGCTACGACGGCGCCCGGGTGGACGAGATCGCGGCCCGCACCCGCACCACCAAGCGGATGATCTACTACTACTTCGGTGGCAAGGAGCAGCTGTTCACGGCCGTACTGGAGCGGGTGTACGGGGAACTGCACGAGGCCGAGCAGCACCTGGACGTCGAGCACCTGGACGCGGTGGCGGCCGTGCGGCGCCTGGCCGAACTCGTCTTCGACCATGTCGAGCGCCACCCCGACTTCGTCCGCCTGGTGAGCATCGAAAACGTCCACGAGGCACAGCACATCACCGCCCTGCGCAGGCTGGGCAGGTTCGACTCGCCCGCACTGGGCGTGATCCGGCGCACCCTGGAGGCCGGGCAGCGGGCGGGCCGGTTCAGGGCCGACGTCGACGCCGTTGACCTGCACGCGGTGATCAGCTCGTTCTGCTTCTTCCGGGTGGCCAACCGGCACACCTTCGGCGCCCTGTTCGGCCGGGACCTGCTGGACCCGGCGCAGCGCGAGCACTACCGGGCGATGGTCGGCGACATGGTGATCGCCTATCTCACCGCCGAGCGGACCGCGGGCTGAGCACCTCTACGGGCGCGGATGGCGCGGCTCGTACAGCCCGAGCCGGCCGCCGCCGGGCAGGCGGAGCGCGGTGACCCGGCCCCAGCGCGCCTCTTCGACCGGCTGTGCGAACTCCACGCCCTTCTCGGCCAGTTCCTGCCGAGTCGCATCGAGGTCATCGCACATCAGCATCAGTTCGTAGGAGGGCTCGCTGTCCGTGGGATGGCAGGCCACCTCCGTGGGAGGCGCCTGGAAGATCAGCCAGCCGCGGCCCGCGTCGACGTGCGCCCACCCGAGAACGTCCCGCAGGAAGGCTCGGTCGGCTTCCGCGTTCCGGCCGTGAATCACCACATGTGCACCATTGATCACGATCGGAGGCTAGTGCGGGGCGGTGGGCGGAACAAGCACCCCTGACGGTACGTCAGGAGGGCGCCACCGCCGCGTCGAGCAGCGGCCCGAGTTCGCGCACCGCGGTCGTCAGCGGGTGTACGTCCTGTTCGGCCCGGGCCATCAGGATCGCGCCCTCCAGACTGCTGATCATCAGGGTGGCGAGGGAGTCGGCGCGGGCGGTGGGCACGCCCATGCCGGTCAGGGCCTCGGCGACCGGGCCGCGCCAGGTCGCGAACGCGGCGGCGGCCGCCTCCCGCGTGGAGGTCCCGGAGCCGGCGCAGTCGACGGTCGCGGCGGCGACCGGGCAGCCGGCGGCGAAGCCCTCGGCCTCGTACTCGTCCGTCCACTGGGCGGCCATCGCCGCGAACAGGCCGCTCGGCGTCGGCTCGTCCAGGCCCGCGAGGAAACGGCCGACGCGCTTGCCGGCGTACCGGCCGGCCCAGCTCACGGCCTCGTTGACCAGCTGTTCCTTGCCGCCCGGGAAATAGTGCTGGAGCGAGCCGCGCGGCGCCCCGGCGTGGGCGGCGACGTCCCGCATGCCGGTCGCGCCGACCCCGTCGCGCCGGATCAGCTGGGCCGCGCTGAACACCATCCGCTCGCGCGGTCCGTGCCGCGACCGTGCCATGACCGACCTCCGCTCACCTTCGTCCCCACCTTATGACCGCCGTCATACAGCAGCTGCGCCGACTGCTGGTTCGCCCGCTTCTTCGTCGAGGTCAACGACGATCATCGCCGCATCGTCCGCCTGGTGGCCCCCGGTGTGACGGATCAATGCCTGATGCAGTTGTTCCAGGAACTGCGACGGAGTGCAGGTGGGCACCGCTTCCACGGCCTCGGGCAAGGCGAAGAAAACGCTGTCGGGATTGCGGGCTTCGATCACGCCATCGGTGTACAGCAGCAGACGGTCACCGGGTGCAAGCGGATAGCTCTCCACCTTGGCGGGAGGACCGGTGATGAAGTCGCCCAGGCCCAGGGGTGGCAGTGGTGAGCTGGGCATCAGGGCGTGAACCTTGCCCTTGTGCAGGAGCAGCGGAGGCGGATGGCCGCGGTTGAACACCTGGACCTCGCGGCCGTCGGGCACCTGAGCCACGAGCGCAGTGACGAAATCCTCCGCCTGGTCTTCCCTCCCGTCCTGGTCGACCGCGCACGGCGCGGCTCGCTCCCGGTGCAGCGCAGCCGCGCAGTGGTTCATCACCTCCACCAGGTCGTCCTCATAGTGCGCGGCCTCCCGGAAGGCGTTCAGCACGGCTGCGGCCAAACCCACAGCAGGCAATCCTTTGCCGCGGACGTCGCCCACGATCATCCGGACCCCGTACCGGGTCTCTACGGCCTCGTACAGATCGCCGCCGATCTGCGCTCCCGTCTCGGCCGCGAGATACATGCTGGCCGCCCGTACCGGCCCCAGCCGGGCCGGTACGGGCCGCAGCAGGACTCTTTGTGCTGCCACGGCGACCCGGCGAACCTGGTTGAGCTCGCTCTGCCTGCGCGTGCGCACGGCTCTACTCGTGATGACACTGGCCACGGACACCACGAGGAGGCCCAGGAGGTTGCTGTAGATCAGCAGGCCACCCCACGCCTCGTGCAGGGTGGTGGTGGTCAGGCTGACGGCCAGGGCTCCAGCCGCTGCCGCGAGGGTGCCTTTCGGGCCCATCGTCAGCGAAGCCAGGGCCGGCATCGCGACGAGGAGCGGGCCGGTGTAGATATCGTGCGCAGGCGAGAGCTCGATCCCCAGCCCGAGCAGTATGATCATGAACGGCACGCACTGCGCGAATCGGAAAAGGGCCCGGCTATGCCCGCCCGCTCCGGGCGGAGGAGCCAGGCGGAAGAGCGTCTGCATGGATACAAGCCTGCCTCGCTGAAGTGGGCTGTTCCACTCATCGCACCCCGGCGTCAGGGGCCGTGACCGACACCTCCCCCAGCGCTACGGCGCACCCGGCGCCGCACCTCGACTCCATCACCTCTCGCATCGACCAACCCGCCTCCAGGCGGTGAGCACCCGCAAGCAGGGCGGACGGCTCGCCTTCACCCTCCGAGCGCTCGACAGCCCGCCGCCGGAGGCCGCTACCTGCGCGGCCGCCGCACTCGATGAGTACGCCTCCGGCTTCGCCACCCGCATTGACGAGCAGTCCCCACCAAGTGAAACGCTCACCCGCCAACTGAAGCACTCGGTCACAACGGGAGGGGAATCAGTGCTGTGACCTCCAGCGATAGGTGGCCAGAGACGACGGGAAGTCTGCTGGCGAACGGCCGGTGCTCAACTGTCGTTGGCCATTTTCCTCAGAGATGGTCGGCCGCCGCGGTCTCGACCTATCCCGTGCCCCGGGGGCGATATCCCGCCTGTGCGCGGATTTGCCGGTCGGCGGTCACTCAGCGGGGATCCTCGGCCGGACCTCCACGATGATGTCCGCGTCCGCCGCGTCGCCCTCTTCGCCGCGCCAGAGGAAGACCCGCACGTGCTTCGCCCGCGAAAGGCCGCGCATCTTCCACTCGCTCATCAGGTCGGTGACGACGAGGGCGACGACGTAATGGGCGCCCTCACCCGAATCATCGGCGGTGATCGTACCCCGCCACCGTTCGGGGTCGCTGCCGTAGGGGCGCCATCCCTCCGAGCCGTGCGGCTCGAGCACCCGGTACACCCAGCCCGTCTCGGTGCCCATAGCACCGATCCTGTCACTGCAAGGAGTCCCATGCGCGTATCGGACGACGCCCGCCGAGCGCGGGTCGCCTAGGACGCCTGTGTGGCCAAGTAGCACTGTGATTGGCCAACTATCGCTGCGAGTCACAAGCACCGGGCCCGACCGGGCAGAAAATCGAACACGTGATTGAATTCGGTCATGCCACCGATTCTCGACCACCTCATTCGCGCGCAAGAGGAGAGGCACACCGCCTGCCTGCGGCCCGCCGCATGCCCGAGCCGCCGCCCGACCCGCCCCGGCTGCGGGCGATACTCACGCACCTGACCGAGGCCTTCCACTTCGCCGAACGGCAGGGTTTGGACGTGTTCAAGAACAACCGGCTCATCGCCGAGGCGGCCCGCAAGGCGCACCTGGCCTCGCCACTGCTCGACGTCTGCCACACCCTGTTCGAGGAGACGGTGGCGCAGGGACACGGCGGCGAGGGCATGGTGGCGGTGCTGCGCGCGATCGAGGCGCGGACCGCGCAGGCGTCGTAGGTCAGCCCTTCGGGATGCCGTACACCCGCTCGACGGGCAGCCGCAGCACCAGCCGGTGGTCGCGGACCATGGCGGCCCGGTAGTCGTCCCAGTCCGGGTGTTCGCCGAGGACGTCCCGGTAGAGCCGGATCAGCTCCTCGACGGTCTCGTCGTGCGGGTCCTCGGCGACCGGTGACAGTTCGGCCGTGCCCTCGGCGACCGTGTACGCCCAGCGGTCGTCGCTGGTGACGTGGTAGGAGGCGCGGGGGTCGCGGCGCAGGTTGCGGGTCTTGGCGCGGTCGTCGGTGACCGAGATCCGGATGACCCGTTCGTCGGGGTAGTAGGCGTGGCTGACGTTGGACAGCTGGGGGCGGCCGTCGCTCTTGAGGGTGACCAGCACCCCGCCCCGCGTCCGGGAGAGCAGCTCGATCAGTGCGTCCTGCGTCGGGTCCTGAGTCATATGAGGGTCAACTGGCCCGGCAGGCCGCACATTCCCTGCACGGAGAGGTGAGTAGACACTGTCTACGCGCGACTGGTAGACAGTGTCTATGACCGAATCCGAGACGGGGCTCCGGGCGCGTCTGATCGACGTGGGTGTGGAGCTGGTGACCACCGAGGGCGTCCAGGCCCTGACGCTGCGGGAGATCGCCCGGCGCGCGGGGGTCTCGCACGGGGCGCCGCGCCGCTACTTCCCCACCCATCTGGAACTGCTGTCCGCCATCGCCCGGCGGGGGTTCGCCGATCTGGGCGAGCGGGTCAGGCCGACGCTCGACGGCAGCGGTGATCCGCGCGCACAGGTGACGGCGCTGGCCCGTGCCTACCTGGAGTTCGCGCTCGACAACCCCGGTATGTACGAGCTGATGTTCCGTCACGATCTTCTCGAGAGCGGGCACTTGGGGCTGCGCGGAACGAGCCTGCCCCTCTTCGGGCTGCTCGCGGACCTCGTCGGACAGGTCCGTCCGGACGCGGACGCCCGACGTGTGGCCGGTGCCCTGTGGGCGAACCTGCACGGCATCGCCCAGCTGTGGCGCTGGGGCAGTCTCCAACTCGCCACGGGCGACGAGGACTTCGGTGCCCTCCTGGACGCGGCACTGCTCGCCCATCTGGGCCCGGAGGGCGCCCGGTGAACCGCCGACTGACACTGGTGGCCAGTGTGGCGGGCGCCGTGCTCGTCGCCCTGGACGGTACGGTCCTCACGGTCGCCCAGCCGTCCTTGCAGCGATCGCTGCACGCGTCGTTCGCGCAGCTGCAGTGGACCAGTACCGCGTATCTCGTGGCGGTGGCGAGCCTGCTGGTGTTCGCGGGGCGGCTCGGCGACCGGTACGGGCAGCGGCGGATGTTCGCGATCGGCATGCTGGGGTTCGGCGTGACGTCGGCCGGCATCGGCCTGGCGCCCGGGATCGGCTGGGTGATCGGGCTGCGGGTGGCACAGGGTGTGTTCGGGGCCCTGCTCCAGCCGGCCACGCTCGGGATGCTGCGGGCCGCCTTCCCGCCGGACCGGCTGGCGATGCCGCTCGCGGTGCGCACCAGCGCGATCGGCCTGGCGGCCGCGGCGGGCCCCTTGGTCGGCGGCGCGCTGGTGAGCGGGCCTGGCTGGCGGGCGGTGTTCTTCCTCGGCGTACTGCCGGCCGTCGGCTTCGGGCTGGTGGCGCTGATCCTGCCCGGAGGGAACCGCCCGCAGGCCTCCCGTACGCGGCTGGACCTGCCGGGGGCGCTGCTCCTCGCCCTGACCCTGGCCGCACTCGTGCACACGCTGGTCGCCCTGCCCGCCTCCGGTGCCGCTGTCGCCGCCGGGCTCGGGGGTGCCGCACTCGCCGCTGCCGCCTTCGTGCGACACGAGCGGCGCGCCGCGAGTCCCCTGCTGCCGCCCGAGGTGATCGGCTCGCCCGCGGTCGGGGACGCCCTCGCCCTCCTGGTCGCTGCGTCGGCCTCGCTGTTCGGCACCCTGTTCGTCGAGACGTACGTGCTCCAGCGCCGGCTCGGCCTCGACCCCGTCCACAGTGCCCTGCGCAGCCTGCCGTTGGCGGTGCTGATGGTGCTGGCCGCGCCCCTGTGCCCGGTGCTGCTGCGCCGGGTGGGTGCACGCCGGACGGCGGCAGCGGCGACGGCGGTGCTCGCGCTGGGCGTCCTCGTCCTGTCCGGGGCCACCGGTGCCCTCGCCCAGGGTTGTGCCTTCGCGCTGCTGGGTGCCGGTTTCGGCACGGTGATGGTGACGGCCACTCATGTCGTCGTACGGCACGCGGAAGTGACGGTGGCCGGAGTGGCGGGCGGTCTCCAGCAAACCGCGCTGAACGTCGGTCCCGTGCTCGGCGTGGCCGCGGGCACCGCGCTGATGGGCGCAGGCCCTCGGACGGCGCTGCTCGTGCTCGCCGCCGTGGCCGCACTCGCCGTGCCGGCCTCCCGCGCGCTCCCGGGGCCCGGCGTCGCGTCGCTCACACACACCCCTGAGGAGCGGGTCCGGCCCGGTGTTCCTGCGCGACGATGAGCGTTGCGTCCCGGCGCGCAGGCCGGACCGCGCGTGCATCACGTGACCCCGAGGAGAGCGATGGCCGAGCTGCGACAGGAAGTCGACCCGGACGAGCTGGCGCTGGACCCGAAGGCGCTCGGCCGCCTCGACCGGCACTTCGCCCGCTACGTCGACGAAGGGCGCCTGCCCGGCTTCCTGCTGGCCGTGGCCCGCGGCGGCCGTGTCGCCCACCTGACCACGCACGGCCACAGCGACCTCGCGGCCGGGCTGCCGGTCCGGGCGGACACCCTGTGGCGGATCTACTCCATGACCAAGCCCGTCACCGCGGTCGCGGTCCTGCAACTGGTGGAGGAGGGCCGCCTGTCCCTGGACGACCCGCTCGACCGCTACCTACCCGCATTCGCCAACCCGCGCGTGTACGCGAGCGGTACGGGCACCGATGTGCGCACACGCCCCGCCTCCGGCCCCCTCCTCATCCGGCATCTGCTCACCCACACGGCGGGCCTGACCTTCGGCTTCTACTACCGACACCCCGTGGACGCCCTCTACCGCGAGGCCGGCCTGGAGTCCTCCGTGCCGCCCGGTGCGAACCTCGCCGAGACGATGGAGGTGTACGCCCGCCTGCCCCTGCAGTTCGAGCCGGGCACCCAATGGAACTACTCGGTCGCCTCCAACGTCCTGGGCCGGGTGATCGAGGTGGTCTCCGGACGGCCCCTGGACGAGTACGTCGGCGAGCGGATCCTCCGCCCGCTCGGCATGAACGACGCCGGTTTCCACATCACCCCCGAACAGGCCGAGCGACTGGCCGCGTTGTACGGCGAGACGGACGACGGCGGCATCGCGCCGATCCCGGGGCTGCCGGTGCGGGGCCGGCCACGGTTCCTGTCCGGCAGCGGCGGCATGGTCGCCACGGCGCAGGACTTCCACCGGTTCATGGAGATGCTGCGCCGCGGCGGCGAACTGGACGGCACCCGTCTCCTCTCCCCCGACACGGTCGCCCTGATGACCCGCAACCAGCTGCCCGGCGGCGCCGACCTGCGCTCCTTCGGGGCCCCGGCCCATCAGGAGCGAGCCAAGGACGGCCTCGGCTTCGGCTTCAACGTCTCCGTCGTCATCGACCCGGCCCGCACCCTGGCCCCGCAGGGCCTCGGCACCTACGGCTGGACGGGCGTGGCCACCACCGCCTTCTGGGTCGATCCGAGCCACGATCTGACGGTTCAGTTCATGACTCAGGTGCGCCCGAAGACACTGAAGGTCTTCCCGGAGCTGCGGCGGCTGGTGCACGAGGCGCTGCTGGACTGACCGCTCGCCACGGTCCCTGCGTAAAGCATTGGCGAGCGTGGGCCCTCAGGGACGAGCATGGAACGCATGAGTGATCAACCCGCGCGATGGACCCGGGCAACCGTCTACCCCGACATGTGGGTCGACCCGGACGACGACCCCCGCGACAACGAAGGATCCGGTCCGGAGGGCGAGCTTGCGACGCTGCAGGACGTCCTGAAGAACTACCGCATCACACTGCGGATGAAGTGCGAAGGCCTGGATGCGGAGCAACTGGCCCGTCGGTCGGTTCCGCCGTCGACGATGTCGCTGCTCGGCCTGCTGCGGCACCTCGCCGAGGTGGAGCGGGACTGGCGCAACTGGATCAGCGACGGCGATCCGCTGCCGCAGCTGTACGGCGAGCCTGACGGCGACTTCGACGGGGCTGTCGCCGAGCAGGCCGAGGTCGACGCTGCGTACTCCGATCTGGCGCGCGAGCAGGCCGCGATCGACGCCGCGCTGGCCGAGCACCCGGATCTGGGCGAGCGTCTGGGGAAAGAGGGGATCGCAGTCCGGGAGTTGATGGTCCACATGATCGAGGAGTACGCCCGTCACTGCGGGCACGCCGACCTGTTGCGGGAGTGCATCGACGGCAGGGTGGGCCAGTAGCGGGGGGCAGCGGCCCCCTGTTCTACTGACCCAGCCGCAGGCTGAACTGCAGCCCCTCCTCGGCGAGTTCCGCCAGCCACACCTCCGACCGCTCCGCCGTCTCCGCCGCCCTGTTCAGGCCCGCCGGCAGGCTTCCGTCCAGGATGTGGCGGACGCCGAGGGCGAGCGGGCGGGAGACGCAGCGGGCCATCGCCGATTCCTCGGTGTCGCCGACGAGGTCGAGGAGGTAGCTGCCGGTCCAGGTGCGGTGCGGTGCGGTCTCGACCTCCAGGGACACGGACAGCACCACGCGGTCGCGGTCCTCGTCCGTCGTCGGGTAGGTCGCCGCCAGCTCGCGGGCCAGGGCGGCGATGCGCTCGTCGTCGCCCGACCTCAGCTCCTCGAAGACCGGCTCCCACGCCTTCAGCCAGCCGTCAAGCCGCAGGGTGCCCCGTACGAAGGTGCGCGGGGTCCAGGCGGGCGGGAGCCCGTACTGGGTGATGAAAGGGATGCTGTCGCGGTTGGGGTAGGCCTCGAAGGTCTCCCCGTCGAGGACGTGCGGGCGGGTCGCCTCCCAGGGGCGGTCGGCCGTGGCTTCGGTGCCGTCCTCCAGATAACGGGCCGGTGAGCGCAGGGCGTTGAGGACGCCCAGGGGTGCCCAGCTGAAGCGGTAGCGGAAGTCGTTCGGGACCGCCGGGACGCCGCCGCAGTAGGAGGTGAGGCGGTAGGTCGCGGGCGTGTCCGCGCCGAGGTCCGTGCGCGCCCTGCCGATGAGGCTGTGGGCGAAGAGGTGGTCGATGCCCGGGTCGAGGCCCGCCTCGGTCAGCACGACCAGGCCGACTGCCGCTGCCGCCGGTACCTGGTCCAGGACCTCGGGTGAGACATAGCTGGAGCAGGCGAAGTGGGCCCGCGCGCCCACGCACGCGGACAGGAGCCCGGCGTGCTCGGGTGCGGGCAGCATCGATACGACGACGTCCCCGGGGGCCAGTTCGGCGGTGAGCGCGGGGAGCGTGAAGCCACGGGGTTCGGCGCGTCCGGTCAGGCCCAGGGCGGCAAGGGCTGCGGCCGCGCGTTCCTCGGTGCGGTGCCACAGCCGTACCCGCTCGGCCGTCGCGCAGAGTGCCGCCAGTCCGCTGCCGGTGGAGAGGCCCGCACCGACCCAGTGGACGGTTCCGGACGCCGGGACGCGGTCGGTCATTTCTCCAACTCCCCTTCTTCGATGCCTAGTTCATGGCAGGCCTGGTGGAATCGGTCGAGGCAGCGTGCCCACGGACCCGAGGTGCCGAAGTCGAGCAGCCGGGGCACCAGGGCCGCCGAGAAGTCGGTGCTGGACTCGCGGGGCAGCAGCGAGGGCAGGTTGTCGATGGCGATGAGGTCGAGCGGCGGCTCCTTGCACAGCCGGCGCACCGGTTCCGTCCAGTCGGTGGTGCGGTCGTAGACGGGCAGGACGTTCAGCGGGGAGCCGACGTCGCAGGTGACGTCGCACAGGGTGCGCAGGCGGCGCGACGGGGCGTCCAGGTCCGCCTCCCGAAGGAAGGGCGGGACCGGGGTGACGGCGAGGACGCAGTTCACCATCACATCGTGGTCGAGCAGGGCGGGCCGGTCCAGGTCGCGGGTCTCGGCCAGGTCCCAGCGGGTCGCGGCCACCCCCGCGGTGTCGAAGGCGGCCGTGGCGCCCCGGCCGCTGCGGCCGAGCGCGCCGATGACGAGAGCCGTGAACTCCTCCTCTCCCGGGGCCGGTTCGAGGGTGGCGTCCAGGTCCTCTTTGGTGGTGGGGCGCAGAGGTGCCGGCAGGCGGCCGCGGTGCTGGAGCACGGCGAGCGCCGCGCCCAGGTAGCCCGCCCAATAGCCGAAGGCGGCCAGCCTGCGGCCCTGGTCGTCCACCAGGTACTCCAGGTCCAGCAGCGCCCCTCCCCCGGCCGCGAACCGGCGCAACAGCTCGGCCGCGCCCGGCTGTTGCTTGTACGCGTGCCCGAAGAAGATGTGCCGGTGCGTCAACGCCGGTGGTTCGTCGGGGAGTTCCTTGAGGCCGAGGATCACGGCGTCCGCCGGCGCCGAGACCCATGAGCCCGTGGGGGCGCGGCGGCAGCCGGCCGCCTCGTACTCCTCGACGGGGAAGATCCGCTGCGGGGACTCCTCGACCGTCAGGTGCACCCCGCTCTCGGTCAGGCGGCGGGCGTCGGCGGGGACGATCGGCGTGCGCCGTTCGGTCGTACGGGCCTCGTGGCGCAGCCACAGGTGGAGCTCGCTCATACCAGGTTGGCCTCCGGGCGCGGGGCGTCGGCCGCGAACCGGCCGACGCTCAGGGGGCGGACGTCGAGGAAGGGCACGCGGCCCAGGTACAGGTCGCGGACGATCTCGCCCACGGCCGGTCCCTGCAGGAAGCCGTGGCCGGAGAAGCCGGTCGCATACAGAAAGCGGGATACCGACGACGCCTCGCCGATCAGGGCGTTGTGGTCGGGGGTGTTCTCGTACAGGCCCGCCCAGGTGGCGGTGCGGCGCAGGTCGAGCAGGGCGGGCGCCCGGTGCTGCATCGCCTCGCACAGCCGGGGGATCCAGCGGTCGTGGGTGTCGGTGGCGAAGCCCTCCTTCTCGTCCGGGTCGGACATGCCGAGCAGCAGCCCGGGGCCCTCGGCGTGGAAGTAGAGGCTGGTGGTGAAGTCGATCGTCATGGGCAGCGCCGGTGGCAGCCCGGGGACGGGTTCGGTGACCGCGATCTGGCGGCGCAGCGGCCGTACCTGCAGATCCACTCCCACCATCGCGCCGACCGCCTTCGACCAGGCGCCGGCCGCGCAGACAACCGTGTCGGCGGCGATGCGGCCGAGGGTGGTGCTGACGGCGGTGATGGTGTCGCCGTGCAGTTCGATGCCGGTCGCCTCGGTGTGGCGCAGGATGCGGGCGCCGTGGGCGCGGGCGGCGGCCGCGTAGCCGTGGACGACCGCCTCGGGGGTGCAGTGGCCGTCGTCCGGGGAGTAGGCGGCCGCCAGCAGCCCGTCGGTGGTGATCAGGGGCGAGAGGCGGCGGGCCTCCTGCGGGGTGAGCATGCGGCTGGGCACGCCGAGGGAGTTCTGCAGCCGTACGCTCGCCTGGAAGGAGGCGACCTCCTCGGGGGTGGACAGCAGAAACAGATAGCCGACCCGGTGCAGCCCGATGTCCTGGCCGATCTCCTCCTCGAACCGGCCGAAGGCCTCCAGGCTGCGCGCGCCGAGCTGGATGTTCAGCTCGTCGGAGAACTGGGCCCGCACCCCGCCCGCGGCCTTGGAGGTGGAGCCGGCGGCCAGTTCGTCGCGTTCGACCAGGACGACGTCCCGCACTCCGGCGCGCGCCAGGTGGTAGGCGATGCTCGTGCCCATCACCCCGCCGCCGATGATGACCACCCGGGCCTGAAGGTTCACGCGGCTGCCTCCTTCGCGGCGCGGATCACGGCCCAGGCCGCCGCGGCGTCCTGGATGCCGAGTCCGGTGCTGTTGTAGTAGACGATGTCCTGCGGTGCGGTGCGGGCGCCACGGCGTCCGGTGAGCACCGCGCCCAGCGGGATCAGGGCGTCGGGGGTGAGCAGGCCGTCGCGCAGGGCGTCCACGACCGGCCCGGCGTGCCCGGCCGCAGTACCAGCGTCGTCCACGACGACGGCCGCGGCACGTCGTACGACGTCGCGGTCGACCTCCCGGCGGGTGGGCTCGAAGGAGCCGATGCTGACCACCGTGCAGCCGGGTGCCAGCCAGGCGCCGCGCACCACGGGTGTCGTGCTGAGCGTGCAGGCGGCGACCACCGAGGCACCGGTCACGGCCTCCTCGGCGCTGTCCACGGCCCGGACGGGGACGCCGAGTTCGGCGGCGACGGTCCCTGCGGCGGCGGTGCGACGGCTCGGGGTCGGGCTCCACAGCCGTACCGCCGTCACCTCGCGGACCCGGGCGATCATGCGGGCGTGGGCGAGGGCCTGGGTGCCGGAGCCGAGCAGTGCCAGGTCCGCGGGCCCAGGCACGGCCAGGGCGTCCACGGCGACGGCGCTGCCCGCGGCCGTGCGCAGCGTGGTCACCGCCGTGCCGTCCAGGACGGCGACGAGCCGCCCGGTGTCGGGGTCGAGCGCGGTGACGACCGCGTGCACGGTGGGCAGCCCGGCCGCCGCGTTGCCCGGGTTGACGCTGCCGAACTTCGCCACCGCCCCGGTGTCCCGGGACAGCCGGGAGACATAGGCGAAGACCACGCTGTCGTCGAAGCGGCTCGGTTCCATGATCTTTGCGGGGAGATCGGCCTCGCCCGTGCCGAGCGCGGTGAAGGCCGCCCGCTGCGAGGCGATCGCCGCGTCCGCGCCGAGCAGTCGCGTCACCTCGGCGCCGGAGAGGAAGAGGACGTCGTCGTCGGTCACCCCCTGATCCTGTCCGGACGGCCGCCCGTCGAATCAGGAGCCGTGCGCGACCGCGTCCAGATGGGGCAGGATGTGGTCCATCCGCTCCCGCTTCGTCCGCAGATACGTGATGTTGCTCTCGCACGGCTCGATCAGCAGCGGCACCTGCTCGGCGACCTGGATGCCGTGCCGCACCAGCGCCTCCCGCTTGCGCGGGTTGTTCGACATCAGCCGCACCGAGCGCACCCCGAGGTCGTGCAGGATCTGCGCGGCGACACCGTAGTCACGGGCGTCGACCGGCAGGCCGAGCGCCAGGTTCGCCTCGACCGTGTCCAGGCCCTCCGCCTGCAGCGCCATCGCCCGCAGCTTCGCCAGCAGACCGATGCCGCGGCCCTCGTGCCCCCTCAAGTACACGACGACGCCGCTGCCTTCGGCGGCCACCGCACGCAGCGCCGCGGCCAGTTGGTCGCCGCACTCGCAGTGCTGAGAGCCGAACGCGTCGCCGGTCAGGCACTCCGAGTGCAGCCGCACCAGAACGTTCTCGGTGCCGATCTCCCCGTGCACCAGGGCGACTTGCTCGTCACCGCGGTCGTGGTCCAGGTAGCCGACCGCCTGGAATTTCCCGTACACGGTGGGCAGCGGGGCATTCACCACGCGTTCCGCGCCCGAACGCCGCGGGGACTTCTTGCCGAGGATGCCGATGTTTTCTGTCATGATCTGATTCCTAAGCAGAGACGAAAGGCCGGGAAAAGATGAGTGGTTCGGGCGCGCGTGCGGCGGCATACGGGGTGATGCCGGCGGACACCACGGAAGACGTACGGATGCGGGGGGCGGGCGTTTCAACACAGGTCGCCGTCCTTCCCGTCGGCAGCTTCGAACAGCACGGCCCCCACCTTCCGCTGGCGACCGACACGCTCGTCGCCTGTGCCGTGGCGCGGGAGATCGCCGCCGCGTACCCGGTGCACCTCCTTCCGCCGGTGACGGTCTCCTGTTCGCACGAGCACGCGGCCTGGCCGGGGACCGTCAGCATCTCCGCCGTGACCCTCCACGCGGTGGTGAGGGACATCGCGGCGTCGCTCGGCCGCTCCGGTGTCGACGCGCTCGTCGTGGTCAACGGGCACGGCGGCAACTACGTGCTGGGCAACGTGGTCCAGGAGGCCTCCGCGCGCGGCGAGAAGACGGCGCTGTTCCCGGCCGCCGAGGACTGGGAGGAGGCACGGCAGCGGGCGGGGGTGCACACCTCGCCGCTCACCGACATGCACGCGGGGGAAATCGAGACCTCCATTCTGCTGCATGCTCATCCCGAATTCGTCCGCCCTGGTTACGAGTCCGCCGATTTCACCGCTGACGACCGTCGTCATCTGCTCACCGTGGGAATGTCCGCCTATACCGAATCGGGCGTCATCGGCCGTCCTTCCCTGGGCTCCGCGGAAAAGGGGAAGGAACTGCTGGCGAGCCTGACGGAATCGTTCGGCGCGCTTTTCGCGCTGCTCACGTCCGCCGACGGCGCCGGGGAGGTACGGGGGTAGCCGCGCAGCCCCGCGTACCAGCGGGCGACGAGGACGACGGCGCCGGGCAGGCTCGCCACGAAGCTGAGCACGCCGTACACGACGGCCACGGCCACTCCGCTGCTCGCGCCGAGCCCGGCGGCGCCGAACGCCCAGGCGGTGACGCCCTCGCGGGGGCCGAAGCCGCCGACGTTCAGCGGCAGGCCCATGGCGACCAGGGCGAGGACCGCGAGCGGGAGCAGCACCGGCACGGAGGCGGCGGATCCGGCGACCCGGGCCGCCACGACGAACGTCGCGAGGTGCCCGGCGAGGATCACCGCCGAGGACAGCGCGACACCGGGCCCCGCCTGACGGGACAGCAGACCCTCCCGCACCTCGCCGAGGCCCCTGCGCAGGGCGCCGCCGCGGCGGGAGGCCGCACGGTTCATCCGGACGGCGAGGACGACGGCGAGCGCGCCCGCCACGGCGAGGACGGTCAGCGGGGCGAAGGTGCGGACGTCGTCCCGCACGGGCGAGGGCAGGGTCAGCAGCGCCGCCGCGCCGAACACGGTCAGCGCGACCTGCCCGGCGACCCGCTCCAGGACGACCGCCTTCACCCCGCGCCGGATGTCCCCGGCGCTCTGCCCGTGCCGGACCGCCCGGTGCACATCGCCCAGGACCCCGCCGGGCAGGGCCGCGTTCAGGAACAGCGCCCGGTAGTAGTCGGCCACCGCGGGCCCCAGCGGCAGCCGGATGCGCAGCCCCCGGGCCACCAA
Source organism: Streptomyces sp. NPDC031100 (assembly GCF_055570785.1). Taxonomy (NCBI): domain Bacteria; kingdom Bacillati; phylum Actinomycetota; class Actinomycetes; order Kitasatosporales; family Streptomycetaceae; genus Streptomyces; species Streptomyces sp. NPDC031100. The sequence goes on from NZ_JBVIGN010000003.1 coordinate 575,011, forward strand.
CTGCCAGCGCCACGCGCTGAACACGGTGGTGACCACGCCGATGCCGAGGGCCGCCAGCAGCGTCACGGTGTCGATCCGCCGCAGCCCGTCGAGCAGCACACCCGTGCCCAGCCTCCAGAGCAGGGCGCCCAGGATGGCGACACCGGCGACGGTGCCGAAGTGGGTACGGACAGCGGGGGACTTGAGGCGGGAGAGGAAGCGGCGGGGGGGCTGCGCAGGCTCGGCGGCGGCTGCGCTCGTGTGCCTACGGGCATGCGCCACCGGTGGCGTACGGAGCGTCGCGCCGGCTCCCACCGCTTGGCCGCTCATGAGGTCCCGCCCGTCGGCCGGGGCAGGGCCAGCAGGTCGCTGTGGTGGATCACGACCGACAGTTCACCGGCCTCGCAGGCGGCCAAGCGCTCACGCAGGTAGCGCGCGGCGCGCTCGCGCAGTTCGGGCCGCTGCTGGACGGCCGCGCCCACCCAGCCGCGCAGCCACTGGGCGGTCAGCGCGGACTCCTCGGGGCCGAGCCGCCACGGGCTCGGGTTCACCCGAACCGTCGCCCCGCGCTCCGCGAACGCCTCGCAGGCCACGGTGACCGCGTCCGGGCCGAGCAGCCCGGTACGCCGCTGGTGGTCGTTGAACGCCTCGGTGATCTCCGGGTCCAGCGGGTGGGACGGGGTGAGTTCGACGCGTCCGGCGACCGACAGCGTGAGCAGGGCCGGGCAGCCCGCCCCGGCGCAGGCGGCGGCGAGGGTCCCGATCTCCTCCTGGGTGAGGACGTCCAGCAGCGCCGAGGCCGTCACCAGGCTCGCCCCGGTCAGCGCGTCCGGGGTGAGCCGGGCGACGTCACCGCGCCGCGTCTCGACCGAGACCCGGCTGCCGTCGGCGGCGGAGCGCGGGGAGGCCACGGCGGCGAAGTGCAGCAGGTACGGGTCACGGTCGTGCAGGATCCAGTGCTGGGCGCCGTCCAGGCGAGGCGCGAGCCAGCGGCCCATCGAGCCGGTGCCGCAGCCCAGGTCGTGCACGACCAGACTGTCCGACCGGCCCGGCAGATTGGCCAGCCGGATCCGCAACGGGTCGAGCAACTCCTCGGACCGCGCGGCGGCATCGGCCCCCTCCCGCAGCTGCAACCACTCGGGTGCGTACCGCGGCGGCTCCTCTCCCCCACCGTCCCGCAGCCGCACGGTGGCCCGCTCGCCGGGCCGGGCTATGGGGCCGGCGCCCGCGATCACGTCGACGGCGCCGTCGTTGTTTCGGGGCGCGTCGCCTATCGGTTGCTGCCCATGGACAACACCCAACGCCTGCACCTCACGGCCCTTGGATCCGGCACTCATCCCCTGCCCCTCACGGTCCTTGGCTTCCGCACCCAACGGCCGCGCCTCGCCGCCCCGGGATCCGGCACCCGTTGCCTGCACCTCGCCGCCCTCGGACTCGGCGCCCAACGGCTGCGTCTCGCCGTCCCGCCCGCCGTCGGCCCGTGCGAACTCGGCCTCGCTCGGCCCCGGCTGGGCCGGGATCGCCCCGCTCACGGTCCTGGTGTCGGTCATGCCGCCCTCCTCGGTGTCTCGGGGAGCCGGCCGAGGACTCCGGCCAGGCTGCGGGCGGTGGTCGCCCATCCGTCGAGGGCCGCGCGGCGGCTGCGGGCGGCGGCCTTCAGACGGCGGCGTACGTCGGGTTCGCCGAACCAGCCGCGCAGTTCGGCGGCGAGCGCGGCGGGGTCCTCCGGCGGGACGAGGATGCCGGGGACGCCGCCGTCGGGGGCGCGGCCGACCGCCTCGGGCACACCGCCGACGTCGGTCGCCAGCACCGGGATGCCGCGGGCGAGGGCCTCGGTGATCGCCATGCCGTACGTCTCGGCGTACGAGGTGAGGACCATCAGGTCGGCCGCCGCATAGGCGGCGTCGAGTGCGGCGCCGGCCTGCGGTCCCGCGAGCAGCAGCCGGTCCTGGAGCCCGTGCTGCCGGATCAGCTCGCGCAGGTGGGCGACGTACTCGGGGTCGTTGGTCAGCCCGCCCACGAACTCACAGCTCCACGGCAGCTCCCGCACCGCGGCCAGCGCCTCCACCAGCCGGTGCTGGCCCTTGCGCGGGGTGACCGCGGCGACGCAGAGCAGCCGGGTGACGCCGTCGGTGCCGGGCGCGAGGGGCGCGATGTCGGCGCCGGGGGCGGCGACGTGCACCCGGTCGGGGGCGAGGCCGTGGTGGGAGACGAGCCGGCGGACCGCCCAGTCGCTGGTGGCGATCACCGCGGGAACCGCCCGCAGCACCGCCCGCTCGCGGGCGTCCAGGTCGGCGGCCACGGCCGCGTCCAGGCCGGTCTCGTCGCCGAGGGGCAGGTGCACCAGCACCGCGAGCCGCAGGCGTTCGGCCTCGGGGACGACGACCTCCGGGACGCCGCAGGCGACCAGCCCGTCCAGCAGGACGACGGTGTCGTCCGGCAGGTCCCTCAGCGTACGGGCGAGCGCGTCACGCTCGGCCCGGGCGGGGCGCGGCCAGCTGCCGGGCACGGCGTGCCGTACGGCCTGCCAGCCGAAGCCCGGCAGGTCCAGGCAGACCCGGCGGTCGTAGGCGTTGCCGCCGCTCGGCGCGGCCGGGTCGTCGACTCCGCCCGGCATGACGAAGTGCACGGTGCGCAGGGACATGGGGATGATCCCGACGTTCTCGGCGACGGAGGCGGCGGTGGCCTGCGCGGGCACGTAGGCGAGCCGTTTCTTCTCGGTGTGCGCCACGGTCACATCGGTCACAGGGCACGCTCGTAACTCGCCCAGGCGATGTGCGACTCGTGCAGCGTGACGGTGATGCCCTTCAGACCCTTCGCGCCCTCGCCGAGCGCGCCCTTGTGGACGCGTTCGGCGAGCCGGTCGGCGATGACCTTGGCCAGGAACTCCGTGGACGTGTTGATCCCGGCGAACTCGGGCTCGTCGTCGAGGTTGCGGTAGTTCAGCTCGGCGACGACGGCGCCCAGTTCCTGCGTGGCCAGGCCGATGTCGACGACGATGTTGTCCTCGTCCAGCTGTTCGCGGCGGAAGGTGGCGTCCACGAGGAACGTGGCGCCGTGCAGGCGCTGCGCGGGTCCGAACACCTCGCCGCGGAAGCTGTGGGCGATCATGATGTGATCGCGGACGGTGATGCTGAACAACGGACGACCCTCCAGGTGCGGCGCGTCTGGTGCCCCCGGCGGCTCCCTGCCGGGGGTTGCCGTGTAGTACGGCTCTTCGCTTCCCCGTGTTCAGCCCCCTCTCACTCTTTTCTCAGGTCAGGCCGTTGCCGGTGTAGCTGATGCGGTGACACAGGGCGGGGATCTCGCCGGCGGCGAGGCGTGGCATCAGCTCCGGCAGCTCCTCGAAGGTGCTGTCGCCGGTGATGAGGGCGTCCAGGGCCGGGTCGGCGAGCAGGTCTAGGGCGAGCGCCATCCGTTCGGCGTAGCCGCGGCCGGCGCGTGCGGCCGGGGAAACGGTACCGACCTGGCTGCTGCGCACGGTGAGCCGGCGCGAGTGGAAGGCCTCGCCGAGCGGCAGGGCGACGCGCCGGTCGCCGTACCAGCTCAGTTCGACGACCGTGCCCTCGGCGGCGAGGAGTTCCAGGGAGCGGGTGAGGCCCTGTTCGGTGGCGCTGGCGTGGACGACGAGATCGCAGTCGCCGAGGGCGTCCTCGGGTGCGGCGAAGTCCACGCCGAGGGCCTCGGCGGTCCGCGCGCGGGCCGGGTCGGCGTCGACCAGCTGCAGCCGCAGGCCGGGGAAGCGGGCGAGCAGCGCGGCCACCGAGCAGCCGACCATGCCGCCGCCGACCACCGCGATCCGGTCGCCGATCAGGGGCGCCGCGTCCCACAGGGCGTTCACGGCGGTCTCCACGGTCCCCGCGAGCACGGCCCGCTCGGCGGGCACCCGCTCGGGTACGACGGTCACGGCGTTCACCGGAACGACGTAACGGCTCTGATGCGGATAGAGGCAGAAGACCGTGCGCCCGACGAGCGCCTGCGGGCCCTCCTCGACGACACCGACGCTGAGGTAGCCGTACTTCACCGGCCCGGGGAAGTCGCCCTCCTGGAACGGCGCCCGCATCACGGCGTGTTGGGACGCGGGGACCCCGCCGCGGAAGACCAGGGTCTCCGTGCCGCGGCTGACTCCGGAGTACAGCGCGCGGACCAGGACCTCGCCCTCGGCCGGCTCCGCGAGGGTGACGTCGCGGATCTCTCCGTGCCCCGGCGAGCGGAGCCAGAACGCGCGGGCCGAGTGGTTCATCGGCATCCTCCTGAACGATCGGGAAGTTGTTCACGTACCGAGAAGTGCACAGGCCGCGCACAGTACGCGGCGTTGATCGACTCTGTCACTCGGCCGGAGGAATGCGCGGTGGCCCTGAACAACACGTTTGACGCGAGGCTCCAGCAGGAGACCGCCGTGGGAGCGGGCGTGCAGATCCTGCTGCTGGCCCTGCTCGGCTCGGCGATCGGCCTGGGGCCGGCCGGCTGGCTGACGGGACTGACCTTCGCGTTCGCCACCTGGGCGGTCCTCTCCCGTGCCCTGCACCGCTCGCGGCTCAGCTCCTTCGGCCCCGCCAACCGGGTCACCCTCGGCCGGGCCACCCTGGTCGGCGGGGTGACCGCGCTGGTCGCGGACTCCTTCGAGAGTTCGCCACCGGTCACGCTGCTGGTCGGCCTGACGGCCGTGGCGCTGCTCCTGGACGGTGTGGACGGCAAGGTGGCGCGCCGCACCGGCACCTCCAGCGCGCTCGGCGCCCGCTTCGACATGGAGGTCGACGCGTTCCTGATCCTGGTGCTGAGCGTGTACGTGTCCATGCAGCTCGGCCCCTGGGTGCTGCTGATCGGCTCCATGCGCTACGGATTCGTCGCCGCGGCCCGCGTCGCCCCCTGGCTGAACGCCCCGCTGCCGCCGTCCTTCGCCCGCAAGACCGTCGCCGCGCTCCAGGGCATCTGCCTGCTCCTGGCGGGCGCCGAGCTGCTGCCGCACGCGGCCAACCTGGCCGTCGTCCTGCTGGCGCTGGGCTCGCTGGTGTGGTCGTTCGGGCGGGATGTGCTGTGGCTGTGGCGCACCTCCCGTACGGCGGTGGAGGAGGCACCGGTGGAGCCTCGGCTGCTGGAGCTGGCGGCGCGCTGAGAGGGCAGAGCGAAGGGCCCGGACCGGCTGCCGGTCCGGGCCCTTGGGCGTGGTGCGCGGTTACGACCTCGCCGACCGGCTTCGTACGAGGGCGAAGGCCGCCGCAGCCAGGCCCAGTACGCCGATCACCAGCCCGGCGATGCCCAGCCGGCGGGCCGTGGAGTCGCTCGCGTCCGACGCCTTGGCGGTAGCGGCAGCGCTGCTCTTGGCTGCCGCCGGGGTCTCCCCGCCGGCCGTGAGCTTGAGCACCGGCGCCGGGTTCTCCGGCTCGTCCCCGCCGCTCGGTTCCTCGATCCAGCGGGCGACCTTGCCGTCGGAGTAGGTCTGCAGCGTCTTGAACGTCAACTGGCCCGTGTCCTCGGGCAGTTGACCGAAGGCGACGTCGAAGTCCTCGTACTGTCCGGCGCCGATCTTCCCGCCGGTCCAGGTGATCGCGGAGACCGCGTCGGTGATGGTGCCGTCGTCGGTCTTGACCGGCTTCTTGAGCTTGGTGGTGGTCACCTTGGCGGTCCAGCCGTCCTGCGGGTGGACGAGGACGCCGAGGACGGGGTGGTCGGTGGGCAGGAAGATCTGCACCTTGGTGGTGGAGGCGGTGTCCTCCTCGTTGGGGACGCGGAAGGTCAGCACGCCGTCCGTGGCTCCCTTGGCGTAGCTGTCCGGGTGGACGGTGACGTGGGCGGAGGCGACGCCGGCCGCGGCGAGGAGTCCGGCGGTGGTCAAGGCGGCAACGGCCGTGGCGCGGCGCAGGGTTCGTGTCGTGGACATGGGTGAGTGGATCTCCGTACGAGTGACGTGTGTGGGTGGTCAGATCGAGTACGGGATCGGGGCCGGGGGTCCGCGACGGCTCACCGCGTGGCGCAGCAGGGGGCGGCAGGACGGCTCCTGGCCGACCGGGACGCGCAGGGTGCGCCCGTCCGGGACGGGCAGCGGGGCGTCCCGCCACCAGGCGGCGAGGCCCGGGACGAGCGCGACCGCGCGGCGCAGCAGCGACCACAGCGCGGCCTCGCCCCGCCTCAGCCACCAGGAGGCGACGAGGGCGGCGAGGAGGTGCGCGACGGTGGCGTGGGCCGTCGAGTGGGCGTGCATCGCCGCCATGGTGTGGTCCGGCATCGCGGCCATGGTGTGCGTCGGCACGGCTGCCCTGCGCAGGGTGTGCACGGGTCCCGGACCGGTGCCCCGGTGGGCCGCGCCGAAAGCGAGGTGCAGGCCCGCCTGGGTGAGGAGCATGGCCGCGCCGATGCCGGGCAGCGACCGCTCCCGTCCGGCGACCGCACCGCCGAGCGCGAAGACGGCGAGGAAGGCGGCGGCGTCGGTCCACAGCGGCGGCATGTCGCCCATGGCCAGGCCGTGCCCGGCGGCGGCGAGCAGCACGCACACCGCGGCGAACACCGCGGCGCGCAGGCTCCTCACTGCCGGCGACGCGCTCATGGTGAGGGATCCTCCCACGACCGGGTCATACGTCGTGCGCCGACGCCCTGTTCACGGACCGCTGCGAAGCCGTCGGTGAGTGCGGACGGGAATCAGCCCGCTCGGGTTCTCCTCCGTACGTCTTTTTCCGTGTACGCCCGGAGTCGTAGCAAGACCGCCCTGCAGAGGGATTCGCCCGCCACCGCAGACACGAAATGGTCTTTCGGTCCTGGAAGTTGACCGAAAGGAACGGCCATCGTGCGGATAGGACGCATGGCGCCCTTGCTCGCCGTGGGGATCACGGCAACGCTGGTCCCCGCCCTCGCCCCGACGCAGGCATCGGCGGCAGAACCGCTGAAGAGATTCGAGAACCAGAAGCCCGCGTGGCACCGTTGCGACGCCTCGCAGCCCGCTGCGTTCCAGTGCGCGACGATCAAGGTCCCGCTCGATTACAGCCGCCCCGACGCCAAGACGCTCAAGCTGGCCATCTCCCGCATGAAGACCAGTGTCCCCGGCCAGCGGCACGGCGCGATCCTCTTCAACCCCGGCGGTCCCGGCGGCGAGGGCCTGGACATGCCGGCTCTGATGAAGGACATGCTGCCCAAGAAGGTCCGGGAGCAGTACGACCTCATCGGGTTCGATCCGCGCGGCGTGGGGCGCAGCAGCCCGCTCACCTGCGGTCTCACGGGCACGGAGCAGAACACCGAACACCCCTACAGGCCGGAGACGTTCGGCAAGGACGTCAAGTGGGCCCGGACCGTCGCCGACAAGTGCCGTGCCAGGAACGGCGACAAGCTCGCGTACATCACCACCCGCAACACCGCCCGCGACATGGACGTCATCCGCGCCGTCCTGGGCGAGAAGAAGATCTCCTATCTGGGCTTCTCCTACGGCACGTACCTGGGCGCCGTCTACGCGCAGATGTTCCCCGGCCGGACCGACCGCTTCGTGCTGGACAGCTCGGTCGACCCCGCACGGGTCTGGCGCGGCATGATCCAGGTCTGGGCGGAGGGCACCGAGCCGGCGTTCACCCGCTGGACGAAGTGGACCGCGCAACGCCACCGCACCTACCAGCTCGGCGACACCCCGGCCAAGGTGAAGAAGACGTTCTGGGACCTGATCGCCCGGGCCGACCGCACTCCCATCGAGGACCGCGGCCAGAAGCTCACCGGGGACGACATCCGTGCCGCCCTGCGCGCCGCTTTCTTCAGCCCCAAGAGCGCGGCCGAGGCTGTCGTCGAGCTGAAGAAGGCCGCCGACGGCAGACCGGCTTCGGGCCACACCGCCGGGCCGGACGACGCGCAGGGACCGCGCCGCTTCGCGGCTCCCGCAGCGCAGCTGCCGGAGGACAACGGCTCCGTCATGTTCTGGACCGTGGTCTGCGGCGACACCGCGGCCTGGCCGCGCGACCCCGAGCAGTACCGGCGTGACGCGATCCGGGACAAGGCCAAGTACCCGCTGTACGGCGACTTCGGCTCGAACATCACGCCCTGCGCGTTCTGGGACAAGCCGGCCGAGCCCGTCACGAGGGTGGACACCAACGTCGGCCTGCTCACCGTCCAGAACCAGTGGGACTCCCAGACACCCCTGACCAGCGGCCTCGGCATGCACCACGCCCTGAAGGGCTCGCGCATGGTGTACGTCAAGGGCGGCGAGGGCCACGGCGTCTACTCCGGTGACCCGCGCTCGTGCGCCGACCGCGCCGTCAACGCCTACCTGAGCAATGGAAAGCTTCCGGCACAGGACGTCACCTGCCAGGCGTCCGGTCGCCCGAACCCGGGCGTGAACGGCATCGTCCCGACGCCGCCGCACGTGCCGGGAGCGCCCCGCTTCTGAGCCGTCCAGTCGGCGGCGCTGCGGTTGTGGTCGGCCGGGCCCCGCGTCAGCGAAGCAGGTGCTCGGCCACGGCCGTGTTGGTGACGATGCCGTGGAACAGGCCGGTCTTCAGCGCCGCCGAGGTGGCGTCGGCCCGTTCGGCACCGTCGGCGAGAAGGATCACGTCGGGGATGCGGCGCAGTTCCTCGAAGCTGATGGCGATGATGCGCTCGGTGAGTTCCGGGGCGACGGGATGCCCGTCTGCGTCCAGCAGTTGGCCTGCGACTTCGGCGCATGCTCCGTGAAGTCGGTACCGTTCGCGTTCGGTGCCGCTGAGTGCGTCGTAGATGGTCGACAGCCCCGGCCCCCATGCGCCCACGGTGATGATCGCTTTGGTGACGTGCCGGAACCGGCTCACCGCTTCGGCGATGCCTGGCTGCCGGCGCAACGTCCGGGCTGTCGCACCGTCAGGGAGGATCAGCGGCGCGTAGATCGGATACACGGGGCCTCGCGCGATGGAGGCGGCTCGCCGTACGGCTTCCACGGCGTTGGCGTCCACGGGCCGCAGTGGGCTCACCCCGCACAGTTGCACCACGGTGCACCGGGCCAGTGCGGTCAGTTCCGTGCCGAGTGCCTCGATCTCGGGGCCCCAGATCAGTCCGAGGACATCGGTGTCCGTGACGATCTCGGCGAGCAGGCTCGCCGCGACCGCGCCCAGGCGGTGGGTGACCAGCGCCGCGCCCCCGGGGTCCTGCTCCGTGGAGGTGAAGACGACGCTGTGGCGGAGGCCGTACCGGGTGCGGAGGGCGTCGGAGCATTCGGCGTCCAGTTCGGCGGGCAGGCGGATTTCGAGTCGGATCATGCCCTCGTGCAGGGCGGTCTCCAGCATGCGCGCCACCTTGAAGCGGCTGACGCCGAACTCCTCCGCAATCTCGATCTTCGACTTTCCTTCGAGGTAGAAACGACGGGCCATGGCCGCGGCCTGGATCATCTCCTCCGGGCCCGAATGGTGCGGGGGTCTGCCGGCTCGCAGCCGCTGCTGAGTGCTCATGGGATCGTCCACCACCCGTTCTTCGCGGCCGTTTTTCGGACCGTGTCAGCCGGGGACGGCAGCGGCCGCCCGCGGTAGGCACGCACGGACCCACTTTCCGCCTCCGGGCGCCCACCCTGAAGTCCAGGACCCGGCGAGCGCGGTGATGATCGCGAGCCCGCGCCCGCAGTCGTCGTCGCTTCCGGCCGAGCGTTGGACGGGCAGGTCCGCGGATCCGTCATGTACTTCGGTGTGGAGTACGTCGGGTCGCAGTCCCAGCCTGAGTGTGATCGACGATTCCGGTCGACCATGGCAGACCGCGTTCGTGACCAGCTCACAGACGACCAGGACGGCCGCGTCGACAAGTTCCTCGGCCGCTCCCCAGCGGTGCAGAAACTTCCTGGTGAAGGCGCGCGCCTGCCGGGGCGCAGTCAGGGCGGCCCGCAGTTCTACGGAGGCGGAAGCGACTTCGACGTCGGTGCGCGGAACGTCGCATTGGGCCACAGTGTCCATGGCTTTCTTCCGGCCCTTCAGAAGATTCAGGATCGATCCCCGAGCTGCTTTTTTGCTCAATTGAGCTAATAGATCTCATCTGTCGCTTATGCCTTCCATTAAAGAAGAGGGACAAGCCGAGATCAATGCGATGGCCGAGATCATTTAAAATAAGAGCACATAGCGCTCATCAGAGCGAAAAGTCACTGATGACCGGCTGGTCACCGGGCGGCCAACTCCCGTAGGCGGAAGGGATGTGGGCGCGGTCGCCGTATCCCGCCCGCCGCGGTCACGGCGAGAGCGCCGAGGACGGCGAGGACGGCGGCGGGGGCGAGGACCGCCCAGGGGGCGCGCTCGGCGTAGGGCTGGTTCTCGGCGAGCAGCCGGCCCCATTCGGTGGACGGGGGCTGTGCGCCGAGGCCGAGGAAGCCGAGCGAGGCGAGAGCGAGGGCGATGCCGGGCAGCCGCAGCAGGGCGTGCCGGGTGACGGGCGGCAGGACGGCGGGCAGGAGTTCGCGGCACAGCAGGTACCAGCGGCCGGCGCCCAGGGCGCGGGTCGCGGTCAGGTGCAGGGTGGCGCGTTCCTGCCGCAGCAGCGCGGAGGTGTGGGCGGCCAGAGGCGCCTAGGACACGGCGGCGACGGCGAGGGCGGGGGTGGCCGGTCCGCCGCCGGCGACGGCGGTGACCAGGAGCGCGGCGAGGACGGGCGGCACGGCGTTGACGGTGTCGACGAGCGGCCCGGACAGCCGGGGCAGCAGGCCGAGCAGTACGCCGGTGAGCAGGGCCAACGCGCTCAGGGTCAGGGCGAGCAGCAGGGTGTCGAGGGCACCGTGGCCGATCCGGGCGAGCAGGTCGCGGCCGAGCGCGTCGGTGCCGAACGGGTGGGCGGCGGACGGGGGTTGAAGACGGGCGCCGGTGTCCAGGCCGAGGGGGTCGAGGGCAGGCCGGCGGCCAGGACGGCGAGCAGCGCGGCACCGAGGAGGAGCGGTACGGCCGGCCGGGCGGGCGGTGCGGGCCGGTGCAGCGCGGGCAGCGCGCCGTCGCGCAGGGCGGGCCCGGTGAGCAGGCGTACGGCGAACCGGGCGCCGGCGGCGGCCGCGGCGGCCAGCAGGACCAGGGCGAGCGTGCCGGTCTGCAGGACGGGCAGGTCCTGGGCGAGGGCCGCCTGGAGGGTGGTGCGGCCGAGCCCGGGGACGTCGAAGATCTGCTCCACGGTGACGGCCCCGCCGGTCATGCCGACGACGAACAGGGCTGTGTCGGGCAGCAGTCCGGGCAGGCAGCGCCGTACCGCCTGCCACGCGATGCGCCGGCGGGACGGACCGCGCGCGGCGGCGGCCCGCGCCCAGGGTTCGGCGAAGGCTCCGGGCAGCTGGTCGTCGAGGAGCCGGCCGAGGACCGCCCCGGCCGGCAGTCCGAGCGCGAGCGCCGGCAGGAGGGTGTCCCGGGGGCCGTACCAGCCGAGGGCGGGCAGCCACCCCAGGTGCACCCCGACGACGGTGGCCAGCACGGACGCGGTGAGGAACTCGGGCAGTGCGGCGAGCACGGCGGACCCGGTCCCGCCGGATCGCGCCCGCCCACCCCCGTACAGGTGCGGGCGCACACGACCGCGGCGGTGCACGCGGCGACGAGGAGGGCGACCGCCATGAGCAGCAGCGAGGCGCCGAGCGCCTGCAGCACGGCCGGGCCGACCTCGGCACCGGAGATCCAGGACCGCCCGGCGTCCCCGCGCGCCAGTCCGCCGAGCCACCGCCCGACCAGCGTCAAGGGCCCGTGGTCCAGGCCGAGTTGGTCACGGATGGCGGCGAGCACCTCGGGCGCGGGGTCCCGGTCCTGGGCGCGCGCCTTGAGGACGGTGTCCCAGGAGACGGCGGCCGCCGCGGCACGGGCGGGAGCGGGCCGGAGGCCGGCAGGTCCGCGGCGGACAGGGCGGCGAGCAGGGTGCGCGGGATACGGGATGGCATGCAGCTCTCCTCACAGGACTGGGATGAATGGCGCGTGCATGACAGTCCGGAACAGGCAATGAGATACGGGCCGGTGGGCGCGGGCTGCCTCATCCGCACCCACCGGCCGTCCGGGCCCCGGCTCAGGCGGCCCGGCGGGCCTGGCCGCGGTGGTCGCGGACGATGTCCGCGTACCGGTGTCCGCTGCCCTTGATCGTGCGCACCTGGGTGCCGTAGTCGACATGGACGAGGCCGAAGCGCTTGGCGTAGCCGTACGCCCACTCGAAGTTGTCCAGCAGCGACCAGGCGAAGTAGCCGGCGAGCGGCGCGCCCCTGCGGGCCGCCGAGGCGCAGGCGGCGAGGTGCTGCTCCAGGTAGTCCTGGCGCTCGGGGTCGTCGACGGTGCCGTAGGGGTGGACCACGTCCGGGAAGGCCGAGCCGTTCTCGGTGACGTAGATCTTCCGTGCGCCGTACTCCTCCGTCAGGCGCAGCAGCAGGGTCTCGATGCCGCTCGCGTCGATCTCCCAGTCCATGCCGGTGCGCGGGACGTCCGGGCGGCGCACGGAACGGACGCGGGGGGCGGGTCCGTCGGGGTCGTCGGCGACGTACGCCGGGAAGTAGTAGTTCAGGCCGAGCCAGTCCAGCGGGGCTGTGATGGTCTCCGAATCCCCTGGCTGCTCGGGGAGTTCGACGCCGTACGTCTCGACCATGTCGGCGGGGAAGCCGCGGCCGTGCACCGGGTCGAGCCACCAGCGGTTGACATGGCCGTCGTGACGGCGGGCGGCCGCCTGGTCCTCGGGGCGGTCGGTGGCGGCGTACACGGTGGAGAGGTTGTTGACGAGGCCGACCTCGGCGCCCGGGGCGGCGGCGCGGATCGCGTGCGTGGCGAGGCCGTGGCCGAGGAGCAGGTGGTAGGAGGCGCGTACGGCGGCGGTCAGATCGGTCCAGCCGGGGGCCATCGTGCCCTCCAGATGGCCGATCCAGGCCGAGCAGGAGGGTTCGTTGAGGGTCGCCCAGAGCTTGACGCGGTCGCCGAGGCGTTCGGCGACGGTCGAGGCGTAGTCGGCGAACGCGAGGGCGGTCGCCCGCTCCGGCCAGCCGCCGCGGTCCTGGAGCGCCTGCGGCAGGTCCCAGTGGTAGAGGGTGACGGACGGGGTGATGCCGGCCTCCAGCAGGGCGTCGACCAGCTGGTCGTAGAAGGCCAGGCCCTTGGGGTTCACCGGTCCGTCCCCGCCGGGGAGCACGCGCGGCCAGGCGACGGACAACCGGTAGGCGTTGACGCCGAGTTGCCGCATCAGGCCGATGTCCTCGCGCCAGCGGTGGTAGTGGTCGCAGGCGACGTCGCCGTTGTCGTCGTTCGCGATCTTCCCCGGGATGTGCGAGAAGGTGTCCCAGATCGACGGTGAACGGCCGTCCTCGGCGACGGCCCCTTCGATCTGGTACGCCGCTGTCGCCGTGCCCCACAGGAAGTCGTGCGGGAGTGCGGCCAGGTCGATGCGTTCGGACACGGAAGTCCCTTCGGAGTACAGGGTGTTGGTCACTTGACGGCGCCCGCCGTCAGACCGGCGACGAGATAGCGCTGGAGCACCAGGAACCCCGCGACCACGGGCACGCTCACCACGAGCGAGGCGGCCATGATCTGGTTCCAGTAGACGTCGTTGAGGGTGGAGTAGCCCTGGAGGCCGACGGCGAGGGTGCGGGTGGTGTCGTTGGTCATGACGGACGCGAAGAGCACCTCGCCCCACGCGGTCATGAAGGCGTACACCGCGACCGCCACGATCCCCGGGACCGCGGCCGGTACGACGATCCTGAGCAGCGCACCGAGCGGCCCGCAGCCGTCCACCAGCGCCGCCTCGTCCAGATCGCGCGGCACGGAGTCGAAGTAGCCGATGAGCATCCAGATGGAGAACGGCAGCGAGAAGGTCAGATAGGTCAGGATCAGTCCGCCGCGGGAGCCGAACAGGGCGATGCCGGTGGCGTTGCCGATGTTGACGTAGAGCAGGAACAGCGGCAGCAGGAAGAGGATGCCGGGGAACATCTGCGTCGACAGGACGGTCACCGTGAAGACGCGCTTGCCGCGGAAGTCGTAGCGGCTGACGGCGTAGGCGGCGAACACGGCGATGACCACCGAGCAGATCGTCGCCGCGCCCGCCACGATCAGCGAGTTCACGAAGTACTTCGCGAGCGGGACCGTCGACCAGATGTCGATGTACGGCCGGACGGTCAGCCCGCTGGGCAGCCAGCGGAACGTGCCCGTGACGTCCGCAAGGGGCTTCAGCGAGCTGGAGACCATCACGTACACCGGCACCAGCACGAAGCCGGTGAGCAGGGTGAGGAAGATCCGCCGGGACCAGAGGAAGGAACTCTGCGGCGCCATGGGGGACTTATGCATGGGCGACCCTCCGTCCGCGCGAGGTGACCAGCAGGTACACGCCGGTCACGACCAGCAGGAAGAGCAGCAGCAGAACGGACATGGCGGAGCCGGTGCCGAAGTTCCAGGTGACGAACGAGGCCTGGTAGATGTGGACCGAGATGAGGTCCGCGGCCTCGGGGGCCGCCTTGCCGAACAGCACGTACGGCGTGTTGAAGTCGTTGAACGTCCACAGGAACAGCACCAGGACCAGCACCTGGTTGACCGGCCGCAGCGAGGGCAGGGTGATCCGGCGGATCTGCTGCCACATGCCCGCACCGTCCAGCGCGGCCGCCTCGTACAGCTCACTCGGGATGTTCTGCAGTCCGGCCATCACGATGAGAAAGGCGAACGGCCACCCCTTCCACACCGACACGGTCAGCAGCGCCCAGAAGCTGTTGTCGCCGATCAGCCAGAACGACGGCTTGTCGGTGAGGTGCAGCTGATCGTGCAGGACGTGGTTCACCAGGCCGTTGTCGTGCTGGAACATGAACACCCAGGTGATGACGGCCGCGTAGACGGGCAGCGCGTACGGCACCAGGAACAGGGCGCGCAGCAGACCGCGGCCGCGGAAGGTGTCCTGCATGTAGATCGCGGCCGTCGTCCCGATCAGCCAGCACAGGCCGACCGACAGCAGGGTGAAGCCGACGGTGACGAGGAAGGAGTGCAGCAGCGCCTTTCCGACGGGCGCGTCGAAGTCGACCGACACCTGGTAGTTGCCGAGACCGGACCAGGGGGCGGTGCCCCAGTCGCGGATGTAGAACTGGGTGAGCTCCTTGAAGCTCATCACGATGCCGATGACCATCGGCACCAGGTGGACGAGGAGTTCGAGGAGCAGGGCGGGCAGGAGCAGCAGGTACGGCAGTGAGACGCGCCGGATCCGCCCGGTGCGGCGTGGGCCGCGCGCCGCACCGGGAGAGACTGCACGCACCGGCTCCTTCGCAGCGGTAGTGATCGTGGTCATCTCGCTCACGCCGCCGGCATCTGCTGCTGGGCCTTCTCCAGCTTGGCCTTGACGGAGTCGGTGGTGACCGCGCGTCCGGCGGCGGCATCGGCGAACAGGTCCTTGACGGCCGTGCCGACCGCCGTCTCGAACTGCGACTCGGCGGCGACCTGCGGCAGCGGGGCGGAGCTGGTGGCCAGGGTGTCCTTCGGAACGGCGAAGCCCGGGGTGTTGAACGCGGCGTCGCTCTGCGCGGACTCGACCGGCGGGATCGTGCTGTAGGCCTTGTTGAGGATCTTCTGCTCGTCGTCGCTGGTCAGGAACTTCACGAACTGCTTGGCGCCGTCGAGGTTGTGGCCGTTCTTGAAGACGGCGACGTTGATACCGGCGGCCATCGAGTTGATCTGGGTACCGGTACCCGGGGCGCCGGACTGCACGGGCACCGGGGCGATGCCGTACGCGTCCTCGCTCATGCCCTGCGACTTGAGGTTGGCCGCGGCGGACTGCCACAGCAGCATCGCCTGCTTGCCCCTGGCGAAGTCGCTCACCGATTGGTTCTGCGCGTACTCGGCGTCACCGGTCGGGATGACCTTGTCCTTGGCCATCAGATCGACGTACTGCTTGACCGCGGCAACGATCTTGTCGCTGGTGAAGTCGGGCTTGCCGTCGGCCGTGAAGAAGTCGGCGCCGTGCTGCTTGGCGAAGACGAAGACGTGGTGGACGTTCTCCGACACGTTGGCACCCTCGGCGCCGAGCCCCGACCTGCCCTTCGCCGTGATCTTCCTACCGTCGGCGACGAGTTCGTCCCAGGTGGCGGGCGGCTTGCTGATGCCCGCGTCGGCGAAGATCTTCTTGTTGTAGTAGAGCCCGTACGCCATCGCGTACAGCGGCACGGCCGCCGGGTCCTTGCCCTGCACACCCGTCGAGGCCAGCGCGGAGTCGAGGAACCGGTCCTTGCCGCCGATCGCGTCGAAGTTCTTCGCGTCCCACGGCAGCAGCGCGCCGGTGGCCTGGAGGGAGGCGCTCCAGGTGTTGCCGATGTTCAGCACGTCCGGACCCTGGCCGGAGGTGGTCGCGGTGAGGATCCGGTTGAGCAGGTCGGACCAGGGCACGACCTCCAGCTTCACCTTGATGCCGGTCTGCTTCTCGAACTTGTCGAGTTCGGGCTGCAGGACCTGCTTGTCGATCTCGACGCTGGCGCCCTGGTTGGACGCCCAGTAGGTCAGCGTCTTCGGCGAGCCGTCGGACCCCCCGCCGTTCGACGAACCGCCTCCGCAGGCCGTGGCCGCGAGGGCGAGAGACATGGTGACGGCACCTACGGCCGCGGCTCGGATGCTGCGCATGGCTCCTGGTGTCCCTTTCCGGGAGTCGAGACCCTTCGGGGTGGAAGCCGACACCCCGTTCGACCCCCGAACCCCCTCACGGCTTAATTTAGGATGTGAGTTAAACCTCAAGAGAAACGCTCGTCAAGGGATCCGGCAAGGGCATCCGGTCCGGCGGGCCGCACATGTGGGCGCATCAGGGGGATCGGGTGGCAGGGCGGGGCGGTCGCAGACCGTCGACCGGAGCAGACGAAGAAGGGGCCTTGACCGAACTGCCGGGCCGCGGCCCGCGACCGCACACCCGACCCGGTGGCAGCGGCGGTCCTCGCCAAGACCGCCGCATACCTGGGCGCAGGCCTGTCCGACCTGCTCAACCTCTTTCAACCCGAGCGCATCCTGATCGGCGGCCGGGCGGGCCTCCAACTCGGCGGCACCTTCCTGGACGAGGTCCGCGCCCACGCCCTCGCCCACGCCCTCCACTTCCCCGCGGGCCGAGTCCGCATCGACCTGGGCCACCTGAGCCCCGACGCGGTCACGGTGGGCACGGCGGTCCTCCCCCTGGCAGCGTTCTTCGCCCGCGGCGGCAGGCGCCCACAGCCCACGGCTCCTGGGGCACCTTCGCCGGCCTGGCGGACGGCACTGGACGGACGGTTGACCTGAAGGGATCCTGCCTCGTCGCACAGGGGCCTTTGGGCGTACCGGCGTGCGGCGCCGCACCCGCGTACGACACGTCCCCCGCGGCTTTGGCGCGTACCCCATCCGGCGCGTCCCCCGCGGCTTTGGCAGGCACCCCATCCGGCGCGGTCGCCGCGTACGGCGCGAAGGGGACGTGTCGGGGGGTGTCCGCCCGCAGCGGCCGGCGCAAACCCGGGGCCCCTTCGGACCCACAGAGCGCCGGACCGAGGACGGACACCCCCCGGCGCGGCCCCGACCCACGACGAACCGCAGGCACACGCGGGACGGCAGACGCGCGACCGCGACCGCAGCCGCAGCCGCAGCCGCACCCGCACCCGCACCCGCACCCGCACCCGCACCCGCACCCGCACCCGCACCCGCACCCGCACCAGAGATACGGCTACCGGGCCGCCACCGGCTGAGGCGCCATCGCGTAGCCGGCCGGGCGGCTGCCGAAGGTACCGCGGCCCTGAGTACGGCTACGCAACCGGGACGCATAGCCGAACAGTTCGGCGAGCGGCACGGTAGCGGTCAGTACCACCACGCCACCCCGGCTCTCGGACCCGTTGACCCGCCCACGCCGCGCAGCCAGATCACCGAGCACCCCGCCGACCACATCCTCGGGCACGGTGACCGTGGCCTCGACCACGGGCTCCAACAATGCCATCGCACAGCCGCGCAGCGCCTCGCGCAGTCCCAGCCGCCCAGCGGTACGGAAGGCCGTATCGGAGGAGTCCTTCACATGCGTCGAGCCATCGGTCAGCGTGACCCGCAGCCCGGTCACCGGATGACCGCCGAGCGGCCCCTCAACCAGGGCGTCCCGGCAGCCGGCCTCGACCGCACGCACATACTCCTGCGGCACCCGCCCGCCGACCACAACAGACCGGAACTCGAAGCCCACCGCACCGACGTCGGCCCCGAGCGGCTCGACATCGAGCACGACATGCGCGAACTGCCCCGCCCCGCCGTCCTGTTTGACGTGCCGGTAGACCAGCCCGCTCATCCCGCGCACGACGGTCTCCCGACAGGCGACCCTAGGACGCCCGACGGTGACCTCCGGCCCACCGTCCCGCCGGATCTTCTCCACCGCGACCTCCAGGTGCAGTTCACCCATCCCGGACAGCACGGTCTGGCCGGTCTCCCCGTCGGTACGCACCACCAGCGAGGGATCCTCCTCGGCGAGCCGCGCCAGCGCCGTCGCCAGCCGACCGGTGTCCGTACTGCGACGCGCCTCGACGGCGACCGACACCACGGGCTCGGCGACCACCGGTGGCTCCAGCAGCAGCGGAGCGCCGGGATCGCACAAGGTCGAACCGGCCCGCGCCGACTTCAGGCCCGCGAGCGCGACGATGTCCCCGGCGACCGCCCGGTCCAGCTGGGCGTGCCGGTCGGCCATGACCCGCAGGATGCGCGCCGCGCGCTCGGTGCGCCCGCTACCGGGGTCCCACACGGTGTCTCCCTTCTCGATCGTGCCCGAGTAGACGCGCACATAGGTCAGGCGCCCGGTGCTGCCCGCGTTCACCTTGAACGCGAGCGCCGCGAACGGCGCCGCGGGGTCGGCGGCCCGCCGCTGTTCGGTGTCGTCGTGGACCCCGCGTACGGCGGGCACGTCCAGCGGTGACGGCAGGTAGGCCACCACGGCGTCCAGCAGCGGTTCGATGCCACGGTTGCGGTAGGCGGAACCGCACAGCACGACCACGCCGTCGCCGCTGCGGGTGAGGTCGCGCAGGGCGGAGGCGAGGGTGGCCGCGGAGAGCGTCTCCCGGTCGCAGAACTCCTCCAGGGCGGCCGGGTGGAGTTCCGCAACGGCCTCCTCGAGGAGCCGCCGCCGACGCGCCACCTCCTCGCGCAGCACGTCCGGCACCGGTCCCTCGACGGGCCCCTCACTGCCGTCGTCCCAGCCCAGAGCCCGCATGCGCACCAGATCCACGACACCGGTGAAACCGCCCTCCGTACCGATGGGCAGCTGGACGACGAGCGGCGCCGGATGCAGTCGCTCCCGGATGGAGGCGACGGCCCGGTCGAGGTCGGCGCCCGCGCGGTCCAGCTTGTTGACGAACGCGATCCTCGGTACGCCGTGCCGGTCGGCCTGCCGCCACACCGACTCGCTCTGCGGCTCCACGCCGGCGACGGCGTCGAAGACGGCGACGGCCCCGTCCAGGACACGCAGCGAGCGCTCGACCTCGTCGGCGAAGTCGACATGGCCCGGGGTGTCGATGAGGTTGATCCGGTGGCCGTCCCAGGCACAGCTGACGGCGGCGGCGAAGATGGTGATGCCCCGGTCGCGTTCCTGGGAGTCGAAGTCGGTGACGGTGGTGCCGTCGTGGACCTCGCCGCGCCGGTGGGTGGTCCCCGTCGCATACAGGATCCGCTCGGTGACGGTGGTCTTGCCCGCGTCGACGTGGGCGAGGATGCCGAGGTTGCGGACGGCGGCGAGAGAGTTGACGTTGGTGCGCACGGCCCATGGCCTTTCTGAGGATCAGGAAAAAGGGCAGCGCGATTTCCCGGACGAAGAAGACGAAGGCACAGCCATGCCAACGGAAAAGCAGTGAGCTGCAGGCGATCTGAGTCAGAGCATCGTCAGGGCATCCGGTGCCGGCCGCGCAGCGGACACCGGACGGACGAGGACACCAGGATCACCTCGGACCGCAACGGGGAAACGACGACGGCGGTACGGTCACGCACGGCCGGGCTCCCCTCGGTGGTCTCGAATCACAGGTCACGCGGCGCGCGACGCATGGCGAGTCTAGGCGGGGCCGGCTGCCGAGGGCACGGCATTTTCCCGCGAGCGATGGTGCCCGCGCTCCCGGCGCAGGCACCCACCGCCTTCACTCAGGCTTCACTCAGGCGCAGGTGACGGTCACCTGGCCGCTGCCGCCGTTGCTGGAGAAGCTGATCGTGAACTGGCCGTTCTGGGGCTGCTGCTCGGTCCGGCCGCCCAGCGTGATCTCCTGCGAGGCGTTGGCGGCGAGGGTCCCTCCGCCCTGGCTGACGGTGACCCCCGCAGGCAAGGCGCCGACCGTCCAGCTCAGGCTGCCGCTCCCGCTGTTGCGGACGACGAGCGTGTTCGGCCATTGGCCGTTTGCGCAGTACTCCTGCACGCTCGTCGGGCTCAGCGCCAGCACCGGCGGGCTCGACGGCCTCGGCGGCGCCTGCACCGGCGAGGCGCTGCCCCTCCCGGCGGGCGACGGCGGGGCGGAGGCGCCGGCCGTCGGCGAGTGCACCGCGTTGGGCGAGGCGCTCGCGCTGGGCGTCGGCGCAGGGTTGTGGGCGGAGGCCGACGCCGAAACCGAAGCCGAAGAAGCGGGTGCGGGACCGCCGGCAGGGGTCACCGAAGCCGCGGTCGTGGGCGAGGCGGCGGCCTGCGGCGTGGTGGTGGCCGGGTCGTTGCCGAGATGCCGTCCCATGATCACCCCGCCCACGGCGACCACCAGGACACCGCCGCCGATGACCAGCGCCATGAGCTTCCGCTTCTTGGGGCTCTTCTGATGGGGCCTGGTCTTCGGATGCTCGGTACGCCCACCCTGGACGATGATGCCGTGTCCGACCGAACGGGGATCGTCCTGCTTCGGCCCAATGGCCCGAGGATCATCGGTCCCACCGGTACCCCGCCCGCCTTGGACGATGATCCCGCCCTGCACGATGATCCCGTCGTCCTCTGCGAGCCCGCTGATGGATCGGGGGTCGTCCTGCTTGGGACCAATGGCCCGGGGATCATCCTGCTTCGGACCAATGGCCCGAGGATCATCCTGCTTCGGACCGATCGCCCGAGGATCATCCTGCTTCGGACCGATCGCCCGAGGATCATCCTGCTTCGGACCGATCGCCCGCGACGAGTCGTTGGGGCCAGTGGCCGTGCGTCCGCCCTGGACGATGATGGCGTCCGGGTTCGGGGCCGGGTCGGTGAAGCCGCCGTCGGAGCCGGGGGCGGCCCCGTGGGACGCGCTCGGCGTATGCTCGCCGCCGAGGTTGTCCGCTGCCGACGGATCGATGGCCTCCCCGTGCGCGTGGGCTGCCGCGTCGCTCTCCGGACGAGGCACGCCCGGCTCCCGTCTACCGTCGCTCATGGCGCAAAATCCCCCAACTGATCAATTGAACGGGCTGTCGAAACCAGACCTCTTCACCGCCGCCATGACCCATGGCATCGAGGCTGCTCATAATTAGCCACTGCTGAGCGACAACGTCCAGCCCAGGAACGTGACGACGACGTCCCGGTCTCGTACCGAAATCTCCGCACGGACGACCGCACGAGCCAGGCCGGACCAGTAGCAGAGGTGCTGAAAGGGGACAACCACCTGGCCGGTCACCGCTGCTGCGGGATGCAGATTCACGCAAATGCGATGGGTGCACGCGGGGCAAACATGCCTGGTCACCCCAGGCGCTGGCGAGGACACGATGCAGCGCTGGGCGCTCTTTCTCAGACAGGTCGGGCCCCGTCGACCAAGGGGAGGGCCAAGCGGGAAACGCGTCCCTGGCCTGGCCTGATGTCCAGATCCACGCGTCCGCCGTGCCCTTGGGTGATCGCTGTGGCGATGGCGAGGCCGAGGCCGCTGCCGCCGTGGTCCCGGGAGCGGGAGGGTCGAAGCGGTAGAAGCGCTCGAAGACCCGCTCGGCCTCCTCCGCCTAGCGTCCGGGCCCTTGGTCGACGACCGCGATCACGCAGACCGGACCGGTCTTGGCGGGCATCGCGCAACGCTCTCCCAGCCTCCAGGCCAAGCGCCGCTTCGCCCATCACCTCCAGGAGGCGGTACCAGAGCACGCAGAGCGCGTACTGGCCGACCCTGCCTGGGACGCACTGGCCACCGTGCTCACCGAGGCGGAGACCGCAGGGCACAACGCGGCTACCGTGCTCGACCAGACGCTCGGGCAGCGCACCCTAGACGATGCCCACAGCCTCGCCCGTGCGCTGACCCGGCGTATCCGCCGCCTCGGTGAGGGCCACGCAGCGCTCTGCTGCTCAGGGCCCTCCAGCGGCAGCTACGCCGTCGCCGCAGGCGTCGCGGACGCGGCGGCGCTGATCACGGTGATTCAGGGCATGCTCCGGTGCCCTCTGCCATGGCCAAGGCAACGGCACCATCGATGGAGCAGGGCGCTCAGTGGGTGGCTTGCGCAGGCGTGCGATCGGGCGGGAAGTGGTCGGTCGGATTGTCGGGTGTGGCTTGTGCGGAGATCCTTGCTGCCACGCTGCCGGTCGCCGGGGCCGGTGTGGACGGTTCGGTCAGGCCCCGGCGCAGGTGCAGCGATGTGGTGATGCGGCGGATGGTGCCGCCGCGGAACAGGCTCATGGGAGGGATGCCAACGTTGAACTGTTGGCGCACGGAGAGCAGGAGTTCCGTGGCCATCAGGGAGTCGAATCCGTACTCGTCGAGCCGCCGGTGCGGGTCCAGTGCACCGGGTTCCATCGTCATGGCCTTGGCCATGATCTGGGTGACGGCTTGCTGCAGCGCGGCGTGGGCCTGTGTCGGCGGCAGCCCGGCCAGGGAGGCCAGGAATTCCTCCTGGGACTGGCCGTCGATCTCTTCGTAGGTCGGGACGATCAGGCTGTGCCGGGGAGCGGTGACGAGAGGCAGCAGGACTCGGAGCCGGCCCCAGTTGTAGCGGCCTACGCAGGCCACCGGGATGTCACGGGTGAGGATGTCGTCGGCCGCCGAGAAGGCGTCCTTCCAGCCGAGCGGCGGCGTACCCGCAACAGCGAGCTGGGCCGTGAGATTGTTACGGACGTCGTATCCGGTCTCGTCGAGGGCTCCCCAGGCAATGGCGTGGGCCGGGATCCCCGCCTGGCGACGCTGACGGACCAGGGCCTCAAGGTAGAGGTTCCCGCCGACGTAGGGGGCCTGGTTGATGGTGCACGTGTCGGCGGCCTCGGAAGGGATCAGCAGGAACAGGTCGAGGTCCCGCTTGCGGGTGAGCCGGTCCAGGACCGACGCCCCTTGCATCTTGGGGGCCAGCGCCGCCGCGAACCGTGCGACGGTCAGTTCGTCCAGCGGCGCGTCATCGATGTGCATGGCGCAGTGCACCACGCCGCGCAGCCGGTGCTCGCTTGCGTCGATGCCGTCGAGCAGGGCGCGCATGCGTGGCGTCGGTAGCTGCTCTCGGATCTGGCTGGCCAGCACTTACCCCCCGAGCAAGTCCTGGATCCTCGCCTTCACCGAGTCTGTCGGCCGGTCCCAGCTGGTCCGTCGGTCCGGCGTGTGCATGACCGCGGTGTTGCCCGGATACACCAGTACCGAGTTCCATGAGCGAGCCGCCCTCGCCACGAAGAACTTCCCCTGGACTTGGCTCTCCGCTGACCAGGTCGCCATGGTAGCCCTGCGTGATCTCGATCGAGGCCGACTGGTCAGCATTCCCAGTGCTCGATATCGACTGGCCAGTTGGGCCCTCAGACACCTGCCCCGTTCCGTGGTGCTGCCGTGGTGCTGGGACCCAGCCGAAGCAAAGAGATGACCTCCGGAAAGGAGAGCGCCACGCCAGCGGACACTCAGCTGCCAGGCAACCGGCAGCCCTCCCAGCTCGAACAGGTAGGCCGCGAAAGTCCACTCGGCGCCGCACAGGCCGTCTTGCCTCACGCACAGCAGGGTGTGGCGGGCGGTGGGCCGCAGGTCGAAGGCTTCGCGCTTCGAGAGTGGCACTCGAGCCCCCTCGGAGCGCGACCTTCTCCTACGTGGTCGCCATGCCCAAGTCCCAGCCAATCCACGGCCCGCGCATCGACCACGTCCTCGCCCAGGCCCCGCCCGAGGCATGGGGGTGACGAGGCCGACACACCCGACCTCGTGTCCCTCACACCAGCCGAAATCCGTCGTCTGCTGGCAGCTGAACCCGTCGCCGTCCTGCACGCCGCGACCACGGGGTGAAGTGGTCCCGATGGCGACGTCGCCACCAAGCACGTGCCCGGCGTTGTCATTACATGCGGCGCGCGCACATTGGGTGGACGGCCGGCCCAAGACCGTCCCGCGCAGGCCAAACCCTCGCAACACTCCCCACTGCCAGGCCGTTGACCAGCAAAAATACACAAGTTCGACTGGAGTACCAGCACTCCAGTGTGACTTCGTGATCCATCCGGTTGAAGGACTGTCGAGTCGTCGTCGGTAGTGGCTGCGACGGGCGGCGGCTCGGTGGTGTCTGCGCCAGTTCGACCAGTGCAGCAACTTGGGCGGGAGGCGTTCGTCGGGTTCAGCCGGGCGCCGAGCTCCTCCCTCCCGCCGACCCGGGCCCAGAACCGCTCCACCTCCACGAGGCACGCCGGCTCAGGTGTGTCCTTGGCGATCTCCTCGCATCCGACCGGCTCGCCGTCGGCATAGTTGGCTGCAGCGCGCTCCAGCCGTTCCTCGACCGTGGCCCGCCTCCGGGCCACGGGTCCGAGCGGTTGGCGAGAGTCACGTCGTCGCGTGACAAGGGAAGCGCGTGTTTCTGATCATCAGCCACAGGCACTGATCAGAGCACCAGCGTGCCCAGGTCGCGCACGGTGTCGGCGAGCGCGCGGATCGCGTCATTCTCGGCCTCGCCGCGCCAGACCAGCGCGTAGCTGAGGATGGCCAGATCGGGCACCGGCAGCCAGCGGATGTTCGGCATGCCCCAGTACCGCGTCACGTGGCGGGGGAATGTCTGCACGATGTCACCCATCGAGATCAGACTGATCAACTCGTCCGGGCCGAGCACCAGATGGGCACGCTCGATGGCACGGCCGCGCGGGGTGTGGAAGGGCAGGTAGCTGTCCTCCCAGTAGTCCGGGACGCCGGTGGTGGTCGCGTGCGCGAAGTCCGCGAACGCCTCCAGCGGCGCGGTGTCGCGCCCGGCGAGCTCGTGGTGGTCGGCCACGGCCAGCACCCGAGGGTCAGTGAGCAGCGTCGGACCGATCGTCAGATCCGGTTCCTCCACCGGCAGCCAGGCGACGAAGACGTCCATGGCGCCGGCGCGCAGCGCGCCGAACGGGTCGGCGTACGGCGCTGGCCTGATCTGCAGCTCCCATCGGGGATGGTGCCTGCGGAACGCACGCCAGTAGTGGTGCAGGTCGACGATGTTGAACGGCATCATGCCGACCCGCAGCCGCCCGGTCACTCCCCGCCCGGCCATCCTGGCCCGCTCCAGCGACTCGTGCAGGCCCATGTACACAGGCTGCAGATCGTCGCGCAGCTGCCGGCCGACCTCGGTCAGCCGAACCGTACGGCTGGTGCGCTCGAACAGCGCGGCGCCGATCCGGCGCTCCTGCTTCTTGATGGTCTGGCTGACTCGCGCCTGGGAGACGTGCAGGCGCTCGGCGGCCCGGCCGAAGTGCAGCTCCTCGGCGAGCACCAGGAAGATCTCGATGTCCCGGATTTCCACTGGACCCCCCGTGTCCTCGATCGATAATCCCACGGTTATCGATCAGCGCGGAAGTCTACGTTGATCATGGTGATGGTCGGCCGGGAGGCTGGGCGGCATGGAATCACGCATGAAGAATCCCGCGTTCGTCCTGCCGGACGCGATGAAGGGCATCGGCAGCATCATCAAGGCCATCGGCCAGGGCGGAATCACGCACGAGCTGCAGGAGATCGTCGCGCTGCGCGCCAGCCAGCTCAACGGCTGCAGCGCCTGCGTCCACGCCCATGTGCAGAACCTGCGCAAGGCGGGCGAGAGCGAGGAACGGATCGCCACGGTCGCCGCCTGGCGGGAGGCACCGTTCTTCACAGACGCCGAGCGCGCCGCGCTCGAACTCGCCGAACGGACCACCAGGCTGGCCGACCGCTCCGAGGACGCGGTGTCCGACGAACTGTGGGACCGCCTGCGCGGGTACTACGGCGAGGAGCAGCTCTCCGCGCTGATCCTGCTGATCGGCGTCACCAACTTCTTCAACCGCCTCAACGCCGTGGTCCGCGAGCCGGCCGGCACCTCCTGGGGCTGATCCGCCCGCCCGCACCGCGAGCTGACACCGGGCCGCGCCGGACCGCCACCCGAAAGGGCGCCGGTCCGGCGCGGCCTTGTACCGCTCGACCAGCTCCATTGCAACACCACGAAGTCACGCTGGAGTACTAACCTGGCGCTGCCTTGAGACACCCCGGAAAGCAAAGCCGCGCTGGAAGGAACGAACGCACTGGTGACCAGCCCCTGCTGCGTGAGCAATGCGTGAGCGGATGGTGCGACACAAGCTGTCACAAGGTGGATCACGCCTCATGGCGTAAGTCCTCTGACCTGGTGGTTCCGGACGATGGAGAACCATCCGACACCACCCAGCACACCCCTACCGAGACTACTCAGGCCAGCGGCGCTGCAGCCGCGCTCAAAGGGCGACGGGCCAGCCCCGTCCTGGAGCCGATAAAACCGAGCCTACGAAGCGGCCGGCAAGACGTCTCATCTCGCACGCCAGCTGCCGGACCTGCGGCGTCACTGGCCGAGAGTGTCACCGCCTACATCCCCACCGAGGTCGTAGCCCTCACCGGGCCGATCACGAGGCCCGAAGGCCCCAGAAACGACGAAATACCGGTGAGTCACATGACTCGACCGGTAATTCGTGAACGCTTCGGGACGATCTCGTGAACGTCCCGGCTGGTGTCCGAGGGGGGACTTGAACCCCCACGCCCGATAAAGGGCACTAGCACCTCAAGCTAGCGCGTCTGCCATTCCGCCACCCGGACAAGGTGTCTGCCGCCTTGCCGGGGCTGTTCCCCGCGGCGACATGGACAACAATACCAAGGTTTCGGAGTGCGTTTCACCTGCGTATCTGTGCGGCGAGCGGCGGCCGGGGCGGTCGGAGGGCCACGGCCGCCGGGGGTGTACGGCGGGTGAGCGGTCGCGCACCGTGCGCAGGGATGTGCGGGTCAGGGCGTCAGCTGGTACTCCGGGAAGTTCCCGGGCAGCCGCTCACCCGCCGGGCCCTGCGTGACGGCTCGCACCAGCAGCTCACCGCCGACGAAGGCCCCGCGCCAGGACGCTCCGAAGCCGCCGAAGAGCTCGTCGCGGTCGCCGCGGGAGCGGGGCTCGCCGTGGCCGACCTTGAAGGCGCGGATCTGCGGTGCCAGCCTCTCGAACGTGGCCCTGTCGTCGGTGGAGAGGGTCGCGACCAGGGCGCCGTTGGACGCGTTCATCGCGGCCAGCAGCTCCGCCTCCGTGTCGACCAGGACGATCGTGTCGACCGGGCCGAAGGGTTCCGCGTGGTGGAGCGGGGAGGAGGGGGGCGGGTTGAGCAGGGTGACCGGGTGGACGTACGCCGATGTGTCCTGTCTGGGCAGGAAGCGGCCGTCGGCCTCCTTGCCGCGGTACAGGGGGACGGCGCCGCGGTCGACGGCCTCCGTGACCTGGTCGCGCAGTTCCTTCGCCTTGGCCGCGTTGATCACCGGGCCGAAGTCCAGGTCGGGGAAGGGGTCGTCCGTGCGCTCCACCGCCAGGGGGTGGCCGACACACACGCGACGCACCGCCGGCAGATACGCGGCGAGGAACGCGTCGAAGAGATCCCGCTGGACCACGAACCGCGGGTAGGCCGTGCAGCGCTGTTTGCCGTAGTCGAAGAGTTTCGGGATGACCGCGGTGACTGCGTCCCAGTCCGAGCAGTTCCAGATGCCCCAGGTGTTCAGGCCCTCTTGTTCCAGGACGTGCCGTTTGCCGAGGTCGGCGACGGCCGTGGCGACGGCGGCGCCGGTGTCGCGGCCACCGACGAAGGAGACGCAGCCGATCTCGGGCGCGCGCACCAGCGCCTGCGACAGCTCGCCTCCGCTGCCGCTGACCAGGGTGACGGGGATGCCCTCCCGGGCGGCGAGCGCGCAGGCGAGGGTCAGGCAGGCGACCCCGCCGTCGGTCGGGGTCTTGGCGATGACCGCGTTGCCCGCGAGCGCCTGGACCAGCAGGGCGTGGACGAGGACGCTCATCGGGTAGTTCCAGCTGGCGATGTTGGACACCGGGCCGTCCAGTGGTGCCCGGCCGGCGATCATCGGCTCGATGCCGTCCACGTACCAGCGGACCCCGTCGATGGCCCGGTCGACGTCCGCCTGGGCGAGCCGCCAGGGCTTGCCGATCTCCCAGACGAGCAGGAGGGCGAGCAGTTCACGGTGTTCCGTGAGTGCGTCGAGGGTGGCCGCGACCCGTGCCCGGCGTTCGGCCGGAGGGATGTGCCGCCAGGCGCGGTGCTGGTCGAGCGAGGCCCGCACGGCCTGCCGGGCGGCGGCTGCGTCCAGCCGGGGCGGGCCGGCGATCGGGCTGCCGTCGACGGGGCTGATGGCGGGCAGCGCCCGGCCGTCCGCGTGCCAGGCGGCGTTCCAGAGGTTGAGGACGCGGTCGTCCCGGAACGCCTCGGGCGCGGCGGCGAGGCAGCGCTGCCAGGCCTCGGCCCAGGACGTTCCGGCTTTGACGGTGAGGGTGGGTGCCATTCGGATGCTCCGCTCTCGGTGCACGGTCGAGAGAAAGGGGCCCGTCGGGCCCTTCCCGGGAGATGAGGTGCAGGGCCGTCCGGCGCACGGCTCGCACCGTCGTGCGCCGGACGCTGTACGGACGCGTGTCACTACGCCCCGGCGAGCTGGGCGAGGACGAGTTCCGCCGTCTCGGTCGGGGTCCGGCCCACCTGGACTCCGGCCGCCTCCAGCGCCTCCTTCTTCGCCTGCGCCGTACCGGCCGAGCCGGAGACGATGGCGCCCGCGTGGCCCATGGTCCGGCCCTCGGGCGCGGTGAACCCGGCGATGTAGCCGACGACGGGCTTGGTGACGTGCTCGCGGATGTAGGCGGCCGCGCGCTCCTCCGCGTCGCCGCCGATCTCCCCGATGAGGACGACGAGTTCGGTGTCGGGGTCGTCCTGGAAGGCGGCCAGGCAGTCGATGTGGCTGGTGCCGACGACGGGATCACCGCCGATGCCGACGCAGGTGGAGAAGCCGATGTCGCGCAGCTCGTACATCAGCTGGTAGGTGAGCGTGCCCGACTTGGAGACGAGGCCGATGCGGCCGGGCTTGGTGATGTCGGCGGGGATGATGCCCGCGGTGGACTGGCCAGGGGTGATCAGGCCGGGGCAGTTGGGGCCGATGATCCGGGTGCCGCGCTCGGCGGCGTAGTGGGTGAAGGCGACGGTGTCGTGGACCGGGATGCCCTCGGTGATGACGACGGCCAGCGGGATGCGGGCGTCGGCGGCCTCGGTGACGGCGGCCTTGGCGGAGGCCGGCGGGACGAAGACGACGGTGACGTCGGCTCCGGTCGCCCGCATGCCGTCGGCGACCGACCCGAAGACGGGCACCGACTGCCCGTCGAAGTCGACGGTCCGGCCGGCCTTGCGCGGGTTCACCCCGCCGACGATGTTCGTGCCGGCCGCGAGCATGCGCCGGGTGTGCTTCATGCCCTCGCCGCCGGTCATGCCCTGGACGAGGACCTTGCTCTCCTTGGTGAGATGGATGGCCATGTTCCCCCTCCTCAGGCGGTGCGGGCGAGTTCGGCGGCCCGGCGGGCGGCGCCGTCCATGGTGGTGACCTGTTCGACCAGCGGGTGCGCGCGCTCGTCGAGGATCGCGCGGCCCCGGGCGGCGTTGTTGCCGTCGAGGCGGACGACCAGCGGCTTGGTCAGCCGGATGCTGTCGACGGCCGCCACGATCCCGTCGGCGACGGCGTCGCAGGCGGTGATCCCACCGAAGACGTTGACGAAGACGGACTTGACGGCCGGGTCGGAGAGGATCACCGAAAGACCGTCGGCCATGATCCGGGCGGAGGCGCCGCCGCCGATGTCGAGGAAGTCGGCGGGCCGCGCACCGCTGCCGGCGACCACGTCGAGGGTCGACATGACCAGGCCCGCGCCGTTGCCGATGATGCCGACCTCGCCGTCGAGCTTCACGTAGTTGAGGCCGCGCTCGGCGGCCGCCGCCTCCAGCGGATCGTGGTGCTCCTGCGGCCCGTCCCCCCAACGTGCCTGCCGGAAGCGGGCGTTGTCGTCGAGGGTGACCTTGCCGTCGAGGGCGAGGATGCGGCCCTGGGCGGTCCGCACGAGCGGGTTGACCTCGACGAGCAGCGCGTCCTCGCGGACGAGCACCTCCCACAGTCGTACAAGAACGTCGACGCTCTGCGGTGGAAGCCCCGCCGCCTCGGCGATCTCGCCCGCCTTCGCCGAGGTGACGCCCTCGGCCGGGTCGACGGGGATACGGGCGATTGCTTCCGGGCGGCTTGCCGCGACCTCCTCGATCTCCATGCCGCCCTCGGCGGAGGCGATGGCGAGGAAGGTGCCCGCCGCGCGGTCGAGTACATAGGAGACGTAGAACTCGGCCTCGATGTCGACGGGTTGGGCGAGCATCACCTTGCCGACCGTGTGGCCCTTGATGTCCATGCCGAGGATCCGGCGTGCGGTGAGCTCCGCGGCGGCCGGGTCGGCGGCGAGCTTCACACCGCCCGCCTTGCCTCGTCCGCCGGTCTTGACCTGGGCTTTCACCACCACTCGTCCGCCGAGCCTGCGAGCGATCTCACGTGCTTCCTTGGGCGAGTCGGTGACCTCGGCCCTCGGCACCACGATGCCGTGCTCCTCGAAGAGTTCCCTTGCCTGGTGTTCGTACAGGTCCATTTCGGCTCCTGTCTCAAAAGTGCCGCACGCCCCCTGGACACCACTCACCGGATGCGGGATAACAAGCTTCATACAGTATTCGTCGACTGTATGCAATGTACTGAGAGCGTTCCAACCCCCTACGAAGGGACAGGGCTTCGCCATGCCCGACGACACCCAGGACGTGATTTCCGGCGGTCACCTCGTCGCCAAGGCTCTGAAGGCCGAAGGGGTCGACCGCATCTACACGTTGTGCGGCGGCCACATCATCGACATCTACGACGGCTGCGTCGACGAGGGCATCGAGGTCGTCGACGTCCGCCACGAGCAGGTCGCCGCCCACGCCGCCGACGGTTACGCGCGCATCACCGGCAGGCCCGGCTGCGCGGTCGTCACCGCCGGTCCGGGGACGACGGACGCCGTCACCGGGGTCGCCAACGCCTTCCGCGCGGAGTCCCCGATGCTGCTGATCGGCGGCCAGGGGGCGCTCACCCAGCACAAGATGGGGTCCCTGCAGGACCTGCCGCACGTCGACATGATGACGCCGATCACCAAGTTCGCTGCGACGGTGCCGGACACGGCGCGGGCCGCGGACATGGTGTCGATGGCGTTCCGCGAGTGCTACCACGGCGCCCCCGGCCCCTCCTTCCTGGAGATCCCCCGCGATGTCCTGGACGCCGAGGTCCCGGCGGACAGGGCCAGGGTGCCCCGGTCCGGCGCCTACCGTGCCTCGACCCGGACCGCCGGCGACCCGGAGGCCGTCGAGAAGCTCGCCGACCTGCTGGTGCACGCCGAGAGGCCCGCGATCCTGCTGGGCAGCCAGGTGTGGACGACCCGCGGCACCGGGGCCGCCATCGAGCTCGTCCGCGCCCTCGACATCCCGGCGTACATGAACGGCGCCGGCCGCGGCACCCTCCCGCCCGGCGACCCGCACCACTTCCAGCTCTCCCGCCGGTACGCGTTCTCGAACGCCGACGTCATCGTGATCGTCGGCACCCCGTTCGACTTCCGCATGGGCTACGGCAAGCGTCTCTCCCCCGACGCCACGGTCGTCCAGATCGACCTGGACTACCGCACGGTCGGCAAAAACCGGGACATCGACCTCGGCATCGTCGGCGACGCCGGCCTGGTGCTGAAGTCCGTGACCGAGGCCGCCTCGGGTCGGCTGAACGGCGGAGCGCCCCAGCGCAAGGAGTGGCTGGACGAACTGCGCGCGGCCGAGCAGACCGCGCTCGAGAAGCGGCTGCCGCAGCTGCGCTCGGACGCCTCCCCGATCCACCCGTACCGGCTGGTCAGCGAGATCAACGACTTCCTCACCGAGGACTCGATCTACATAGGCGACGGCGGCGACATCGTCACCTTCTCCGGGCAGGTCGTGCAGCCCAAATCTCCCGGCCACTGGATGGACCCGGGCCCGCTCGGCACGCTCGGCGTCGGGGTCCCCTTCGTGCTCGCCGCCAAGCAGGCACGCCCCGACAAGGAGGTCGTCGCCCTCTTCGGCGACGGCGCGTTCTCCCTCACCGGCTGGGACTTCGAGACCCTCGTCCGCTACGACCTCCCGTTCGTCGGCATCGTCGGCAACAACTCCTCGATGAACCAGATCCGCTACGGCCAGGCCGCCAAGTACGGCAAGGAGCGCGAGCGGGTCGGCAACACCCTCGGCGACGTCGCGTACGACAAGTTCGCGCAGATGCTGGGCGGGTACGGCGAGGAGGTCCGCGCCCCCGCCGACATCGGCCCCGCCCTGCGCCGCGCCCGCGAGTCGGGCAGGCCGTCGCTGATCAACGTCTGGGTCGACCCGGACGCGTACGCCCCCGGAACCATGAACCAGACCATGTACAAGTGAGGTGAACGCCCATGACCGCCAGGGCACTTGAGGGCATTCGCGTCCTCGACATGACCCACGTCCAGTCCGGGCCCTCGGCCACCCAGCTGCTCGCC
Organism: Streptomyces sp. NPDC031100; assembly: GCF_055570785.1. Taxonomy (NCBI): domain Bacteria; kingdom Bacillati; phylum Actinomycetota; class Actinomycetes; order Kitasatosporales; family Streptomycetaceae; genus Streptomyces; species Streptomyces sp. NPDC031100. The sequence continues at coordinate 607,548 of NZ_JBVIGN010000003.1, forward strand.
TGGCTCGGTGCCGATGTCGTCAAGCTGGAGGCACCGACCGGCGACATCACCCGGGGGCAGCTGCGTGACCTGCCGGACGTCGACTCGCTCTACTTCACGATGCTCAACTGCAACAAGCGCAGCATCACCCTGAACACCAAGACCGAGCGCGGCAAGGAGATCCTCACCGAGCTGATACGGCGCTCGGACGTCATGGTCGAGAACTTCGGGCCGGGCGCGGTCGACCGCATGGGGTTCACCTGGGACCGCATCAGGGAGATCAATCCGCGGATCGTCTATGCCTCCATCAAGGGGTTCGGGGACGGCCCGTACACCGACTTCAAGGCGTACGAGGTCGTCGCGCAGGCCATGGGCGGGTCGATGGCGACCACCGGTTTCGAGGACGGGCCGCCGCTGGCGACGGGAGCCCAGATCGGGGACTCGGGGACGGGGGTGCACGCCGTGGCGGGGATACTCGCGGCGCTGTACCAGCGGGAGCACACCGGGCGTGGGCAGCGGGTCAACGTGGCGATGCAGCACGCTGTACTCAACCTGTGCCGGGTGAAGCTGCGCGACCAGCAACGCCTGGCACAGGGCCCCCTCGCTGAATATCCCAACGAGGACTTCGGCGACGAGGTTCCCCGTTCGGGCAACGCGTCCGGCGGCGGCCAGCCCGGCTGGGCGGTCAAGTGCGCGCCGGGCGGCCCCAACGACTACGTGTACGTCATCGTCCAGCCCGTCGGCTGGCAGCCGATCAGCGAACTCATCGGCCGGCCCGAACTCGCCGACGACCCCGAGTGGGCGACCCCCGAGGCCCGGCTGCCGAAGCTGAACAAGATGTTCCAGCTGATCGAGGAGTGGTCGGCCACGCTCCCCAAGTGGGAGGTGCTGGAGCGGCTGAACGCGCACAACATCCCGTGCGGGCCGATCCTGTCCACCAAGGAGATCATCGAGGACACCTCGCTCGCCGCCAACGAGATGGTGGTGCGCGTCCCGCACCCCGAGCGCGGCGAGTTCGTCACGGTGGGCAGCCCGCTCAAGCTCTCCGACTCCCCCGTCGAGGTGACCGCGTCCCCGCTCCTCGGCGAGCACAACGAAGAGGTCTACCTCGGCGAACTCGGCCTCGGTGACGAGGAGTTGCGCCTGCTCAAGTCGAACGGAGTGATCTGACGTGATGGCCGAAGACCGGGTGCTGAGGGTGCGGTCGCTCCTCGACGGCGTGCGCGCCGAGGGCCGCAGTGCCCTGACCGCGCCCGAGGGCAAGGTGATCGCCGACGCGTACGGGATCGCCGTACCGGGCGAGGAGCTGGCCAGGGACGTGGACGAGGCGGTGGCCGCGGCGGCACGTTCCGGCGGGCCCGTCGTGATGAAGATCGTCTCGCCGGACATCCTGCACAAGACCGACGCCGGCGGTGTGGTCGTCGGGGTGGAGGGCGCGGCGGACGTACGGGCCGCGTTCTGCCGGATCATCGAGAACGCGCGCGCCTATAACGCCGAAGCCCGCATCGAGGGCGTCCAGGTGCAGGAGCTGCTGCCCGAGGGGCAGGAGGTCATCGTCGGCGCGGTCACCGACCCCACGTTCGGGAAGGTCGTGGCGTTCGGGCTCGGCGGGGTGCTGGTCGAGGTGCTGAAGGACGTGACGTTCCGGCTCGCGCCGGTCACGGCCGACGAGGCGCTGTCGATGCTCGACTCCATCCGGTCGGCGGAGATCCTGCGCGGGGTGCGCGGGCAGGCGGGTGTGGACCGGTGGGCGGTCGCCGAGCAGATCCGGCGGGTGTCCGAACTGGTCGCGGACTTCCCGGAGATAGCCGAGGTGGACCTCAACCCGGTGATCGCGACCCCGGACGGCGCGATGGCCGCGGATATCCGGGTGATCCTCGCCGAGAAGCAGCCGGCACCGAGGAGGACGTACACCCGCGAGCAGATCCTCGCGTCCATGCGCCGTCTGATGCAGCCGGCTTCCGTCGCCGTGATCGGCGCCTCCAACGAGCAGGGCAAGATCGGCAATTCGGTGATGCGCAACCTCGTCGACGGCGGTTTCTCCGGGGAGATCCATCCGGTGAACCCCAAGGCCGATGACATTCTGGGCCGCAAGGCGTACAAGAGTGTCACGGACGTTCCCGGTGAGGTGGATGTGGCCGTCTTCGCCATTCCCGCCAAGTTCGTGGCCGCGGCCCTGGAGGAGGTGGGACGCAAGAAGATCCCGAACGCCGTCCTCATCCCCTCCGGGTTCGCGGAAACCGGCGAGGACGAACTCCAGGCGGAGGTCGTGCGGATCGCCGAACGGTACGGCGTTCGTCTGCTCGGCCCGAACATCTACGGCTACTACTCCACCTGGCAGGACCTGTGCGCCACGTTCTGCACACCGTACGACGTGAAGGGGGGCGTGGCCCTGACCTCGCAGTCCGGTGGCATCGGCATGGCCATCCTGGGCTTCGCCCGCACCACGAAGACGGGCGTGTCGGCGATCGTCGGCCTCGGCAACAAGTCGGACCTGGACGAGGACGACCTGCTGACCTGGTTCGGCGAGGACCCGCACACCGAGTGCATCGCCATGCACCTGGAAGACCTCAAGGACGGGCGGGCGTTCGTGGAGGCGGCCCGCGCGACCGTGCCGAAGAAGCCGGTCGTGGTGCTGAAGGCGGGCCGTACGGCGGCCGGCGCGAAGGCGGCCGGTTCGCACACCGGGGCGCTCGCGGGCGACGAGGCGGTGTACGACGACATCCTCCGGCAGGCCGGCGTCATCCGGGCGCCCGGCCTGAACGACATGCTGGAGTACGCCCGCGCCCTGCCCGTCCTGCCCGCTCCCAGGGGCGACAACGTCGTGATCATCACGGGCGCCGGCGGCAGCGGCGTACTGCTGTCGGACGCGGTGACCGACAACGGGCTGTCCCTGATGGAGATCCCGCCCGACCTGGACGAGGCGTTCCGCCGGTTCATCCCGCCGTTCGGGGCGGCCGGCAACCCCGTGGACATCACCGGGGGCGAGCCGCCGTCGACGTACGAGGCGACGATCCGGCTGGGCCTGGAGGACCCGCGGATCCATGCGCTGGTACTCGGCTACTGGCACACGATCGTCACCCCGCCGATGGTGTTCGCCGAGGTGACCGCGCGGGTGGTCGCCGAGTTCCGCGAGCGGGGAATCGAGAAGCCGGTCGTGGCGTCCCTCGCGGGGGACGTCGAGGTCGAGGAGGCCTGCCAGTACCTGTTCGAGCGGGGGGTCGTGGCGTACCCGTACACGACCGAGAAGCCGGTGGCCGTGCTCGGCGCGAAGTACCGGTGGGCGCGGGCGGCAGGACTGTTGGGGGGCGGTTCATGAGGTGAGTGAGCAGGGGCCGGCCGACGGTGCGCGTCGGCCGGCCCCGGGACCCGTGCGCGCACGAAACGCATTGGACAGGGGGCGCTGGCCAGAGCTTTCGACGCAAGGGGTGCTGAGCGATGAGAACCACCGACTGTTCGAGGTCCGTTCCCTGCAGGGAGGTGACGGACCGCAACGGCCGCGTGTACCGGATCGGCGAGTCGGACGTCGATCTGATGGGCCGGACACGGAAATGGATGGTCATCCTGCCCTGGGTGGGCATGATGGGCATCAGCTCCGCCGAGTACGCGTTCACGTCGGCGGAGGACACGCTCCACGAGGCGCATCTGTGGAGCAGCGGGCACATCTTCTGGCTGATGGGCGTCTGGGTGTTCTTCCAGGCGGCCGTGGCCTTTCCGGCCGGGCAGCTGCGGGAGAGCGGACACCTCCCCGCCCGTACGGCCATGCTGATCGGCGCGGTCGGCACACTGCTGGGCTATCTGTCCCTGGCGTACGCGCCGAACGTGGTCGTCGCCTATCTCGGCTTCGGCATGTGCAGCGGCATCGGCGCCGGTCTCGTCTACGCGACCTGCGTGAACATGGTCGGCAAGTGGTATCCGGAGCGCAAGGGCGGCAAGACGGGCTTCGTCAACGGCGGTTTCGCCTACGGGTCCGTGCCCTTCGTCTTCCTCTTCACCTCGGTGCTGGACCTGAGCAACTACCGGGTGCTGCTGGCCTCGGTCGGTGTCGGGCTGTGTCTGGTGGTGGCCTCGGCGGGCTGGTTCTTCAGGGACCCGCCGAAGAACTGGTGGCCGCTGCACGTCGATCCGCTCAAGGCGACCGAAGACCCCAGGATCCGCCGGGCGTTGGCGAAGAACCCGCCCGCCGTGAAGCAGTACACACCGAAGGAGGCGGCCCGTACGCCCGTCCTGTGGATGATGTGGTTCTGTCTGCTGTGCTGCGGCGTCATCGGCTGGATGTCCGACCGGTACGGGCGCCGCAACACGCTGATCATCGTGTGCATCGTGCTCGGCAGCGCGCAGTTCGGCGTCCTGGTCTCGGGCCTGGTCGGCTCGGGTCTGGGCGCGGTCGTCGTCGGCGAGTGGGACTACCACGGCGCGTTCGTCCTCGCGGGCTCCATCGGCCTGGCCTCCGCGGTGCTGGCCCTCTTCCTCAAGGCACCGGGCAGGCCGAACGCCCGGCGCATCGTCCCCAACCCGCATCCGCTCGGCGAGGAGATGGCGTGACATGACGGCAGACCCGATAGCCACGAACAGCACCGGCCAGGACCGGCAGCCGTATCGTGAAGTGACCGACGCGCACGGGCGCGTGTACCGGATCGGGGAGACCGACCGGGACATCCTCGGCCACTCCCGCAAGCTCATGATCTACCTGCCGTGGATCGCCATGATGGCGATCAGTGTCTTCGAGTACGCGTACGGCTCCGCGGAGGACACCCTCTCCCACGCGCACGGCTGGACGCAGTCCAACGCCTTCTGGATCCTGAGCATCTGGGTGTTCTTCCAGGCCGGCATCGCCTTCCCGGCGGGCTGGCTGCGGGAGAAGGGCATCCTGACCGCCCGCCGGGCGATGTACACGGGATCCGGTATGTGCCTGGTCGGCTTCCTCGCCCTGTCGCACCTCGGTGACGTGTGGCCGGCGATCCTGGGCTTCGGTGTGATCGGCGGGATCGGCGCCGGGCTGGTGTACGCGACGTGCATCAACATGGTCGGCAAGTGGTTCCCCGAACGGCGCGGCGCCCGCACGGGCTTCGTCAACGGCGGCTTCGCGTACGGCTCCCTGCCCTTCATCTTCATCTTCAACTACGCCTTCGACACCGCGAACTACCACCGGGTCCTGGACCTCATCGGCTGCTACATCATGATCGTGGTGCTCGGCTCGGCGTTCTTCTTCAAGGACCCGCCGAAGAACTGGTGGCCGGCCGACATCGACCCGCTCACCTTCACCGGCGACAAGCGCAACGCCACGTCCCTCGCCAAGAACCCGCCCGCCGTACGGCAGTTCACGCCGAAGGAGGCCGTCCGCAGCGGCATGCTCCCGCTGATGTGGATCTCCATCGTGTTGACCGCGGGAGTCTCCGTCTTCGGCATCTCCTTCCAGGTCGACTTCGCCAAGGACGTGGGCTTCGGCCCGCTGGTCGCGGCCTCCTCGATGGGCGTGATGGCGGTCGTCAACGGCGTCGGCCGCGGTGTGGTGGGCTGGATGTCCGACCGCTGGGGCCGCAAGTCGACCCTCGTGTTCGTCATCGTCGTCCTGGGGCTCGCCCAGTTCGGGGTGATCTGGGCGGGTGACGTCAGGAGCGAGTGGCTCTTCCTGTTCTTCGCGTTCCTCTCCGGGTTCGGCGGCGGCGCGTTCTACCCGCTGTTCGCGGCGCTCACTCCGGACTACTTCGGCGAGAACTACAACGCCACCAACTACGGCCTGGTGTACAGCGGCAAGCTCGTCAGTGGCCTGTTCGGCGGCGGCCTCGGCTCGATGGTGGTCGGCGCCTGGGGCTACAACGGCGCCTACGCCCTGGCCGGCGGCGTCTCGATGGTGGCGGCGGCGATCGCCCTGCTGCTACGGCAGCCGGGCCGCACGGACGGTACGGCGGTGCGGCCCGCCGAGCCGCAACCGGCGGCCTGAGCACCCGGCCGCGTCTCCCCGCGGCGGCCGGCCCGGTGTTGCCCCCTCTCCGATCGGCTCACCGATCGCGGGAGGGGGGAACACCGCATGGACGAGGACACCTACTCCCGGGTCTCTCCCTTGCCGCACATCGCCTGCCGGTACAGCGTCGACAGTGCGGTGTCGATGGGGTCGTGCTGCGGCTTCCCCGAGGAGTCCGGCTGGGCCCACCTCATGAGGTTGATCGCGACGGACATCTGGCGGTGGCCGTCCGCCCGGGTCAGGGACGTCGTTCCGGCCCCCCAGACCGTGCCTGCGTTGCCCCAGAAGGTGCCGCATCCCTCGACGGTGACCTTCTGCAGGCCGAGGCCGTAGTCGATCGTCGTTCCGTCGAGGGCGCGGACCCGGACCGTGCGCTGCATCTGCGCCAGCGACGACCGGTCGACGATCTTGCCGGCCAGCAGCTTGCCGTAGAAGCGGTTGAGGTCCTCCATGGTCGATATCAGGGAAGCCGTCGGCGCCACCCAGGACATGTTGTAGACGCTGTAGTCGCGCGGCGGGTCGAGATGGCCCCAGAGCGCCTCGTACATCCGCGAGTGCGGTCCCTCGATGCGCGGTCCGGTCGGGAACTCCGTGTGCCGGAGTCCGGCGCGGTCGATGACGTTCCGGGTGATGTACTGCTCGGCCGTGGTACCGGTCACCTTTTCCAGAAGCTGACCGAGGATCACGTAGTTGGTGTTGGAGTACACCCCTGCAGGACCTCCGGGCTCGCCGGCGGGAGGCGCCGTGAGTCCCAGCTCGATCAGCTCGGCCGGGCGGAACTGCCGGAACCGGTTGTCGTCCAGGCTCTCCGGCGAGAACTTCCGGAGGGACGGGAACGCATAGGGGATGTAGTCGGGGATGCCGCTGGTGTGGTTGAGCAGCATCCGCACCGTGATCTTCCTGCCGCGCTCTCCGGGCACCAGCCCAGGCAGATAGTCGTCGATCGGCGCGTCGAGCCGGATCCGGCCCTGCTCGGCCTGCTGCAGGATCGCGGCGGCGGTGAAGGTCTTGGTGATGCTGCCGACGCGCTGGCGCATGCCGGGCCTGACGGGACGTCCGGTCGTGACATCGGCGACCCCGGAGGCGCCGCGCCAGGTCCGGCCGCCGTCGCGCACCTCGGCGTACACGCCCGGCATCCCGGCGCGGTGGACCCCGTCCGCGGCGGACTGCAGCTCCGCGGGATCGAAGCCGGTGGACGAGCCCCTGCTGTCGGCCGGTACGGCCCGTGTGTCGTCGGGCGCGGGAAACGCCGTCCCCATGCCCGCCCACACACTCAGCGCGGCCATGCCTCCGAATAAAGCCAGTCGGAACTTCACGACATCCGTCCTTTCATGATCGATGAGTGCAACGGGGCCTCACCTCCGCGCTCGCCCGCATCCACGGCTCACTCGGCCAGCGCGCGGCGCAGGACTGCGCCGAGTTCGGCGATCTGCCGCTGCGAGACCTCGGCGGACAGGAGCGCCTGCGACCCGTGGAAGGTGCCGGGCCACTGGTGCAGTTCGACGGAGACGCCCGCCTGCAGCAGGCGCAGCGCGTAGGCGAGGTCCTCGTCGCGGTTCGGGCAGAGTTCCGCGGTGGCCAGGTAGGCCGGTGGCAGGCCGGACAGGTCGGCGGCGCGCGCGGGGGCGGCGTACGGTGTGGCGGGCCGGTCCCCCAGGTACTGCCGCCACGAGGCGGTGACCTTGTCGCGGTTCATCCAGGGCGTGTCGGTGAAGTGCCGCTGCGACCAGGTCTCCTGACGGTCGTCGAGCTGGGGCTGGCTGAGCAGTTGGAAGCGGATACGGGGGCCCTGCTCGTCACGCGCCCGTAGGGCCAGCGCGGCCGCGAGTCCACCGCCGGCACTGTGGCCTCCGACCGCGATCCGCGCCGGGTCGATGCCGAGTTCGGCCGCGTTCTGCGCGGTCCAGTTCAGTACGGCGTAGGCATCGTCGAGGGCGGCCGGGTACGGATGCTCCGGGGCCAGACGGTAGGCCACCGTGATCACCACCGCGCCGGAGCCCTCCGTCATCCGGGTGGCCCACGGGTGCTCGGTGTCCAGGTCCCCCATGACGTATCCGCCGCCGTGCAGCCAGACGAGGGCACCCTGCGCCTGTCGGGGGCGGTAGATCCGCACCGCCACGTCCGGGGCGGCGGGCACCGTACGGTCCGTGACCTCCACGTCCGTGGTGTCCGGTGCGGGCACTGCGGCGGCCAGCTCGGCGAGGTGCCCCCGCGCGGCGACCGGGTCGTTGAGGTCGATGCGGGGGAAGAACGGGATGAAAGCCTCTAGTTCGGGATCCATGACGGCCATCCTCACGGCCGTCCCCCGAGCGGTCACCCGCCATCCGTCGCTCATCCCGCCCCGATCGCGCGCCGATCGGCGGCCCCTGCCGTCTGCCCGCCCTTCTATCCTTCTGCCATGGAGGCACTGGCCGTACGGCTGTCGGGACTCGATCCATACGTCGACGGCGCGATCCGCATCGTGGCGTTCTACGACACGCTGATGCGCCGACGGGTGGATCTCCCGGCGCTCGCCCGCGCCTCGGCGGGCCTGGCCGAGTGCGTCGCCGGGATACGACTCCACGGCACGGGGCGGGTGACCCGCGTCTCGCCCCAGGGCACGGAAGCGTCCACCCCGCCGTCACCCGCGTCCACCACCGTGCCGATCACCCTCGACGACGAGGAGATCGGCACGGTGTGGCTGGAACGGCCCGGCGCGCCGGGCCCGCTCGACGAGGTCCTCCTCGACCGGCTCGCCATCGCCGTCGCGGCTGCCGTCGAGCGGTACGGCCCGGCCCGCACCACCATGGCCGACCCCGCCCTCGTCGAACTGGCGATCAGCACCGACAGCGACGAGGCGGCCAGGACACGGGCGTTACGGCTCCTGGGATTCGCCGCCGACCCGCCGGTCCACGTCGTCGCCGTACGCGCGCAGCTCCCGCTCGACCGGATCGGCCAACTGCTCTGCCCGGGCCGGCCCGTGAAGGCGGCACCGCTCGCCGACGTGGGCGTCGTCCTGGCCACCACCGTCGACACGGCGCGGCTTCCGGCCGACGTACGCGCGGGCATCGGCGCCGCCGGGGGCCCCGACCGGTCCTGGCGGCAGGCCCGCACCGCCCTCCGTTTCACCAGCCCGCGCGAACCCGTCGTCCGCTACGCCGACCTGGGCGCGCTGGCGCTGTTGGCCGAGATCCCTCCGGACACCACACGCGGCAACGCCGACGTGGCCGCCATCGCGCGCATCGCCGGCACCCCGGACGATCTGGAGACTCTGGACGCCTACTGCGTCACCGGTTCCCTGCGCCGGGCCGCCGACCTCCTCCACCTGCACCACAGCAGCGTCGCCCGCCGCGTCGAACAGCTCGGCAGGACACTGGACATCGACCTCACCGAACCCACCGGACTGACCCGGGCCAGGCTCGCCCTCACCGCATGGCGGCTGCTCGACGGCTGAGAGCCTGTCTCTGAGGACTGTCAGGTCGCGTTCCGCTCGTGGTACGACCGCCGGGTGTGCTCGGTGTGCTCGCGCATCAGGTGGGTGGCGCGCTGCTCGTCACGGTCCACGATCGCGGCGATCAGCCCGCGGTGCTCGATCCACGACTGCCGGCCGCGCTGCCGGGCCACCGGCGTGTAGTACCAGCGCACCCGGCGGTCGACCTGGGCGGCCAGTTCGGCGAGGACCGTGTTGCCCGCGAGTTCCATCACCTTGGCGTGGAAGGCCGCGTTGAGAGCGACCGCACGGTCCACGTCCTCGGCCGCAACCGCGCTCTCGCCCTCGGCGCACAGCTCCTCCAACGCCTCGATTCCCGCCTTGCCGGCGTTGAGGGCGGCGAGCCGGGCCGCCTCCGCCTCCAGGAGGGTACGGACCGTCAGGAGCTGGTCGGCCTCCTCCTCGGTGGGCTCGTGGACGAACGCCCCCTGCGCGGGCCGCAGGTCGACCCAGCCCTCGGTGTTCAGCCGCTGCAGCGCCTCGCGGACCGGCTGCCGGGAGACTCCGAGGTGACCGGCGAGCTCGCTCTCCACCAGGTGCTGGCCGGGCTGGAGGGCGCGGGTGGTGATCAGCTCCAGCAGCGCCTCGTAGACACGGTCACGCAGCGGGCCCGGTCGCTCCAGCTTGGGCACGGCCCCCTGCGGCAGTCCGGTCGACAACATCACGGTCCCCTCCTGGGCTGGCCGGCGCACACAGCGGGCTGTATGCGGGACACGGTGGACTGCCCACTATGAATTGTCTTTCGTCTACAGTCTACGGTGCACAAAAGCCAGAGGAAGCGGGAGTTGAGCGCGTCACGTCGCCCGCGCGCCCCCCGCGGACGCCGTCACGGGCACCGCACGACCTGACCGGCGTACGACAGGTTGCCGCCGAAGCCGAACAGCAGCACCGGGTCGCCGCTGCGGACCGCGCCCTGCTCGATCAGCTTGGACAGGGCGAGCGGAATGCTGGCCGCGGAGGTGTTGCCGGATTCGATGACATCGCGGGCGATGACGGCGTTGACCGCGCCGATCTTCTCCGCGAGCGGCTCGATGATGCGCAGGTTGGCCTGGTGCAGGACGACTCCGGCGAGGTCGGCGGGGGCGATACCGGCCCGCTCGCAGGCCTGCCGGGCGATCGGGGGCAGCTGGGTGGTGGCCCAGCGGTAGACACTCTGCCCCTCCTGCGCGAACCGGGGCGGCGTGCCCTCGATGCGCACCGCGTGGCTCATCTCCGGCACCGATCCCCACAGCACCGGCCCGATCCCGGGCTCCTGGCCCGGCCCGCACGCCTCGACCACGGCGGCCCCGGCACCGTCGCCGACCAGGACGCAGGTGGTGCGGTCGCTCCAGTCGGTGACGTCGGACATCTTCTCGGCGCCGATGACGAGCGCCCGGGTCGCGGCGCCCGCCCGGACCGTGTGGTCGGCGGTGGCGAGGGCGTGGGTGAAGCCGGCGCAGACGACGTTGACGTCCATCGCGGCGGGCTGCGGGATGCCGAGGCGTGCGGCGACCCGGGCGGCGGTGTTCGGGGAGCGGTCGATCGCGGTGGACGTGGCCACCAGCACCAGGTCGATGTCGTGCGCCGCGAGTCCGGCGGCGGCCAGGGCCTTGGCGGCGGCGTGCGCGGCGAGTTCGTCGACCGGTTCGTCCGGGCCCGCGATGTGCCGGGTCCGGATGCCCACCCGGCTGCGGATCCACTCGTCACTGGTGTCGACCATGCCCGCCAGGTCGTCGTTGGTGAGCACCTCGGCGGGCTGGTAGTGACCGATGGCGGCGATGCGCGAGCCGTTCATGTGGGGATCCCCCTCGTTGCCGTGGGTAGCGGGATCCACCAGTCTGATCAGTGACTCGCGAGTACGGCGGCAGGTGAAGCCACAGGAATCGGGCGCCCGGGTTGTCGGCTTCCCTCACCCCCTCGGACGCCCGAGTATCACCCCTGAACAGCTGCGTCGCCTTCTGAACGAGCTCGTACACGCCGTAGGCGAGGGCGCTCCCACCCACAGCCAGGCGAAGGCGATCAGGCCCCGCCGGCTGGGCGGACTGCTGTCGCTGGGCATCTGCGGCCTCATCGTCGCGAAACCGCCGCCGCAGAAGGAGAGTGGTCAACGGTCGCGGCGCGAACCCTTGCCGGAGCACTCTCCATACTGTAGACAATATTTCGTCGACAGGATTCAGCCGTCGCCCTGTCAGGTTCCGGATCTTCCTCCCCCACACCTCCGCGGTATCCCTCAAACCGAACGGAGTGCTCCCGTGAAAGTCGCAGTCCTCGGCGCCGGTGCGATCGGCGCCTACGTCGGTGCCGCGCTCCACCGCGCAGGCGCCGATGTGCACCTCGTCGCCCGTGGACCGCATCTCGCGGCCATGAGGCAGCACGGAGTACGGGTGCTCAGCCCGCGCGGCGACTTCACCGCGCACCCCCATGCCACCGACGACCCGGCCGAGGTCGGCCCGGCCGACGTCGTGCTCCTGGGTCTGAAGGCCCATGCGTACGCGGCGTGCGGGCCGTTGATCGAGCCGCTGCTGCACGAGCGCACCGCGGTGGTGGCCGCCCAGAACGGCATCCCTTGGTGGTATTTCCACAGGCACGGGGGCCCGTACGACGGCCACCGCATCGAGAGCGTCGACCCGGGCGGCGCCGTCAGCGCCGTCCTCGCGCCCGAGCGGGCCGTCGGCTGTGTCGTCTACGCCGCGACCGAACTCCAGTCGCCAGGCGTCGTACGGCACTTGGAGGGCACCCGGTTCTCCATCGGCGAGCCCGACCGCAGCATCTCGGCGCGCTGTCTGGACTTCAGCGAGGCGATGAAGGCCGGCGGCCTGAAGTGCCCGGTGGAGCAGGAGCTGCGCGGCGACATCTGGGTCAAGCTGCTCGGCAACATCTCCTTCAACCCGATCAGCGCCCTGTCCCGCGCCACGATGCGGCAGATGTGCCTGCACGGCGGCACCCGCCAGGTCATCGAGACGATGATGCGCGAGACCCTCGCCGTCGCCGGGGCGCTGGGCTGCGAGGTCGGGGTCTCCGTCGAGCGGCGGCTCGCGGGCGCGGAACGCGTCGGCGACCACCGCACCTCCACGCTCCAGGACCTGGAGCGCGGCAAGCCGCTGGAACTCGACGTGCTGCTCGCGGCCGTCGTCGAACTCGCGGAGATCACCGGTGTGCCCGTGCCCACCCTGCGCACCGTGCACGCCATCTCGGACCTGCTCGCGCTGAGGAGCGCCGCATGAGGAACCGGCAACCCAAGACCTACACCCGGCTGACCCGTCCCCTGGTGCGGGACTCCCGTGCGGAGCCGTTCCGGGAGGCGGGCTGGGAGGAGGCGCTGGACCGGGCCGCGCAGGGCCTCGCACGCCACCGGGGCGCGTTCGGGATGTTCTCCTGCGCCCGCGCCACCAACGAGATGAACTACGTGGCACAGAAGTTCGCCCGGGTCGTGATGGGCACCAACAACGTCGACTCCTGCAACCGAACATGTCACGCCCCCAGCGTCGCGGGCCTGTCGGCCGCGTTCGGTTCCGGCGGCGGCACGTCGTCGTACGAGGAGATCGAGCACACCGACGTCATCGTGATGTGGGGCTCCAACGCCCGCTTCGCGCACCCGATCTTCTTCCAGCACGTGCTGAAGGGCATACGGGGCGGCGCCCGGATGTACGCGGTCGACCCGCGGCGGACGTCCACCGCCGAGTGGGCCGAGAGCTGGCTCGGGCTGAACGTCGGCACCGACATCCCGATGGCGCACGCGATCGGCCGGGAGATCATCCGTGCGGGCCTGGTCAACGAGGCCTTCGTCGGGCGGGCGACCTCGGGCTTCGAGGAGTACCGCAAGTTGGTCGAGCCGTGGACGCTGTCGCTGGCCGAGAAGGTGACGGGCGTACCGGCCCGCGCCGTCCGGGAGTTGGCACACACCTACGCCCGCGCCGAGCGGGCTCAGCTGTGCTGGACGCTCGGCATCACCGAGCACCACAACGGCACGGACAACGTGCGCGCGCTGATCAACCTGTCGCTGCTGACCGGCCATGTCGGCCGCTACGGCTCCGGGCTGCAGCCGCTGCGCGGGCAGAACAACGTGCAGGGCGGCGGCGACATGGGCGCGATCCCCAACCGGCTGCCCGGCTTCCAGGACATCCTCGACGCGGACGTCCGGCTGAAGTTCGAGTCGGCCTGGGACACCGTCATCCAGCCGCACTACGGGCTGAACCTGACGGAGATGTTCGAGGCGATGGAGGAGGGCTCGCTGCGGGCCGTGTACTGCATCGGGGAGAACCCGGCGCAGTCGGAGGCCGACAGCGAGCAGGCCGTACGGCGGCTTCGCGCGCTGGACTTCCTCGTCGTACAGGACATCTTCCTCACGAAGACGGCCGAGCTGGCGGACGTGGTGCTGCCGGCGACCGCGGGGTGGGCGGAGACCGAGGGGACGACCACCAACAGCGAGCGGCGGGTGCAGCGGGTGCGCCGGGCCGTGACCCCGCCCGGCGAGGCCCGCGAGGACATCGACATCCTCTGCGAACTGGCGGCTCGGCTCGGCCACGACTGGAAGTACGCCGACGCCGAGGCCGTGTGGAACGAGCTGCGGTCGGTGTCCCCGGACCACTACGGGATGACGTACGAGCGGCTGGCGGAGCACCAGGGCATCCAGTGGCCGTGCCCGAGCACCCAGCGGCTCGAACCCACGTACTTGCACGGCAGGTTGTGGGAGAAGGACCCCGAGAAGCGGGGCCTGGCCGCGCCGTTCGGGCTGGTGCAGCACGATCCGCCGGTGGACCTCACGGACGAGGAGTTCCCGATCCGGCTCACCACCGGCCGGCGTCTGGACTCGTACAACACCGGCGTGCAGAGTGGCGGATTCACCTCTCCGCTGCGGCGCGGTGAGTACGTCGAGCTGTGCCCGGAGGACGCCGAGCGCTACGGGGTCGTGGTGGGCGAGGAGGTACGGGTGTCCTCGCGGCGCGGGTCCGTCGTGGCGCCGGTGTGGATCGACACCGCGCTGAGGCCCGGCCTCGCCTTCATGACCATGCACTTTCCCGACGAGGTGGACACCAACCAGCTGACGATCGAGGCGAACTGCCCGATCGCCGGGACGGCGGAGTTCAAGGCGTCGGCGATCCGCATCGAGAAGCTGCCGGCCGTGACGTACGTGGGGTGAGGGCGTGGATCTGCACTTCGGCGACAGCAAGCCGACGGACGAGGAACGGGCCGCCGTCGACACCTTGTTGGGCCCTCCGGAGTCCTCGTGGGAGGGCGCCGACCGTACGGACGCCGACCTGAGGTGGGCGCGCGGCGGCCGGGCGGCCCGCGACCGGCGCGATCTGCTGCTGCCGGGGCTGCACGCGATCAACGACCGGATCGGCTGGATCAGCGAGGGCGCCCTGGACTACCTGTGCCGGCGGCTGACCGTGCCGCCGGCGGAGGCGTACGGCGTGGCCACGTTCTACGCGATGTTCGCGGTGCGGCCGCGCCCGGCCACCGTGCTGCACGTGTGCACGGACCTGGCCTGCACGGCCGCCGGGGCGGGCGAGCTGTGTGCCGGGATCGAGGCGCGGCTCGGCCCGGGCAGCGGGGTGAGCGTCGAGCGCAGCCCCTGTCTGGGGCTGTGCGAGCGTGCCCCGGCGGCCCTGGCGGTCCGGGCGGGCGATCCGGTGCGTACGGCGGTGTCGGCGCCGGCGGCCGTGGAAGCGGCCCTGCTCGCGGCGAGCGCGCCGGACGCGGCGCCCGAGGAGCCGCCGGCGGTGGCGGCGGTGCCCCAGGCGGGCGATCCGTCGCTGGTGCTGCTGCGTCGGGTCGGTGTGGTGGATCCGTCCTCGCTGGACGACTACCGGGCGCACGGCGGCTACACGGCCCTGCGCCGGGCCTTCGAGCTGGGTCCCGCCGGGGTGATCCGGGAGGTCACCGACTCGGGGCTGGTCGGGCGCGGCGGCGCGGCCTTCCCCACCGGCCGCAAGTGGCAGGCCACGGCGTCCCAGCCGGACCATCCGCACTACCTCGTGTGCAACGCCGACGAATCCGAGCCGGGCACCTTCAAGGACCGGGTGCTGATGGAGGGCGACCCGTACGCGCTCGTGGAGGCGATCACGATCGCGTCGTACGCGATATCCGCCCACCGGGCCTTCATATACGTCCGCGGCGAATACCCGCGAGCGATGCACCGTCTGCAGGACGCGATCGACCAGGCCCGCGCCCGCGGGCTCCTCGGCGACGACATCCTCGGCCAGGGGTACCGCCTGGACATCGACATCCGGCGCGGTGCGGGCGCTTACATCTGCGGTGAGGAGACGGCCCTGTTCAACTCCATCGAGGGCTACCGGGGCGAGCCCCGCTCCAGACCGCCGTTCCCGGTGGAAAAGGGCCTCTTCGGCAGGCCCACGGTCGAGAACAACGTGGAGACGCTGGTCAACGTGCTCCCGATCCTGACGATGGGGGCACCGGCGTACGCGGCGATCGGTACCGGGCGGTCCACCGGGCCCAAGCTGTTCTGCGTGTCCGGCAGCGTGGAACGGCCCGGCGTGTACGAGCTGCCGTTCGGTGCGACGCTCGGCGAGCTGCTGGACCTGGCCGGGGTGCGGGAGGGGCTGCGGGCGGTGCTGCTGGGCGGGGCGGCCGGCGGTTTCGTACGGCCGGACGAACTCGGCATCCCGCTCACCTTCGAGGGCACCCGGGAGGCCGGGACCACGCTCGGCTCGGGTGTGGTCATGGCCTTCGACGACACCGTCCCGCTCCCCCGCCTGCTGCTGCGCATCGCCGAGTTCTTCCGCGACGAGTCCTGCGGGCAGTGCGTGCCGTGCCGGGTCGGGACGGTCCGCCAGGAGGAGGCGCTGGCCCGGATCGTGGAGCGCACGCGGGCTGGGGCCGCCGACGACATCGCCCTGCTGCGCGATGTGGGCCGGGCCATGCGGGACGCCTCGATCTGTGGTCTCGGGCAGACCGCGTGGAACGCCGTGGAATCCGCCATCGACCGTCTGGGGGCGTACGAATGACCGTGACACCGCTGGGGATCCCGCGCCGGCTGCTGGAGTTCACCATCGACGGTGAGCAGGCCCGGGTGCCGGAGGGCTCGACCCTCCTGGAGGCGTGCCGGGCGGCGGGGAAGGACATCCCGACCCTGTGCGCGGGCGACACGCTGCGGCCGAAGAACGCCTGCCGGGTGTGCGTGGTGGAGGTGGAGGGGTCGCGGACGCTGGTGCCGGCCTGCTCGCGCAAGGCCGAGCCGGGCATGGAGGTCCGCACGGACACCGAGCGGGCCCGGCACAGCAGGAAGATCGTCCTGGAGCTGCTCGCCTCCTCGGTCGACTTGTCGACGACTCCGAAGGTCGCTGAGTGGATCAAGGAGTACGAGGCGAAGCCGGACCGTTTCGGCCCCGAGGCGGCCCGGCTGAACGAGGAGCCGAAGGTCGACAACGAGCTGTATGTGCGCGACTACGACAAGTGCATCCTGTGCTACAAGTGCGTCGACGCCTGCGGCGACCAGTGGCAGAACACCTTCGCGATCTCGGTCGCCGGGCGCGGCTTCGACGCGCGGATCGCCGTCGAGCACGATGCGCCACTGACCGACTCCGCCTGCGTGTACTGCGGGAACTGCATCGAGGTGTGCCCGACGAGGGCGCTGTCGTTCAAGTCGGAGTTCGACATGCGCGCGGCGGGCACCTGGGACGCGTCCCGGCAGACGGAGACGACCACGGTGTGCGCGTACTGCGGAGTGGGCTGCAACCTCACGCTCCATGTGCAGGACAATGAGATCGTGAAGGTCACCTCGCCGCACGACAACCCGGTGACCCACGGCAATCTCTGCATCAAGGGCCGTTTCGGCTACCAGCACGTACAGAACCGGGGCTGATCAGGACATGGGACGAGTCACGGAACGACGCAAGGTCCTCCGCATCCGGGACGGGGCCGTCTCCACCCGGCCGGACACGCTCGTCGCCGAGGAACCCCTGGAGATCCGGCTGAACGGGAAGCCGCTCGCGATCACCATGCGCACGCCGGGCGACGACTTCGCGCTGGCGGCGGGGTTCCTGGTGAGCGAGGGGGGCCTGGCGGCTGCATCCGATCTGCAGAACATCGTCTACTGCGCGGGGGCGACGGTGGACGGTTCGAACACGTACAACGTGGTCGACGTGCGGACCACCCCGGGCGTGACCCTGCCCGACTTCACCCTGGAACGGAACGTCTACACCTCGTCCTCGTGCGGGCTCTGCGGCAAGGCCAGCCTGGACGCCGTACGGACGACCGCGCGCTGGCCGATCGCCGACAATCCCCCGGTCCAGGTCACCCCCGAGCTGCTGGCGAGCCTCCCCGACCGGCTGCGCGCGGCCCAGCGGGTGTTCGACCGGACCGGGGGGCTGCACGCGGCCGCCCTGTTCACCGAGGACGGGGAGCTGCTGGACATACGGGAGGACGTGGGCCGGCACAACGCGGTCGACAAGCTGGTCGGGCGGGCGCTGCAGAACGGTGATCTGCCGCTGTCGCGGACGATTCTGCTGGTCTCGGGCCGTGCCTCGTTCGAGCTGGCGCAGAAGGCCGTGATGGCGGGGATCCCGGTGCTGGCGGCGGTGTCGGCACCCTCGTCGCTGGCGGTGGACCTGGCCGCCGAGACGGGTCTGACCCTGGTGGGTTTCCTGCGGGGCAGCTCGATGAACGTGTACGCGGGCGAGGACCGCGTCGCCCTGCGGGCCGCGGCCGCCCAGGGCTGACCGGTTCCCCGCGGCACGGCGGCGGGGCCCCGAACGGCGGGGAGCGCCCCCTGCGCCTTCGGGGTCCCGCTGTGTCGTTTGGCTTCGTTCGCCTTCGGGGGCGCCTCAGCCGGTGTCGAGAGGCCGATCGTGCTCAGCGCTTCGCGCCTCCGCGCGTTCGGCCTCTCGACACCGGCGCGCCCCCTACGGCTCTCTTCGCGGCCGGCGCGTCGGCACAGTAGGGGTTGGTGGGCCCTTGCCGTCGGCAGGGTCAGCCGTTGGTGAAGCTCAGCTCCCGAGCTCTCGTCACCGTGCCCAGCCTCGGGAAGTCCAGCCGGATGGACGCCTCGTGCTCGGCAGTCGTGAACGCGGCCATGGCATCCTCGACGAAGACCAGGTCGTAGCCGAGGTCGGCGGCGGCGCGGGCGGTGGACTCGACGCCGAGGTTGGTGGACACCCCGCCGAACACCAGGGTGCGAATGCCGCGTTCGCGCAGCCGCTCGTCCAGGCCCGTGCCGTGGAAGCCGCCGATGGTGCGTTTGACGATCTCCAGGTCGCCGTCCCGGCACAGCCCCGCCACGAGGCCGCTGCCGGGCGGCTGTTCGGCGACCGAGGGACGTTCGACCCGGATCAGCACGACGAGTGCACCGGCACGGCGGAAGGCGGCCGCCAACTCCTCCGACGTGGCGAGGACTTCGGTGCCTTTGCGGGGTTCCAGGGGCAGCGCGACGATGCGGTCCATCAGATCGACGAGGACGAGCGCGGTGCGCTGGGGATCGAGCACGGGAGCTGCGGTCATGACGGAACGTTAGCCGCGATCAGCCGTCCGTGCCGGAAATCCGGATCAACAGGTCCGTGAACTGATCGCGTTCGGCCGTCGACAGCGGGGCGAGCAGCTCGTCGTTCGCCTCTCGGGCGGCCTTCTCGCAGCGGACGAGGAGGCGGGCGCCCGGGTCGGTGAGGGACACGGCGTTCTTGCGCCGGTCCCTGGGGTCGGGGGCGCGGACGACGTGGCCGGCGGACTGCAGGTCGTTGAGGATGCCGACCAGGTCCTTGGGGTCGAGGCCCACACTGCGGCCGAGGTCGGCCTGGGCGACGGGGGCGAGGTCGCGGACGGCGGAGAGGACCACGTGGTGCCACATCTTCATCCCCTCGGCCGCGAGGGCGGCGGCGACCAGGGAGCGGCCGCGGGCGGCGGCGCGGCCGAGGAGCCAGCTGGGCAGGGCGCGGATGGCGGGGAGGGGTGCTTCGGCCATGCCCGCAGCCTACCGAAGAATCATTGGACTTCCCAACGATACTTCAGTACCGATGGGGCTCCCAATGAATTCATGGGTTTTCCCAACGACCTGCCGGTCTGCCCGGCGTCTGGAGGTTGCGATGCGTCGCATCCGGTACGAGTCCGCCGGCGGCCCCCTGTTCCTGGAGGAGGCCCCCGTCCCGGAACCCGGGGCCGGCGAGCTGCTGGTGCGCTGCGAGGCGGTCGGCGTCACCCTGCCCGTCGTCCGCAAGGTCACCGAGGCCGCCGAACCGATTCCGCTGGGCGGCGAGGTCGCCGGCGAGGTGGTGGCGGTCGGCGCGGGCGTGACCGGCTTCCGCACCGGCGACCGGGTCACCGGGCTGTGCTTCGGCCACGGGTACGCGGACTTCGCCGTGCTGCACGAGACCATGGCCTCCCCCGTGCCCGACGGCGCCACCGCCGTCGACGCGGTCGCACTCGTGCGCAGCGGGCTGGTGGCGCTGGGCGCGCTGGAGGCGGCCCGCCCCGCGCCGGGCGAGGCGGTGCTGGTCACGGCGGCTGCGAGCGGGGTGGGGCATCTTGCCGTGCAGCTGGCCCGGGCGCGGGGCGCCGGCCGGGTGGTGGGCGCCGTGTCCGATCCGGCCAAGGCGGACTTCGTCCGCTCGCTGGGCGCGGACGACTGTGTTCAGTACAGCGACGACAGCTGGGGGGAGCCGGTCGACTGCGTCCTGGATGCGGTCGGCGGTGACCTGCTCACCCCTGCCCTCGCCGCGCTCGCCCCGCACGGCCGTCTGGTCGCCTACAGCTCGGGCGGCGGCACGATCCGGGCGTACGACCTGCTGGTCGGGGCCAAGTCGGTGATCGGCTTCCAGATGGCACTGATCGCCCGAGGCCGCCCGGAGCTGTACGAGCAGTGGCGGCGGGAGCTGTGGCGGCTGTTCGCCGACGGCACACTGCAGCCCGCCGTGCACGGCGAGTTCACGCTGGAGGACGCGGGGAAGGCGCACGAGACGATCGAGAGGCGGGCCAACCTCGGCAAGGTCGTCCTGCGCCCGTAGCCTTCGCCCGTTTCTTGTTCTGCACGCTTCTTGTGAGCCTCCCGGGCCCCAACTACCTTCGATGGGACGGACGTTGGACGTGGGACGTCCGGATGTCCGGATGTCCGGCCGACGAAGGGCAGGTCTCACCATGCCGTCAGGTCTTCGCGTCCGTCTCAGATCCGCACTGTCCACCGCCCTCACGGCAGCGGCGCTGCTCGTACTGTCACTCGTCTCCCCGCACCCCGCTCACGCCCAACCAGCCGCTGATGACCCGGAGTTCGAGCAGCAGGTCCTCTTCAAGGCCTCCCAGGACCCCGGCTACGCCTGCTTCCGCATCCCCGCGATCGTGCGGACGACCGACGGCACGCTGCTGGCGTTCGCCGAGGGCCGGGTCCTCAACTGCGGGGACGCGGCCGACATCGACATCGTGGTCAAGCGCTCCACGGACGGCGGGCGCACCTGGGGCCCCCTGCAGGTGGTCAACGAAGGCGCGGGCGACACCCACGGCAACCCGGCGCCGATCGTGGACCGCGACACCGGCCGGATCTGGCTGGCCGAGACGTACAACACGGGGCGTACGGACAGCGCCAGTTGCTCGATCCCCTGCGACCGCACCCCGCATCTGCAGTTCAGCGACGACGACGGACTGACCTGGTCCGAGCCGCGCGATCTGAGCCCCGAGATCCTGCCCGCCGACTGGAACTCCTGGTACGCGACCGGCCCCGTGCACGGCATCCAGCTCACCCGCGGCCGGTACGCCGGCCGGCTGGTCTTCGGCGTCAACACCGAGACGTGGGACGGCAGCCGGGTCAGCGCCAACCATGCCGCGCTCA
This sequence comes from Streptomyces sp. NPDC031100, assembly GCF_055570785.1. NCBI lineage: Bacteria > Bacillati > Actinomycetota > Actinomycetes > Kitasatosporales > Streptomycetaceae > Streptomyces > Streptomyces sp. NPDC031100. The sequence continues at coordinate 628,710 of NZ_JBVIGN010000003.1, forward strand.
TCGTCAGCGACGACCACGGCGGCCACTGGCGGATCGGCGCCACCGACACCTGGCCGATCGCCGCCGACGGCACCTTCCGGCAGAAGCCCTCCGAACTCACCCTGGCCGAACGCACGGACGGCTCGATTCTGGTCAGCGGCCGGGAGCAGGACGGCACCGACCTCGGCCACCGCACCCAGACCGTCAGCCGTGACGGCGGCGGAAGCTTCACCGCGCCCTTCCGCGACCTGCCGGACCTCTACACCCCGCAGGTGCAGGGCTCGATGCTGCGCCTCGGCGACCGCATCCTGCTGTCCTGCCCCGCCGACCCCGACCGGCGCCGCACGATGATGATCCGGTCCTCCTACGACGGCGGCCGCACCTGGGACAGCGTGGACCGCGGCACGGTCGTCACCAGGGACTGGTCCGGCTACTCGGACCTGGTGCGTGCCGATCGCGACACGGTCGGCCTGATGTACGAGGGCGGTGCGGTCGACGCGCGCGACGAGATCCGTTTCGCCCGCTTCACCGAGGACTGGCTCGCCCCGCGCCGCGGCCCCGACCCGCGCACCGCCGACCTCGCCCCGCGTGCCCGCCCGGCCGCGGTGCTCGGCGACGCCGAGGAGACGGACGGTGTGTTCGGCGGCGCGCTGGAGTTCGACGGCACCGACGACGCCGTACGCCTGCCGTACCGCCCCGAGCTGCCGCTCGGCAGCGGGGACTTCACCGCGTCCCTGTGGTTCCGGTACACGGCCACGGCCGGGGAGCAGCCGCTGCTGTGGATGGGCGGTATCGGCACCAGCCAGCCGCAGGTGTGGGTGCGCGGCGAGCCGGCGAACAACCGTGTGCAGGGCCTGATCACCGTGCGCAACGGCGCGGCCGCCCCGCAGACCGCCTACGTGCGCACGGCTACGGCGTACAACGACGGCCAGTGGCACCACCTGGTGCTGCGCCGGAGCGCCGACGGGCTTGTGCTGTCCGTGGACGGTGCGCAGTCCACCGTCGCCGATGTGCCGGGTTCCGTCAGCCGCAACTCCCCCTTCGGCGTGCACCTCGGTCAGCGCATGGACAGCCGGGCCTTCTTCACCGGCGCGATCGACGAGGTCCACGTCTGGGACCGCGCCCTGACCGACGCGGAGCTGTCCGACCCGAAGGTGCTGCGGTCACCGAAGGACACGCTGCTGTGGCTGCCCCTGGACCACGTGAGCGGTTGAGTCGCCTGTCCGCTCGGTGGGCTCGTCCAGGTCGTGGGAGCGCCGCTTGGCGATGACCGCGCAGACCATCAGCTGCATCTGGTGGAAGAGCATCAGCGGCAGCACGGCCAGGGAGGCATGGGCGCCGAACAGGACGCTCGCCATGGGCAGCCCGGCGGCCAGGGACTTCTTCGATCCGGCGAACTGGACGGCGATCCGGTCCTCCCGGCCGAAGCCGAGCGCCCTGGCGCCGTACCAGGTCAGGACCAGCATGACGGCCAGCAGGACGGCCTCGACGCCGAGCAGCGCGGCCAGCCGGACGGGGCTGACCTGGTGCCAGATGCCCCGGGTCATGCCCTCACTGAACGCGGTGTAGACGACCAGCAGGATCGAGCCGCGGTCGACCAGGCCGAGGACCTTCTTGTGCCGGGCCACGAAGCCGCCCGCCCGTCGCCCGCCACCACCCTGCTCGACGCGCTCCGCGCGGCCCCTTTTGACTCCGCAGTGACGCAGCACCTGGCCGGCGAGGAACGGCACCAGCAGCTGGAGCACGATCTTCACCAGGGAGTCGGCGGAGAACCCGCCGCCGTCGCCGCCCAGCAGTCCGGCCGCCAGCAGCGGCGTGACGACGATGCCGACCAGGGAGGAGAACGAGCCCGCGCAGATGGCGGCAGGCACGTTTCCCCGGGCGATCGAGGTGAACGCGATCGACGACTGGATGGTGGACGGCACCAGGGTGAGGAACAGCAACCCCTGGTACAGCGGCTGGGTCAGCACCACCGGCACCAGGCCGCGTGCGGCGACGCCGAGGACCGGGAAGATGACGAAGGTGCAGGCCAGGACGGTGACGTGGAGCCGCCAGTGCCTGAGGCCGTCCAGTGCCTCGCGGGTGGAGAGCCGGGCACCGTAGAGGAAGAAGAGGAAGGCGATCGCGGCCGTGGAGGCCCCGGAGGCCACGTCGGCGCCGGTGCCCCGGGCCGGGAGGAGCGCCGCGAGGCCCACCGTGCAGAGCAACAGCACGATGTACGGGTCGATCGGCATCCAGCTCGGCCAGCGCAGGCGTTTCACGGTGCTCCACTTGCTGTTCGTCAGGTCGGTGCAGGAGCCCGGAGGACCCCTCTCCATCGTCCTCCTGCCCGGGCCGATCGGGAATCCCGCATACCACTCTGACTGCCATCGCAATCCGTGATGACCAGCGGTACGCTGGCGTTGTGTACGACCCCACCCACCTGCGGACGTTCCTGGCGGTGGCGCAGACGCTCAGCTTCACGCAGGCCGCCCGGCGGCTCGGGCTGCGCCAGTCCACGGTCAGCCAGCATGTGCGCCGGCTGGAGGACGCCGCGGGCCGTCAGCTGTTCTCCCGGGACACCCACTCCGTGGAGCTGACCGAGGACGGCGAGGCCATGCTGGGCTTCGCCCGCCGGCTGCTGGAGGTGCACGAGCAGGCGACGGCGTTCTTCACGGGCACCCGGGTGCGGGGCCGGCTGCGCTTCGGCGCCTCGGAGGACTTCGTCCTCACCCGCCTGCCGGAGATCCTGGAGGGCTTCCGGCACGACCATCCGGAGGTCGATCTGGAACTGACGGTGGAGCTGTCGGGCACGCTGCACGAGCAGCTGGCGGCCGGGAAGCTCGACCTGGTGCTGGCCAAGCGGCGCCCCCAGGACCCGCGGGGCGAGCTGGTGTGGCGTGACGACCTGGTGTGGATCGGCTCCGAGCACCTGCGTCTGGATCCCGACCGGCCGGTCCCGCTGATCGCCTATCCCCCGCCCGGCATCACCCGCGCCCGTGCCCTGGAGGTGCTGGAGGAGCAGGGGCGGGAGTGGCGGATCGCGTGCACCAGCGGCAGCCTCAACGGCCTGATCGCGGCCGCCCGGGCCGGGCTCGGCGTGATGGCCCACTCACGGCGGCTGATCCCGCCGGGCCTGTTCCGGGTGCCGGACCGCGCGGGCCTGCCGGAGCTGGGCAAGGTCGACTTCGTGCTGGTGCACGGCCGGCGGCGGGGCGCGGCGGAGGGGGCTGCGAACGCGTTGGCGGCGGCGGTCCTGGCGGGCGGGGACCGGTTGCACCGAGGTCAGCGCGGCGGGCGCTGATACGTCAGCTGCTTGACTCGGCGCAGGAACGGCGTGGTCTCCACGTGCTGCACGCCCGCCAGTCGGCCGAGGGGCCCGCTCAGGTAGGCGTACAGGCTCGCGGTGTCGGGGACGACCGCGGTGGCGACGATGTGGGACGGGCCGGCGGTGGCGGAGGCGAAGACGATCTCGTCGTGGGTCGCGAGGGCTTCGCCGACGGTGTGCAGGGCGGCGGGGGCGGTGGTGATCCACAGGACGGCCGACCGGGGGTGGCCCAGGATCTCCAGGTTGTACTCGACGTCGATGTACACCGCGCCGGAGGCGAGCAGTGCGGCGAGGCGGCGTTTGACCGTGGACTCGGAGCGGCCGGTGGCGCGCTGCAGTTCCGGGTAGGTGGCCCGGCCGTCGCGGTGCAGGACGGCGAGGAGCGGCTCGTCCTCCGGGTCGATGCGGGACGGTCCGGCCGGTGCCACGGGATCGGGGCGCAGGGTGGCGATCTGGTCGTCGCTGAGCGCCCGGAACTTGGACAGCCAGCCGGTGGGTCCGCCGTAGAACCGGTGCAGCAGCTGCTGGGCGCGGATCTCCACCACGCTGGGGGTGCGCGGCAGCTTGCCGAGGAGGAGGTCGTCGTGGTCGCCGGGGCTGCGCGGCCGGGTCATGCAGAGGACCTCGGTGCCGCCTGCGGCCAGGCCGATCCAGTACGTGTCGGGTCGCTTGGCGAGCGCGTCGGCGATGACGGCCGCGGCGTCGGGGGCGCAGCGCAGGCGGAGCAGCCACTGGTCCTGGCCGAGGGCCTCGGCGTCGCGCAGCGCCACGACCCGCAGGCCGCCCTCGGCGGTCAGCCGGCGGAAGCGGCGCGCGATGGTCTGGTCGGAGACGCCGAGCACCTGCCCGATCCGGCTGAAGGAGGCCCGGCCGTCGATCTGCAGGGCGGACAGCAGCTGGAGGTCGAGATGGTCGAAGGTGTCGGATTCCATCGTCAGCATGCGCTCCCCCATCGGATTTCGTCGCCGTGGCGGCCCGTTCCGGGTTGATCGGCCGCGCCCTACGCATCGTACGGAGCGATACGCAGCCGTCGTACAGGGAGTTGAGGACATGCGTACATGGGGGACGCTCACGGCCGTGTGCCTGGGCACGTTCATGTTGCTGCTGGACGTGACGATCGTGGTGGTGGCGCTGCCGGACATGGCCGGGGCGCTGCACGCGTCGCTGAGCGATCTGCAGTGGGTGGTCGACGCCTACGCGCTGGCGCTGGCGGCACTGCTGCTGGGTGTGGGGGCGGCCGCTGACGTGCTGGGGCGGCGCCGGGTGCATGTGGCGGGTGTGGTGCTGTTCGCGGTGGCGTCGCTGCTGTGCGGGCTGGCGTCGGGGCCTGGTGTGCTGGTGGCCGCGCGTGTGGTGCAGGCGGTGGGGGCGGCGGCGATGTTCGCGACGACGTTGCCGTTGCTTGCCTCGGTCTACCAGGGGCAGCGGCGGTCGGTGGCGCTCGGGGTGTGGGGCGCGGTGAGCGGCGGGGCCGCGGCGGTCGGCCCGGTGCTGGGCGGTCTGCTCACCGAGGGGCCGGGCTGGCGGTGGATCTTCTTCGTGAATCTGCCGGTGAGCGTGGTCGAGGTGTGGCTGACGCTGCGCATGGTGCCGGAGTCGAAGGGGCTGCGCGGGATGCGCGTCGACTGGTCGGGTACGGCGGCCTTCGCCGCTTTCGCGGGCGGGGTGACGTACGCGGTGGTGCGGGCCGGGGAGGACGGCTGGATGGCTCCCGGGGCGCTCACGGCGTTCGCCTGCGCGGCGCTGGCGCTGGTGGTGTTCGTGCTGGTGGAGCGGCGGGCGGCGCATCCGCTGCTCGACCTCGGGCTGCTGCGCAAGCCCGCGTTCGTGGGGGTGATGGCGGGGGCGTTCGCGTTCAACGGGGTGGCGTTCGGAGTGACGCCGTACGGGTCGATCTGGATGCAGACGCTGCTGGGCATGAGTCCGGTGCGGGGCGGGCTGACGCTGCTGCCGCTGACGGTGGCGGCGATGATCGTGGCCGTGCTGGTGGGGCGGCTGCTGCACGGTGTGCCGGCGCGGCTGACGATCGGCGGCGGGCTGCTGCTGATCGGCTCGGGGAACATCTGCCAGGCGGTGCTGGACGCGGGCTCCGGCTGGGCGGCGCTGGTGCCGGGGTTCGTCCTGGTGGGCGTCGGCACCGGGTTCGTGTCGCCGACCGTGGCCGGGGCCGCGCTGGCGTCGGTGCCGCAGGAGCGGTCCGGGATGGCGGGCGGTGCGGTGAACACGGTCCGGCAGCTGGGGTACGCGCTGGGGGTCGCGGTGTTCGGGACCGTCCTGACGTCCCGGATGACCGGCCCACTTCCGCACGGCGCGGCCCACACGCTGGCCGGCGGCGGCGCGGCGGCCCTGCGCGGCAGCGTCCCGGAGCACGCGCTGCGCGCCGCGTTCGCCTCGGGTCTGAACGGCGCGCTGGTCGCCGCGGGCCTGGCGGGGATCGCGGCGGGTGCCCTGGTGCTGATACTGGTCCGGACACCACCGCCGGCGGCAGGGGCCCCGGCCGGTGCGGTGCGGCAGGAGGCGGCGGTGCCTGAGCGCGGATGACGCCTCCGCGCCGGTGCGGACGGTGCGGTCACAGGGCGGTCCCGGCGCTTTATGGGGCCGCCCTGGCCGTAATCGGGTCGTACAGATTCGGTGGAGATTACGGCACCGAAACTTACTGACCCGTCAGTATTGTGTCCGGCCCTTCCCCATGTGAGGGTATTTTCCGGTCGTCGTCCGGGCAGAAGGTGCCGTTTGCTGGGTTTCCTTACCCCTCCCGAACGGCGAACGGGTGGGGTAGCTTTCACGGCGCTGAGCGGCATCACATGGGCGTGACCGATGAGCGAGGAACGGGGAGCGAGGGTTTGCGCGAGTTCACCACCCCTCCGTTGGCGTCGGCACCGCCGGTGGGCGGTCTGGCCGATGTCGTCTTCGAGCATGCCCGGACCGACCCTCTGCATGTCGCGCTGGGCCGCAAGGACGAGTCGGGACAGTGGCGGGACGTGACCTCCGCCGAGTTCCGCGACGAGGTCCTCGCCCTGGCCAAGGGGCTCCTCGCCCGCGGCGTCCGGTTCGGCGACCGGGTCGCGATCATGTCCCGCACCCGCTACGAGTGGACCCTGTTCGACTTCGCGCTGTGGACGATCGGCGCCCAGGTGGTGCCGATCTACCCGACCTCCTCGGCCGAGCAGTGCTTCTGGACGCTCTACGACGCCGAGGTGTCGGCCGCGATCGTGGAGCACGAGGACCACGCGATGACCATCGCCACCGTCATCGACCGGCTCCCGCAGCTGCGGCAGCTGTGGCAGCTGGACGCGGGCTGTGTGCAGGAGCTGTACGACGCCGGCGCGCATCTGGACGACGAGGTGGTGCACCGGCACCGGCAGGCGGTCACCCCGGACTCGGTCGCCACGATCATCTACACCTCGGGCACGACCGGCCGCCCCAAGGGCTGTGTGATCTCGCACGGGAACTTCATGTACGAGGCGGACACCGTCATCGAGCGGTGGGAGCCGGTGTTCCACTCCAAGAAGGGCGACGAGGCCTCCACGCTGCTCTTCCTGCCGTTGGCGCACGTCTTCGGGCGGATGGTGGAGGTCGCCGCGATCCGCGGCCGGGTCCGTTTCGGCCACCAGCCGCAGCTGCACGCGGCCGCGCTGCTGCCGGACCTGGCCGCGTTCCGGCCGACGTTCATCCTCGCGGTGCCGTACATCTTCGAGAAGGTGTTCAACGCGGCCCGGCGCAAGGCGGAGAAGGACGGCAAGGCGGGGCCGTTCGAGAAGGCGGTCGAGGTCGCCGTGCGGTACGCCGACGCCGTCGAGGCCAAGGCCTGGGGCACCGGTCCGGGCCCGTCGGCGGCCCTGAGGATGCAGCACCAGCTGTTCGACAAGCTCGTGTACGCGAAGGTCCGCACGGCGATGGGCGGGCGGATCCGGAACGCGATGTCCGGTGGTTCGGCGATGGACCGCAGGCTGGGGCTGTTCTTCGCGGGCGCGGGCGTGCAGATCTACGAGGGCTACGGCCTGACCGAGTCGACGGCGGCGGCCACCGCGAACCCGCCCGAGCGCACCCGCTACGGCACCGTCGGCCAGGCGATCCCGGGCGTCACCGTGCACATCGCGGACGACGGGGAGATCTGGCTGCACGGCGGGAACGTCTTCCAGGGCTACCTGAACAACCAGAAGGCCACCGACGAGACCCTGCACGACGGCTGGCTCGCCACCGGTGACCTCGGTTCCCTCGACGAGGACGGCTATCTGACCATCACCGGCCGCAAGAAGGAGATCCTGGTGACCTCCGGCGGCAAGAGCGTCTCCCCCGGGGTCCTGGAGGAGCGGGTCCGCGACCATCCGCTGGTCAACCAGTGCATCGTCGTCGGCAACGACCGCCCCTACATCGCCGCCCTGGTCACCCTGGACCAGGAGGCGGTGGAGCACTGGCTGCAGATGCGCGGCAAGCCGCAGCTGACGCCGGTCCAGCTGGTGCGGGACCCGGACCTGGAGACGGAGGTGCGGCGGGCGGTCGTCGCCGCCAACACCCTCGTCTCGCAGGCCGAGTCCATCCGCACCTTCCGCATCCTGGCGCAGCCGTTCACCGAGGAACACGGCCTGCTGACACCGTCGTTGAAGCTGAAGCGGAAGGCGATCGAGAAGGCGTACGAGACCGAGGTCGAGGCCCTCTACCGGGCCTGACGCCTTGTCAGCCGATGGTCACCTTGAAGATCTTGTCGGATCCGTCCGCCGCTCCTCCGTTGTTGTCGCAGTTGGTGGTGGACAGCCACAGCTGGTCGGCGCCCGGCACCTTGGTGACGGTGCGCAGCCGGCCGTAGGTGCCGACGTAGTACGCGGTCGGGGTGCCGACCTTCTCGGTGTCCCCGCTGATCGGGATGCGCCACAGCCGTTCGCCGCGCAGGGAGGCCAGGTAGATGACGTTGCGGACGATGGCGATGCCGCTGGGCGAGGCCTCGGAGACGTTCCAGGTGGCCTTGGGGTTGGTCATCCCGGAGACGCTGCAGTTGCCTTCGCAGGTGGGCCAGCCGTAGTTGGCGCCGGGCTTGACGAGGTTCAGCTCGTCCTTGGAGCTGTTGCCGAACTCGGCCTCCCACAGGCGCCCGTTGCGGTCGAAGGCGAGGCCCTGCGGATTGCGGTGGCCCAGGGAGTAGACATAGTTGCCGAACGGATTGCCGGGAGCCGGCTTGCCGTCGGTCGTCATGCGCAGGATCTTGCCGTTGAGGGAGTTCTTGTCCTGCGCGAGGTCGGGCGTCTGGGCCTCGCCGGTGGAGACGTAGAGGTAGCCGTCGGGGCCGAAGGCGAGGCGGCCGCCGTTGTGGTAGCGGTTCTTCTTGATGCCCTGGAGCAGCACCTTGTAGTCGGTGAGCTTGGTGCCGTCGTACGTCATGCGGACGACCCGGTTGCCCTCGGACGCGGTGTGCATGAAGTAGACGTAGTGGTCGGTGTCCCACTTCGGGTCGACGGCCACCCCGAGCAGACCGCCCTCGCCGTTGGTGGTGACGGCGTTGGGAACGGTTCCCACCTGCGTTTTGGTGCCGCTCCTGGTCAGCTTCCAGACCCGGAAGTCGTCCCGCTCGGTGACCAGCGCCGACTGGCCGTCGGGCATCCAGTAGGTGCCCCAGGGGATGGTCCAGCCGGTGGAGAGCGTGGCGATGGAGGAGGGGACGCCGCCGTCGGTGGCGCAGGCTTTGGTGGTGAAGGTGACCGTGTTGCTGGGCGCTGAGACGTTGCCGGCGGCGTCGCGGGCGACGACGTCCAGGGAGTACGGGCTGTTGCAGGCGAGACCCGTGAGCGTGGTGGACGTGCCGGTGGTGACCGTCTTGTAGACGGTGGTCCCGCTGCGTATGTCGTAGGCGACGACGGCGCGGTCGTCGGTCGACGCGCCCCAGCCGAGGTCGACCGTGTTCGCCGTGATGTCGGCTGTGGTCAGGGTGCCGGGTGCGGTCGGCGGGGTGCTGTCGGAGCTGGGCTTCGTCGTGCAGTCGACGACGGGGCTGGCCGGCGAGGTGTTGCCGGCAGCGTCGCGGGCGATGACGGTGAGGTTGTAGGTGGTGTTGGGGGCGAGCCCGGTCAGGGCCTTGCTGGTCGCGCTCCCGGGTGCCTCGCCGATCTTGTTGCCGTGCTCGTAGAGGTCGTACGCCGTGACGCCCACGTTGTCGGTGGACACGCCCCAGGCGAGGGTCAGGCCGCTCTCGCCGATGTCGGAGCAGCTCGGCTGACCCGGGCGGGTGGGGGCCTGGGTGTCGGCCGCGGCGGCGAGGCTGATGCGGTCGAGGTTGGGGCCGCCGTTGGCGGTGGTGGCGGTCGCGCGGATCGTGTTGGTACCCGCCGAGAGCGGGACGTCGACCGCCTTGGTCGCCCAGGTGTTCCAGTCGGCGGTGGCCGGGAAGGAGACGCCGGACGCGACGACCGTGCCGCCCACGGAGATGTCCATGGGGCGGTCGGTGGAGGTTCCGTTGGCATAGCGGAACGTCACCGAGGAGGTGCCTGCGGCGGCCGCGCTCACGGTGAATTCCACGGAGGAGTCCCGGACGTTGGTGTAGTCGACGAAGCCGGTGCCCGTGTAGCCGGTGTGGTTGGTGGCCACGCTGCCCTGCGAGATCCGGGCGTCCTCGGCCTGGTAGTCGGTGGCCGCGAGGGCGGTGCCCTCGCTCAGACCGGCCAGGGGCAGCGCGAGGGCCGCGGCCAGGCCGTACGGCAGAACTCTCTTGAGATGCATGGTGGTTCCCCTCGGCTAGCTGTTGACCGGGTTCACGCGGATCAGCCGTGTTTCGCCCGGCCGCAGCGTCGCGCTGTACGAATCGGCGATCACGCCCTTGTGGGAGCCGGACCAGAGGTCCGTGACGTCACCGGAGCCGGTGAAACCCACCTGCGACCAGTTCACCGAGACCGTCGCACTGCCGGAGGTACCGGTGTTGAACAGCGCGACCACGTACGCGCCGCTGCCCTCCCGTTTGCTCCAGACCTGCTTGACACCACTGTTCACCAGCCGCTTCGCGGCCACTCCGTCCTGGTCGACGCCGACCAGCCGGTCGTTGGTGAGCATCGCCCTGTCGACCGGGTCGAGGTGGGTGAGGTCGGTGCCGAGCAGCAGGGGTGCCGCCGCCATCGCCCACAGGGTGAAGTGCGAGCGCCGCTGGTCGGCGGTGAGTCCGGCCTGGTCGCCGTTGCCGATTTCCAGGGAGTCCAGGTCGTTCCAGCCGCCGGGGCCGGCGTACGGCTGCCAGTCGGCGGCCGAGGTGAAGCGGGCGGACACGTGCTTCCAGTCGGTCAGCGGGTAGCCGCTGCCGCTCGGGCCCGGCCCGCAGTAGCACTCGACGTCGCCCTGGGTGCGCCAGCTGTTGGCCAGCTGCCGCCAGGTGGAGGCGTGCGTGATGGGCAGGTTGTTGGAGAGGGCGAAGGTGAGGGGCCGGCCGGTGGCTCGCAGGGCCTTGTCCCAGGCCTGGACGTCGGGAATGTCCTGGCTGCCCACGCCGTCGATCTTCAGGTAGTCGACACCCCAGGAGGCGAACTGCTGCGCCCAGGAGTTGACGAACTCCTGCGCGCCCGGCTTGGAGTAGTCGATGGAGTACATGTTCTTGCAGTTGTAGTTCTTCTCCGTCTTCGAGGTGTCCGCGATGTCTTTCGCGTGGTATGGCGTGCCCTCGATCGGGGTGTTCTTGGTGACGGCGTTCTTCGCGATGCCGGGAGTGACGTAGAAGCCGAACTTCAGGCCCTTGGAGTGGACGTAGTCGGCCAGGGCCTTGATGCCGCCGGGGAACTTGTCGGTGTCGACGGTCCATCGTCCGTAGGAGTCGACGACGAAGCCGTTCGAGTCGCACTTCTGCCAGAAGTCGTCCAGGTTGACGTGGACGAAGCCATGGTCCTTCAGGCCGCTGGAGACCAGGGCGTCGGCCTGCGCCCTGATCTTCGCCCCGGTCGGCCGGCGGCGCACGAAGCTCCAGCTGCTCCAGCCCATGGCGGGGCGGAGCGACTGGCCGTTGTCGGAGGAGGTGCTCGGGGTGGCTGCCGGTGTGGCGTACGACGTGCCGATCCACGCCTCGTCGATCCGCAGCCGCCGGTAGCGGGCGGTGTCGGTCGAGGCGGCCCAGGTGCTGTCGACCTCCAGGCGTACGGAGCGGGCGGTGGCCGGCGTCAGGTCGATCCCCTGGATTCCGCGCCGACTCGGGAGCTGCCCGGTCTTCACCGCGCTTCCCCAGGTCCGGCCGTCGTCGCTCAGGAACACCTTGTAGTCCTTGATGCGGGCGGACTGCTCGGTGCCGGAGCGGGCGTAGGCGACGGAGTCCTCGCGCTGGTTGAGGCCGATGTACTGCACCTTCTTCGCGGCGCCGAGATCGAAGGTGAGGGTGACAGGGAGCGTCTTGTCGTTGTCCCAGTAGGTGAGGTGGTCGCCGTCCGCGGCCGCACTGCCGGCGTGCCCGCTCGCCGACGCGCTCGCGGTCGCCCTGACACCCGACAGGATTCCCTGGCGGCCGGCGGTGACGACCTTGAAGACGGTGTCGTACGGGTCCCAGCTCCCGAGGCCGCTGAGCGTGAGTACGCCACCGGACTGCGACCACGAAACCGCCTCTCCTGTACGGAGGTTGGTGACGGACGCGATCCGGTAGCCGATGTCCCGGATGCGCAGGGTGCCGGTCGACGGTGGGGTCAGGACGTGCACGTACTGCCGGTTCGGGTCGGTCCGGCTGATCGTGGTCACGCCGTGCGCGCCGTCGTTCCAGAAGCCGGGCTTGAGGCCGCCGTACATATAGCCGCCGCCCTCGGTGCCGTGCAGGGACTCCCAGATGGGGTCGAGGTAGGAGTCGGCGAAGCTGTTGAAGGAGGCCTGGTTCGCCGGGATCCTGCCGTTGACCTGGGCGGTCTCGGCCATGAGCGCCTTCACGGAGGAGCCCGCGTTGCTGATCAGGCGGCCCAGGGTGAGCTTGCGGTCGACGGACGGGTTCGAGCCGTCGTACCACCAGGCGCCGGTCGAGGGCAGCTTGAAGTCGGCCTCGGTGAGCCGGGGTTGGGCGGTGTAGACGGCCTGGGGATAGTCGTAGGCCGGGGTCATTCCCGTCTTCTGCTCATTGCTGATCATGTCCATGATCGGCGTGTCTTCGTTGTTGTTGCTCAGGGTGTAGGTCGGGCGCTTCTGATAGATCTGCGCGTAGAGGTCGTGGCTCTCCCAGTACGCGTTGTCGTTGTCGATCCAGAAGCCGCCGAGGTCGGGGTAGCGGTCCATGACCTCGAAGAAGTTGTCGTAGCTGAACTGGCCGAAGCCGTCGCGGGTGGTCAGGTCGACGTGCCGGCCCTTGTAGGCGGAGTACGCGGCCGAGTCGAGCCACTCGTGGCCGCCCTCGTCGTGCCACTGGGGGTCGTCGGTCATGTAGAGGATGACCTTCATACCCTGGGCCTTGGCGGCGGTGATCAGCTCCCCGAGGACGTCCCGCTCGGTCGAGCAGGAGCCGGGGATCTTCGACGGCCAGGGGCGGGCGTAGCCCAGGCGACTGTGGAATGTGGCCAGGACGAGGTACTGCGTGTGCAGTTTGCGGGCTTCGTTCACCCAGTAGTCCGGCGTCCAGCCCCCGTCGGTGACGTCCTTCTCCCAGGCGGTGCAGCTGGTGTGGGCGGGGGCGGTGCGCAGGCCCCAGTGCAGGAAGAGGCCGCCGACGGAGGTGCGGAGGAAGTCCTGGCGCGGGTTCTCGAGCTCCAGGGGCCTGGCCGGCGCGCCGCAGTTCTCCGTGGACCCGTCGGACGCGATCCGCAGGGCGCCGCCGGAGGGGGTGTGGCTGTCGGTCAGGCAGTAGTCGGTGACGTTCTGGAAGCCGGCGTCGTGCGGGGAGTTGCTGCCGCGCTGAGCCGTGAAGCGGGTGAACCGGATGCCGCTCGCCGCGTTGGCGATGACCGCGGGACGGCCGTCGTTCGCGGCGAACTTCACGGAGCTGTCGGTGAAGGTGATGTCGTCCGCGTTGTGCAGGTACCAGCCGTAGGCCGGACGGGTGCCGATGGCCTTCGGGTTGTAGTCCTTCGGGTCGTTGCCCGGCACGCCGGTGGACATGGTGCCGTTGCCGCCGGGCACGGTGATGTCGACGTGGTTGAACGCGACATGGCTGATCCGGTGGCCGGTCTCGCCCCACAGGGTCGGGCTGAAGGAGGGGGTGTTGCCGGTGGCCGTGATGTTGTCGTACGTCACGTCGCTGATCGAGCCGACGCCCGGGCTGTTGCCGCAGCGCTTGCGGGTGCCGATCTTCTGCATGATCGGTGAGTGGACGCCGGTCATGGTGATGTCGCGGTAGTGGACGTCGGAGATCTTCGCACCGTCCATGGAGACCATACCGAGGCCGGACTTGTCGGCGCCCTCGATGCGGATCTTCTCGAACTGGTAGTCGGAGAAGTCACCGCAGGTCTCGGAGCCGAACATCAGGGCGTTGCAGCACCTGGCCGAGAGGGAGGAATCGCTCACCCGGACATGACCGTTGGGGAGCTTGGCGCCGAGGGCGTAGTCGCTCTTGAAGACGAGGGCGTCGTCGTTGGCCTTGATGTTCGCGTTTGTCACCGTGACACCGGTCGTGGAGATGATGTTCCAGCCGTCGCGGTCGCTCGCGGTGTCGATGGTCAAATGGTCCGAGGCGACGTTCTTGCAGCTGTTGATCAGGGCCGCGAAGTGGCCGCCGCGGCGCAGGGTGAGGCCGTCACCGAGGCGCAGTCCGTCGCAGCGGGTCAGCGAGATGATCTTGTCGGCCTCGCCGGACTTCGGGTTGCCGGTGATCAGGTTGCCGGCTCCGTCGATGACTCCTGCGCCGGTGAAGCCGATGTTCGTGAGCCGGTCGCCGTAGATCATCGCGTTGTGGAAGTGGCTGTGCCCGTAGTCCTGGTACCTGTCGTACGGATTGGACTCGGGCGGGTCGTAGGTGTCCGCGGCGGAGCCCTGGATCGTGGCGCCCCTGTCGACCTGGAGCGTCACGTTGCTCTTCATGTGGATGGTGTTCTTGGACTTGTACGTGCCGGCCGGGAAGCGGACCGTCCCGCCGCCGGCCGCGTTGGCCGCGGTGATGGCCTTGTCGACGGCGGGGGTGTCGTTGGTGGATCCGTCGCCCTTGGCACCGTAGTCGCGTACGTCGAAGACGGCGGTGGCACGGGGCGACGGCTGGGGGGCCGCGAGGGCGGCGGGGTGGGCGAGTCCGAGGACGACGGCGAGGACGAAGAGGACGACCCCTGCCGCACCTCGGCCGTGCCGGGTACTGGATGGCATGTGACGGCTCCTCAGGCGAGTTGGTAGCCGCGTAGATTGGCGAGCAGCAGGTAGGTGTTCTGCAGGGAGCCGGAGGTGTCGCCGAGGGAGCGGTAGATGCCCCACTTCGGGCGAATGTCGGCGATCGCGAGCTTCAGCTCGATGGTCTGCTGTCCTCCCCCACGCTCGGCTTCGCTCGCGCCGCCCAGAGTGGCGCCCAGGAGTGCTCGTCTGTCGTGCTCATGACATTACTCTCCTCGCAGTTGCTCGTTCATGATCAGGAAGGCGCCCAGGCCGTGGAAGTCGTTCGTGGCCCGGGTCCGGGCGGCGTAGTACGCGTAGTCGCCGACGTTCGTGCCGACGGAGATGTCGGTGAGGTTCGTACGACCGTCGGCGCCGACCGAGACCCTCGCCAGCACGCCCTCGTAGCCGCGCCGGGCGACGGCCGCGTAGTGCGGGTCGAGATACCCCTGCCGGGCGCCGCGCGAGAGGGCGTAGGTGAACATGCTGGAGCAGGACGTCTCGGTCCAGTTGTCGCTCCTGCTCCCCTTGTCCATGACCTGGAACCAGCGGCCGCTTGCCGGGTCCTGGTACCTCTCCAGGCCGGCCGCCAGGCGCCGGAGGATGCCGAGGAGTTGGGGCCGACGAGGCTGGTTCGCCGGAATCGCGTCGAGGACGTTGACGAGCGCCATGGAGTACCAGCCGACCGCGCGGCACCAGTGCTCGGGGGCGAGTCCGGTCCGCGGGTCGGCCCAGCTCGCGGTCCCCGACTCGTCGTAGGCGTGCTTGAGCAGCCCGTTCGCCACCTGGAGATGGCCGCCGTAGACCGTGAGCTGCCTGGCCGCCTCGTCGTCCGCGTACGCGCTGTCGCCGAACTCCCTGCCGTACTCGACGAGGAACGGGTTCACCATGTAGACGCCGTCCGCCCAGAGTTGGTGGGCGCGGCTGCTGGTGTCGGCGTGCCAGAAGCCACCCTCGCTCGTGCGCGGGTAGGTGTTCAGGCGGTCGCGGATCTTCTTCGCCGCCTTGCGGTAGCGGTCCTGGCCCGTCTCGTGGTGCAGGATCACCAGCAGACGGCCCGCCTGCATGCTGTCCAGGTTGTTGAAGGACTGGCTGATGGAGCCGTCGCTCTTCACGAAGCGGTCGACGTAGCTCTGGATGTAGGCGAGGTAGCGCGCGTCGTGGGTGCGCTGGTAGGTGAGGTACTGGCCGTAGAGGTAGAGGCCGACCGGGTACGACCAGCCGCCGATGGTGGTCGGGGTGTAGCGGGCCATGGTGGAGTCGATCAGGGCGGTGGACCAGTCGCGGGCGGCGGCCGGCCGGTGCGGGGTAGGGGCGGCGACGGCCGGGGGCACGGCGGCGGGCAAGGCGGCCAGGCCGGCCGTGGTCAGCGCGAGTGCCGCGAGGGCCGCCCGCAGGCGTCGGCGTCTCATGGTCCTCCTTCGTGCGGGGCTTGTCGGTAGGCGTACGCGAGCCGCCCGGGCCCGTGCACGAGGTCCTGTACGAGGTGGTGGTCCGGGGCGTGCCGGCAGGCGGGGTCGGTGCGGGCCGGGTCGCCGGTGAGGGCGTACGCCTGGCAGCGGCAACCGCCGTGGTCGATGCCGCGCAGGGCGCAGCCGCGGCAGGGTTCGGGCATCCAGGACTCGCCCCGGAAGAGGTTGAAGGCCTTCGACTCCCGCCAGATCTCGTCCAGTTGGTGGTCCCGGACGTTCGGCGGGTCCAGGCCGGGCAGGGTGGCCGCGGCCGGGCAGGGCAGGGCGGTGCCGTCGGGGGCGACGGTGAGCGAGATGCGGCCCCAGCCGCCCATGCACGGTTTCGCGGTGGCGTCCACCAGGTCGGGAGCCACCCACACCAAATCCAGTGAATCGCCCAGCCGTTCGCGCCAGCGGGCGACGGCCGAGCGGGAGCGCTCCACCTGGCCTTGTGTGGGCAGCAGGGCGGCCCGGTTGCGCTGCGCCCAGCCGTGGTACTGGGTGTGGGCCAGTTCCAGCCGGTCCGCACCCCAGTCCACGGCGAGCCGGACCAGGTCGTCGAGCGCGTCGAGGTTGGCGCGGTGCAGGACGGCGTTGAGGCCGAGGGGCAGGCCCGCCTCGCGGACCAGCCGGGCCGCGCGCTCCTTCGCCGCGAACGACCGTACGCCCGCGATGCGTTCGGCCACGGCGGGGTCCGTGTGCTGCACGGACAGCTGCACACTGCGCAGACCGGCCGCGACCAGAGCGGCCAGCCGCCGCTCGCCCAGGCCCACCCCGCTGGTGACCAGCTGGGTGTACAGGCCCGCCGTGTCGGCGGCGGCCACCAGGTCGGGCAGGTCGCGGCGCAGCAGCGGCTCGCCGCCGGACAGATGGGTGTGGACGACGCCGAAGGCGCCCGCCTGCCGGAACACCCCGGCCCACTCCTCGGTGGCCAACTCTGTTGACCGACCAACCAGTTCGACGGGGTTGGAGCAGTAGCCGCAGCGCAGCGGGCAGGCATGGGTGAGTTCGGCGAGCAGGGCCCACGGCGGGGCGACGCTCATGTCAGACAGCCCTCCTTCCGCAACCCGGCCAGGAAGTCCGGGACTTCGGCGGCGACCGGTGCGCCGGGGAAGCGTGCGGTCAGCGCGGCGACGATGCCGGACACGCTCCGGCTGCCGTCGCACAGCCCGAGGACGGTGCCCGCGCGGCCGTGCAGGACGACCACGCGCTCCGGCAGCAGCAACAGATCCGCGCCCCGCACCGGGTCGTGCCGCAGCACCACGCCCCGGGCGAGGGCAGGGCGCCAGGCCGTCCCGCCCCGGGCGGGGTGCCGCGCCGTCACGTGCCGCTCCCGTCCACCGCGTCGAGCAGCGCCCACAGCACCTCGCACTTGAAGGTGAGCGCGGCCACCGCCCGTTCCTGCTGTTCGCGGGTGCGGGCTCGGTCGAGGACCAGGGCGAGGGCCTCGTCGCCGTCGCGGGCACCCTGGGTGACACGGGTGCGGAAGTAGGCGAGACCGGCCGGGTCGATCCACGGGTAGTGTCGTTCGAAGGCGGCGATGCGGGTGCGCATCAGGTCCGGCGCGGACAGTTCGGTCAGGGAGGCGGCGACGGCGTCCAGGGTGGGGCGCAGCCGGCAGAAGGTGACGTAGCCCTCGACCGCGAACCGCACCCCGGGCGGCACCCGGGAGGCGTCCCACAGCTCCTCGCGGCTGAGGCCGGCCGCCTCACCGAGCCGCAGCCAGCGCTCGATGCCGCCCTCGCTCCCGGGGCCGCCGTCCCCCGTGCCGTCGTGGTCGCGGATGCGGCGCAGCCAGAGGCGGCGCTGCTCGGGCCGGTCGAGCCCCGCGAGGATCAGGGCATCCTTGACGGGGATGTGCCGCTGGTAGTGGAAGCGGGCGGCGATCCAGCGGCGCAGCTCGGCCGGGGTCAGCTCGCCGCGGTGCATCCGCAGGTTGAAGGGGTGCCGGTCGTGATACCGAGCGGCGTTCACGGCGCGCAGCCGCTCGGTGAACTCGGCGCGGGACCAGGGGGCCGCGGTTGCGTCGGCGGGCGGCAGGGTGGCGGTGTCGCCGGTGTGCGACGCGGGGGTCGGGCCGCTGGGGTGCGGTGCGGCCGTGGGGCTGCCGGAGCGCGCAGCCGTCGGGGCGTCGTCTGTAGCCGTCGTAGCACCCGTTACAGGCGGGACGGTCGTGCTCATGAGGCCTGGGGCGGCTCGGGCGTGCGGCGGTCGGCGAGGGCGTAGGCGGTCACCTCAAGGGCGGTCTCCACGACCTGGTACGCGGGGCTTTGCCACGCCTTTTCATCGGATGTCTGGGGGTCCGGGTGGGCCGTACGAGAGGCCGTGGACAGGGTTTTGCTCATGTGCGCGTACCCGCTTTCCTGAGGGATGGGGGTTCTCAGAAGGCAGCAACGGCCATGTCAGCAGCCGTTCACATGCATGCACCGGGTTCAGTCACACGTCCGGTGGCGCGATACAGAGTCGCGGGATGACGGGCCGCGGTCAATGGTCCGGACCGAGAACGTCGGATGCGTTTCCGGCCAATCTGGGCTTCCGAAAACTGACTCACCGGTCAGTCGGTGCGGATTCCACGGTCAGGAATGCAGAGCGGCGCGTGATCGTTGACGATGGGAGTACCACCTGTCGACAACCGAAGGATCAAGAAGCTCGTGAGCAGCAAGGTCCCCCCGAAAATCCTCAACAACGGCGTCGAGATGCCCCAGCTGGGCTTCGGCGTCTGGCAGGTGCCGGACGACGAGGCCGAGCGGGCCGTCGCCACGGCGCTCGAGGCCGGGTACCGCAGCATCGACACAGCGGCGATCTACGGCAACGAAGAGGGCACCGGCAAGGCGATCGCCGCCTCCGGCCTGCCCCGTGAGGACATCTTCGTCACCACCAAGCTCTGGAACAGCGACCAGGGGTACGACGCCACACTGCGCGCGTTCGACGCGTCACTGGAGAAGCTGGGTCTCGACCATCTGGACCTGTACCTGATCCACTGGCCGCTGCCGTCCCGGGGCAAGTACCTCGACACCTACAAGGCGTTCGAGAAGCTGTACGCCGACGGCCGCGTCCGGGCGATCGGCGTGTCCAACTTCCTTCCCGAGCACCTGGAACGGCTGATCGACGCGACCTCCGTCATCCCGGCGGTCAACCAGATCGAACTACACCCGCACCTGCAGCAGCGCGCGGCGCGTGCGTTCCACGCGGAGCAGGGCATCGCCACCGAGGCCTGGTCGCCGCTCGGCCAGGGCAAGGGCCTGCTGGAGGTGCCGGCCGTCGTCGCCATCGCGCAGAAGCACAACCGCACTCCGGCCCAGATCGTGCTCCGCTGGCACATCCAGCAGGGCAACATCGTGATCCCGAAGTCCGTGACGCCGTCGCGGATCAAGGAGAACATCGAGGTGTTCGACTTCAGCCTGGACACCGAGGACCTCGCGGCGATCAGTGCCCTGAACGAGGACCGGCGGCTCGGCCCGGACCCGGCCACCTTCGACATGGGCTGACCGACGCCCGGCGAACGGCCGTCCGCTCCGCCCGAGCGGCGGGGCGGACGGCCGTTTTCTGGACTCCTCTGCGGGAGCCGTTTCCTGGACTCCTCTGCGGGAGCTGTTTCCTGAACTCCTCTACGCGAGCTGTTTCCTGAACTCCTCTGCGGGAGGCGTTTCCTGAACTTCCCTTCGGGAGGGGCGTATTCGGGCGCCCGTCCGGACGGGGTCAGCCGACGTGCACGTCCGTGTGCACGACCTCGAACTCCTCCAGGCCGACGACGTTCACATGCGCCTTGGCGACGCCTTCGTGCCGGGCCGCCGCCTGGCCGGCCCGCGAGGCCACCATCGCGTCACGGTCGACCCAGAGGGTGCCGACCTGGCCCGTGCCGCGGTCCCCGTCGACGAGCAGGGCGGCCGTGGCCAGGCCGGGCAGGGTCTCGAGCCGCGGGAGCACGGTCGACCGGAAGGTCTCGGCGACCAGGTCGCCGTCCGCGGGGTCGAACTCCACGCGCGTGATGCGCAGTCCGCCGCCCATGCGCGGCGGCTGGAGCGGTTGGTACACCACCGCCTCGAAGTTCTCCACCGTCAGTGTGCCGGCGAACGGCTCCAGCAGGCCCTGCCTGCGCCGGCGCATGACCTCGTCGCTGTTGCGCCGCGCCTCTTCGGTCTCCCACCAGCTCACGCCCAGCAGCTTGCCGAGATCCCGGTCCACGAAGACCCCGGCTCCGCGGTAGCCCGGACGTTCCTGGAGCAGCTCGCGCCCTTCCGTGTTCAGGGCCCTGACAGCCGTGTCGATCTTCGCGGGGTCGCCGGTCACATAGACGGTGCGCACGAACATGACATTTCGCCTCCCAGTCCGACACGACCAGTGTTCTCCCGGGAGTAGAACCCCGCAAAGCGCACGACTCGCGCGACATCCCCTGCAAGGGTCGAGCGACTTCCCCGCACAGGCTTGACGGGGACATGCGGATGGGGCCACCTTGTACGGCAGCTGGTAAGGAAACTTTCCTAACAGAAGGGTCCCCCACAGTGCGTCTTCGAACACTGACCCTCGCCACGGCCTCCGGGGCCGCCCTCCTCGCCGCCGGAGTGCTGCCCGCCCACGCCTCCGGCCATCGCGCACCCGCTTCCGTGCAGGAGGGTTCGGTCAGCGCGGCCGACCTGCTCGCCAAGGTGACGTCCTGTTCGCAGATCTCCAACGGCAAGTACAAGACCGACGACGAGACCTCGGCCACGATCCCCGTGTGCGGCAAGAACGGCGCGGTGTTCTGGAAGGCCGACATGGACATCGACTGCGACGGCCAGCGCACCACCAACTGCAACGAGAACCGCGACCCCTGGTACCAGGACGACACCGCCTTCCACCAGTCCGACGGCAAGCCGCTGAAGGCCGAGTCGCTGCCGTACGTCGTGGTCCCCAGCTCCAGCAGCATCTGGAACTACTCCAGCGCCGGCATCAAGGGCGGCGGCGTGGTAGCCGTCATCTACAACAACAAGGTCGAGTACGCCGTCGTCGGCGACACCGGCCCTACCAAGATCATCGGTGAGGCCTCGTACGCCACCGCCAAGGCGCTCGGCATCGACCCCGACCCGGCCACCGGCGGGGTCGACTCCGGCGTGACCTACATCCTGTTCAAGAACTCGAAGGTCTCCCCCATCGAGAGCCACAGCGCCGCCGTGTCCCTCGGAGACCAGCTGGCCAAGCAGTTCATCGCGAACAACTAAGGCCGTGCGTACGTCAGTTGGGCTGGCCCAGCGGGCGTACGACCACGGTGTTGACGTCGACCCCGGCCGGCTGCCGGATCGCCCAGACCACCGAGTCGGCGATCTGGTCCGCGGTCAGGAGGTGCCCCGGGGGCAGGCTCCCGTAGCTGTCCCAGAACGGGGTCTCCACCCGGCCGGGGGCGACCAGCGTGACACCGATGCCGAACTCCGTGACCTGGCGCCGGGTGTTCTCGGCGAGTCCGGTGACCGCCCTCCCCCACTCTCGGCTTCGCTCGAGCGGGCGGTACCCCCATGGTGGCACCGTAGAAGTTGCCCGGGCCGTGCACGAACCCGGCGACGCTGCCGATCAGCACGATCCGGCCGCGGGTCTCCTTGAGCGCGTCGACGGAGGCGCGGATGAGGAGAGCGGGGCCGAGGACGTTGGTGAGGACCATCTCGGTCCAGCCGGCCGGGTCGCCTTCGGCGACGGTGTCGTGCGTGGCGAAGCCTGCGTTGGCGACGACGGTGTCCAGTCGGCCGTATGCCTTGAGCGTACGGCCGACCGCATCCTGTACGTCGTCGAAGGCCGACGCACTACCGACGACCGTCAGCAGCCCGTCGGGATTCCCCATGCTCTCGGCGAAATCCCGCAGCCGCTGCTCCCCGCGCCCGGTGACGGTGACCCGGTACCCGGCATCCAGCAGCTGCCGGGCGACGGCGGCGCCGATACCGCTGCCTCCGCCGGTGATGAGCGCGACCGGAGCGTCGTTCATGGTTTCCCCCTGCGTGTCGGTGAACGAACGGGAGTCCATCACTTCGAGCACTCTCCAAGTCAAGTGCCGTCGCAGGTGCGGCGGTACGGCACGGCGGGGAGGTAGCGGTGCCATTCCGCCTCGGTCAGCCCCGTTCCGGTCCGCGCGCACACCGTGGCCGCGGCCAGGCGTGGCTCCAACGGGCGGGTGCGGTCGGCCAGATGAGCGGTGGCGACGTGCAATTCCTCGCCGTGCTGCGGGAATCCGAGGGCCAGTACCGGCCCGTCGCCGACCGGCAGCCTCGCCGCAGGCAGGCGGGGTGAGGCCGTCTCCCACACCTCGACGGACCCGTCGGGCGCCCCGGCCGTGAGCAGCGAGCCGTCGGCGGAGAAGGCCAGGGCCGTCCGCTGCGTCGTGGAGCCGACCGCCCGCAGCACGGCGGTCCGGCGCCAGGCACGCGCGTCCCACAGGGTGACCCGGCCCCGGAAGTCGGCGACAGCGGCATACCTCCCGTCGGGGCTGAAGGCGCCCGCCACCAGATGGTCCTCCCCCTTCACTCCCGCGACTCCCTTGCGCCGCCTGCCTGTTGAGGCGTCGACGAGCGTGCCGTCGGTGGTCAGGGCGTAGCGGCCGGACGGGTCGAGGGCCATGCGATCCTGCGTAGGCGCGGGTCCGGGCCGCATGGGCCGGCCCTCCCGGTCGAACGCGGCCCGGCTCACCGCCTTCTCCCGCCACGCCCCGCCCACGAGCCCATGCAACCCGATGGTGCCGACGGCAGCGGTACGCGTCTGCTGCGCGTAGCGCAGCACGCCGTCGGCGAGGTCCAGGCGCAGGCCCGTGAGCGACGGTGTGGCGAGGGGGACGGTCAGCAGGGGTTCACGCGGACCGTCGTCGGCGGGGGCCGGCAGGTCCGTGCGCCACAGGGCGAGGGAGGAGTACGCGGTCCAGGTCAACGCGTAGTCGCCGACGAACTCCACGGCGGTGCCGCCCGGCAGGGGCAGCCGGGGGCGTTCGCGACCGGTGTGGAAGTCCCAGCTCACGACCGCGTCGGAGACCACGGTCGCCACGGCCCGGCTGTCGGAGGTGAAGGTCAGCTCGTCGCCCCGGCACAGCAGGTGCTCGGTCGCCGCGGGGACCGGGACGGTCACCAGGCGCCGCTCGGCGACGTCGAGGATGCGCAGCCGCTCGCCGTAGCCGGTGCACCAGGCGATGTGGCGCTCGTCGGGGCTGAGCACCGGCAGCGAGCCGTCGCGGTCGGCCCGGTCGTAGCGGAGCAGAACGCGTCGTGTGCGTACGTCCCACAGCGTCAGCGTCGCGCGTTCGCCGGTCGTCTGTCCCCGCAGCAGGTAGGTGCGGCCGCTCGGTCCGAACGCGCCGTCGGTGTCGGTCCAGGAGCCGGTGTCGAGGCGGTGGGTGCTGCCGTCCGTGAGGCCGGCGATCAGCAGGTCCCGGTGGTGCGGGCCGCGGTAGGCGATCAGCCTGCCGTCGCCGCTGAGCCCGCTCACGCCCGCGGACAGACCTGCGCGCCGTACGACCCGGATACGGCGGTGGGTGCGCACGTCCCACTGCGCCACCCGGTCGTGCGCCACCGTCGTCAGGATCCGGCCGTCGGCGCTGAGCCAGTACGGCGCGTTGAGCGAGCGGCCGCCCTCTTCGGGCACGGTGAACACGTCCTGCTCGCTCTGCGCGGCGGCGGTCCGCAGGACCTGCCGGGTCTCGGGCAGGTCGGCGGTGCGCCACGCGGCGAGGGCCAGGCGCTGGGCGGTGCGGGGTTCGGTGGCGCGCAGGGTGCCGGCGAGGGCGGCGACCCGGCGGGCCTCCGCCTCGTCGCGTTGCCGTGCGCTGACCCCGCTCTGCCGCCAGGCGACCGCACCGGTGACCAGGGCCGCGCAGAGCAGCACCGCGAGCGCGGCGATGAGCCCGCGCAGCCGGCGCGCGGCACGGGCGGCGCTGCGCCTGCCGCGTTCGTACGAGGCGACGCTCGCCGTGAGGAAGTCGCGCTCGAGCCGGTTCAACTCCCCCGGTCGCCCGCTCTCCTGGAACATCTCGCGGGCCTCGGTGAGCCGCACCCCGCGGTACAGCGCTCCTATGTCCCGGTCCAACTCGGCCCAGGAGAGGGCTGCTTCGGTGAGCCGGCGGTGGGCGCGCAGGCGTTCGCGGTCGGTGTCGATCCAGCCGCGCAGCCGCGGCCAGGCCTGCAGGAGGGCCTCGTGGGCGAGGTCGACCGTGGTGCCGTCGACGGTCAACAGGCGGGCGCGGACCAGGCGTTCGAGGACGCGGGCGGTGGTCTCGTCCGTGCCGAGTTCGGTGCGGTCGGCCGGGCGGCGGGTGTCCTCGGTGCCGTCGCCGGGGGTGACCAGGCGCAGCAGCAGGGCGCGCAGGGCGTCGGCCTCGGCCGGGGTGCAGCGGGCGTGGACGTCCTCGGCGGTGTGGGCGACCGCGCCGCGGACCCCGCCGACGGCTTCGTACGCGGCGAGGGTGAGGGTCTTGGCGGTGCGGCGGCGCCAGACCTCGCGCAGGGCGTGGGCCATCAGCGGCAGTCCGCCCGGCTCGCCGGCGACGTCGGCCACGATCCGTGTGCTGAGGGCGCGTTCGACGATGAGCCGGTGCGCGGCGGCGGGCCGTACGACCGCCTCGCGCAGCTGCTGTTCGGACAGTGGGCCGAGCAGGAGCGTGGAGTCGCGCAGGGCGCGGGCGAGTTCGGGGTGGTCGGCGCAGCGGCCGTAGAAGTCGGCGCGCACGGCCAGGACGACGCGGAGCCGGGTCGCCGGGTCGAGTGCGGTGAGCAACCGGCCGAGGAACTGCTCGCGTTCGGCCGGGTCGGGGCAGAGCGCGAAGATCTCCTCGAACTGGTCTACGACGAGGACCGTGTCGCCGGGGCCGTCGTGCGGGGTGAACAGGGCCTCGTGGGTGCGGGCGGGGTGGGGGCCCGGGGTGAGGACGCGGATCGCGGCGGGCCGCTCGGTGGGGTCGGCGTCCTCGCGCAGTGCGGGGATCAGTCCGGCCCGCAGCAGGGAGGACTTGCCGCTGCCGGAGGCGCCGACGACGGCGCAGACGCGGGTGCGGCGGGTGAGGGCGGCGAGTTCGGCGATCAGGTCGTCGCGGCCGTGGAAGCGGTCCCGGTCCGCGGTGTCGAACCGGGCGAGTCCCGGATACGGGCTGTCGGTCTCGTCGTCGGGGGCGGGGAGGGAGGCGGCCTCGGCGGTGGCCGCACGCCGGCGCCGCTCCCACTCCTCGGTGTCGCCGCCGCACGCGGTGACGTAGGCACGCAGCACGGGCAGCGAGGGCAGCCGCTCCCCGGCCGCCGCCGCGGACAGGGTGGGGCCGGAGTAGCCGGCTCGCGCCGTCATCGCACGGTAGGTCGGGGTGCCGGCCTCGTCGCGCAGCTTGCGCAGTTCGTACGCGAACCGCTGCACCGCTCCCGCCGCCGGATCCAGCGGTTTCTCCCGACGCCCCATGCAACGTCTCCCCCGTCGACCGTGACCGTCCTCCACGTTAACAACGCCCGTATGGCGATTGATTGGTGAGCCGGACAGGGGCTGCCCATCAATCGTCCGCCGCCTCGACTCGTCGGTGCACCTCGGCGCGGCCCTCCTCACGGAGCCGCGCCCTTCCCTCCACGCACCGGAGTCCGTCATCGCCACCCTCCAGATCCCACGAACCACACGCCCGTCCGCCCCGAGCCCGGCCGGTCCGGCCCCTGCCTTCGCCGTACTCGCCCCCGTCGCGCTCTCGCTCGCCCTCGGTCTGTGGGGTGTCCGGCGCGGCGGCAGTCTGTGGCGGGACGAGGCGGTGACGTACGACATGGCGCGGCGCCCGCTGTCGCAGCTGGGCGGGACGCTGGAGCACGCCGACGCGGTGCACGGTCTGTACTACCTGCTGATGTACGGCCTGTTCCGTGTCGTCGGCGTCTTCGGCGCAGCTGATCCGCTGCTGGTGCTGCGGCTGCCGTCCGTGCTGGCGACCGCAGTTGCGGCCGGGCTGCTCGCACTGCTCGGGGTGCGGCTCGCGGGCCCTGGGGCGGGGCTGCTCGCCGGGGTGGCGTTCGGCCTGCTGCCGCAGGTGCAGCGGTACGCACAAGAAGGCAGATCGTATGCAGTCGTCAGCATGCTGGTGGTCTGGGCGTCGTATCTGCTGGTCCGCGCAGCGCGCCTGGGGACGGGCCGGGCCTGGGCCGGGTACGCCGCCGTCCTGCTGGGCGCCTGTCTGCTGCACGAGTTCGCCGTACTGGCGCTGCTCGCGCACGCGGTGGCGGTGCCCCGCGCGGTCCGGCGCGGGTGGGCGCTCGCCGCGGGCGCGGTGGCGGTCGGCGTTGCACCGTTGGCCGTCTGCAGTATGCGCCAGTCGGACCAGGTCGCCTGGATCGGCGGGCTCGCCACGGGGGCGCTGCTGGGCTTCGCCGGGGTCGCCCTGCTCGGGGCAGCCTGCGCGGCGCTGCTGCGGAGGCAGCGCACGCCCGGCCAGGAGGTGGACCTGGTCGCAGTCGCCCTGCCGCTGTGCGTACTGCCCGGCCTGCTGCTGATGCTGGTGTCCCTGCTGAAGCCGCTGTACGTCGACCGGTACGTGCTCTACGGCCAGGCCGGGACCGCGCTGCTGGCCGGCGCGGCCCTGGACCGGCTGCTGCGGACCGGCCGCGGGCTGCGGGCCGGAGCGGTACTGGCCGCCGGGGCCGCGGTGGCCGCGCTGGTGCCCGTCACCCTGTACCTGCGCACCCCGGACAGCCGTCTCGACGACGTCACCGCCGTCGCCGCCGCCGTCCGCTCGGCGGGCGAGGGCTCCGACGGTGTCCTGTACCTGCCGGGCCGGCGCCGCGTGTGGTCGCTGGTCGACCCCCATGCGGTACACGGTCTGCGCGACCTCGCCCTGGAGCGCGCCCCCGGGGACTCCGACACGCTGTACGGCACGGAGGCCGGGCCCTCCGTCATCCGCGCGCGGATGCTCACCGCCCGGCGGATCGTCGTCCTGCGTGATCCCGCTGGGCAACCGCTGGACGCGAACCCCCGGGAGACGGTCAAACGGCAGGTCCTCTCCGCGTCCTTCGAGGAGTGCGGGACGCGGACGGTCCGAGGGGCCCGGGTGAGTGTGTATGCACGGCCGGGGTGGTGCTGAGCCCGGCGCTATACGGGCCGTACCGCCGTGTGGACCGTGTACGCGCCCAGCACGAACACGTCCGGCCTGCGGTGGACGCTCGCCGGGTCGGCCGGGTCGAGCAGGCGGTCCAGGGTGGCGATGTCGTCGGCGTCCAGGCGCTCGGCGACCACATCGCGCACCCGGGACAGGGAGGCGACGACGTAGGCGCGGGCCCGGTCGGTCGCCGGGGCGGGCAGGTCGAGCAGGAAGGTGCGGGTGCGGGTGTGCCGCAGACCGGCGGAGGTCAGCAGGGCCGGCCAGTCCTCGGTCACCGCGACCGAGCCGGGCAGGTCGGCCCGCATCCGGGCGAACCACTCCTCCTCCACCACGTCCAGCCGTGCCTGGAGTCCGGGGCGCCCGATGCCGATGTCACGGGGCAGGAAGCGGGAGGGGAGGCCGCCTTCGAGGAGAGCCAGGGTGCCGCCGGGGGCGAGCCGGTCGGCGAACGCGGCGAGCGCGGCCTGCTGGTCGCCTAGGTGGTGCAGGCTGCGGCTCGCCCAGAGCAGATCGGCGGGGTAGTCCAACTCGCCCAGCACGTCCGGCAGTTCACCGGCAAGGGTGTCGAAGCGGTCGGCCACGCCCTGCCGTACGGCGCGGGCGCGGGCGCGCTCCAGCAGCGGCTCCGTGCCGTCGACGGCCACGATCCGCGCGCCGGGGAACTCCTCGGCGAACAGGCAGGCGACGACACCGGGACCGCTGCCCGCGTCGACGATCAGCCCCGGCTCCGTCACTTCCTTCGCCAGCCAGGCCATGGCTCGCTCGTAGACGGGGGTGAACAGCTCCGCCTGGGCCTCCAGGTGGGGGCCCATCTCGTTCCAGTCGATGTCGGTGTCGTGCGCGTGCCGGTGGCCGTGCTCGTGCCGGTGGTGGTCGTGCGCCATGTGCTCAGCCTCTCGTCGGTATGCGGTCAGCGTGCGACGGCACACCGGCCGCGGGCCAGCGGTATTGCCGGTCCGGCAAAAACAGGATGCGCCCCGGCAAAGGGTGCGACGACGATGGGCCGATGGACGACAAGCTGGTGGAACGCTTCCTCGAAGACGGGTTCGTGAAGATCGAGGGCGCCTTCCCGCCGCGCATCGCCGAGGACGGTGCGCGGCTGCTGTGGCGGGAGACGGGGTACGACCCCGACGACCCCGGCACCTGGAAGGACCCGGTGGTGTGGGTGCCCGGCATGGCACAGGGCCCCTTCGCGGCGGCGCCCAACTCTCCTGCTCTGCATGAGGCGTTCGATGTGCTCGTAGGCGCGGGACGGTGGGAGCCACGCTACTCGCTGGGCAGCTTCCCCCTCCGGTTCCCGCACCCCGAGGAGCCGGACGACGCCGGCTGGCACATCGAGGGCAGCTATCTGCCCGAGGGTGAAGCGCACTACCACGCCAATCTGCGCTCGCGGGACCGTGCTCTGTTGATGTTGTTCCTGTTCAGCGAGGTCACCGAGGCCGACGCCCCGACCCGGATCCGGGTCGGCTCGCACCGGGACGTGCCCCGGATCCTCGCACCGTACGGCGAGGCGGGCGCGTCCTTCCTGGAGCTGGGCCCGCAGGTGGCAGCCGCCTCCGCACACCGGCCGCTCGCGTACGCGACGGGCCAGCCGGGCGATGTGTACCTGTGCCATCCGTTCCTGGTGCACGCGGCCCAGCCGCACCACGGCACACGCCCCCGTTTCATGGCGCAGCCACCGCTGTCCCCGGCGGTGCCGTACGAACTGGACCGCCCGGACGGGACCTACTCGGCGGTGGAGACGGCGATCCGCCGGGGCCTGTCGGTGAGTGCGGACTGACCCCGGCGGGTGCTCACCCGCTCACGACAGCGGCGGGTACGCGTTCTGCATCAGCTGCTGGAACTGGGCGGAGAACCAGTGCCCGGACAGCGGGGCGTTCGGCAGGGCGCCGGACATGTTGTTGCCGTTGCGGGCGTTGCCCGTGTACGTCGGGTCGCACATGCGATCGAAGCCCTTGCCCTCGTCGTTCGGGAGGGCGCTGCTGGAGCCGTCGGACTCGCCCGGGGGCTTCATCCACACGTAGGCGTCGATCCCTACGGCATGTACTACGACTGGCAGCCCGTCTACCACGACCCGCCCTCGAACCAGTGGTTCGGGTTCCAGGCCTGGTCGATGGAGCGGGTCGCCGAGTACTACCAGCAGACCGGGAACGCCACCGCGAAGGCGGTCCTCGACAAGTGGGTGAAGTGGGCGCTGTCCAAGACCACGGTCAACCCGGACGGCACCTACCGGATCCCCTCCACCCTCCAGGTGTCGGGCCGGCCCGACACCTGGAACGCCTCGAGTCCAGGCTCCAACAGCGGACTGCACGTCACCGTCGCCGACTACACGAACGACGTCGGCGTGACGGCCGCCTACGCCAAGACGCTCACCTACTACGCCGCCAAGTCCGGTGACGCGACGGCGAAGTCCACCGCGAAGGCGCTGCTGGACGGCATGTGGGCCGCCTACCAGGACAGCCTCGGCATCGCGGTTCCGGAGACCCGCAGCGACTACAGCAGGTTCGGCGACAGCGTGTACGTGCCGAGCGGCTGGAGCGGGAAGATGCCGAACGGCGACGCGATCAACTCCTCCTCGACGTTCTCCTCGATCCGGTCCTTCTACAAGAACGACCCGGCCTGGTCGAAGATCGAGGCCTACCTCAAGGGCGGCGCGGCGCCCGTCTTCACGTACCACCGCTTCTGGGCGGAGGCGGACATCGCGCTGGCGATGGGCTCGTACGCGGAGCTTCTGGAATAGGCCGACAGGGATACTGCACCTCACCTCTTCTTCGGCGGTCCCCACCCGCACCGGGGACCGCCCCTCAGTCGCCGCCGTCCATGCGGAAGTTGCCGTATCTCTCGGCCAGTTGGGCCGCCGTGCGGGCGATCCGGTCGCGCAGCTCGGCCGGTGCCAGGACCTCGATGTCGGTGCCGAGGCGCAGGAACTCGGCGTGCGCGTGGTCGAGGGACTCGATGGGGACGGTGGCGCGGGTCCAGCCGTCCGGCTCCGGGCGCCCGCCGGCGCGTACGGCCTCGCCCGCCGGGCCGGTGAGGCGGGCGCCGGGGGCCAGCCGGACCACCGCCTCGCCCCGGTGCAGGCGGTCGTGGAAGTCGCGTTGGTACGCCGACCAGTACGCGGCCAGGTCGAAGTGGTCGGGCCGGGTGAACTCCTGGTCCGTCGCTGTCAGTTCGAGGATCTGGTCGACGCGGTAGGTGCGCGGGCCCGGTCCTGCGACCACGTACCAGCGGCCCGCCTTGAGGACCAGGCCGTACGGTTCGAGGCGGCGGCGGACGTCGGTGGGCTCGCGCCAGCGGCGGTAGCGGACGTCGAGGACGCGGCTGTTCCAGACGGCGTCGGCGACGGCCGCCAGGTGGGGGGTGTCGTCCGCGTCGGCGTACCAGCCGGGGGCGTCGAGGTGGAAGCGGCCGCTGATCCGGTCGGCGTGGCCGCGTAGTTCGGGCGGCAGGGCGGCGCGGACCTTGAGCTGGGCGGCGGCCAGGAGCGGGCCGAGTCCGAGGTCGGCGGCGGGGCCGGGGGCGCCGGCCAGGAACAGGGCCTCGGCCTCGCCGGTGGTGAGGCCGGTCAGGCGGGTGCGGTAGCCGTCGAGGAGACGGTAGCCGCCGGCGTGGCCCGCGTCGCCGTACAGCGGGACGCCCGCCGCGCTCAGCGCCTCGATGTCCCGGTAGACGGTGCGCACGGAGACTTCCAGCTCCTCGGCAAGCCGGGCGGCGGTCATCCGGCCCCGGGTCTGGAGCAGGAGCAGGATCGAGACAAGGCGGCTGGACTTCACTGACATATGGTGGCAGTGAAGCGGGCCTAGCGTCGCGGTCATGGTCTTCCGAGAGAAACTGCTGAGCGTGCCGCCGCCGATCGAGGTGGCCGGGCGGCACGTCAAGCGCTACCACGTCACCGCCGACCCGGCGGGCATCGCGCCCGAGGTCGAGAAGGCGGCGTACGCGATCCTGCCCGAGCTGCTGCCGGAGCCCGACGGGACGCCGCCGGCGACGTTCGTGGTGCTGCACCGGGGCGGGGACACCGGCGCCTATCTCAACGCGTACAGCTGGGTGTGGGACAACGTCCTGCACTTCCGGGGCGCGGCGGCGGGCCAGCCGGTGCTCGGCTGCCCCGACACCGACCCGACCCACTTCGTCCGGCCGGACCTGCCGTGGATCGGCTGCGTCTGGGAGCTGCCGCCGATCCTGCATGAGCGGGACGCCTGGGTGCGGCACCTGCTGGCACCCGAAGTGCCCGATCTGGACGGCTACTTGGCCGATTCCCTGCCCGAAGGAACCACTGGAGACCGATGATGAGCAGCTCGCACGACTTCGACTTCCTGCACGGCGCGTGGGAGGTACGCCACCGGCGCCGCACGGACTTCCTCGATCCCGGCAGCGACTGGGAGGAGTTCTCGTCCACGAGCAGCTGCCGGCCGCTGTTCGACGGGGAGGCGAACCTCGACGAGGTCGACCTGCCCCGGCTGGGGGCCAAGGGCGCGACCCTGCGGCTCTTCGACCGGGAGACCGGCATCTGGTCGCTGAACTGGGCCTCCAGCCGCAGCGGGACGCTGTTCCCGCCGGTCTTCGGCCGCTTCGACGGGGACCGCGGCGAGTTCTACGGCGACGACCGGCACGACGGCAAGGACGTACGCGTCCGGTTCGTGTGGTCCGGGGTCTCCCCCGCCGGGGCCCTGTGGGAGCAGGCGTTCTCGGCGGACGGCGGGGGGACCTGGGTGACCAACTGGACGATGGAGTTCAGACGGCCGTCGGCTTCCTGAACGAGCGCAGGAGGAACCGGGGGTCGGGGCGGCGGCGGTCCTGGTCGGGCAGGGCCGCCAGTCGCTCGGCGAAGTCCTCGGCGCGCGGATCGCCCGGCGGCAGCAGAGTGAACCAGCCGCGGCGCAGGTCGGCGATGGTGGAGCGGGGGCTGCGGCCCTGGCCGAGGCCGGGGAAGGATGCCCCTTCGCCGGGCACCAGCCCGTGCTCGGACGCGTGGGCCGCCACGGATTCGGCGGTGTCCCGGGCGGGCCTGCGCGGGCGCGGGGCGAGGACGCCGTCGATGTCGCTGCCGACGTCGTGCGCGGCGGCCTTGTCGACGGTCGTGACGTAGACCCCGCCGGGGCGCAGCACGCGGGCGCACTCGGCGACGACGGTGCCGACGTCGGCGGGGTCGGCCAGCAGGTGCAGCAGCCAGATGCTGGTGACCGCGTCGAAGGTGGCGTCGGGGAAGGGCAGGCGGCGGCTGTCGGCCAGCAGGACCGCGCCGGGCAGGCGGGCCGCCGCCCTGCGGGCCATGGCGGGGGCGAGGTCCGCGCCCGTCACCCGCAGCCCGGGCCGGGCTGCGGCCAGGCGCCGGGTGACGATGCCGGTGCCGCAGGCGACGTCGAGGAGGCGGCCCGGCCGGCCGGGGATCAGACCGAGGACGGCTGCTGCGGCCGCCTCGGCGCGCGGCTCGCCGCCGCGGGACACGTCGTAGGCGTCGGCTTCCTTGTCGTAGTCGAGCACGCCCCTCAGTCTGTGCCGTGACCTGGGGCGATGTCCTCCACCCTACGGGCGAGCGCGAAGTCCTTCTCGGTGACTGCGCCGCCCGCGCTGTGTGTGTTCACGCTGAGGGAGACGGTGTTGTAGCCAAGGGTGAGGTCGGAGTGGTGGTCCAGTTCGTCCTGGATCCGCGCGATGTGCACGACCAGTGCCGTCGCCGCGAAGTGCGAGCCGAGCCGGTAGGTACGGGTGAGGCGGTCCCCGTCCAGCGACCAGCCGGGCAACTCGGCCAGCCGGTCCTCGATCTCCTTCTGCGACAGCGGTTCGACGGCCATGCCCGTCTCCCTTCGTGGAGCGCCGGATACCTCTTCAGCCTGCCACGTTCAGCCCCGGGCGCACTCCGCCGCGAGGTCGTCCGCGAGTGCGGCGATGGTGGCACGGCCTTCCACCCGCGCGACCCAGCTGTGGGGCAGGCCGACGTCGCCGTGCCGGGCGCCGAGCAGGTTGCCGCAGATCGAGCCGGTGGAGTCGCTGTCACCCGAGTGGTTGACGGACAGCAGCAGGGCGTCCTTGACGCGGGGCGCGACGAGGGCGCAGTAGACGCCGATGGCCAGGGCCTGCTCGGCGACCCAGCCCGCGCCCAGGGACTCCACCTTCTCGGCGGTCGGCGAGCCTTCCGCGGCCAGGTCGAGGGCCTCGCGCAGGGCGGCAGTGGTCTCCTCGTGGCCGGGGTGGCGCTCCAGCAGGCGCAGGGTGCGCAGGACCGCGCCCTCCAGGGAGTCCCCGGCGACGAGGTGGGCCACGAGCGCGGCCAGGGCGCCCGCCGCGTAGTAGCCGGTGGGGTGGCCGTGGGTGATCTGGGCTCCGAGGGCGGCCATGGTGAACGCCGAGTCGGCCCGGGCGGCCAGGCCGAAGGGGGCCGCGCGCATGACCGAGCCGCAGCCCTTGGATTCGGGGTTGACCTCGCCCGGCCTGCCGTCGAGCGGGAGCTGGGGGTCGGGGTGGTACATCTGGGCGACCCCGGACAGGCAGGCGTTGCCCGGGGCACGGCGGGCGTACAGCCAGGCCTCGGTGACCAGACCGACGGCCGGAGCGCCGCTCTCGTGCGGTGCGGCGTGCTCGGGGCCCGGCTTGGTCTGGGTCTCCAGCCACCGCTCGTACGCCCGGCGCAGCATCAGCGACCAGGCGCCGCCGATGCCCTTCGCCCGTTCCCTCGCGTGAGCCTGGATCAGGGCCTCGACGGTGAACAGGGTCATCTGGGTGTCGTCGCTGATCAGGCCTGCTGCGCCGGGCGCGAAGCCCGTCAACCCGCGCTCACCGTGAGAGGCGCGGATCCGGTCGAGGGAGGCGAATTCGACGGGGTAGCCGAGGGCGTCACCGAGCGCGCCGCCGAGCAGGCAGCCGCGGACTCTGGCCCGGTAGACCGCCTCGCCCTGAAGGGACGTCTGCCACGGCTTGTTCATGCATGCGCTCCTCGACTGCGGTCATAACTCCGTTGCCCGACCGCGATGGTCGACTACGGTCGTTCGCATGACCATTGTCGCGACCGGCCCCACCGCATCCGCCGCCACCCCCGCCGACCGGACTCGCAGGAGCGACAAGGCCGACAAGGCCGACAAGACCGACAAGGGCATCGGCCCGCTGCTGCGCGCCTGGCGGGAGCAGCGCAGGATCTCGCAGCTGGAGCTGGCGCTGCGCGCCGACTCCTCCGCCCGGCACATCAGCTTCATCGAGACCGGCCGGTCCCGGCCCAGCGAGGAGATGGTGCTGCGGCTGGCCGAGCACCTGGACGTGCCGGTGCGCGAGCGCAACGCCCTGCTGCTGGCGGCCGGTTATGCCCCGCACTATCCGGAGACCCCGCTGGACGACCCGGCGCTGGACGCGCTGCGCGACGGCATGGAGCGGCTCATCCAGGGTTACGAGCCGTATCCGGCACTGGTGGTCGACGCCGGGTACACCGTCGTAGCCGCGAACCGGGGTATCGCCATGCTGCTGGACGGGGTTCCCGAGAAGCTGATGACGCCCGCGCCGAACGCGATGCGGCTGACCCTGCACCCGGAGGGGCTCGCGCCCCGCATCCGCAATCTGCGCGAGTGGCGGGGGCATCTGCTCGCGCAGATGGAGCGGCAGCTCGCCCTGCACCGCTCGGAGCAGCTGCGCACCCTGTACGAGGAGGTGTCCGCCTATCCGGTGCCCGAGGACGCGCCGGACGGTGAACCGGCCGAGCCGGTGCCGTACTTCGCGCTGCCGATGCGCATCGAGCACGACGGCCGGATCCTGTCGTTCGTGTCGTCGATCTCCACCTTCAACACGCCCATGGACGTCACGGTCGCCGAACTGGCCATCGAGACGTTCCTGCCCGCGGACCCGGCGACCGCCAAGTACCTGCACACGCCGGCCGGTTGATTCCACGGTTCTCCTCGACCACGTGTGCGACATGCGGGTCGCATGACAGACTGCCCGCGTACCTCGGCGCGTAGGGGAGGGCGTGGCGTGAGTGAGCGGCGGGCTGCGCCCACCGTGGGCCAGGTGGTGCTCGGCAAGCGGCTGCAGGAGCTGCGGGAGGCGGCCGGGCTCAGCCGCGAGGAGGCCGCCCGGGTGCTGCGGGTGGCGTCGGCGACCGTACGGCGGATGGAGATGGCCGAGGTCGCGCTGAAGATCCCCTACGTGCAGGTGCTGCTGTCCACCTACGGGGTGGCCGAGGAGGAGGCGGCCGCGTTCGTGCGGCTGGCCGAGGAGGCGAACCAGCCGGGCTGGTGGCAGCGGTTCCACGATGTGCTGCCGGACTGGTTCAGCCTGTATGTGAGCCTGGAGGGCGCCGCCCGGATCATCCGCTCCTACGAACCGCACTTCGTGCCCGGCCTGCTGCAGACGGAGGCGTACGCGCGCGAGGTGATGGAGGCCGGGACGATCGGGCAGACCGGTCCGGAGTCGGTCGAGCGGCATGTGTCGCTGCGCATGGAGCGGCAGCGGCTGCTGGAGCGGGACGATCCGCCCCACCTGTGGGTGATCATGGACGAGACGGTGCTGCGGCGTCCGGTGAGCGCCCGGCCCGAGGTGATGCGCGACCAGCTGGACCGGCTGCTGGAGTACGCCGAGCGGGACCGGGTCACGCTGCAGCTCGCCGAGTTCGCGGCCGGGCCGCACCCGGGGACGTACGCCCCGTTCACACTGTTCCGGTTCGCCGAGCCGGAGCTGCCGGACATGGTGTTCACCGAGTACCTGACCGGCGCCCTGTATCTGGACTCCCGCCAGGAGGTCTCGGCGCACCTGGAGGTCCTGGACCACATGACGGCCCTGGCCGCCTCCGCGCAGCGCACGCTGAAGATCCTCCGGGAGTTCCGCGAGAACCTCTGAACCCCTTGCGACCGGCACACCTGTGACCCCTGGGTGATCAGAGCACCTGACCGTTCGTGACCAGCTGAGGAGCACACACCGCATGACCGGACCGGACGCCGCGCCACCCACCGTGATCGACACCAGCAGGCCGCACCCGGCGCGGGTGTA
Source organism: Streptomyces sp. NPDC031100 (assembly GCF_055570785.1). Lineage (NCBI taxonomy): Bacteria > Bacillati > Actinomycetota > Actinomycetes > Kitasatosporales > Streptomycetaceae > Streptomyces > Streptomyces sp. NPDC031100. Next base: position 664,690 of record NZ_JBVIGN010000003.1, read on the forward strand.
CGACTGGTGGCTGGGCGGCAAGGACAACTACCCGGTGGACGAGGAGCTGGCCCGGAAGATCCTGGCCGCGGACGGCACGGCGGTGCGCGGGGCGCGTGCCAACCGGCGGTTCATGCACCGCGCCGTGCGTGCGGCGGCCGAGGCGGGAATCCGCCAGTTCCTGGACATCGGCACGGGCATCCCGACCGAACCCAACCTGCACCAGGTGGCGCAGGGTGCGGCCGCGGAGTCCCGGGTGGTGTACGCGGACAACGACCCGATCGTGCTGCGGCACGCCGAGGCGCTGCTGCACGGCTCGGCCGAGGGCAGCACGGAGTACCTCCACGCCGATGTCCGTGACCCCGACACGATTCTTCGCCGGGCCGCGGAGTTCCTCGACTTCGGCCGTCCGGTGGCGTTGTCGCTGGTCGCGCTGACCCACTATCTGGACGACGCGGCCGACGGCGACGACGTGTACGGCCTGATCGAGCGCTATGTCACGCGACTCGCCCCGGGCAGCTTCCTGATCCTCTCCCAGGTCACGCAGGACCTCAGCCCCGACGGCGTGGCCCGGGCGGCCGAGCTGTTCCGCCGCAGCGGCACGCCGTTCCACCCGCGCACGCTGCCCGAGTTCCGGCGGTTCTTCGACGGCCTGGAACTCCTCGGCCCGGGGGTGATCCCCGTGCACGGCTGGCGTCCGGAGCCACAGGACGTGGCGGCGCAGGCGGAGGGCGTCGTACCGGTGTACGCGGGGGTGGCGCGCAAGCCCTGACCCGGACGGGTGGTCTGAACAGGTGCGTGTCCCGGCCCGCCCCTAGGTTCTGAACCAGGGGGTGAGCAAGGGAGCGCCCGTGACGGACACGCAGCAACGGCCCAGGGAGCCCGGTGCGGCGCTGCTGAGCGCTGGCCGGTTCTTCCGGCCGGGGACGGCGGCGTCCGACCACGTGTACGTCAAGGACGGGATCATCACCTGGGAGACCCAGGAGACGGACTACCCGTCGGTTGGCCCGGACCGGCCCGAGTACGAGCCGCGCGGCTGCCCGCGCGGCGCCGCGTTCTCCTGGTACACCTACTCCCCCACCCGGGTGCGCCACCCGTACGTCCGGGGCGTGCTGCTGGAGCTGTACCGGGAGGCGAAGCAGCGGCTCGGCGACCCGGTGCTGGCCTGGGCGGACCTGCAGAGCGACCCCGAGCGGCGGCGCCGCTACCAGCGGGCGCGCGGCAAGGGCGGTCTGGTGCGGGCGAGCTGGGACGAGGCCGTGGAGATCGTGGCCGCCGCCCAGGTGCACACCATCAGGACGTACGGCCCCGACCGCATCGCGGGGTTCTCACCGATCCCGGCGATGTCGATGGTGTCGCACGCGGCGGGCGCCCGTTACCACTCCCTGATCGGCGCGCCGATGCTGTCGTTCTACGACTGGTACGCGGACCTTCCGGTGGCCTCCCCGCAGGTCTTCGGCGACCAGACGGACGTGCCGGAGTCGGGTGACTGGTGGGACGCCGCCTATCTGATGATGTGGGGCTCGAACGTGCCGGTGACGCGCACCCCGGACGCGCACTGGATGGCGGAGGCCCGCTACGGCGGCCAGAAGGTCGTGGTGGTGGCGCCCGACTACGCCGACAACGCCAAGTTCGCCGACGAGTGGCTGCATCCGCACCCCGGCACCGACGGCGCGCTGGCGCTGGCCATGGGGCATGTGATCCTCAGGGAGTTCTTCGTCGTCCGGGAGACCCCCTTCTTCACGGACTACGTACGGAAGTTCACGGACCTGCCGTTCCTGGTGACGCTGCGCGAACGGGACGGAGCGTATGTGCCGGACAAGTTCGTGCGCGCGGCCGACCTGGGGCAGACGGGCGAGGGCGCTCAGTGGAAGACGGTCGTCCTGGACCGGGTGACCGGGCGTGCGGTCGTCCCGAACGGCTCCCTGGGCTTCCGCTGGACCGAGTCCGGCCAGGGCCGGTGGAACCTTGAACTCGGCGAGATCCAGCCGGAGTTGAGCCTGCACGGCAGCGATGGCGCGGCCAACGTCGAGGTGCTGCTGCCCCGGTTCGACACCGAGGGCGGGGAGCACGGGCAGGGCCGCGGGGAGGTGCTGCGGCGCAGTGTGCCGGCGACGCGGCTGGGCGGGGTGGACGGCCCCCTGGTGACGACCGTGTTCGATCTGCTGCTGGCGCACTACGGTGTGTGGCGGACCGGTATGCCGGGCAGCTGGCCCGCCTCCTACGCGGACGCCCGCTCCCCGGCGACGCCCGCCTGGCAGGAGGAGGTCACCTCCGTCCCGGCCGCCACGTGCGTGAAGATCGCCCGTGAGTTCGCGCGGACCGCCGAGCGGTCCCGGGGCCGCTGCATGATCCTCATGGGCGCCGGCACCAACCACTGGTTCCACTCCGAGACGATCTACCGCGCCATCCTCGCCCTGCTGCAGCTCACCGGCTGCCAGGGCCGCAACGGCGGCGGCTGGGCGCACTACGTCGGCCAGGAGAAGTGCCGCCCGGTGACGGGCTGGGCGACGCTGGCCACCGCCTCCGACTGGGCGCGTCCGCCGCGGCAGATGATCGGCACGGCCTACTGGTTCCTCAACACCGACCAGTGGCGCTACGACCGTTTCGGCGCCGATGCGCTGGCCTCGCCGCTCGGCGAGGGCAGGTTCGAGGGGATGACGGGCGCGGACTGTCTGGCCCTGTCGGCCCGCTCGGGCTGGATGCCGTCGTATCCGACGTTCGACCGCAACCCGCTGGAGCTGGGCGAGGCATTCGGTGACCCGGTGGCGAGTGCGGTGGCCGAACTCCGCGCAGGCACCCTGAAGTTCGCGTGCGAGGACCCGGACGCGCCGCAGAACTGGCCGCGTGTGCTCACCCTGTGGCGGTCCAACCTGCTGGGCTCGTCGGCGAAGGGCGCCGAGTACTTCACCAAGCACCTGCTGGGCACCCGTTCCTCGCTGCGCGCCGAGGAGGCCGGGCCCGGCGAGCGGCCCCGCGATGTCGCCTGGCGGGCGGAGGCACCGGAGGGCAAGCTCGACCTGCTGCTGACGCTGGACTTCCGGCAGACCTCCTCCACCCTGTTGTCGGACGTGGTGCTGCCCGCGGCCACCTGGTACGAGAAACACGACCTGTCCTCCACCGGCCTGCACCCCTACGTCCACTCGCTCACGCCGGCCGTGGACCCGCCCTGGCAGGCCCGCACCGACTTCGACGCCTTCAAGGCACTCGCCGAGAAGCTGAGCGAGCTGGCCGTGGAGCATCTGGGCGTCCGCAGGGACCTGGTGGCGACCCCGCTCCAGCACGACACCCCGGGCGAGACCGCCCAGCCCGGCGGGACGGTCCTGGACTGGAAGCGCGGGGAGTGCGACCCCGTGCCCGGCAGGACGCTGCCGAACCTGACCGTCGTGGAGCGCGACTACACCGCCGTCGGCGCCAAGTTCGCCGCGCTCGGGCCGCTGGTGGAGGAACTCGGGCTGCCCGCCAAGGGGATCACCCTGCGGCCGGACGAAGAGATAGCGCACCTACGGGAGTTGAACGGGCCGGTGCGCGGCGGCCCGGCCGACGGTCGCCCCTCGCTGGACACGGCGGTGAAGGCGGCCGACACCATCCTGGCGCTGTCCGGCACCACCAAAGCGTTCACGCTGAACACCGAACACGGCAAACCGTGGCACACGCTCACCGGACGCCGGCACTTCTTCCTCGACCACGACTGGATGCACGAACTCGGCGAGGCGCTGCCGGTGTACCGGCCGCCGCTGGACATGAACAGGCTGTTCGGCGAGCCGCAGCTCGGCCCGGACGGGCAGCGCCAGGTGACGGTCCGTTACCTCACCCCGCACGACAAGTGGTCGATCCACTCCCAGTACCAGGACAACCTGTTCCTGCTCGCCCTGTCCCGGGGCGGCCAGAACATCTGGATGTCCCCCGAGGACGCGGACGCCATCGGGGTCAAGGACAACGACTGGATCGAGGCGGTCAACCGCAACGGCGTGGTCGTGGCCCGCGCGGCCGTCTCGCACCGGATGCCGGCCGGCACCGTCTACCTGCACCACGCGCAGGAGCGCACCATGAACGTCCCGAAGACGGAGACGACCGGCCTGCGCGGCGGCATCCACAACACGCTCACCCGGCTGATCCTCAAGCCGTCCCATCTGATCGGCGGCTACGCCCAGCTGTCCTGGGCGTTCACCTACCTGGAACCGACGGGCAACCAGCGCGACGAGGTGACGGTGATCCGCCGCCGCAGCCAGGAGGTCGAGTACTGATGCGTCCCATGGCCCAGATCGCGATGGTCATGAACCTCGACAAGTGCATCGGCTGCCACACCTGTTCGGTCACCTGCAAGCAGACGTGGACCAACCGGCGGGGCATGGAGTACGTCTGGTTCAACAACGTCGAGACCCGGCCAGGGCAGGGCTATCCGCGCCGCTGGCAGGACCAGGAGAAGTGGCGCGGCGGCTGGGAGCTGAACCGGCGCGGGTCCCTGAGGCTGACGGCGGGCGGCCGGCTGCACAAGCTCGCCGGGATCTTCTCCGACCCGAAGCTGCCGGAGATCAAGGACTACTACGAGCCCTGGACGTACGACTACCGGAACCTCGCCGGCGCCCCGGCCTGCGGAGACCTCGACCCGATGGTCGAGCGCACCCGCAGGCAGGCCTCGGACAAGGTGAAGGTCGCGTTCGAGCAGACCTTCATGTTCTATCTGCCGCGGATCTGCGAGCACTGCCTGAACCCCTCGTGCGTGGCCTCCTGCCCGTCGGGGGCGATGTACAAGCGGGCCGAGGACGGCATCGTGCTGGTGGACCAGGACCGGTGCCGGGGCCGGCGGATGTGCGTGACCGGATGCCCGTACAAGAAGGTGTACTTCAACCACGCCACCGGCAAGGCCGAGAAGTGCACCCTGTGCTCTCCGCGCCTCGAGGCCGGCCTGCCGACGGTCTGCTCCGAGACCTGCGTGGGCCGGCTGCGCTACCTGGGAGTGCTCCTGTACGACGCCGACCGGGTGACCGCGGCCGCGTCCGTGCGGGAGGAGAGGGACCTGTACGAGGCCCAGTTGAGCCTCTTCCTCGACCCCGAGGACCCTCAGGTGCAGTGGGCCTGCAAGGAGGCGGGCATCCCGCACGACTGGACGGAGGCCGCCCGCCGCTCCCCCGTGCACGCGCTGATCAGCAGATTTCGGGTGGCGTTGCCGCTGCATCCCGAGTACCGGACGATGCCGATGGTCTGGTACATCCCGCCGCTGTCGCCGGTGGTGGACGCCCTGGCCGAGACCGGGCACGACGGGGAGGACCCGCGGAACCTGTTCGGCGCGATCGACACGCTGCGCATCCCGCTGGAGTACCTGGCGGAGCTGTTCACCGCGGGCGACACCGCTCCGGTGCGGGCCTCGCTGGAACGGCTCGCCGCGATGCGCTCCCACATGCGGGCACTCAACCTCGGCGAGGAACCCGACACGGCCGTCGCCGCCGCCGTCGGCATGGCACCGCACGAGATCGAGGAGATGTACCGGCTGCTGGCGATCGCCAAGTACGAGGAGCGGTACGTCATCCCGACCGCCGCCGTCGGCGACGCCCGTCGGCTGGAGGAGTCGGCCCTGCCCGACGGCTGCAGCCTCGACCACGACGGCGGGCCCGGCATGGGCGGCGACGGCCCGTTCGGCCAGGACTCCGGCCGCAGGCAGCTGCCGCTGGTGTCCGTGGAGAACTTCCATCTGCTGCGCAGGCGGCAGACCGCTGACCAGGCGGACGACGCCAAGGAGACCTGAATGCCCTCGGACGCGGTGCTGTACCAGGCGGCGGCGCTCTGCCTGACCTATCCGGACGACGCCTTCTTCACCCGCCTGCCACTGCTGCGCGAAGCCGCCCCGCAGCTGCGGACGTTCACCGACCACGCGGCGGTCACCGCGCCGCAGGAGCTGGCCGCGCACTATGTGCAGGTCTTCGACTTCAAGGACCGGCACAGCCTGTACCTGAGCTGGTGGCAGGACGGGGAAACCCGGCGGCGGGGCATGTCCCTGGTCCGTTTCAAGGAGGTCTACCGGGAGCACGGGCTGGAGTTCAGCGGCGAGGAGCTGCCGGACTTCCTGCCGGCGGTCCTGGAGTTCACCGCCCGCACCGGCAACACCGATCTGCTGACCGCATACCGCGACGGCCTGGAGCGCTTGCGTTCCCGGCTGACGGACTACGGCACCCCGTATGCGGGCGTCCTGGACGCGGTGTGCGCCACACTGCCGACGGCACGGACCGGGGTTCGCTCATGACCGTTCTCCTGTGGGGCGCGCTGCCCTACATCGCCTTCGCCCTGCTGGTCGCCGGCCTCGTCTGGCTCGCTGTACGGCGGGACGGCGGCCGGGGTGCTGACGGTCGTCGGGATCCTGTTGCTGGTGTACCGCCGACGCACCCGCTCCCCCGTGTTCCGGGCGACCACGGGCAACGACAAGGTGATGTACGTCGTCCTGCTCGGGGCGATCGTGCTGGGCATGGTCGCCAAGCTCACCCATGCCTCCGGCGACGGCTACCACTACCGGGAGACGATCGGCCCCTGGGCGCGCAGCCTGTTCACGCTCCAGCCGAAGACGTACCTGATGGAGGGCGCACCGGTGCAGTACCTGTTCCGGCCGTATGTCGTCTACCGCACCCGGGATCCGAGGCAGCTGGGCCCGCGGCCGGGGCGGCGGGGCTGGGAGCGGCTGGGCGGTTAGGCCGCCCCGCCCTTCTCGTCCCTGTCCTCGTCGACGATCTCCGCGTCCACCACACCCTCTTCGTCGGGAGCGCGCTGTTCCCCGGCTGAACCGCCGGAGGCCGAAGCCGACGGCTGGGCCTGGGCGTACATCGCCTGGCCCATCTTCTGGCTGACCGTGGCGAGCTTCTCGACTCCCGTGCGCAGGGCGGCCGTGTCCGCGTTCTGCTCCAGCAGCGTCTTCAGTTCCGTGACCGCCGTCTCGACCTCGGTACGGGTGTCGGCGGGCACACGGTCCTCGTTGTCGCGGATGAACTTCTCGGTCTGGTAGACGAGTTGCTCGGCCTGGTTGCGGGTCTCGGCGGCCTCCCGGCGCTTGCGGTCCTCCTCGGCATACTGTTCGGCCTCCCGCATCATGCGGTCGATGTCGTCCTTCGGGAGCGCCGAGCCGCCGGTCACCGTCATCTTCTGCTCGCGGCCGGTCGCGAGGTCCTTCGCCGAGACGTGCATGATGCCGTTGGCGTCGATGTCGAAGGCGACCTCGATCTGCGGGACGCCGCGCGGGGCGGGCGGCAGGCCGGTCAGGTCGAAGACGCCGAGCTTCTTGTTGTAGGCGGCGATCTCGCGTTCGCCCTGGTAGACCTGGATGCCGACCGAGGGCTGGTTGTCGGTGGCGGTGGTGAAGATCTCCGACCGGCGGGTCGGGATCGTGGTGTTGCGTTCGATCAGCTTGGTCATGATGCCGCCCTTGGTCTCGATGCCGAGGGACAGCGGGGTGACGTCGAGCAGCAGGACGTCCTTGACGTCGCCGCGCAGGACGCCGGCCTGGAGGGCCGCGCCGACCGCGACCACCTCGTCTGGGTTGACGCCCTTGTGCGGGTCCTTGCCGGTGAGGTCCTTGACCAGTTCGGTGACGGCGGGCATCCGGGTCGAGCCGCCGACCAGGATGACGTGGTCGATCGCGGACAGCTGCACCCCGGCGTCGTCGACCGCCTGGTGGAAGGGCTGCTTGCAGCGGTCCAGCAGGTCCGTGGTGAGCTCCTGGAACTGGGCGCGCGTGAGCTTCTCGTCCAGGTGCAGCGGGCCCTCGGCGGAGGCGGTGATGTAGGGCAGGTTGATCGTCGTCTCCGAGGAGGAGGACAGTTCGATCTTGGCCTTCTCGGCGGCCTCGCGCAGCCGCTGCACCGCCATCTTGTCGGCGCCGAGGTCGATGCCGTACTGCCCCTTGAACCGTTTGACCAGGTGCTCGACGACCCGCTGGTCCCAGTCGTCGCCGCCGAGGTGGGTGTCGCCGTTGGTGGCCTTCACCTCGATGACGCCGTCGCCGATCTCCAGCAGCGACACGTCGAAGGTGCCGCCGCCCAGGTCGAAGACGAGGACGGTCTGCTCCTCGCCGCGGTCCAGGCCGTAGGCGAGGGCGGCGGCCGTGGGCTCGTTGATGATCCTCAGCACCTTGAGTCCGGCGATCTCCCCGGCCTCCTTGGTCGCCTGCCGCTGGGCGTCGTCGAAGTACGCCGGTACGGTGATCACGGCGTCCGTGACGTCCTCGCCGAGGTAGGCCTCCGCGTCCCGCTTCAGCTTCTGCAGCACCCGCGCCGACAGCTCCTGTGCGCGCAGCCGGGAGCCGTCGACGGAGCCCTGCTCGGGGAAGCGCCAGGCGGCGTCGCCCATGTGCCGCTTCACCGAGCGCGCGGTGCGCTCCACGTTCGTCACGGCCTGCCGTTTGGCCACCTCGCCGACCAGCACCTCGCCGTTCTTCGCGAAGGCCACCACGGAGGGTGTGGTCCGCGCGCCCTCCGCGTTGGCGACGACGGTGGGCTCGCCGCCCTCCAGGACGGCCACCACCGAGTTCGTCGTCCCGAGATCGATCCCGACCGCACGTGTCATGGTCCGTCCCTTCCGCCCGGGGGGCCTCGCGCCCTTCCAGCACAAGACGTCGTCAGGGCGCTGTCAATGCAAGGATTCCCGGAAACGGCACCGCCGCACCCCCTGCGCGGGAGCGCGGCAGCGCGGAGGTGGTGCGGCGGTCAGGCCAGCTCGGCCGTCAGGGTGATGGTCGTGCCGGTCAGGGCCTGGCTGACCGGGCAGTTCTTCTTGGCGTCCTCGGCGGCCGAGGCGAAGCCGTCGGCGTCCAGGCCGGGCACCTCGCCGCGGACGGTGAGGTGGATGCCGGTGATGCCCTCACCGGGCTGGAAGGAGACGTCGGCCTTGGTGTCCAGGCGGGTGGGCGGGGTGCCGGCGCCGGCCAGGGCGTGCGAGAGGGCCATGGAGAAGCAGCTGGAGTGGGCGGCCGCGATCAGCTCCTCGGGGCTGGTCTTGCCGTTCGCCTCCTGGGAGCGCGAGGCCCACGTGACCGGCTGACCCGCGATGCCGGAGGAGTCGAAGGTGATGTCGCCCTTGCCGTGGAGCAGGTCGCCTTCCCAGACGGTGTGTGCGGTGCGCGTGGTGGCCACGGTGGTTCCTTTCGCGTGTGGGTCCCGTGTGCGGGTTCCTGCGTTCCCCATCCGATCACATCCGGGCTCACTGCACCCTGAAGACCGGGCCACGCGGGGTGAACGGAAGGCGACCACCCTGCGGGATCAGATAGGCGTGCTCGCGCCGCACCCGCAGGACGTCGCACCAGCCGTCGGTGATCACCAGCACCGGCGCGCCCGGCGGGAAGTCGTCGGCGCGGTGCAGCAGGTCGATGCCGGGCTGCAGGACCGTACCGCCGCGCCCGTGCACCCGGACCCGGCCGGCGATCTCGGTGACCGGCACATAGCCCGCGTCGTGCGGGGCGGCGTCGCAGAACACCACGCGGGCGGCCGGTACGTCCCGGGCCGCGGCGTAGGAGGCGATCGCGCCGAGGGCCTTGCCGAGCAGGGTGCGGTCCATCGAGCCGGAGGTGTCGAGGACGACGCCGAAGGTGCAGCGGGCGATCTCCTCGGGTGGGAAGTAGCGGCCCGCGCGCGGGATGTCGGGGGTGGCGGACTGACGGCGCGAGGGGCGGGCGTAGGACCGTACCGGCTGCGGGCTCGGCACGAACTCGTCGAACCAGCGGGCCAGTCGGGCGTCCCAGGGCAGCGGCGGGTGGCTGAGCGCGCGGATCTCCTCGACCAGCCCGCCGGGCAGGAGGCCGCGCTGCTGCCCCTGGTGCAGGTCCAGGCCCCGGACCAGGCCGCGGCGGTAGAACTCGTCCAGGTCCACGGAGGTGCCGGGCGGGCCGAGCGGAGCGCCGAGGACGTCGCCGAGGCCCTTGCCGCGCAGGGTGGCGAGGCGGCGCATGCGGCGCAGGTCGCCGGCGATGCGGTCGTAGACCTCCTCGGCGGACAGACCCGCCAGCTGCGGGTCGAGGAGCAGACCGTCCGGCATGGTGCCGACCTGCATCTCGACCAGCCAGCCGTTGATGACGTAGTCGCAGGCGACGTTGAACAGGTAGGGGTCGCGGGTGCCGCAGCGGTCGCCGTGGCGCAGGGCGGCGTGCAGCATCTCGTGGGCGAGGATGAACCGCCACTCCTCGTCCTCGAAGGTGCGCAGCGGGTTGATGTAGATCTCGCCGGCCTCGGCGTTGACGGCGGCGACGGCGATGCCGTGGGCGCGGGCGAGTTCGGCGTCGGCCACCAGCTTGATGCCGGCCGCGATGCCGCCGAGCAGCGGGTACGACGAGACGAACCAGCTCAGGGCCTGTTCCCAGGGGCGCAGCCGGGTGGGGCCACCGGTCATGGAGTCGCGGCGGCCGCCGGCCAGGTCCATGGCGGTGGCCATGGTGCGGGTGAGGCCGTGGGCGAAGGCGAGCTGCCAGTCGGGGGGCTGTGCCAGGTAGCCGGTCCAGGGCACGAGCAGCTGGTCGGGTTCGGTGCCGGCCGTGCCGCAGTGCTCGTACAGGACAGGGATGTGCTCGTCGCGGCGCCAGCGGGCGGCGATCTGCTCCTCGTCGCCGTCGGGGTAGGACGCGGGCAGGCCGTCGGGGGTGCGGCCGACGGGGAAGGTGAGCAGGAAGCGGTTGACGACGGCGCAGCGGGCGGCGAGGTCGTAGCGGTCGGGCTGTACGCGTTCGCCCTTGGCTGCGGGGACGTGCCCGAAGCCGAGGTGGATCAGGCCGTGGGCGATGGCCCAGGCCCACTCGGCGGGCTCCGCGCGGCGGGTGGGGTGGAGGTGGACGCGGCCGCCGGAGTCGATGCGGACGAGCCCGTGGCGGGGTGAGTCGGGGCAGTCCTCGCGGCGGCACATGTCGGCCTCGATCGCGGCGAGCGCCGGGTTGGCCCACACCAGCTGGACGCCCTTGGCGCAGTCCTCGGCGGCCGGATCCGGCTTCTTCTTGCTCTTCGCGGCGTTCTTCGTGGCGCGGCTCATCGCCGGGCCTCGACCAGCCGGGGCATGTCGCGGGCGGCCTCGATGAGGAACCAGCCGGGCAGGACGGGGTTGCCGTCGTCGCCTGCGGCGATGACGCTCTGCGCGACCTCCACGGAGATCTCGGCGAGCTGTACCAGCAGGGACTTGGCGCGGTAGGCGGTCTGCCGGCCGTTCGCCGACATGTGCTCCTTGCTGACCGGCAGCTCCTTGACCAGGCGGCCGCGGAAGGACTCGGCCAGGTAGTAGAGCAGGTCGCGGTCCTCCGGGCGGTGCGGCCAGCGGGCGTCGCCCTTGAGGATCGCCTCGATGCCGAACCGGCTGCGGACGATCTTGACGTAGCCGCAGAAGGCGGTGGCGTGCGCGGGGGTGAGGGTGCCGTGCGCGAGGACGCTCAGGGTGGGCTCGTCGAGGTCGTCTCCGAAGGAGTGCAGGGCGTCGGAGAGCATGTGCCAGGAGCGGGGCGTGGAGAACGGCTCCTCGGTCTTCGGCGGCTTGGACCACAGGTGGTCCGGCCGGTCGGTGAGGTGGTCCAGGATCCACGGGTGGATGCCGTTGCCCGCGGCCCAGGCCAGCCAGTCCTTCGCGGAGGCCTCCAGGTGGACGTGCGCGAGCCGGTTGACCAGGGCGGAGGCGATGGGCCGGGCGAGGGCGTTGTCGGTGGCGCGGTTGCCGGCGCCGATGACGATGGAGCCCTTGGGCAGCTCGTAGTTTCCGATACGGCGGTCGAGGATGAGCGAGTAGAACGCCTTCTGCACGTCCGGGGTGGCCGCGTTCAGCTCGTCCAGGAACAGGCAGTACGGCTCGTCGCGGGCGATGGTCTCCGGCGGGCAGAAGACGGAGCGCCCGTCGCGGATCTGCGGCACGCCGATCAGGTCCTCGGGGGCGAGCTGGGTGCCGAGCAGGCTCACGCACTCCAGGCCGAGGGAGGCGGCGAACTCCCGTACCAGGGAGGACTTTCCGATGCCGGGGGCGCCCCAGACGAAGACGGGCCGGACGGTGGCGAGGCCGAGCAGCAGCTCGGGGAGGCGGGCGGGGGTGACCGTGACGGCAGCCTGCAAAGCAGGGGCTCCTAAGGGATGTTCGAGGTTGTGCGACTGGGAACAGTGTGGGTGTACGTCCCTTCGCGCGCAGCCGATTTTCAGGCGGCCCGCTCCTCCTCGGCCGTCTCGCTGATCGGCACCTGCGGTCCGTTCAGCTCACTCAGCCACCCGCGCAGTACGTGGTGCACGTCCTCGGCGCCCTTCAGTTCCCCGTCCGGCGTGGACAGGGTGAGCGGGGAGAGCAGAAAGGGATGGGACTGGGCGCCGCCGAGGCCGCCGTGGGAGCCGATCTGCTCCTCGAAGGCGAGGACTTCGCCGTCGGCGGGGTCGTGGAAGGAGTTGACCATGATGTCGGCGGTGTGCGGGAAGGAGTGGGTGCGGCGGACGGCGTCGGCGGCGCCTGGGCCGAACCGGGCCAGCGGGCCGGGCCGCTCGTCCAGCTCGGCCAGCGGGATCTCGGTGCCGTAGGGGCCGAGCACCACGCCGTCGTGTTCCTCGCTGCGCACGAGCAGGAAGCCGATGCCGGGGTGGTTGGCGAGGGTGGTGAGCAGGGCGGGGTGACGGGCCTCGATCTCCTCCTTGGTCATGCGGTGGGAGACGTCCGGGAAGGAGACGAGGCCGAGGTTGCCGGAGGCCAGCACGATCGGTTGCGAGTCGCGGGCCGGGTGGTACCGCTCGCCCTCCTCCACGGGGCGGTGCAGGGCGGCGCGGACGGCCGCGCGGGCCTCGGCACCGCTGCGGGTGCGTTCCGCCCGTCGCGGTACCGGCAGTCCGCAGCCGGCGCGGACGAGGTCGGCGAGGGTGAGGCCGTAGCGGGCGCGGAAGGTCTCGCCGGGGCTCTGGCCGTGGTCGGACAGGACGACGATCCGGTAGGGGCGCGGGGCGTGTTCGGCGGCCTTCTCGATGAGTGCGAGGGACCGGTCGAGGCGCTGCAGGACCTGCTCGGCGTCCCGGCTGCACGGTCCGGAGTGGTGGGCGACCTCGTCGTAGGCGACGAGGTCGGCGTAGACGGCGGTGCGGCCGGCGAGCAGATCGCCCATCACGGCGGCGACCACGACGTCCCGTTCGACGACCGTGGCGAAGGCGCGCACGAAGGGGTAGAGGCCACCGCGGCTCACCCGTGGCCGCTGCTTACGGATCCGGGCCCGGGTGGACTGGCCGATCTCGCGGACGACCTCGGCGACGAAGGACAGTGCGGTGCGCACCGCGTTGGCGGGGTCGGAGAAGTAGGCGAAGTAGCCGGCGCGGGAGCGGTTGTCCCGGCCGCGGCGGCGGGTGGCGATGGTCAGGACGAGGGCCTGTTCGCCGGCGCCGCCGCTGAACAGGTTGCCGCGGCTGGCGCCGTCGACGGTGAGCAGTCCGCCGTCGCCCGTGCGCGCCATGGCGCGGCGTTGGAGTTCGACGGCGCTGGTCGGGCGATTGCACACCATCACCTCGCCCCGGTCCTTGTCGTACCAGCGGAAGGCCGGCACGTCGAAGGTGCTGCCGTGCAGTATGCCAAGCTGGCTGGCGCCGGTCTGGCTGGACCAGTCGGTGCGCCAGGGGGTGAGCCGGTGGGTCGGCTGCACACCGTCGCCTGTCGACAGCCAGCGGCCGACGGTCGGCATGAGCCCCTTGCGGACGGCGTCCGTGAGGACGTCGTGGCCGACACCGTCGAGCTGGACGCAGACCAGGCCGGGCGTGGCCGCGCACCGCGGACCGTGTCTTCGGCGGCGGTCGGCCAGGCGCAGCAGGCGGCGGCGGTAGGCGTCGTCGTCGCGCACGGCGAGGGCGGCGCCGGTGGCGGAGGCGACGGCGGACATCACGGCGGCCACGATGACGGCGGTCTCCGGTGCGGCGTCGCTCTGCCCGGAGGGGTTGATGCGCAGGGCGAGCAGCAGCAGGGAGCCGTTGAGGAAGAAGACCAGCAGGCCGAGGACGAACGCGGGCACGAGCAGCAGCAGTCGTACCAGGAGCGGCCACACCACGGCCGAGAGCACACCGAAGGCGCCGGCGCCCAGCGCGGCGGTGACGGCTATCTGTGTCGCGCTGTCGCCGTCGGCGGACTGGAGCCGGAAGTCGGGCAGGAGGCCGGCGAGCACGAGCATGGTGAGCGTGGAGACCGCCCACACCGTGACGCTCCGCCCGACCTGACTGACGATCCGCCGCCACCGCATGCCCCGCACGCCCCGTACACCTCGCGTCCCGGCCCGCTCGATCACCGGGCCTCACTCCACCTTGTCACACGGGTCGGGGCCCGGCCGGGCGGGCGCCGGGCCGTCAGCGCCCGTCGTAGCCCGCCGTCGGCATGGAGAGCCTGCGGTGCACCCGTGCCTTCATCTGCGCGTCGTACGACGGCTCGGCGCGGCCCACGGTCTCCACCCGCACCCCGCGCCGCGCGCACTCGGCGGTGAACTCCTCCACCGAGGACAGGGCGCGCTCCAGTACGCGCCGGCTGGGTGCGACGAACACGTCCACTCCCGGCCGGACCCCGTCCCACAGTGCGCAATGGTCGAAACGCAGCCCGCCGACGAGAAGTTCCCGCGCGACCACATAGCCGCGCTCCGCCGCCCACCGGGCGCACATGGCGTGCTGGCTGCGGGAGTCGACCAGAAACGGGTCGGCCTCCAGCTCCTCCAGAGGCGTCAGGCTCGCGATGGCGGTGACCCGCACCGGCGCGAGCCCGCCGGAGGCACCCCGCAGTTGTCCCATGGCGTCCCCCTCACCTCCGGGTTTCGCCGCCGACCCTACTCCTGCCCGTAGGCTTCGGGGGAGTCGCGCGAAGGAGGCGAAGAAGGTGCCGGTGGAGATCACCTGGTGGGGTCACGCCACCTGCACGCTCCTGGATTCGAACATACGGGTGCTCACCGATCCCCTGTTCGCCAGCAGGCTCGCGCATCTGCGCCGCCGCCGGGGCGCGGTGCCTCCCGCCGAGGCCCACCGCGCGGACGTGGCGCTCGTCTCGCACCTGCACGCCGACCATCTGCACCTGCCCTCGCTGGCCGCGCTCGCCCCGGGCACGCGCCTGTTCGTGCCCCGGGGCGCACCACGCGCGGTGCCCGGACTGCGCCGGCTGCGGCACCTGCGGATCACCGAGGTGGCCCCGGGGGACGCGGTCCGGGTCGGGGACCTCCTGGTCCGGGCGGTGCCCGCGCGGCACGACGGGCGCCGGCTGCCGGTCGGCCCGCACCGCTCCCCCGCGCTCGGGTACGTCGTCGCGGGCGAGGCACGGACCTACTTCGCCGGGGACACGGGGCTGTTCGACGGTATGGCCGAGCAGGTCGGTCCGGTGGACGTGGCCCTGCTGCCGGTGGGCGGCTGGGGGCCGTACCTCGGCGCGG
This sequence comes from Streptomyces sp. NPDC031100, assembly GCF_055570785.1. Lineage (NCBI taxonomy): Bacteria > Bacillati > Actinomycetota > Actinomycetes > Kitasatosporales > Streptomycetaceae > Streptomyces > Streptomyces sp. NPDC031100. The sequence continues at coordinate 680,021 of NZ_JBVIGN010000003.1, forward strand.
GGCATCTGGACGCGGCGCGGGCGGCTCGGGCGCTCGCCCGGCTGGCGCCGCGGGTCGCGGTGCCGGTGCACTACGGGACGTACTGGCCGATCGGCATGGACGCGGTGCGCCCGCACGAATTCCACGCGCCGGGCGAGGAGTTCGTGCGCCTCGCGGCCGCGGCCGCGCCGCAGGTCGCGGTGCACAAGCTCGGGCACGGGGAGAGCGTGCGGCTGGAGGCCGCACGATGAGAGGGCCGGCCTTGGCCGTGATGCTCGCCGCCGCCTCGACGTCGACGGCGCCCCCCGAGTCCACGCAGCAGGCGGTCGGCTATCCGTCACTGTTCCTGCTGGTGCTGATCGGGGCGCTGGTGCCGGTGGTGCCGACCGGGGCGCTGGTGAGTTCGGCCGCGGTGGTGGCGTTTCATCAGACGGCGCCGTTCTCGTTGGCGCTCGTGTTCGTCACGGCGTCGCTGGCGGCCTTTCTGGGGGATGCGACGCTGTACTGGCTCGGGCAGCGGGGGATGCGGTCGCGGAACGGGTCGCGGTGGCTGGAGGCGATTCGTTCTCGGGCGCCCGAGGAGCGGCTCGCGCTGGCGCAGGCGAAGTTGGCCGAGCACGAGGTGGCTGTGCTGGTGCTGTCCCGGCTGGTGCCTGCCGGGCGGCTGCCGGTGATGTCGGCCTGTCTGGTGGCTGAGTGGCCCCTGCGGCGCTTCACCCGGGGGAACTTGCCTGCGTGCCTCGCGTGGGCGTTGACGTATCAGGTGATCGGGATTCTGGGGGGTTCCTTGTTTCCTCGGCCGTGGGAGGGGGTGGTGGCTGCGGTGGGGTTGACGCTGGTGATCAGTGCGGTTCCGGGTGTGGTGCGGCGGGTTTCGCGGTAGCGCCGGGAGTTCGGTCCAGCAATCTCGAGCCCCCGACCGGCAGATCCCACAGGTCCTCCCGGTCCAAGCCCGCCTTCTCCCAAGCCGCCCGTACCCGTGTGAGTGGCTCCAGGACCGGCTCCGCCGAGAGGATGAAGGTGGCCCAGTGCATGGGAGCCATTCTGCGGGCGCCCACGTCCAGCGTCGCCCGGACCGCCTCCTCCGGGTCGCAGTGGACGTCGCTGAGCCACCAGCGGGGGTCGTAGGCGCCGATGGGCATGAGGGCCAGGTCGATTCCGGGGTAGCGGCGGCCGATGCGGGAGAACCAGTGGCCGTAGCCGGTGTCGCCGGCGAAGTAGAGGCGCTGTCCGTCGGGGGCCGTGAGGACCCAGCCGCCCCAGAGGCTGTGGCAGGTGTCGGTCAGGGTGCGCTTGGACCAGTGGTGGGCGGGCACGAAGTCGAAGCGGACGCCGGACAGTTCGGCGCCCTCCCACCAGTCCAGCTCGGTGACGCAGGTGAAGCGGCGCCGCCGGAACCAGCTGCCCAGGCCGGCGGGCACGAACACCGGTGTGGTGCGCGGGAGTCTGCGCAGGGTGGGGGCGTCCAGGTGGTCGTAGTGGTTGTGGCTGATGACGACCGCGTCGACGCGCGGCAGGGCGTCCCAGGCGATGCCGACGGGGGTGATGCGGGCCGGGGTGCCGATGATGCGGCGGGACCAGACGGGGTCGGTGAGCACGGTCAGACCGCCGACACGGACGATCCAACTGGCGTGTCCCGCCCAGGTGACGGCGAGCGTGCGGGTGTCGGCGCGGGGCAGCGGGCCGGGTGCGTACGGGAGCCGGGGGATGTCGGCCAGGCCCTCGGAGCCGGGGCGTACCGAGCCCTCGCGGGCGAAGCGGGCGAGGGCCTTGAGGCCGGGCAGGGGCGCGGTGAGCCGGTCGTGGAACGTCCGCGGCCACACCCGGTGTTCGCCCAGCGGACGGGGCTCGGCGAGCGGCGGGGACGGCGGTGCGAGGGGAGCCGGGGCGCCGGATTCGCCGCTCGGCGTGGTCGTGTGGGTGGTCGGGGTGGCGGTGGCGGACTCGGACTCATGCGTCTGCTGCGTCATCGAGGAGGCTCCCGTCGCTGCGCGTCGTCGCGGAGATCGTCGAATGCCGACCCCAAGGACATCAACGCGCGTTGCACATGTGGCAGTTCCAACGGCGAGGGTGACATGAGGCATTCCGCGCGTTCCTCGTCCGTGCCGCCCAGCAGGGGTCCCGTGGCGAGCCGTACACGCAGCGCCCCGAGGTCGTCGCCGAAGCGGTGGCCGCCGGGTGCGGGCATGCCGAGCCGGGCGGTGAGGAAGTCCTCCAGTTCCTGGGCGTCGCCGACGCCCTGCTCGGCGAGCGCTTCGCGCAGCGGGCCGAGGTCCGCGTACAGGTGACGGCCGGCCCGCGGCGGCCGGGCGAGCGCGCCCGCCGCGACGAGCGCGCTGTGCGCGGCGGCGGCCACGCGCGCGTGCACGCGTACGGCGGCCTCACGGCGCTCGGTGAGGGGCGGGGGTTCGTCGAGCGCGTACCAGGCGGCGGCCGCGACCGGTGCGGCGATCCGGGCGCCCAGTGCGGTGAGGATGTCGAGCACGCGCGCGTGGAGGTGCTCCCCCGCCGCTCCGGCGGGGAAGCGGGCGACGGCGGCGGGCCAGCCGGCCGGCAGCAGCGCACCGGCCAGGTCGGTGACGACGGTGACCCCGTCGGGCACCATCTCGGCGGGGCTGAGCAGGACGGTCTCGTGCGGGTCGTGCACGGTGTCGCGCCAGGTCTCGTCGCTGACCAGGTGCAGACCCTCGGCAGCCGCCGCCTCCACGGTCTCGTGCAGCAGCTCGGGCGGGGCGACGGTGGCGGTGGGGTCGTCGGCGACGGACAGCACCAGCAGCCGGGGATCGCCGCCCTCGGTACGGACCCGGCGGACGGTCTCCAGCAGGGCGTACGGGTCGGGGACGCCGCCGCTCTCGGCCGGGGTGGGCACATGGAAGACGGGTCTGCCGAGCAGGCGGGCGTAGGGCGCCCACCAGGCGGCGCACGGGCGCGGCACGAGCACGTCACCGGTGTCTCCGGCGACCGCGGCGGTCAGGGCGAGCAGCAGCGCGGGGGCGCCGGGGCCCGCGGCCACCCGGTCGGGGACGCAGGGCAGTCCGCGCCGGGTCCAGTAGCCGCAGGCCGCCTCCAGCAGGGCGGGCGACCCGCCGACGGGCTGGGCGTCGGCGCGGCTCGCGGCGGCGGCGAGGACGGCCGAGAGGTCCGGGAGGACGGGCAGGCCGTCGCCGGGCAGCGGCGGCCCGTAACGGACGGGGCCGTGGCCCTCCGGGTCCGTCCGCCGCATGTCCGCCTCCGCGCAGTCCGTGGTGCCGTGTGCTGTTCCCGTCCGGGCCGTGCTCTCGTCGTCGGCTGCTCCTGCCGGTTGCTCCAGTGTGGCTGCTCCCGTGCCGCCGGGCGCGTGGCGCGTGCGTACGATGCCTGCTGGTGATGCCCCCGGGAATCCGTACCCGGCGGACGGAGATCCATGGCCGCTGACCCCAGTCGTCCCGATCACGGCTCGGGCCCGGGACGCGTCAGCCGGCCGACGACCTCCAGCGGCCCCACAGCCGGTAGCCGGCGCCCCCGAAGGCGGCGGCGATCAGCACACCACCGGCGGCCAGCGCCGGAACCGAGTCGGTGAAGGTGCCGCCCTGCCCCGCCTCGACCCCGTGCTGGTCGGACGCCGAGCCGCAGTCGGCGTCGTCGCGGGCCTCCCGGCAGCCGTGCCCACCGGACGCGTCCTGGTCACCGGCGCAGGACCGCCCCGCCGCGCCCTCCTGTCCAAAACCGTGGCTCTGCTCCGGTTCCCGGCACTGGCCGTCCCCGTCGGCACACGTACGCCCACCACCGTCCGCGCACTCCCGCCCCTCCTCCGGCCGCCGGCCTTGCCCCTGGCTCTGACCTTGGCCCTCACTCTGACCTCGGCCTTGGCTCTGCCCCTGGCCCTGGCTCTGCCCCTGCCACTCTCCTTGGCCCCCGTCCTGTCCCGAGTCCTGTCCCGAGTCCTGTCCCGACTCTGGTTCCTGCCACTGCCCCTGTCCGGACGCCTGCCCCGAGTCCACCGCCGGCCCCGACTCCTGCCCCTCCCCCCGGTCCACCGCAGGCCCGGACTCCTGCCGCTGCCCCTGAGTCGGCCCGGGCTCCTGTCCCTGATCCAGCGCCGTCCCCGGCAGCGCGCCCTGCCCCGACTCCAGCGGTGTCCCCGGCAGCTCGCCCTGTTCCTGCCCCTGCCCCTGCCCCTCCTCCTCGCCGCACTGCGCGGTGCCGTCCGCGGTGAGCTGCGAGGTGGGATCCAAGGTGTCCGGTGCCGGACCGGCGAGGTCGTCGCAGGGCACGGGCAGGGTGAGCGTGCTGCCGGAGGGGACGGGTACGGGGCTCGCCCCGGCCGCGGGGTGCGCGGACGCGGCGGGCCCCGCTATGACGAGCGCGTTCCCGGCCAGGACGGCGACGGACAGGGCACGGGCGGTGCGGCGCATGGGGCGGGCTCCTCGGCGGGTCAGCGGGACGGTCGGCCGGCCTGCGGCCGTGGGACACGGCTGACGTGCCCTCGCTGCCATCACAGCCCGGCGGACGCCGTACCGCGCGCGGCCGGACCCCATTCGCGGGACGCGAACCGGCCGGGCGGGTGACCCACGGAGGCCGCCGGACGCTTCCCCACAGGTTTTCCCCTTCCCGTGCAGGTCACTCGGTAGGTGCTGACCTTCGAACCTCTGGAGGAAGACATGCAGCGAGGCAGTGACCGGCTGAGCGTCCACCGGGACGACGAGATGAAACACGAACTGCAGGAGCTGCTCAGGTCCGGGCACCCGACGCGCACCGAGGAGTGGCACGACCCGGAGCCGGCCGCCGACGACGACCCGGAGGTGTGGAGCGGGCCGGTAGGCGGTATCGGATCCATGGCGTCGCTGGACCGGATACGGCTGGCGCTGGCGCAGAACCTGAGCTGGCACGCCTTCCCCGCCGACGCGTACGAGCTGGCCCGGGCCCTGCGCCGGGGCAACGCACCGGGCGGGCTGGTCGACGCCGTGGCGGGGCTCCCACGATCGCAGCGGTACGCCAACGTCCAGCAGCTGGCCGAGGCGCTGGTGGGCCGCTGACGAGCCGGGACGCGGGAGTGCTTCGACGAGGGCCGGCCCGCCCTGCCGCGGGTCGGCCCCTTTCGGGTGGGGTCGCCTCAGGTGCCGGGCGTGTCCGGAGTCGTCGCTTCTCCGCAGCTGCGCTCACGGGCGCCCTCGCGGGTGCGGCCCGCGGTGACCAGGCGGCGCGGGTTGCGGCGCAGGTACTCGCCCTCCAGCTGGGCCATGCGCTCGTTGTGGGCCCGCAGTGCGTCGTTCGAGCCGTACAGGAGGGTGTCGTGGCGCGTGCGGTGGATCGTCTCCAGCTCCTTCATGAGCTGCTGGTCGTCCAGTCGGCTGGGGTCGACTCCGGTCATGGTGATACCCCGCTCGTCGTAGCTCGCGTTCCTGCCTCCACTGTACGAACATCCGGCTGCCCGGGCCCTCTGGCGGAGCAACGAAACTAGCGGACCCGGTCCACCCGGCGTTCGTCCCAGACGGGCTCGGGGGTCTCGCGGACGCGGCCGTCACTGCCGTAGACCAGGAAGCGGTCGAAGGAACGGGCGAACCAGCGGTCGTGGGTGACCGCGAGGACCGTGCCCTCGAAGGCCTCCAGGCCTTCCTGGAGGGCCTCGGCGGACTCCAGGTCGAGGTTGTCGGTGGGCTCGTCCAGCAGCAGCGCGGTGACTCCCTGCAACTCCAGCAGAAGGATCTGGAAGCGGGCCTGCTGGCCGCCGGAGAGCCGGTCGAAGGCCTGTTCGGCCTGGCCGGTCAGTTCGTAGCGGCGCAGCCGGGACATGGCCGCGCCCCGGTCCTGGGCGTGTTCCTTCCAGAGGATGTCGAGGAGGGTGCGACCCTGCAGCTCGGGGTGGGCGTGGGTCTGGGCGAAGTGGCCGGGTACGACCCGTGCGCCGAGCTTCCACTCCCCCGTGTGGGCCACGTCCTCGCCGGCGAGGAGCCTGAGGAAGTGCGACTTGCCCGAGCCGTTGGAGCCGAGCACGGCGACCCGTTCGCCGTAGAAGACCTCCAGGTCGAAGGGCTGCATCAGGCCGGTCAGTTCGAGTCCCTTGCAGGTGACGGCCCGCACGCCGGTGCGGCCGCCCTTCAGGCGCATGGTGATGTCCTGCTCGCGCGGCGGCTCGGGCGGCGGGCCGACCTCCTCGAACTTGCGCAGGCGGGTCTGCGCGGCCTGGTAGCGGGAGGCCATCTCGTGGCTGACGGCGGCGGCCTGACGCAGGTTCAGGACGAGCTTCTTCAGCTGGGCGTGCTTCTCGTCCCAGCGGCGGCGCAGTTCCTCGAAGCGGGCGAAGCGTTCGCGGCGGGCCTCGTGGTAGGTGGCGAAGCCGCCGCCGTGCACCCAGGCGTCGGCGCCGGCCGGGCCGGGCTCCACGGAGACGATCTTCTCGGCCGCGCGGGCGAGGAGTTCGCGGTCGTGGGAGACGAACAGGACCGTCTTGCGGGTTTCCTTCAGCTGCTGTTCCAGCCACCGCTTGCCGGGGACGTCCAGGTAGTTGTCCGGCTCGTCGAGCAGCAGCACCTCGTCGGTGCCGCGCAGCAGCGCCTCCAGGACGAGGCGTTTCTGCTCGCCGCCGGAGAGGGTGCGCACCTGCCGCCACTGGGCCTTCTCGTACGACACCCCGAGCGCGGCCGTGGTGCACATGTCCCACAGCGTCTCGGCCTCGTAGCCGCGCACCTCGGCCCAGTCGGCCAGGGCCTGGGCGTAGGTCAGCTGGGCGGCCTCGTCGTCGACGGTCATGATGGCGTGCTCGGCCCGGTCGACGGCCTCGGCCGCCTCGCGGATGCGGGGCGGGGCGACGGAGACCAGCAGGTCGCGTACGGTCGTCTCGTCCCGTACGGAGCCCACGAACTGGCGCATCACACCGAGGCCGCCGCTGACGGTGACCGTGCCGCCGTGCGGTTTCAGCTCGCCGGAGATCAGCCGGAGCAGGGTCGTCTTGCCGGCGCCGTTGGGGCCGACCAGGGCGACGGCCGCGCCGTCGCCGACCCGGAAGGAGACATCGCCGAGCAGCGCCCTCCCGTCGGGGAGGTAGTACTCGAGGTGCGCGGCTTCCAGATGTCCCATGAGGAGGAATTCTGTGGGCCGCCCCCGACCTGGGGCAAACCCTTATCCGGCCTGTCCGGCCTGTCCGGCCTGTCCGGCCTGTCCGGCCCGAGGCAGCCGCTTCCTGCGGCGCCCGCCCGCTCAGCCGGCCGCGTCCACGGGTTCTCCGGCCGGGCCGCCGGCGCCCGCCGGTACGACCGTGGCGCCGGCCCAGGACAGCGCCTTGAAGCCGTCGGACGGGGAGCCCTCCAGGATCACCACGCCGGTGTTCTCCAGCGGGTGGGCGGCGGCGAAGGCCACGTCGACGTTGTCGGCGCGGGCGGCGGTCCACATGCGGACGGCGGCGCCGTGGCTGACCATGGCGACGGTCACGGCGCCGCTCGCGGCGGCCTCGGCGATCACGGCGTCGTAGCGGGCGAGCACCTCCTCGCCGTTCTCCCCGCCGGGGATCCTGAGCCCGGTGTCCCCGGCCGGCCAGGCGAACACCGTGCGCATGTACTGCTCGCCCTCCGGGGTGTCGCCGGGCAGCATTTCCAGCTCGCCGGCGGAGATCTCGCGGATGCCGGCGCGGACGATCACCTCCAGGCCGCGGGCGGCGGCCAGCGGAGCGGCCGTGAGCTGGGTGCGGATCATGGTGGAGGCGTAGACGGCCTCGATGTCCTCGCCCGCGAGCGCCTGGGGCAGGAGGGCGGCCTGCCGTTCGCCGAGCGGGGTCAGGCCCGGGCCGGGTACGACGGTGTCCAGCAGATGGTCCACGTTGGACGGGGTCTGGCCGTGGCGGACGAGGAGCAGGCGCATCCGGGGTTCCTCCCGCGTCGGTCAGGCCGTCGGCGTACGAAAAGCACAAGAAACGGCTGATCCAGGGTAACCGCACCCCATGAGCGCAGACGTCGACCTGACCGCTGTCCCGAACACCGGCCGGCCCGTCCTGCGGCTGCCCCTCGCCCTGGACGCCCGGCTGTTCGAGGCGGCCGCCGCCTGGCACTGGCCGGGCGCCGAGCGGGTGCTGCCGCGGCTGAGCCGGAGCGCGAACCACGGGGTGCTGTGGTTCGCGACGGCCGCCGCGATCGCGGCGAGCCGTACGCCGCGGGCCCGGCGGGCCGCCCTCCGCGGCATCGCCTCCCTGAGCCTGGCCTCCCTGACCATCAACACCCTCGGCAAGCGGTCGGTGCGGCGCACGCGGCCGGTGCTGGACCCGGTGCCGCACGTCCGGCGGCTGAAGCGGCAGCCGATCACCACGTCCTTCCCGTCCGGTCACGCCGCGTCGGCCGCCGCCTTCGCGACCGGTGTGGCCCTCGAGTCACCGGTGTGGGGTGCGGTGGTGGCGCCGGTGGCGTTCTCGGTGGCCATGTCGCGGGTCTACACGGGCGTGCACTTTCCGAGCGATGTGCTCGCGGGTGCGGCGCTGGGCGCGGGTGCCGCGTTCGCCGTACAGGGCCTGGTGCCGACCCGTGCGCAGGTCGCGCCGCCGGCTCGGCCGCGGGCGGGGGCGCCGGCGCTGCCCGCGGGCGAGGGGCTCGTGGTCGTCACCAACCGGGCCTCGGGCGCCTCGGAGCGGGTGCGTGTCCTCAGGGAGGCGCTGCCCGGGGCGGAGGTCCTGGAGTGCGAACCCCCGGAGGTGCAGGCCGGGTTGGAGCAGGCGGCCGTGCGGGCGCGGGCGCTCGGGGTGTGCGGGGGCGACGGGACGGTGAACGCGGCGGCCGCGGTCGCCCTGCGGCACGGTCTGCCGCTCGCGGTGCTGCCCGGGGGCACGCTCAACCACTTCGCCCACGACCTCCGGGTGGAGGACGGGTGGGGGGCGGTCGACGCCGTCCGGAGGGGCGAGGCGGTGCGGGTGGACGTCGGCCGGTTCGAGGCCGGTGGCCACGAGGGCATCTTCCTCAACACGCTCGCTCTGGGCGTCTATCCGGAGCTGGTGCGGGAGCGGGAGCGCTGGTCGTCCCGGATCGGCGGCTGGCCGGCCGGGGTGCTCGGCGCGTGGCGGGTGCTGCGCGCCGACCGGCATCCGCTGGTAGCCGAACTGGACGGATGGCGCGGCCCGTTGTGGCTGTTGTTCGTGGGCAACGGCGTCTACCACCGCATGGGGCTCGCGTCCGGCCGCCGGACCGACCTGGCGGACGGAGTGCTGGACGTACGGGTGGTGCACGGCGGCCGTTGGCCCGCGCTGCGGCTGCTGGCGGCCGCTGCGGCTGGTCCGCTCACCCGCCCCCAATCTCGGCTTCGCTCGAGCGGGAGGTGCCCCCATCGGGCGCATGCGGCGCAGCAGGTGACCCGGCTGCGGCTGACCGGCCTCGCGCCCGGGACGCCGCTGGCGTACGACGGCGAGGTCGCCGAGGTCGGCGGCGAGGTGCTGGTGGAGAAGCTGCCCGAGGCGCTGACGGTGTACCGGCCCCTCCCCTGAGCTCGTCCATATATTGAAATGCGTATCTCACAATTCGGCATGGGCGCGTACCGTTCGACGTAGCGCGCCAGGGGGGCCGCACGGCCTCCCGGCCGATCCGTCGACGAGGGGCGAAGGGGTACAGCCATGCCGAAAGCGCAGGAGACCGCCGTCTACACGCACGGGCACCACGAGTCGGTGCTGCGGTCGCACACCTGGCGGACCGCCGCCAACTCCGCGGCCTATCTGCTCGGTGTGCTCAAGCCCCACATGAAGATCCTGGACATCGGCTGCGGCCCGGGCACCATCACCGCCGACCTGGCGGAACTGGTCCCGGACGGCCATGTCACCGGCGTCGACCACGCGCCCGGGATCCTGGACCGGGCCCGGGACACCGCCGCCGGGCGCGGCCTGGCCAACGTGGACTTCGCGGTCGCCGACGTGCACGCCCTGGACTTCCCCGACGACACCTTCTGCGTGGTCCACGCCCACCAGGTCCTCCAGCACGTCGGCGATCCGGTGCAGGCGCTGCGCGAGATGCACCGGGTGACGAAGCCCGGCGGGTTCATCGCCGTACGCGACTCCGACTACGCCGCGATGACCTGGTATCCGGCGGTGCCGGGCCTGGACGACTGGCTGGAGCTGTACGAGCGGGTCGCCCGGGCGAACGGCGGGGAGCCCGACGCCGGGCGCCGGCTGAAGGCCTGGGCGCTGGCCGCGGGCCTGCGGGACATCACGGCCACCTCCGGCACCTGGACGTTCGCCACACCCGAGGAGCGGGCGTGGTGGAGCGGACTGTGGGCGGACCGCACCCTCGCCTCCGCCTACGCCGAGCGGGCCACGCAGGGGGGTCACGCGACGCCCGAGCAGCTGCGGGCCGTGTCCGAGGCATGGCGGGAGTGGGGCCGACAGGAGGAGGGCTGGTTCACGGTCCTGCACGGGGAGATCCTGTGCCGCAAGGACGCCTGACCCGACCTGCCGGCCGGCCTGGGCAGTTCGGCGAGGGTCACTGCTTCTCGCCGAACTCCCCGGAGAACGAGTAGGCGGCCCAGGGACCGGCGAGTTCCACGCGTACTCCTGGCGCTTCTCGCTTCGCGCGGTCCACGAGTTCCACGAACTTCTCGCAGTCCGCGCGGCGCACCAGGTAGGCCGCGTCGAGCACGGTGCGGCCCGGTGTTCCGGCGGGCGCGGGCTGCGGCGGCGGGTGCAGCCGGGAGTCCTCGGCGTGCCGGCAGAGCCGCTCGTGCAGGGTCCGGGCGGGCGCGGCGGGCCCGCCGGCGCCCGCCGTGTCGTACACCTTGACGCGCCACTCGACCCGGCCGTCCAGCCGGTCCAGGATGCGCCGGAAGTCGTCCTCGCGGGCCTCGATCATCGTGCGGACCGCGCTGTCGTCCCGGAAGACGGTGCCAGGCCTCAGCGGCAGCGGGGTGGTGACCGTGGTGAGACCGTCGATCACGCCCTGGTGGGCCCGGGCGGTCGCGGCCAGCCAGGCGCCGTCCTCCCGCCGGGCCCGCAGCGCCTCCTCGCAGAAGTCGCTCTCCGGGACCGTGCTGACGACCGCGACCAGCCCGTGGTGGTGCACCAGCGCGGGCGGGGCGCCCCCGATGCCGGTCAGCTGGGCCTGCAGGGGCGCTTCCGGGGGGCGGCAGACGGCGTAGACGTAGCGCAGTCCGGGCATGGGGCCTCCTTCGGCTACTCGCCCACTCCATGGTCTGGTCGGCGGGCCGGGCTCAGCGCACGATCGCCTCCTCGACCAGCAGCTTCGCCGCGGCCGCGATGCCCGCGGCGTCGATGCCGGCCGCGTGCAGCTGCTCGTCGGGCGCGGCCGAGCCGGGCATGGTGCGCACCGCGAGCCGGACCAGGCGGGGCACCGGCCGGCCGTCGCCGAACACCTCCGCGACCGCGTCGCCGAGGCCGCCCTCCGGGCGGTGGTCCTCCACGGTGACCAGACAGCCGGTCTCCTCGGCGGCCCGGCGCAGGGTCTCCGCGTCGACGGGCTTGACGGAGTACAGGTCGATCACGCGCACCGCGATGTCCTCCTCCGCGAGCCGGTCGGCGGCGGCGAGCGCCTCGTGGACGGTGACCCCGGCGGCGACGAGCGTCAGCCGGTCCTGTTCGCCGGAGCGCAGCACCCTGCTGCCGCCGACCGGGAACTCCTCCTCGGGACCGTAGAGGACCGGGGTCTTGCCGCGAGACGTGCGCAGGTAGCGGATGCCGTCGAGGGCGGGCATCTGCGCGACCAGCCTGGCGGTCTGGTTGGCGTCGCACGGGTACAGCACGGTCGAGCCGTACGCGGACCGGAACATGGCCAGGTCCTCCAGGCCCATCTGCGAGGGCCCGTCCTGCCCGATGGCGACGCCGGCGTGCGAGCCGACCAGGTTGATCCCGGATCCGCTGATCGCGGCCATCCGCACGAAGTCGTGGGCGCGGGTGAAGAACGCCGCGAACGTGGCGGCGAACGGTGTCCAGCCGCGTGCCGCCATGCCGACGGCTGCGGCGACGAGCTGCTGTTCGGCGATGTAGCACTCGAAGAAGCGGTCGGGGTGCTCCTTGGCGAACACCTCGGTACGGGTGGAGTCGCCGACCTCGCCGTCCAGGACGACGACGTCGCCGCGGGCGGTGCCGAGCGCGGCGAGCGCCGCGCCGAAGGCGTCCCGGGTGGCGACCTCGTCCCCCTGGTCGTAGTGCGGCAGTTGGAGGACCTCGGTGGTGACGGAGCGGAGCATCGCGGCGGCGGGCGGCTCGCCGACCCGGACGTGCAGGTCACGGGGTCCGCCCAGTTCGGCGACGGCCTCCTCGGGCTCGGGCAGCGGCTTGCCGTGCAGGCCCTCGCGGTCCTCGACCGAGGCGACCCCCTTGCCCTTGAGGGTGCGGGCGAGGATCACCGACGGCTGCCCGGTCGTCGCCACGGCCGAGCCGTAGGCGCGGTCGATCGCGGCGACGTCGTGTCCGTCGACCTCGATCGTGTGCCAGCCGAAGGCGTGGAAGCGGCGGGCGTAGGCGTCCAGGTCGTGGCCGTGCCGGGTCGGGCCGCGCTGGCCGAGCCGGTTGACGTCCACGATCGCGATCAGGTTGTCCAGGTGTTCGTACGCGGCGTGTTCGGCCGCCTCCCACACCGAGCCCTCGGCCAGCTCGCTGTCGCCGCACAGCACCCACACGCGGTAGCCGACGCGGTCCAGCCGCTTGCCCGCGAGCGCGATGCCGACGCCGACCGGCAGGCCCTGGCCCAGCGAACCGGTGGCCGTCTCCACCCACGGCAGCCGGCGCGGGGTCGGGTGTCCTTCGAGGCGGCTGCCGAGCTTGCGGAAGGTGACCAGCTCGCCGTCCTCGACGGCACTGGCCGCCTTGTACGCGGCGTACAGCAGGGGCGTGGCGTGTCCCTTGGACAGGACGAAGCGGTCGTTGGCGGGGTGTTCGGGGCGTTCGAAGTCGTAGCGCAGATGGTGGGCGAGGAGGACGGCCATCAGGTCCGCGGCGGACATCGAGGAGGTCGGATGCCCCGACCCCGCCGCGGCGGCGGCCCGCACGCTGTCCACGCGCAACTGCTGGCCGATTTCGGCGAGTTCGGCGGTGTTCATGAGTCTCCTTAGAGCGGTTTCCGGGGCGGGGACTGCTGGGCGGGCTCGGCGTCCGGGTGCTGCCGGGACGGCTCCGGTGACGCCGTGTCCAGGGGAACCGCCCAGGACCGTACGAGCCCCAACTGGACGCCCTGGCGCGGGAGTACGGCCTCCAGCAGCCAGTCGGCGACGACACGGACGCGGTTGCCGGGCAGGGCGGCCAGGTGGTAGCCGCGGGTGACCGCGCCGGCCGGCAGGCCGGACAGCGGGATGCCGTACGGGTTGGCGGCCGCCCGGACGCCCCCGAGGTCGACGGCGAAGCCCAGGTCGCGGTGACGGTAGGCGCGCCGGCGCCGGCCGAGACCGAGCGAGGCGGCCACGTTCTCGCCGGCCACCCTGCCCTGCCGCCAGGCGTGCTGGGCCGTCATGGAGGTGAGGCTGCCCGGATGCTCCAGGTCGGGCACGGCCGCCGCGTCCCCGCAGGCGTACACGTCGGAGCGGCCCGGCACCTGGAGGTGCGGATCGACGATCAGCCGTCCCCGCTCCAGCGGCTGCCCGACGACCTCGACCAGCGGATCCGGCCGGACCCCGACGCACCACACCAGGGTGCGCGTCGCGACGACAGCGCCGTCGGTGAGCAGCACCCCGTCGCGCGTGGCCTCCTGCACGGAGGTGCCCGTCCGTACGTCGACGCCCCGGGCCCGCAGCACCCGGTCGGCCGTACGGGAGAGCCGCTCGTCCAGCTCGGGCAGCACCCGGGGTGCCACGTCCAGCAGGATCCAGCGCGGCCGGGCGGCGCCGGGCAGCAGACGGCGGGCGAGGCTGTCGGTGAGCAGCTGCATCTGCGCGGCCACCTCGGTGCCGGTGTAGCCCGCGCCGACCACGACGAACGTGCACCGGGCGGCGCGGTGGCGCGGGTCGTCGGCCGCGGCGGCCAGCTCCACCTGCCGGGTGACGTGGTCGCGCAGGTACAGCGCCTCGGCCAGCCCGCGGAACCCGTGCGCGTGCTCGGCGACCCCGGGGATCGGCAACAGCTTGTTGACACTGCCGACGGTCACCACCAGCCGGTCGTAGCCGACGCTGCCGGTGCCGCCCTCGGGGTCCGTGTAGTGGACGCTGCGCGCGTCGAGGTCGACGCGGTCCGCCTCGCCGAGCAGCAGCCGCACCCCGTGCAGGGTGCCGGGCAGCGACACGGTGACCCGGCGGGGTTCCAGGATTCCGGCGGCCACCTGGGGCAGCAGGGGCAGGTACAGGAAGTAGTCGGTCGGGTTGAGGAGCGTGATGCGGGCGCGGCCCCGGGTCACGCGGGCGAGGGTGCGGGCGGCCCGGTACCCGGCGAAACCGGCGCCGACGATGACGACGCGTGGTCGGCTCACGGTGTGCCTCCGGCGGTGTGGTTCCTCCGAGGCTTTCCGCGTAACCGGGGCCGCGCCACCCAAACGCCGCTCGCCTCACCCGGACGCCGGTCCGGCCCGACGGGGTGCGCCGCCGCGCGCTCAGGCCCGGTGGTGCGGGCGAAGGGGGTCGAGGTCCGGCGGGGCCGGGGGCTCGGGCGGCAGCGGCGGGTAGGGCCCGCCCGGCGGGGCGGCCGCGGGGGCGCCATGGGGGTGTCTCGCGTGGGCGGCGCCGCGCAGCAGCTGGGCGAGGACGCCCAGGATCGCGGCGGTGATCAGCGCGGCCGCCCAGCCGGGCAGGGCGGCCGCGAGGCCCAGGCCCAGGGCGAGCGCGAGGGCGCCGCCCGCGTACAGGGCGAGGGCGCCCGAGGTGGCGTAGAGCATGGCCGCGCGGCGCTGCTTGCGGGTCTGCTCGCGCAGCTCGTCCCGTACCGTCTCGCGTGCCACCTGGGCCAGCTCGTCGACGAGGTGCTTGTCCAGATGTTCCAGGTGATCCAAACGCTCCATGGACTGCGGGTACCCGCCCGGCACAAAGCGTAACGGCACAGGCCACGACCCTGCTCCGGGCGGGCCCGGCCGCCCCAACTAGGCTCGTCCGCATGGAGATTCTGGGCGCCTCGCTGCGCATCTGTGTCGACGACCTCGAAGCCGCGATCCCCTTCTACGAGCGTCTCGCGGGCGGCGCCGCGCTGCGGTTCGAACGCGGGGGCGTGCAGGTCGCCGCGATCGGCTGCTTCCTGCTGATGAGCGGCCCCGAGTCCGAGCTGGAGCTGCTGCGCAAGGTGGCGGCCACGATCGCCGTGAAGGACGTGGACGAGACCCACCGGCTGCTCACCGGCCTGGGCGCCCGGATCCTCGCGGGACCGGTACCCACGCCGGTGGGCCGGAACCTGCTCGCGGTGCATCCGGACGGCTCGGTCTTCGAGTACGTCGACCACGGTGGCTGAGCCTGCCGCTCACAGGCTCTCAGGGCGTGTCCGGGCGCATCCGGAAGTCGTAGCGGGCGGGCAGGGGCTCGTCGGTGAGACGGGCCCACAGCCGGCCGATCACCTCCGCGCCCTCCCGCAGGTCCGCCACCTCGAAACCCGCGTCGAAGACGGCCCGGGCCTCGCCGCGGCGCCCCTCGGCGAGCAGCAGCTCAGCCTCCAGCAGCCGGAACCGGCCGCGCCGGCGGACGGCGGGCAGCAGCCCCTCCCAGACGGCGCGGGCGTCGGCCGTGCGCCGGGCCCGCAGCAGCGCCTCCAGCGCCTCCCGGCCGAGCGCGGCCACGGCGGCGGTCCAGGCCGCGCCGTCGTCGCGCCGCTCGCGGCACAGGTCCTCGAAGGCCTCCGCGTACCGCTCGGCGGCCCGCTCGTGGTGGCCGGACTCCTGGTCGGCGACGGCCAGGCAGCGCAGCAGGGGCCACTGGGAGGGGGCGAGCGGGACGGCCCGCTCCCAGCTGCGGACGGCCTGGGCGCGGTCGCCGGCGTGCCACTGGGCGACGCCGAGGTGGTACTCGGTGTGCGGGGTGGCGGGCGCGGTCTCCAGCATGTCCCGCCAGTGCGGGGCGACGAGTGTCTCGCCGGGCGGGCGGACCCGGCGCGGCTCCGGCAGCGAGCCGGTGCGCAGCAGCTCCAGCCAGGGCACCTGCGCCTCGCCGAGGGTGGCCTCGGGGAAGGGCGTTCCGGGCAGTTTCCAGTCGGCGCGCAGGACTTCCAGCGCGCCCCAGCCGGAGCCGGTGGCCAGCATCTCGCCGGGTTCGGTGTCGGCGTACGGTTTCCAGGCCGCGTACGCCTCCTCGACGCGGGCGCGCGGCAGTACGGCGGCGAGTCGCTCCTCGGCGCCCCGGACGACCGCCGGCCACTCGCCCTGTGCGGGTGATGCGAGCGGGCCGTACGCCTCCAGCCAGGACACCTCGCTCTCCGGCTCCAGCCGGACGTGTTCCAGCTGGGTGCGGGTGAGTCCGGCCTGGATCTCGCAGTAGCCGCCGGTGCCGGGCTCGGTCAGCCACTGCTGCCAGCGCCGGCCGCCGGGCCCGCTGCCCCAGACGAACAGCTTGCGGCCGCGCAGCACGTCGGTGGAGGTCTGCACCAGCCCGTGCCCGTCGGCGTCCAGCGCGGCGATCCAGCGGCGGCGGCCGTCGGGCACCTCGTAGAAGTAGTCGGCGGCATAGGGGCTGTTGAGGGGGTGGCTGCGGTCGATGCCGTCGTACGACGGGACGGGCACCCGGTGCAGGCGGCGCTCGTAGCCGAACTGCCAGGCCTCCTCGGCGGGGGCGAGGATCCGGCGGTCCTCGGGTACGGCGGTGTTGGACCACCAGTAGGTGGGCACCGGGCGCTCGTGCGGGTTGCGGATCCGGACCCCGACGTGGAGGAAGTCGGATCCCTCCGGGAGCCACAGGTCGACCTGGAAGGGCAGGTCGCGCAGCCGCTCCCACTCCCACAGGCGCAGCATCTCGCCGCCGTCGGGGGCGGGGACACGGGCTGCGTGCAGGGGTGCGCAGGAGAGGGTGGTGTGGCCGGTGGCGCCGATGTTCCATTCGATGCCGCCGGAGTACCAGGCGCCGTTGAGGGCGAAGTCGGCGGGTTGGAACACCGGGTTGCGGTAGAGGAGTTCGCGTTCGGTGGGCAGGTGGACCAGTGAGGCGATCCGGCCGCCGAGGCCGGGCAGGACGGTGGCGCGCAGCCGGTCGTTCTCGATCACCAGGGCGTCGAGGGCGCGCGGCTCGCGGTCTCTGCCGTACCCGTCGCGCACGCGTACCGGGAGCAGGCTGCGCAGCGGCTCGTAGCCGAGCCGGCGTGCCATGTCCCGGGGCATGTCGTCGCGTTCCCGATCGTCGATGCGGTGGACTTCGTCGAGCGGGCGGAGCGGGGGCAGGGGGTTGTCGGGGCCCAACTGCGCGGCGGGCAGGGTCAGTACCTCACGTCGGATCCTCGTCACGTTGACCATGGAACCCGGCGTAGGGTGAGTCGGCCAGGGGCGCTGCCGGTCAGGATTGCGCAAAGGCGTCCACGACCACGTCGGCGAGCAGCGCCCCTGCGGTGCCGTCCGGGTCGAGGTCGGGGTCGTAGACGGTGACGTCGAGGCCGACGCAGCGCTCGGAGGCGAGCAACGGGCGCAGCAGCTCGACCAGTTCGGCGGGCTGGAGGCCGTCCGGGTCGGGGCTGTCGACGGCGGGCATGACGGACGGGTCGAGGACGTCCGCGTCCAGGTGCACCCAGAAGCCGTCGAGCCCGGGGGTCTCGAAGGCCTGTGCGGTGGCCCGGGCGAGGGCGTCGGCGCCCCGGTCGCGGAGGTCCCCGACGGTGGCCACGGGGATCTTCAGCGCGGCGAGTTCGGCCCGTTCCTCCTCGAAGCAGTCGCGGATGCCGAAGAACCGCACGTCCTCGTCCCGGAGGTAGGGCCCGAGCCCCTCCAGGTCCGTCAGGTCGCGTTGCCCGCGCCCGGTGGCCGGCGCGACCTCCTCGCCGCCCGCGGCGCCGATCCGGTCGGAGTTGCCGGCGTGGCGGAAGTCCGGCGAAGCGTCGATCGCGGCCAGCCCGTACCGGCCGAGGCGCCGCAGGGCGAGCGAGGCGCCGAGCTGGATGGAGTAGTCGCCGCCGAGGACGACGGGGAAGTCACCGGCGCGGACGTGGTGTTCGACACGGTCGGCGAGCTTGACGGTGTAGGCGGCGAGGGCGGCGGCGTTGAAGACGCCGTCGCCCTCCTGCCAGTCGCCCCGGTCGTAGCGCGGGGGTACGGCCACCCCGCCCTCCCGTGCCCGCAGCTTCCCCCACTGCCTTGAAGGCGTGGGAGCACCCCCAGAGGATGCGCTGCTCACGCGGGACACCGGCCAGCTTGTAGCACCCGGGTACGGGAAGGCCGGGGAGACGATCAGCCGCCGGCGCGCATCTCCACGGTCAGCGCCCAGCGTTCGTGGTCCCGCCAGGCGCCGTCGATGAAGATCATGTCGGGCGAGAAGCCCTCCAGCCGGAAGCCCGCGCCCCGTGCCAGTGCGACGGAGGCGGTGTTGTCGGGCTGTGCGTTGATCTCCAGCCGGTGCAGCCCCAGCGGGCCGAACGCGTATCCGATCACCAGCTCCAGGCCCTCGCGCATCAGACCCCGGCCGGCCGCGTGCACGAAGGCTCCGTAGCCGAGGGCGCCGCACTGGAAGCCGCCCCGGACGATGTTGTTGATGTTGATGAACCCGGCGATGTCCCCGCTGTCCTTCTCGCACACGAGGAACCCGGCCCGGGTCGGGTCCTCGATGAGCGGCCGGGCGTAGGCGGCGTAGGCCTCCTCGGTGTCCGGCGGGAAGAGCCACGGCCGGTGCAGGTCCTTGCTCTCCCTGGCCCGGGCCGTGAACTCGGGACCGTCGTCGAGGGTGAAGGGGCGGATGCCCACGCGAGGGCCCTCGGCGAGGTAGCGGGATGCGGTGGTCGGCATCGGGCCAGGGTACGCGTCAGCGGTCGCGGCGCCTCGTGGCGTACGCCCCGCACAGCGCCCCGATGAGGCCGGTGGAGAGCAGGGCCGTCCACAGCGGCATGGTGACCTGGGGGCCCAGCAGCCGGATCCTCGTGGCGTCGGTGTTCTCGAAGACGAAGACCAGCGTGAGGAGGGCGAGGGCGTACACGGTGATCCGGGCGGGGGTGGTCAGCCCACCCCGGCCGCCGGTGGCGTTGCCGCCGTCCGAGGTCTGCGGGCTCATGCGACCAGGCTGGGGCCGAGGGCGCCGGCCCGCACGGCGGGCGGCGCCCTCCGGGTGACTCAGCCGCCGAGCACGGGCAGCTCCAGCTCCCCGGTGTCCCCGGGCGCGCTGACCACGGTGACCGGCTTGATCCCCCGGTTGCCGTAGTACGCGTCGTCGCTCGCCGCGATCACGAACCGCAGCCGGTGTCCCTTCTCGTACCGGTGCACGATGCCCGGCAGGGTCACCGTGAAGCTCCGGGTCACGTCGGGCACGCGGACCGGCGCGACCAGCCGGTGCACCAGCGTCTGCGTCCCGTCGGGCGCGACGTCGTACAGCTTGGCGAACAGGACGAGCTTGTCGGCGGCGTTGCCCGAGTTCTGCGTCCGCTCGGCCTGCGGCGAGACGACCTTGAGGGTGGCCCGGGGCGCGCCCACGACGTCCGTGGTGCGGGCGAGGGGCTCTCCGGTCCAGCCCAGGTAGGTGCCCGGGGTGTCGTACGGCGCGGGGTCGGGCAGCCCGAGGGAACCGGCCACCGAGCTCTCCGAATGGCTCGTGGGGACCAGCTGGTTGCGGTAGGTGCGGCTGCCGAGGGCCACCTTCCTGCGGTTGTCGACGAGCTTGCCGTCGCCGGAGAGGTAGAGCGTCCGGCTGAGGCCGGGAAGGCCTGCGGCGGCGGCGTAGGTGTGGTGCGGGTCGGTGATCCAGTCGCGGTAGTAGGCGAAGGCCGGGCCGGTGTCGACGTCCCCTCGCCGGTGGAGGTAGCGGTCGAACCAGGCGAGGATGCGCCCGCCGACGTAGGAGGACGCCAAGTCGTCCTGGGAGAGGTCGAGTTCACCGGCGGCCGGGTCGGTCATGCCGCCGCTGTGGCCCCAGGACTGCCAGATCATCTTCGTGGACGTGCCCTGGGCCTTGAGTGTCTTGTACGTCGCCGTCGCCTCGTTGAGGTGGAAGAGGCTGTCGGCCTGCCCCTGGACCAGCAGGGTCGGCGCCTGGACCCGGTTCAGGTACGACACCGGGGAGACGCTGCGGGCGTAGGCGAGCAGCTCGGCGGTGGCGCGGGCCGGGTAGCTGCCGGAGTTGAGCGTGCGGATGGTGTCGCAGGCCTTGGTGACGAAGTGGAGGCAGGCGAGGGAGTTGATCCGGGACGGGTCGAGGTTCGGCACGGTCAGCGGCTGGCTCTCGCCGATGAGGTAGAAGCCGTTGGTCCACTGCCACTTGAAGACGCCGGGGACGGCTCCGCTGCCGGCGGCGCTGTTGGGGTCGAGCGAGTAGGCGAGGTCGTTCCAGGTGATCATGGGCACGAGCGCGTCCACCCGGTGGTCGACCGCGGCCGTCGCCAGCTGGATCGCGCCCCCGTAGGAGCCGCCGACCATGCCGACGCGCGGGTCGCCGACGGAGTCCAGGGTGACGAAGTCGGCTCCGGTCCCGTCGTCGGCCGTCCGCTTCCCGCCCAGGAAGTCGATGAGCCGGGAGGCTGCCGCGCCGTCGATGGCCGGGTCGTCGAGCGAGATGAGACAGCCGGACTTGCCGAAGCCGAGTCCGGAGTAGAGGAGGGAGACGTAGCCGCGCCGGGCGAAGATCCTGCCGATGGCGTCGGTCGAGCCGTCCGACTTGCTCCCGCCGAAGCCGTTGGTGGCGAGCACGGCGGGCGCCGGGCGGGAGCGGTCGACACCCGCGGGGCGGTACAGGTCGGCGTCGACCGTGCAGGTGCGACCACCCGCTCGGACGGTGAACTTCAGTGCGGTGACGGAGTACTGGCCGGTCGCGGCCGCGGGAGCGGTGAGCGTGAGGGGTGCGGTTAAGGCAGCGCCCAGGGCGAGAGCGAGCGGGGCCCGGAATCGGGGCACGCGTCGTGACACGGAGACCTCCACACTGAGGCAACGCGGACACCGGTCGGTAAGTAGCGGCCGGTAGCCATGCTGTGACACGTGTCAGATCATGGTCAATCGCTCAGTCGGTGGTTTCTTGACGGAGATTCAGTAGTGAAGCTCAGCGCAGGGCGGGCTCGTCCAGCGTCAACGTGCCCGCGTCCGCGTCGAGTTCGGCAGCGACTCCGAAGGGGATGGTCAGTGCACCCGCGCAGTGTCCGAACCCGAAATCCTCGACGACGGGCACCCCGAGCGGGCCGAGCCGGTCGGCGAGCATCGGCCGCAACCGGTCGTAGGGGCCGCAGTCCTCCCAGGAGCCGAGCAGCACCCCGCGCACCCCCTCGAACCAGCCCGAGCGCAGGAGTTGGGTGAGGTAACGATCCAGCCGGTACGTCGTCTCGCCCACGTCCTCCAGGCACAGCAGTCCGCCGTGCGCCGAGGGGCGGGCGTGCGGGGTGCCCCGTTCGGCCGCGAGCAGGTACAGGCAGCCGCCCAGGGTGACCCCGCGGGCCCGCCCGGGGACGAGGGCCGCGCCGCCGCCGGAGGCGATGGTGCGCACGGTCTCCGGGGCGAAGAGGGTGGCCCGCAGATGTTCCTGGGCCCGCTCGTTCTTGATGAAGTCGATGCCGGCCGCCATCGGCCCGTACAGGGTGGAAAGGCCCAGGCGGGTGGCGAAGGCCTCGTGCAGGACGGTGAGGTCGCTGAAGCCGACGAACACCTTCGGCCCGGCCGCCCGCATCGCCTCCCAGTCGAGCAGGTCGATCATCCGCTGCACGCCGTATCCGCCGCGGGCGCACAGCACCGCGTCCACCGCCGGGTCGCACCAGGCGCGCTGGAAATCGGCGGCCCGGTCGGCATCGGTGCCCGCCAGGTAGTCGAACTCCCCGTGCCGGTCCAGCACATGGGGTGCGGCCACCGGGTCGAGGTCCCAGCCGCGCAGCACGTCCAGTCCCGCCTGGAGCCGTTCCTCCGGCACCGGCCCGCTGGTGGCCACGACGGCCACGCGCGCGCCGGGGGCCAGCCGGGTGGGTCGTACCAGTTCTCTCATGTGCGCAACTCCAACTCCGGGACATCGGGCGCGTCCAGCGCGAACACCTGGGCGTACAGGGACAGCTCGGCCTCCAGGGCGCGGACCATGGTGTCGGCGCGCCGGAACCCGTGACCCTCCCCCTCGAAGGTCAGGTAGGCGTGCGGCACGCCGCGGCCCGCGATCCGGGCGAGGAAGCGTTCGCACTGGGCGGGCGGGCAGATCACGTCGTCCAGGCCTTGGAGCAGCAGGAAGGGCACGGTGAGCCGGTCGGCGTGCGCGGTGGGCGAGCGCTCGGCGTACCGGGCGGGTACCTCGGCGCGCGGGCCGATCAGCGACTCCAGGTACCGCGACTCGAAGTCGTGGGTCTCCCCAGGGCCCCAGGTGGCGAGGTCGAGGACGGGGTAGACGATCGTGCCGCAGGCGTAGACGTCGGTCGTGGTCAGGGAGGCGGCGGCGGTCCAGCCGCCCGCGCTGCCGCCCCGGATGGCGAGCCGTCCGGGGTCGGCGGTGCCCTCCTCGGCGAGGGTGCGGGCGACGGCCGCGCAGTCCTCGACGTCCACCACGCCCCACTGCCCGCGCAGCCGCTCGCGGTAGGCGCGGCCGTATCCGGTGGAGCCGCCGTAGTTGACCTCGGCGACCCCGATGCCGCGCGAGGTGAAGTAGGCGATCTCCAGGTCCAGCACGAGCGGCACCCGGCTGGTGGGGCCGCCGTGCGCCCGGATGACGTACGGCGGCAGCTCGCCGTCGAGGGCGGTGCGGCCGGGATGGCGGGGCGGGTGGACGTGGGCGTGCACCTCGCGGCCGTCGGGGCCGGTGAAGGTGCGGACCTGCGGCTCGGGGTAGTACGCCGGGTCGACCGGATCCCGGTGCCGGGCGCCGATCGCGCGGGTGCGTCCGCTCCGGGTGTCCAGCTCGACCACTTCGGGTGCGGTGCGCGGGCCGGCGCCGACGGCGACCACCCGGGTGCCGTGGGCGGCGAGGCCGGGCGCCACCTCGGTCCACGGTCCGGCGGTGTCGGCGATCTCACCGGATTCCGGATCCAGTATCCCGAGTGTGGTCGGCCCGCGACCGTGGACGACCGCGATCAGCCCGTTGTCCAGCGGCGCGAACCAGTGCAGGCCGAGCTTCCACAGCGGCCCGGCGAACTCCTCCTCGCGCGGGCACAGCGGGGTGCCGTCCCGATAGAGGTTCCACCAGCCGCTGCGGTCGCTGGCATACAGAAGACGGCCGTCCGTTGACCATTCCGCCTGAGCGACGGCCTCCTCGGGACCGCCGGCGACCGTCTCGACCGCGTGCAGGGTGCAGTCGTCACGCACCTCGCCGACCAGCAGCTCCGTGCCGTCCCACGGCATCCGCGGATGGTCCCAGGCGAGCCAGGCGGCCCGGCGTCCGTCGGGCGAGAGCCGGGCGCCGGTGACGAACCGGTGCCGGCCGTCGGTGAGCTCGCGCACCGCCGCCCGGTCGTCTGCGGCGGAGCCGTCCAGCGGTACGGCGGCCAGGACGCGCCGCACGTCGTCCGGACCGTCCCCGGTGAACTCCTCCAGCACGCACCACACTTCACCGCGGGCGAGGTCCACCTGGGGTTCCGCCCAGCGCAGCCCGCCGGCCACAGGCCCCACGGGGGTGAGCGGGCGCGGCTCGCCGCCGGGCTCGTACCGGTAGAGCCGCTGGTCGGCGAAGTGCGTGAACACCACGAGGGGTCCGTCGTCCCGCAGCACGCCGGTCCAGGGCCGGCCGCCGTACTCGATGACCCGGCTGCGCACGTTCCACGGCGCGGGCAGCACCGATTCCTCCGTGCCCTCGGCAGAGCGCCGTACCAGTGCCCGGCGGCCGCCCTCGGCGGGCCGGGGCTCGGTCCACCAGACCTCGTCCCCGACGAACCCCACCCACTCCGGCTGCCCGTCGTGCGCGGCGGCCAGCTTCGCGTCGATGGGCGAGGGCCAGGAGCCGTACGCCTGCTTGAGCACCTCGTCCCCCATGCGCCTAGGCCGTCCGCAGGAAGCGGTCGAGGACCCGGACGCCGAAGTGCAGGGCCTCGACGGGGACGCGCTCGTCGACGCCGTGGAACAGCGCCTGGTAGTCGAGGTCCTCGGGCAGTTTCAGCGGGGCGAAGCCGTAGCCGGTGATGCCGAGCCGCGAGAACTGCTTGGCGTCGGTGCCGCCGGACATGCAGTACGGCACCACATGGCCCTCCGGGGCGAACTCCTCGACGGCCGCCTGCATCCTCGCGTACGTCGGTGCGTCCACGGGCGCCTGCAGGGCGACCTCCCGGTGGACGAACTCCCAGTCCACGTCCGGCCCGGTGAGCCGGTCGAGGGTGGAGCGGAACTCCTCCTCGCAGCCGTACAGATACCGCCCGTCGACGAACGCGACCGCCTCCCCGGGGATCACGTTCAGCTTGTATCCGGCCTCCAGCATGGTCGGGTTGGCGCTGTTGCGTACGGTCGCCTCGACCAGCTTGGCGGCCGGGCCGAGCTTCTCCAGCAGCCCGTCCACGTTCCTGAAGTCCGCTTCGAAGCCGTACAGGGCGGCGAGTTGGGTGAGCGCGGCCCGGACGGTCGGGGTGAGCCTCAGCGGCCACTCGTGCTCGCCGATGCGGGTGACGGCGGCGGCGAGCCGGGTCACCGCGTTCTCCTTGTTCACCTTGGAGCCGTGCCCGGCCCGGCCGCGCGCGGTGAGCTTCAGCCAGCCGGTGCCGCGCTCCCCCGCCGCGATCGGGTAGATGTGCCGCCCGGTGCCGTCGTGGAAGGTGAAGGCGCCGGACTCGCCGATGCCTTCCCTGCAGCCCTCGAACAGCTCCGGATGCCGGTCGGCGAGGAACCCCGAGCCGTCCTCGGCGCTGGCCTCCTCGTCGGCGGTGAACGCGATGACGAGATCGCGGCGGGGCCGGATGCCCTGCCGGGCCCAGGAGCGGACGACCGCGAGGATCATCGCGTCCATGTTCTTCATGTCGACGGCACCGCGCCCCCAGACGACGCCGTCGCGGATCTCGCCGGAGAAGGGGTGCACGCTCCAGTCGGCGGCCTCGGCCGGCACCACGTCCAGGTGGCCGTGGACGAGCAGGGCGTCGGCGGACGGGTCGGTGCCTTCGAGCCGTGCGACGACGTTGGTGCGCCCCGGTGTCCGCTCCAGCAGCAGCGGCTCCAGGCCCGCGGCGGCCAGCCGCTCGGCCGCGTACTCGGCGGCGGGCCGTTCCCGGCAGTCGCCGCCGCCCCGGTTGGTGGTGTCGATCCGGATCAGACCGGAGGTGAACTCGACCACCTCGTCCAATGCCTGCTGGTCAGCCATACTGCTCCTCCACCGCGGCCGAGACGATCGTGGTGACCGCCTTGAAGGTCCGGATTCCCTCGTACATGGTGTCGCTGGTGTACGCCACCTTCCGCTCGCCGATGCGGGCGACACCCGGGACGACGGTCGCCGCCATCGCCAGGTGCTCGGCGTCGAACTCGACGGCGACGGTGAACGGCCCGCCCTGGACGGGCTCGTGGCGGGTCGCCAGCTGTGCGGCCTCCTTGGCCGCGGCCCGGATGTCGGCCGCGGTCCGGGCCGGGGTACGGCAGACCGCCGCATACCGGGACACATGATCCTTGACCGCGACCTTCAACGCCTCGGGCGCGTAGCCCAGTGCGTCCTCGCAGGCCAGGTCGTCGCCGGTGACGAGGACGACGGGGACGCCGTACTCGGCGACGACATGCGTGTTCAGCAGACCCTCGCTCGCGCGGATGTCGTTCAGCCACACCCCGGTGATCTGGTTCGCCAGGTAGGTGTGGGCGAGGACGCCCTCCATGCCGGCGCCCGTGTGGTAGCCGATGAAGGCGATGCCGTCGACATCGCCGTGCTGCACGCCCTCCACCATGGACAGCGTCTTGTGCCGCCCGGTGAGCATCTCGACCCGGTCGTCGAGCTGTTCCAGGAGCAGGTTACGCATGCTCCAGTGGGCCTCGTTGACGAGCACCTGGTCGGCGCCGCCGTCGAGGAAGCCGAGGGCGGCGGCGTTCACGTCGGAGGTGAACATCGACCGGCACCGCTCCCACTGCGGTGTTCCGGGCAGAACGTCGGCCGGCCAGGTGACGCCGGTGGCACCCTCCATGTCCGCGCTGATGAGGATCTTCATGCTGGGCACGTTACGCGCCCGGGCAGGGTGAGGCCACGACGGAGCGGTGCCGCGTCGTCAGGACCGGGCGCCGGTCAGCACGAACCAGCGCGCCGGCAGGTCGATGCGGGTTCCGTCGGCGAGGTACTCGGTCTGCGGCAGGGTCGTCTCACCGCCGGCGAGGACCTCCAGGCCGGCCTCGCCGAGCAGGCGCGGGATCTCCTCGTCGTCGGCGTGGGCGGGCTTGAGGCCGTGATGGAAGACGCGGCGCAGCTTGGGCGGCGGGCCGTCGGGGTCGGCGGCTGCGCGCTGGAGGACGTCCCGCGAGCCGGAGGTGAGTTCGACGACGAAGGCGCGCCCCTCGGTGCCGATGATCTCGGCGACGGCGGCGGCGACCGCGGCGCGTGCGTCCGGTTCGCTCTGGTGGATGACGGCCCGCATGTAGACGTGGCTGTCGCCGAGCCGGTCGTGCAGGGCCCGTACGGCGTCGGTGTCGGTCAGGTCGAGCTGCTGGAACTCGACGTCGCCGCCGCTGCCGGCGCGGCGGGCGTGCTCGATGGCGGCCTGCGAGAGGTCGACGCCGACGGCGCGGGCGAACCGGGTGGCGAGGTAGCGGGTCTGGGTGCCGTTGCCGCAGCCGAGGTCGACGATGGTGCGTGCGGTGTCCGCGTGCGGCAGGAACAGTTCGCTGTGCGGTTCGGCGGTGAGGGAGGGATCGGAGTCCCAGATCGCCTCGCCCGTCGCGTCGGAGGTTTCGCTCCAGTAACTCTCCCACGCATGACGGTAGTTGTCCGAGACGTTCATTGTGTTCTCCCCACGGTCGGTTCCGTGATCGGGATATCGCGACGGCCGTCGGTCGGGCAAGGGGCGGGGGGTCACCTTCACCGGAAGTACGGACCCCGGCAACCCCGACGGACGCACACGCCCCCGGTTCAGTGCCGTCCGCTGACGGTCTGTTCGAACCAGACGGTCTTGCGGTGCCCGGTCGCGGTGGCGCCCCACTCGCGGGCCAGCCGGCTGACGACACGCAGGCCCCGGCCGGACTCCTCGTAGGGTCCGGTGCCGAGCATGGCGGGCAGGCCCGGTTCGTCGTCCGTGACTTCGAACAGCAGGGCGTCGGTGCGGACCACCCGCAGTCCCACCCGGCCGCCTCCGCCGTACTGGACGGCGTTGGTGACGACCTCGCTGACCAGCAGCTGCGCGGTCTCCACCGCCTGCGGCAGACCCCACTCGGCCAGCCGGTCACGGACCAGGCGCCGGGCCCGGGCCACCTCACGCGGGTCGGCGTCCAGGTGCCACTCGGCGACGTGGTCGTCGGGGATGCCGTTGAGCCGGGCCATGAGCAGGGCGACGTCGTCCTTGCGGCCGCCGCGGGTGTTGAGGGCACGGATGATCGTGTCGCAGGCGACGTCCATCGAGGCCGCGGGGTGGGCGGCGGACTCGCAGAGCGCGGCGAGGCCCTCGCCGATGTCGGAGCCGCGCACCTCGACCAGTCCGTCGGTGCACAGCACCAGCCGGTCGCCGGGTGAGACGCGGACGACGACGGACTCGAACGCGACACCGCCGACCCCTATGGGGGCGCCGGTGGGCAGGTCGAGCAGTTCGCTGCGGCCGTCCTCGGCGCGCACCAGGACGGGCGGGATGTGTCCGGCGTTGGCGAGGTGGAGTTCGCCGCGGATCGGGTCGTAGACCGTGTACAGACAGGTGGCGAGGTAGTTCTCGCCGAGCCGCCGGGCCAGGTCGTCGAGGTTGCGCAGGAGCCTGGCCGGCGGGGTCTCCAGGGTGGCCATGGTCTGCACGGCCGTGCGCAACTGGCCCATCATCGCGGCCGAGTTGAGGCCGTGGCCCATGACGTCGCCGACCACGAGGGCGGTGCGCGAGCCGGGCAGCTTGATGGTGTCGAACCAGTCGCCGCCGATCCGGCCGAGCCGGGTGCCGGGCAGATAGCGGGTCGCCACGTCACAGCCGGCCATCCGCGGGGTCACCTGCGGCAGCATGCTGTCCTGGAGGGTGTCGGCGACGTTCTCCTGGTAGGTGTACATGCGGGCGTTGTCGAGCACGAGGCCTGCGCGGGCGGCCAGTTCGGCACCGGTGGTGCGGTCCATGTCGTCGAAGGCCGGGCGGTCGGGGCGGCGCATCAGCACCATGAAGCCGAGGACGACGTTGCGCGCCTTGAGCGGGACGATGAGCAGGGAGCGGCCGCCGATCAGCGGCCTGAGGTCGCGCTTCTCGAACTCCCCCGAGATGCGGTCGGACAGCTCCTCGGTGACCCTCGGGATGAGGACCGGTTCGCCGGTGACCATGCACTTGTAGAACGGGGTGTGTTCGGGGAAGGCGAAGGTCTCGCCGACCGGCACGGTGTCGTCCCAGCGGCCGGGTTCGTCGTTGTGCTCGACCCAGACGCGGTGCATCACGGTGGTCGCGTCGGGCGGGCCGTCCGGGAAGCCCTCGCCCGCCAGGACCGCGGAGCGCAGATGGGTGCCGGCGAAGTCCGCGAAACGGGGCACGGCGGCGCTGGTGACCTCGCGGATGGTCTCGCCGAGGTCGAGGGAGGTGCCGATGGCGGAGCTGACCTCGTTGAGGAACTCCAGCCGCTCGCGGACGGCGGCGTACTCCAGGTCCTGCTCGGCGCCGACGGGGATCACCGGCCACGTGCGCTGCTGGGGTACGACGGCTTCGGTGCGGCCGGGGCGGCGCGGCACGCCCCAGTAGGGGGTGACGGGCACCCGGTCGTACTGGCTGAACTCCAGGACGGGGTAGCCGAGTTCGAGGACCTGGGAGATGATGCGGCTGCTGAGTCCGGGGCCCATGTTGGGCAGGATCTCGGGGAGCCGGCGCTCCAGCTCCGCGGAGGCGGGCAGTTCGGTGTGGCGGGCGAAGCCGGGCGCGATGCGTTCGGCGGTCTCGTCGTCGTAGCCGCGCTCCTCGCGCAGCCGGGTGGCGTCGGCGGCGAGCACCAGCAGCCGGGCGGGTCCGGGGCCGACCAGCGGGTAGGCCCACCACAGCACGTCGATCCGCGTGTCGTCGGCCGCCGGGGTGCCGGACGGCTCGTCCGGGGGCGGGAAGAGCCGGGCGCGCCCCGCGGTCGGGTAGTCGGTGCGGCCGCCGAGCGAGGCCTCCAGGTCGGGGCCGAGCCCGTCGTACGTCGTGAAGGAGCCGTAGGCGTCGGCCAGCGCCTCGCCGTGCCCGTCCTCGGAGAGTGCGCCGGAGACCGGCAGGAGGTCCGCGGCGGGGCGCCCGACCGCCTCCTGCCTGGACACGCCGAACAGACGGCCCGCGCCGCTGCTCCAGTGGGACACCAGACCCCCGCGGTCGACGACCACCACGGCCAGTGGAATCCGGCCCGCCGCGGTGTCGCCGGCGGCGCGGCCGGGAGGTGTGTCCCGCTCGCTGCCACGGTCCATGGCCCAGGCCCTCTCTCCCCCACGGCTGTTCGCAAACGATCTGTGAAGCCTGCCACTACCGTACGGCGGCGGCCGGTCGCGATGTGTGGCAATCCTGGAATTGGTTTCACTTGATCACACCGGCGTGCAGCTCAGCGCCCCGCGGGCGCCCCGTGTCGGTCCTCGGGTCAGTCCTCGTGGCTCAGTTGCAGGTCGCGCTCGGTGCGGCCGCCGCCCGCGACCTGCAGCACGGTGGCGACCGGCGGGTAACCTGCGGCGATCACGGTGTACTCGCCGGAGGAGAGGTCCACGAACCGGAACGTTCCGTCGGCTCCGGTGGTGAGCGTGTCGACGACGTTGCCGGCGGCGTCGAGGAGGGTGACGCGCGCGTCCTCGACGGGGCGGCCGCCGCCCGCGCGGACGGTGCCCTTCAGGACGGCGCCGCCCGCGAGTTCGATGTCCTGCCGGGTCTCCCGGGCTGCCTGGACGGTGACCGGGAGCGCGGCGGGGCGGAAGGCGGGGGCGCTGGCGGCGAGGGTGTACTCGCCGGCGACCAGTTCGGTGATGACGTAACCGCCCTCGCGGCCGCTGCGGGTGGCGGCGACGACCTCGCCATGGACATTGGTGAGGGTGACGGTGGCGTCCCGGACGGGGCTGCCGTCGGCGGTGAGGACGCTGCCGGCGAGGCGCCCGGCGCCGCCGAGGACGACGTCGAGTTCGACGGGCCGCTCTCCGACGGTGACGGAGACGGCCTGCGGCTGGTGGCCGCCCGCGGCTGCGATCAGCACGTACGAGCCGGAACCGGGGGTGGCGAGCGCGTACCGGCCGTCCTCGCCACTCGCGCCCCGTCCGATCTGCTGTCCGGTCGCGTCGATGAGGGTGAGCGCCGCGCGGGGCACCACGGTCCCGTCGGGGTGCTGGACCGTGCCGCACACCGGGATTCCGGCGGTGTGGGGCGAACGAGCCCGCGGGATGGGGGCGTTCACGGTGGCGGGCTCCGTCTCGGTGGCGTTGTGGGACACCAGCGGTTTCTCCTTGAGGAAGAAGGCGATGAGCAGGCCGGCGACGAGCACCGGGACGAGGTAGAGGAAGATCCGGGGCATCGCGTCGGCGTAGGCGCGGATGTAGGCGTCGCGCAGGGCCGGCGGCAGCGCGTGGACGAGCTGCGGGGTGAGGGATTCCGGGTCGGGCAGCCGGGCGCCCGTGCGCGCGGGGAGCTGCGTGCGCAGGGCGTCGGTGAGCCGGTCGGCGAAGAGCGTGCCGAAGACGGCGGCGCCGACGCTGCCGCCGATCTGCCGGAAGTAGTTGTTGGCGCTGGTGGCGGTGCCGAGGTCGGCGGGGCGCACCGAGTTCTGCACGGCGAGGACCAGGACGGGCATCACCAGGCCGATACCGGCGCCGAGGACCGCCATCCAGATGCTGTAGTGCAGCCGGGGTGTGTCGGTCTCGAGGCGGGACAGCAGCCACATGCCGACGGCGGAGAGGGCACCGCCGAGGAGGGGGAAGATCTTGTAGCGGCCGGTGTGCGTGATGAGCTGTCCGCCGATGATCGAGGCACCGACGATGCCGGCCATCATGGGCAGCATCAGCAGCCCGGACTCGGTGGCGCTGGCCCCGTCGACCATCTGCAGGAAGGTCGGCAGATAGCTGGCCGCGCCGAACAGGGCGACGCCGATCACGAGGCCGACCAGGCCGCTGACGTTGAAGACGGAGTCCCGGAACAGCCGCAGGGGGATGAGGGGTTCGGCCGCGACGCGCTCGGCGACGAGGAAGAGGGCGGTGGCGACGAGGGCGCCCGCGCCGAGGCCGAGGATCTCCCGGGATTCCCAGGCGTACTCGGTGCCGCCCCAGCTGGTCAGCAGCACCAGGCAGGTGGAGGCCGCGGCGAGCAGGAGCGCGCCGAGCACGTCGAAACGGGCTCGCGCCTGCGGCTTGGGCAGTTTGAGGACGACGGCGACGACGGCGAGGGTGAGCAGGCCGAAGGGGACGTTGACGTAGAAGCACCAGCGCCAGGAGAGGTGGTCGGTGAAGTAGCCGCCGAGCAGGGGGCCCGCGACGGAGGCGAGGCCGAACGCGGCGCCGATCAGGCCCATGTAGCGGCCGCGCCGCCGGGGCGGCACGATGTCGGCGATGATCGCCTGCACGCCGATCATGAGCCCGCCCGCGCCGGCTCCCTGGACGGCGCGGAAGGCGATCAGCTGGTCCATGCTCTGGGCCCGCCCGGCGAGTGCGGAGCCGACGACGAAGGCCAGGATCGCGAACTGGAAGACGCCCTTGCGGCCGAAGAGGTCGCCGAGCTTGCCGTACAGGGGCAGGCCGATGGTGGAGGTGAGCAGATAGGCGGTGATCGCCCAGGACATCCTGTCCAGGCCGTGCAGTTCGCCGACGATCTTCGGCAGCGCGGTGGCGACGATCATCTGGTCGAGCGCGGCGAGCAGCAGCGCCAGCATGAGGCCGAAGAAGACCAACCGCACGCGGCGCGCGCCGAGTTCGGGGGCCGGGGCGGGTGGCGGCGGTTCGGCGGCGGTCTCCTGCGGAGCCGGCGCCACGGCCGTCTCGTGCTGCACCAGAGTCGTCCCGCCCACGGACCGCTCCCCTCGTCGCGCCTGTCACACATTTCCCGCGTAAGGCGACAACTGCGAACAAGTACGGCGAGTTACGGCATCATTCCGGACAGGACGGAGTTCCACTCGAACCGGTGAGAGGGTGCAACACCCCCTCACCGGCCGGGGATTGGGGTTACTTCTCCACCTGGGCGGCGAGGTTGGCGAGGATCGCGTCGTAGATCCGGCCGAGGCCCTTGGGGGCGAACGTCCTCTCGAAGAAGCCGCCGATGCCGCCGGCGCCCGTCCAGGTGGTGGTGACGACGACCCGGGAGTTCCCCTCGCCGGCCGGGGTGACCCGCCAGGTGGTGACCATGGAGGAGTTGCGGTCCTTCTCGACCAGCTCGCCGTCGGTGGGCTCGCTGACCTCCAGGAGGCAGTCGCGCACGCGCTTGCTGGTGGCCTGGAGCCTCCAGTGGACGAGGGTGCCCTCGCCGTCGCCGCCCTCGCGCACCTCGTACTCGCTGAACTGTTCCGGCAGCAGCTGCTGTCGCGTGCCGCTGTAGTCGGCGAGGGCGTCGAACACCGTCTCCGCGTCCGCCGCGACGACCCGCTCAGTAGTGGCCTCGACCTGCGCCATTGCATTCCTCCAGGACCTGGTTTCTCGGGGCTGGGGCAAGCCAACCACCCCGGGACCCGGCCGCCCAAATCGGGGTCGCACGATCATGGGAACGTATGTTCTATTCTGTGGCGAGCGCTACCGAGGAGGCGTCATGCGCTGGGAGAACCTCACCGTGGAATCCAGGGAGCCCGAGGAGTCCGGCGGCCACGGCCGGGCCGCCGATGCCGCGCTGTTCGGCGCGGACGCCGTCACCACCCGCACCTTCGACACGCCCGAGTTCCGCGGGATCACGTTCCACGAGGTGCGGGCCCGCTCGATCCTGAACCGGGTGCCGGGAGCCTCGCGCATGCCGTTCGAATGGACGGTGAACCCCTACCGCGGCTGCACGCACGCGTGCGTGTACTGCTTCGCCCGCAAGACGCACAGCTATCTGGACCTCGACACGGGGATCGACTTCGACACCCAGATCGTGGTGAAGGTGAACGCGCCCGAGCTGCTGCGCCGCCAGCTGGCCTCGCGCCGCTGGCAGGGCGACCACGTGGCGATGGGCACCAACGTCGACTGCTACCAGCGCGCCGAGGGCCGCTACCGGCTGATGCCGGGCATCATCTCGGCCCTGACCGAGTACGCGAACCCGTTCTCGATCCTGACCAAGGGCACCCTGATCCTGCGCGACCTGGACCTGCCGACCCGGGCCGCCCGGGTGACGGACGTCGGCATCTCGGTCTCCGTGGGCTTCACCGACGGCGAGCTGTGGCGCACGGTGGAGCCGGGCACACCGGCGCCCGAGCGCCGTCTGGACGTCGTCCGCACGCTCGGTGAGCACGGGATCGGCTGTGGGGTGCTGATGGCGCCGGTCATCCCGTTCCTGAGCGACCATCCGGCCCAATTGCGGGACACCGTACGGGCGATCGCGGCCGCCGGGGCCACGTCGGTCACGCCCCTGGTGCTGCATCTGCGCCCGGGCGCCCGGGAGTGGTTCATGGCCTGGCTGGGCCGGCACCACCCGTACCTGGTGCGCCGTTACGAGCGGCTGTACGCGGAGGGCGCCTACGCGCCGAAGTGGTACCAGCGCCGGATCACCCGTCAGGTGCACGAGCTGGCCCAGGAGTACGGCATCGGGCCCACGCGCGCGGGGCTGGCCCGGCGGAGCCGGCCGGCGGAGCCCGCGGAGGCCGCCGACCTCCCGGCGATGTCCGAACCGACCCAACTCACTCTCATTTGAGAGCGTTAGAGGGCATCCCTCGACCCAATTGGGTTAATTACTGACATAATACGTTCTTCGGGGCTCTCCTCCCGGGACGATGCGGCGAGAACCGTGGCCCTCGCGGTTCGCATCGCCCTCCGTCCCGGGAGGACCCATGAGGACACGCGCAGCGGTGCTGTGCGCAGCCGCCGCCGTGGTGGCGAGCTCGGTCACGGCCGTGCCCGCGCCCGCGGCCACCACCGCCGAGGCGGCGCAGCCCGCCTGGAAGAAGTGCGGTACCGCCGACTATCCGACCCTCGAGTGCGCAACCCTGAACGTGCCGCTGGACTACACGCACCCCTCCGGCAAGCAGATCACGCTGGCCCTGACCCGCGTCCCGCACACCGCGGCGACCTCCCAGGGTCCGCTGCTGGTCAACCCCGGCGGCCCCGGCGGCAGCGGCCTGCTGCTCGCCGGGTACGTCGCCTCCGTGCTGCCGAAGAGCGTGGCGGCGCAGTACGACGTCATCGGCTTCGATCCGCGCGGGGTGGGCCGGAGCACCCCCGCCCTCGACTGCTCGCCGAGCCACTTCAAGGCGGTGCGCCCCGACACGGTGCCCGCCACGAGCGCGCTGGAGCAGCAGAACATGCAGCGCGCCCAGTCCTTCGCCACCGAGTGCGGCCGCAAGTACGCGAGCCTGCTGCCGTACATCAACACCGTCGCCGCGGCCCGGGACATGGACTCCGTCCGGCAGGCCCTGGGCGCGAAGTCGATCAGCTACTTCGGCTATTCGTACGGCACCTATCTCGGCGCGGTCTACGCGAAGCTCTTCCCCGACCGCGTCCGCCGCCTGGTGCTGGACTCGATCGTGGATCCGACGGGCGTCTGGTACGAGGACAACTTCGGCCAGGACTACGCCTTCGACGACCGCCACCGCGCACTGATGGCGTGGATCGCCAAGTACGACGCGACGTACCGGCTCGGCAAGGACCCCGCGAAGGTCGAGGCCCAGTGGTACGCGATGCGGGCGGCGCTGGCGAAGAAGCCGGCGGACGGCAGGGTCGGCGCCGCCGAGCTGGAGGACACCTTCGTCCGCGGCGCCTACTACAACGGCTACTGGCCCTCCCTCGCCGAGGCGTTCGCGGCCTACGTCCACGACAAGAACACCGATCCGCTGGTGGAGGCGTACCAGGACGCCGCCGCCTCGGACACGGAGGGCGACAACGGCTACAGCGTCTACACGGCGGTGCAGTGCCGTGACGCCACCTGGCCGCGCACCTGGGACCAGTGGCGGACGGACACCTGGGCGGTGTACGAGAAGGCGCCCTTCATGGCCTGGAACAACACCTGGTACAACGCACCGTGCGCGTTCTGGCCGGGCGGCCCCGACAAGCCGGTGGACGTCGCCAACGGCAAGCTGCCGCCGACGCTGCTGTTCCAGGCGACCGACGACGCGGCGACCCCGTATCCCGGCGGGGTGACGGCCCACCGTCTGCTGTCCGGCTCGAGCCTGGTGGTCGAGCAGGGCGGCGGAAACCACGGCATCACCCTGACCGGCAACTCCTGCCTGGACGCGTACCTGGCGGCCTATCTGGCGAACGGCACGGTGCCGCGCGGCACCGGCACGGCCGACGCGGTGTGCCAGAAGTCCCCAGACCCGAAGCCCCGCACGGCGAAGGGGGCCTCGATCTCGTCCCGCGGCTCGACCCTGCACAGCCTGCTGGGCTTCCGTCGCTGACCGGCCCTGACGGCCCGTCGGGGGCGTTGTCGGACCCGTGGTCCACCATGGAGCCCATGAGTGAACCGACCCGGATCCCCGCCCCCGACGGGGTCGCCCCCGCGGCCCAGTACAGCCACGTGGTCACCGCGACAGGCCGTTTCGTCGCCGTCTCCGGCCAGCTCGCCCTGGACGAGGACGGCAAGCTCGTCGGCGAGGGCGATCCGGCCGCGCAGGCCCGGCAGGTGTTCGAGAACCTGAGCCGCTGCCTGGCCGCCGCCGGGGCCGGCTTCCAGGACGTCGTCAAGCTGACCTACTTCGTCACGGACGTGGCGTACCTGCCGGCGATCCGCGCGGCCCGCGCCGCGTACATACCCGACGACCGGCTTCCGGCGGCCTCGGCCGTCCAGGTGGCCGCCCTGGTCGCTCCGGAGTTCCTGATGGAGGTCGAGGCGATCGCGGTGGTGGGCGAATAATCACGGGCGCTCGTGGAAGCGGCTCCCTAGGGTGCGGCCATGGACGACCGGCTCATACACATCCGCCCGATGACCCTCGCCGACTGCGACCGCGTCTCGGAGATCCGCATCCGGGGCTGGCAGCACGCCTACCGCGGGCTCATGCCGCAGCCGTATCTCGACGCGCTCAGCGTGGCGCAGGACGCCGAGAAGCGGCGGGCCTGGTTCGTCCAGGGGAACGGCTCGGTGGTGAACCTGGTCGCCGAACGGGACGGCGCCATCGTCGGCTGGGCGGCGCACGGGCCGTACCGCGACGGTGAAGTACGCACCGGGGACGCCGAGTTGTACGCCCTCTACCTCGATCCCGCGCACATCGGCAGCGGGGTCGGGCGGGCGCTGCTGACCGAGTCCCTCGAGCAGTGCGCCCGGCACCCGCGCATGTTCCTGTGGGTCCTGAAGGAGAACGCACGCGCCCGCCGCTTCTACGAGCGGGCCGGCTTCCGTGCGGACGGCGCCGAGGAGCCCTTCGACGTGGACGGCGTGGCCGTGCCCGAGGTGCGGTACGCCAGGGGTCGCTGAGCGGGCGTCACGTCTGCTTCTGCTGCGGGATGCGGGCCAGGGCGTGCACGGCGGCCTCGGCGAGCGCCGGATGGGCGAGGGCCTCGTTCAGGACGCGGCGGGCGCGGCCGTCGCCGAGGGTGCCGAGGCCCTCCACGCAGGCGAGGGCCACCCGCCGGTACGGGTCGTGCGGGCGCAGCCGCCGCTCCAGGGTGGTGATCAGCGCGGGCACCGACTCGGGGGCGCGCAGCTCGGCCAGGAGCCGTACCGGGTGCAGGGCGTAGGCGACGCGCAGTTCGTTGGTGGCGAGGGCGGCGGCCGCGCGGGCCGTGCGCGGGTCGCCGAGCCGGGCGAGGGCGTGGGCGGCGGAGGCGCAGCGCGGCGGGTCGCGGTGGTTGAGCAGCAGGACCAGGGACTCGAAGGCGCGCCGGTCGCCGGCGACACCCAGCCGGAACGCGGCCAGCTCCCTGGCCCACAGCGGCTGTCCGGGCGCGGTGAGCACCTCCGCCAGTTCGTCGTGGTCCTCGGTCGCCAGCAGCCGGTCGTACGCCGCCGAGCCGCGCGACTCCTGCCGTACGCGTTCCGTGAGCGATCGCAACTCTTCGTCCACGACGACCAGCGTAGGCGGGTCACACCCGTGGAGGGAGCTACATCACAAACTCGGACCGGCACAGGTATGGCGCGCTCGTTACCCGCCGGTTAAGCTCATACGAGCGAGTTACCCACTCGCGGATCCGCTGACGACGGTTTGGTGACGCAGCCGTCGTGAGCGCTGGTCGGTTCGGTACATCGGTACCGCAGTACGACCCGGCTCCGGGACAGGGCCGGTCGGATTCAGCCGCTCCCGGGCGTGTGCACGCCCGCGGCGACAGCACCGGGCGTGTGCGCTTGCAGCCCGGCAACACCCGCACTCCTTTCCGCCCCGGCGTGCGCCCCTGGCGCACCCGGCGCGTTCCCAGTCGTCACCCTCATTCCTGGAGTCCCGCGATGGCCACTCCCCTGTCCGACACCCCTCTGTCCCCGTTCAAGACGATCGCCGTCGTCGGCCTCGGCACCATGGGCACCGGCATCACCGAAGTCCTCGCGAAGGCCGGCCGCGAGGTGATCGGCATCGACATCAGCGAGGCCCAGGCCGCGCGGTCGCTCGCCGCCCTGGAGGCCGCCACCGCCCGTGCCGTCGAGCGCGGCCGGCTGACCGAGCAGGAGCGCGCCGGCGCCCTCGCCCGGGTCCGCACCTCCACCGACCTCGCCGCGGCGGCCGACGCCGACCTGGTCATCGAGGTGGCCCCGGAGTCGTACGAGATCAAGCACCAGATCTTCCGCGCACTGGACGACATCGTCCGCCCGGAGACGATCCTCGCGACCGGCACCAACGCCCTGTCCGTCACCCGGCTCGCCGCGGACTCGGCCCGCCCGGAGCGCGTGCTCGGCCTGCACTTCTTCAACCCGGCCCCGGCGATGAAGCTGGTCGAGGTCGTCTCCTCGGTGCTGACCGCGCCGCAGGCCGTCGCCTCCGTCACGGATCTGGCGATCGAACTGGGCAAGGAGCCGGTCGCGGTCGGCGACCGCCCCGGGTTCGTCGCGGACGGACTGCTGTTCGGCTACCTCAACCAGGCCGCCGCGATGTACGAGGCCCGGTACGCCTCCCGTGAGGACATCGACGCGGCGATGCGGCTCGGCTGCGGTCTGCCCATGGGCCCCCTCGCCCTGCTGGACCTCATCGGCATCGACACCGCGCGCACGGTCCTGGAGGCCATGTACGCCGAGTCCCGCGACCGGCTGCACGCCCCCGCCCCGATCCTGAAGCAGCTCAGCGAGGCGGGCCTGACCGGCCGCAAGTCGGGGCGCGGCTTCTACACGTACGAGGCTCCCGGCAGCGCCACGGTCGTGCCGGACGCCCTGACGCCCGCTTCCGGCGGCCAGGAGTCCACCGGCCGGCCGGTCCGCTCCGTCGGTGTCGCGGGCTCCGGCACGATGGCCTCGGGCATCGCCGAGGTGTTCGCCAAGGCGGGCTACGACGTCGTGCTCGCCGCCCGCAGCGAGGAGAAGGCCCAGGCCGCCAAGGCGCGTATCGGCAAGTCGCTTTCGCGCTCTGTCGACAAGGGCCGGATGACCGCCGAGGCCGCCGCCGAGACCCTGGACCGGATCATCCCGGCGGGCTCCTACGACGCCTTCGCCGAGGTCGACCTGGCGGTCGAGGCGGTCGCCGAGGACCTGGAGGTCAAGCGGCAGCTGTTCGCGACGCTGGACAAGGTCTGCAAGCCGGGCGCGGTGCTCGCCACCACCACCTCCTCGCTGCCCGTGGTCGCCTGCGCCCGCGCCACCTCGCGCCCGCAGGACGTGATCGGCATGCACTTCTTCAACCCGGCCCCGGCGATGAAGCTGGTCGAGGTCGTCCGCACCGTCCTGACGGCCGACGACGTCCACGCCACCGTCCGCGAGGTCTGCGCGAAGATCCGCAAGCACGCCGTGGACTGCGGCGACCGGGCCGGGTTCATCGTGAACGCGCTGCTGTTCCCGTACCTCAACAACGCGATCAAGATGGTCCAGGAGCACTACGCGTCCCTGGACGACATCGACGCCGCGATGAAGCTCGGCGGCGGCTACCCGATGGGCCCCTTCGAGCTGCTGGACGTCGTCGGCCTGGACGTCTCGCTCGCGATCGAGAAGGTGCTGCACCGCGAGTTCCGCGACCCCGGGCTGGCCCCGGCCCCGCTGCTGGAGCACCTGGTGGCCGCGGGCTGCCTCGGCCGCAAGACCGGCCGCGGCTTCCGCGAGTATGCCCGCCGCTGACGGCGTCGGCGACTGGTTCGACGGTGCCCCCGAGGGCGCGGACTGGGGCGGACTGCTCGACCGGGCCTTGGGACCCCCGCCCTTTGTGGGCGGGGGAAACCCCGGACCTGCGCATCGAGCTGCGGACATGCAGTACGTTCAGGTCATGTCCCAGCCCGCCAAGTCCTCACGTACACCAGCCACGCCGGACGCACCGGAAAGTGCCGCAGGCAGTCGCGCCGCCGCCCAGCGGCTGAAAATGCGCCGAGAACTGGCGGCCGCAGCGATGGAACTGTTCGCGACCAAGGGGTACGAGGCGACCACCGTCGACGAGATCGCGGCCGCGGCCGGGGTCGCGCGCCGCACCTTCTTCCGCCATTTCCGCTCCAAGGAAGAGGCGATCTTCCCGGACCACGACGACACGCTGATCCGTGCCGAGGCGGTCCTCAACGCCGCCCCGGCGCACGAGCACCCGCTCGACACCGTGTGCCGCGGCATCAAGGAAGTCATGAAGATGTACGCGGCCCGGCCGGAGATCTCGGTCGCCCGCTACAAGCTGACGCGCGAGGTGCCCACCCTGCGCGAGGCCGAGATCGCCTCGGTGGCCCGCTACGAGCGCCTGTTCACCCGCTATCTGCTCGGCCACTTCGACGAGCACGCGCACGCCGACGACGCCAACGACGACCCGCTGCTCGCCGAGGTCGCCGCCTCCGCCGTCGTCACCGCCCACAACCACGTCCTCAGGCGCTGGCTGCGGGCCGGCGGCCAGGGCGACGTGGAGGCCCAGCTCGACCACGCCTTCGCCATCGTCCGCAAGACCTTCGGCACCGGCATCGGCGCCGGACGCGGCTCGGCGCCCAAGCCGGCCGCCGCCACGGCCCCGGCGACGGTCTCCGCGCACGGCGAGGTGCTCGTGACGGTCGCCCGCACGGACGCTCCGCTGGACGAGGTCATGCGCACCATCGAGGAGGCGCTCAAGGAGCGCTGAGCGGGCCCTGAGCGACGTTCCCGCCTGTGACAACGGCCACCCCACCGGGTGGCCGTTTTGGCATGTCAGGGGCCCTTTTCCGGCAGATTTCAGAAGCCGTTCGATCGATCATCGCTCATTTGTTACGTAAAGATTTCATCTGAGGCCAGCTTCTGGCACTCAGTGCCTTGCGGCCTGACACGCGGTGTCATACGTTGAAGGAGTCCGGGCGGCCGGCGCGCAGAGACCATTCGCGCGTCGGCTGTCCCAGCAAGCCGATGGCCTGCACGCCCGGACGCCTGCGTCACAGGCAACCTCCCGCGCCACAAAGCGCTGCCGAAGCACCACCCGCCGAACCGACGGCACCACCCAAAACCCTCAGCAGCACCGACGACCCCTCAGCGCCCCTCCCTCAGGGCGCGAACCGCCGGAGGCAACACCGTGACCGTGAAGGACATCCTGGACGCGATCCAGTCGACGGACGCCACGTCCGCCGACTTCGCCGCCCTGCAGCTTCCCGAGTCGTACCGCGCGATCACCGTGCACAAGGACGAGACGGAGATGTTCGCGGGCCTGCAGACCCGTGACAAGGACCCGCGCAAGTCGATCCACCTGGACGACGTGCCGGTGCCCGAACTGGGCCCCGGCGAGGCCCTGGTGGCCGTCATGGCCTCCTCGGTCAACTACAACTCGGTGTGGACCTCGATCTTCGAGCCGCTGCCGACGTTCGGTTTCCTGGAGCGCTATGGCAAGCTCAGCGAGCTCACCAAGCGCCACGACCTGCCGTACCACATCATCGGCTCCGACCTCGCGGGCGTCGTCCTGCGCACCGGCCCGGGCGTGAACGCCTGGAAGCCCGGTGACGAGGTCGTCGCGCACTGTCTGTCCGTCGAGCTGGAGTCCAGCGACGGCCACAACGACACGATGCTCGACCCCGAGCAGCGCATCTGGGGCTTCGAGACCAACTTCGGCGGCCTCGCCGAGATCGCACTCGTCAAGTCCAACCAGCTGATGCCGAAGCCCCAGCACCTCAGCTGGGAGGAGGCCGCGGCCCCGGGCCTGGTCAACTCCACCGCCTACCGCCAGCTGGTGTCCCGCAACGGCGCCGGCATGAAGCAGGGCGACAACGTCCTGATCTGGGGCGCGAGCGGTGGACTCGGCTCGTACGCCACCCAGTTCGCGCTCGCGGGCGGCGCCAACCCGATCTGTGTCGTCTCCAGCGACCAGAAGGCGGACATCTGCCGGTCCATGGGCGCCGAGGCGATCATCGACCGCAACGCCGAGGGCTACAAGTTCTGGAAGGACGAGCACACCCAGGACCCCA
Source organism: Streptomyces sp. NPDC031100 (assembly GCF_055570785.1). Taxonomy (NCBI): domain Bacteria; kingdom Bacillati; phylum Actinomycetota; class Actinomycetes; order Kitasatosporales; family Streptomycetaceae; genus Streptomyces; species Streptomyces sp. NPDC031100. The sequence continues at coordinate 721,532 of NZ_JBVIGN010000003.1, forward strand.
AGGAATGGAAGCGCTTCGGCAAGCGCATCCGTGAACTCACCGGCGGCGAGGACGTCGACATCGTCTTCGAGCACCCCGGCCGCGAGACCTTCGGCGCCTCGGTGTACGTCACGCGCAAGGGCGGCACCATCGTCACCTGCGCCTCCACCTCGGGCTACAACCACGAGTACGACAACCGCTACCTGTGGATGTCCCTGAAGCGGATCATCGGCTCGCACTTCGCCAACTACCGCGAGGCCTGGGAGGCCAACCGGCTCGTCGCGAAGGGCAAGATCCACCCGACCCTGTCCAAGGTCTACTCCCTGGAGGAGACCGGCCAGGCCGCCTACGACGTGCACCGCAACCTCCACCAGGGCAAGGTCGGCGTGCTGTGCCTCGCCCCCGAGGAGGGCCTGGGCGTGCGCGACGAGGAGCTGCGCGCCAAGCACATCGACGCCATCAACCGCTTCCGGAACGTCTGAGAGCCCTAGATGACAGAGCGTCAGAAGGACCGTCCGTGGCTCATGCGGACGTATGCCGGCCACTCGACGGCCGAGGCGTCCAACGAGCTGTACCGGCGCAACCTCGCCAAGGGCCAGACCGGTCTGTCGGTGGCGTTCGACCTGCCGACGCAGACCGGCTACGACCCCGACCACATCCTCGCCCGCGGCGAGGTCGGCCGGGTGGGCGTGCCCGTATCGCATCTTGGTGACATGCGCCGCCTTTTCCAGGACATCCCCCTGGAGCAGATGAACACCTCGATGACGATCAACGCCACCGCCATGTGGCTGCTGGCGCTCTACCAGGTCGTCGCCGAGGAGCAGGGCGCGGACATCACCAAGCTCCAGGGCACGACCCAGAACGACATCGTCAAGGAGTACCTGTCCCGGGGCACCCATGTGTTCCCGCCGGGGCCGTCGCTCCGCCTGACGACGGACATGATCGCGTACACGGTCTCCCACATCCCGAAGTGGAACCCGATCAACATCTGCAGCTACCACCTGCAGGAGGCCGGGGCCACGCCGGTGCAGGAGATCGCGTACGCGATGTCCACCGCGATCGCCGTCCTCGACGCCGTGCGCGACTCCGGCCAGGTGCCGCAGGAGCGCATGGGCGACGTGGTGGCCCGCATCTCCTTCTTCGTGAACGCGGGCGTCCGCTTCATCGAGGAGATGTGCAAGATGCGGGCGTTCGGCCGCATCTGGGACAAGGTGACGCGCGAGCGGTACGGCATCGAGAACCCCAAGCAGCGCCGGTTCCGTTACGGCGTCCAGGTCAACTCCCTCGGGCTGACCGAGGCGCAGCCGGAGAACAACGTCCAGCGCATCGTGCTGGAGATGCTGGCCGTGACGCTGTCGAAGGACGCACGCGCGCGTGCGGTGCAGCTGCCCGCCTGGAACGAGGCCCTGGGCCTGCCCAGGCCCTGGGACCAGCAGTGGTCGCTGCGCATCCAGCAGGTCCTCGCGCACGAGAGCGATCTGCTGGAGTACGAGGACATCTTCGCGGGCTCGCACGTCATCGAGGCCAAGGTGGACGCCCTGGTCCAGGAGTCTCTCGCCGAGATCGACCGGATCCAGGAGATGGGCGGCGCGATGGCGGCCGTCGAGTCCGGCTATCTCAAGTCGCAGCTGGTCGCCTCGCACGCCGAGCGCCGGGGCCGGATCGAGTCCGGGCAGGAGAAGATCGTCGGCGTCAACATCTTCGAGACGACCGAGCCGAACCCGCTCACGGCCGACCTGGACACCGCGATCCAGACGGTCGACCCGGCGGTCGAGGCCCAGGTCGTCGAGGCGATCGGACGCTGGCGCGACACGCGCTACCAGCCGCCCTTCAACCACCCGCGCCCGTGCAAGGCGCTGGAGCGGCTGAAGGAGGCCGCCAAGGGCACCGGCAACCTCATGGAGGCCACCCTGGAGTGTGCCCGCGCCGGGGTCACGACCGGCGAGTGGGCGGGGGCGCTGCGCGAGGTGTTCGGCGAGTACCGGGCGCCGACCGGGGTCTCCTCGGCTCCGGTGGCCGTCCCCGTCGAGGCGGGCTCGGCACTCGCCGAGGTGCGCGCCAAGGTGGACGCCACCGCCCGCGACCTGGGCGCCGGCAAGCTGCGCTTCCTGGTCGGCAAGCCGGGCCTGGACGGGCACTCCAACGGCGCCGAGCAGATCGCCGTGCGCGCCCGTGACGCCGGTTTCGAGGTCGTCTACCAGGGCATCCGGCTCACGCCGGAGCAGATCGTGGACGCGGCCCTCGCCGAGGACGTGCACGCGGTCGGCCTGTCCATCCTCTCCGGCTCGCACGCCCAGCTGGTCCCGGACGTGCTGGAGCGGCTGCGTGTGGCCGGTGCCACAGATATACCGGTGATCGCCGGTGGCATCATCCCGAATGGTGACGCCGAGGACCTCCGGGCCGCCGGAGTGGCCGCGGTCTTCACCCCTAAGGACTTCGACATAACCGGAATCATCGGCCGCATCGTCGACGAGATCCGGAAAGCGAACAAGCTCGACCCCCTGGAGGTCCCCGCATGACCGTCAACCGTCTGCGTCCCCGCCGCTCGTGTCTCGCGGTTCCGGGAAGCAACCCGCGCTTCCTGGAGAAGGCGCAGGGCCTCCCGGCGGACCAGGTCTTCCTCGACCTGGAGGACGCGTGCGCCCCGCTCGCCAAGCCCGAGGCGCGCCACACCATCGTCAAGTTCCTCAACGAGGGCGACTGGACCGGCAAGACGCGGGTCGTGCGCGTCAACGACTGGACGACCGAGTGGACGTACCGCGATGTCGTCACGGTCGTCGAGGGCGCGGGCCAGAACCTCGACTGCATCATGCTGCCGAAGGTGCAGACGGCCGAGCAGGTCGTCGCCCTCGACCTCCTGCTGACCCAGATCGAGAAGACGATGGGCTTCGAGGTCGGCAAGATCGGCATCGAGGCGCAGATCGAGAACGCGCAGGGCCTGAACAACGTCAACGCGATCGCGCAGGCCTCCCCGCGCGTCGAGACGATCATCTTCGGCCCGGCCGACTTCATGGCCTCCATCAACATGAAGTCGCTGGTCGTGGGCGAGCAGCCGCCCGGCTACCCGGCGGACGCCTACCACTACATCCTGATGAAGATCCTGATGGCCGCCCGCGCCAACAACCTCCAGGCGATCGACGGCCCCTACCTGCAGATCCGCAACGTCGAGGGCTACCGCGAGGTCGCCCAGCGCGCCGCCGCCCTCGGCTTCGACGGCAAGTGGGTGCTGCACCCGGGCCAGGTCGAGGCGGCCAACGAGATCTTCTCGCCCTCGCAGGAGGACTTCGACCACGCCGAGCTGATCCTGGACGCGTACGACTACTACACGTCCGAGGCGGGTGGCAAGAAGGGCTCCGCGATGCTCGGCGACGAGATGATCGACGAGGCCAGCCGCAAGATGGCCCTGGTCATCTCCGGCAAGGGCCGCGCCGCCGGCATGCAGCGCACCAGCAAGTTCGAGATTCCCGCCAGCTAAGGAGCCCTGAGCGCGATGCAGTTCGGACGCACCTACGAGGAGTTCGAGGTCGGGGCGACGTACAAGCACTGGCCGGGCAAGACGGTCACGGAGTACGACGACCACCTGTTCTGTCTCCTCACCATGAACCACCACCCGCTCCACATGGACACGAACTATGCGGAGAAGACGACGGACTTCGGCAAGAACGTCGTCGTCGGGAACTACATCTACTCCCTGCTGCTCGGCATGTCCGTCCCGGACATCTCCGGCAAGGCGATCGCCAACCTGGAGATCGAGTCGCTCAAGCACGTGGCGCCGACCTTCCACGGCGACACGATCTACGGCGAGACGACCGTGCTCGACAAGTGGCCGTCCAAGTCGAAGAACGACCGCGGCATCGTCTACGTCGAGACCAAGGGCTACAAGCAGGACGGCACCCTGGTGTGCGTCTTCCGCCGCAAGGTGATGGTGCCCACCGAGACGTACATCAAGGAGCGCGGCGGCGAGCAGCCGGGCCGTCCCGAACTGAAGCAGCAGGAGAAGTAAGCCATGGCCCGTCTCGCCCAGACCGCCGGTCTGACCGACGTCCAGCAGGAGATCCTCTCCACGGTTCGGGACTTTGTCGACAAGGAGATCATTCCTGTCGCGACCGAGCTGGAGCACCGCGACGAGTACCCGCAGCAGATCGTGGACGGCCTGAAGGAACTCGGCCTCTTCGGTCTGATGATCCCCGAGGAGTACGGGGGCCTGGGCGAGTCGCTCCTCACCTACGCGCTGTGCGTGGAGGAGATCGCCCGTGGCTGGATGTCGGTGTCCGGCATCATCAACACGCACTTCATCGTGGCGTACATGCTCAAGCAGCACGGCACGCAGGAGCAGAAGGACCACTTCCTGCCGCGCATGGCGGCCGGCGACATCCGGGGCGCGTTCTCGATGTCGGAGCCGGGCCTCGGCTCGGATGTGTCGGCGATCACGTCGAAGGCGGTCAAGGACGGCGACGAGTACGTCCTGAACGGCCAGAAGATGTGGCTGACGAACGGCGGCACCTCCTCGCTGGTGGCCGTCCTGGTCCGAAGTGACGAAGGACACCCCGAGGGCACCGCGCCCCACAAGTCGATGACGACCTTCCTGATCGAGAAGGAGCCCGGCTTCGGTGAGGTCCGCCCCGGCCTGACCATCCCGGGCAAGATCGAGAAGATGGGCTACAAGGGCGTCGACACCACCGAGCTGATCATGGATGGCCTGCGGCTACCGGCCGATCGGGTGCTCGGCGGCGTCACCGGCCGAGGTTTTTACCAAATGATGGACGGCGTGGAGGTCGGCCGCGTCAACGTGGCGGCGCGCGGCTGCGGCGTCGCCCAGCGCGCCTTCGAGCTCGGCGTCCAGTACGCCCAGCAGCGGCACACCTTCGGCAAGCCGATCGCCCAGCACCAGGCCATCCAGTTCAAGCTGGCCGAGATGGCTACCAAGGTCGAGGCCGCGCATGCCATGATGGTCAACGCGGCACGCAAAAAGGACTCCGGGGAACGAAACGACCTCGAAGCTGGGATGGCGAAGTACCTCGCCTCCGAGTACTGCAAGGAGGTCGTGGAGGATGCCTTCCGGATCCACGGCGGCTACGGCTTCTCCAAGGAGTACGAGATCGAGCGCCTCTACCGGGAGGCTCCGATGCTGCTGATCGGTGAAGGTACCGCCGAGATCCAGAAAATGATCATCGGGCGCAGGCTGCTCGAAGAGTATCGATTCCAGGGCTGATTGTCCGAGTACGGGGTGTTTTCTTCGAGAAGAAGATCACACCCCGTAGGCGGCCTTCGGCCGCCGACTCGGCTTCCTGGCTTGCCCAGTTGCAGCCCGCGACCGGTACGATCCCCGGAAAGCCGCCGTCCCCCTGTTAGAGCGCGGCATCATCCGCTACGAAGGTCATCCATGCCCCACAGCCAAACCTCTGCACATCGAGACAGCCTGGCCGGCGTACGCCTCGCGCGCGGAGCATCGCCGTGGCTTCTCCCGACCGTCGCCACCGCAGCCGTCAGCCTCCTGCGCGCGCGCCGCTCCGGCGCCGCCAAGGCCGTCGCCGTACCCGCCACCGCGCTCGCGGCGGGCATGCTGTGGTTCTTCCGCGACCCGGAGCGCGAGATCGCCCAGGGCCGGGTCATCTCCCCCGCCGACGGTGTGGTGCAGAGCATCATGCCCTGGAAGGACGGGCGCACCCGCGTCGCGATCTTCATGAGCCCGCTCAACGTCCACGTCAACCGCGCGCCCCTCGCGGGCACGGTGACGTCCGTCGAACACATCCCCGGTGGCTTTGTTCCCGCTTTCAACAAGGAGAGCGAGAACAACGAGCGCGTAGTCTGGCATTTCGACACCGAACTCGGCGACATCGAGATGATCCAGATCGCCGGCGCGGTGGCCCGCCGCATCGTGCCCTACATCCCGGAGGGCACGAAGGTCGAGCAGGGTGACCGTATCGGTCTGATCCGCTTCGGCTCGCGTGTCGACCTCTACCTGCCCGAGGGCGTGGAGGTCGCGGTCGAGGTCGGCCAGAAGACCGTGGCTGGGGTGACTCGCATTGACCGTGATTGATCCGGAGACCCAGGCGGGCTGGGTGCCCGAGGCCGACGAGGTGGACGAAGAAGAGGAGATGCCCCTCTCTCTGCGCCTGTCGATAGCGGACACCCTCACGCTGGGCAACGCCACGTGCGGCTTCATGGCGGTGTACTTCACCACCACCGGCATCCTGATCCCGCACCTCACCGACAGCCAGGAGTCCGGTATGGCGCGCAACAGCGCGGCCACGGCGGTCATCCTGATGCTGTGTGCTGCGGTGTTCGACCTGTTCGACGGCCTCGTGGCGCGCAAGCTGCGCTCCTCCCCCATGGGCGCCGAGCTGGACAACCTCTCGGACCTGATCAGCTTCGGTCTGGCGCCGGCGTACTTCGTGCTGGTCTACGGCATGGTCGCGGACGACGCGTACCAGAAGGTGGCGGCGGTCGGGGCAATCGTGGTGCTCCTGGCCGTGGTGCTGCGTCTGGCGCGCTTCTCGTGCGTGACGCCGACGAACGGCATGTTCCAGGGCATGCCCTCGCCGTTCGGCGCGCTGACGGTCGTCTCGATCGTGCTCCTGGAGCTGCCCTTCTTCGCGACGCTCCTGGCGATCCTCGGCACGGCCTGGCTGATGGTGAGCCGGGTCGAGTACCCGAAGCCGCGCGGCCGTCTCGCCGTGGCCATGCTGTCCTGGATCGTCCTGTCCATGGGCCTCCTGACCGCCTGGGCCTTCGACGCCCCGAGCGGTCAGCTGCTGCTCCAGACGGGCTGCGCCCTGCAGCTGGTCATGGGCGCGGTGATCCCGCTGTTCGCCACGGCCCGCCGGGTGAACAACTTCCGCGACAACCGCCGTGAGGCGAGGACGGCGCAGCTGCCGTAACGCTCACGCGTGAGGGCCCCGGACCTGGTTGGTCCGGGGCCCTTTTCGCTGTCTGACCGCCCGGAGCAGGGGCGGCCGTACTGGGGGGCTCCGCCCCCAGGGACCTCAGCTCAAGTAGTCCTCAGCGATCCGGACGGCGACCCGCTCCAGGATCGGCCCGGCGTCCGCGATGCACTTGGCGACGTCGGGCTCGACCGAGGTGAGAGGGTAGGCCCGCCCGATACCGGCCCGCAGCAACGCCTCCTCCGGCAGAGCAAGCCGCCCGCACACCGCGACGACATCCTTGCCCGCGGCCCGCGCGGCGGCAGCGACCCCCGCCGGCGCCTTCCCATGCAATGTCTGCTCGTCCAGCGACCCCTCACCGGTGATCACCAGCGAGGCCCGCTCCAGCGCCGGAGCGAAGCCGAGCACGTCCAGCATGACCTCGATGCCCGGCCGGAACCGGGCACCCAGCAGCAGGGCGCCGTAGCCGATGCCGCCGGCCGCGCCCGCACCCGGCGCCGCCGCGTACTCGGCGGCACGCGACCCCACGGCCGGCTCCAGGGCCTCGGCGAAGTGGGCGAGGGCCGCGTCCAGCGTCTGCACGTCCTCCGGCGAAGCCCCCTTCTGCGGGCCGTACACCGCGGGCGCGCCCTTCGGCCCGGTCAGCGGATTGTCGACGTCACTGGCGAGCACCAGCTCCACCGAGGACAGGCGCGGGTCCAGACCGGACAGGTCCGCGCGCACCAGCTCGGCGAGACCGCCGCCACCCGGCGGCACCGGCTCCCCGTCGGCGTCCAGGAACCGCGCGCCCAGCGCCGACAGCATCCCGGCACCGCCGTCCGTCGTGGCGCTGCCACCGACGCCGAACACGATCGTCCGCGCGCCCGCGTCCAACGCGGCCCGCAGCAGCTCACCGGAGCCGTACGTGGACGCGGTCAGCGGCGCGAAGACACCGGCCGGCAGCCGCTGCAGCCCGCTCGCCTCGGCCATCTCCACGACCGCGGTGTCGCCGCGCAGCGCGAACGCGGCCGTGACCTCCTGGCCGAGCGGCCCGGCGACCCGGATCTCCCGGCGCTCGAAGCCGGCCGCGACCGCCGCGTCCACGGTCCCGTCACCGCCGTCCGCCACGGGCAGCGCCTCGACCTCGACGCCGGGCACGACCCGGCGCAGCCCGGCCGTGACCCGCTCGGCGACCTGCACGGCCGTCAGCGAGCCCTTGAACTTGTCCGCGGCGATGAGCACCCTGCGGGTCTCGTTCACTGCAGCGTCCGCCACCTTGCTTTCCCCTTGCTCTCCGGGCCCCGCGCACGTCAGGGCCAGTCGCGCCGCTGCGACCTTAACCGGAGGACACCCCCGCCGTCATGCTCCGACCGAACCCTGAGCAGCCGCTGAGGGGAGCCTGAGGAAAACGGGTAGACCCCAGCCATGGGCAACCAGGGCACCGGGCCGGACCTCGCCGACCGTATCCACGGGGGCTGGCTCGGCCGGATCGCGGGCAACATGCTCGGCAAACCGGTCGAGCAGGGCGAGGTGTGGACGCGCGAGCGCATCGACCGCTATCTGCGGCAGGCGGCCGCCCTGCCGCTCACCGACTACCTGCCCGAGCCGGCCGACGCGGCCGACGGCGCCGTGCTGCGCCCGGAGTGGCGACAGTGCGTGCGCGGCAGGATCCACGGCAGCTGCCGCGACGACGACGTCGACTACGCCATCCTCGGCCTGCACCTGCTCGAGACCCACGGTTTCGGTTTCAGCACCGAGCAGGTCGGCGATCTGTGGCTGCTCAGGCTGCCGTATCTGCAGACCTTCACGGCGGAACGGGCGGCGTACCGCAACCTGGCGAACGGTCTGAAGCCGCCGCTGACGGCGACGTACGACAACCCGTACCAGGAGTGGATCGGCGCGCTGATCCGCGCCGACGTCTACGGCTGGACCTGCCCCGGCGACCCGGGCCGCGCCGCCTCGCTGGCCCGTCGGGACGCGGTGCTCTCCCACACCGGCAACGGCGTCTACGGCGCGATGTTCGCGGCCGCGCTGATCTCGGCGGCCTTCACCGCGCCGGGCGTGCGGGAGGCGCTGGAGACCGCGCTCGCCGTGATCCCGGCGAGCAGCCGCCTCGCCCGGACCGTGCGCCGGGTGGTGTCCCTGCACGAGTCCCGGCTGCCCTGGGAGGAGACGCTGGCCACGCTGTCCGCGGAGACCGCCGGTCTCGGCTGGATCCACACGGTCCCGAACGCGGCCGTCCTCACGGCCGGGCTGCTGTACGGCGACGGCGACTTCACCCGGACCATCGCCCTCACCGTCCGCGGCGGCCTGGACACCGACTCCAACGGCGCCACCGCCGGCTCGGTGGCCGGGGTGCTCGCCGGTGCGGCGGCCGTCCCCGCCCAGTGGACGGACCCGCTGGAGGACACGGTCCGGAGCGCGGTGTTCGGCTTCGACGGCGTACGGATCAGTGCGCTGGCCGAGCGCACCCTGCGCCTGGCGACGACCGCGCCGTAGCCGTCCCGGAGTTGGCTACCCTTCCTCAGTGACCACGACTGAGGACTTCGCCGCGTACATCGCCAGCCTGCCCCGTGTCCTCGCCGGTGCCGGCGCGCTCTTCCGGGACACCGAGGGACGCGTGCTGCTCGTCGAGCCCAACTACCGCGAGGGCTGGGCCCTTCCGGGCGGCACGATCGAGTCGGACGACGGCGAGACGCCGCGCCAGGGGGCCCGCCGGGAGACCCTGGAGGAGATCGGCCTCGACCGCGAGCTGGGCCGGCTGCTGGCGGTGGACTGGGTGCACGGCGCGGGACGGCCGCCGCTGGTGGCGTACCTGTACGACGGCGGTGTCCTCACCGAGGCCGAGCTCAAGGCGATCCGCCTCCAGGAGGAGGAGCTGCTGTCCTGGCGGCTGGTCACCCGCGCGGACATCCCCGACCATCTCCCCGGCGCCCTCGGCCGTCGCGTCCTGGCCGCGCTGGACGTGCTGGCGGAGAACGGGGGCACGGCAGAGCTGGAGAACGGACACCGGGTGGCCTGACGCCACCGGCTGCCTCCGCCTGGTCCTCGCAGTGCCCCTGACCCTCCTCACCCTGGCAGCCGGCCGGGTCTCAGTCCGGATGCTGCGTCATTACGCCGCCAGTTCTAAACGGGTTCCGCGAAGAAGCGGTTGCGGACCTCGTCGGGCGGGTGTGACTCGATCACGTAGTCGTCGCCCTCTGTGTCGTTGGACAAGAACAGGAACCCTTGGGCATCGGCGCTCCAGAATGTCCAGCTTCCGTCTTCCTGCACGTTGGGATAGAGACTGTTCCGGGGCTCATGCTCGTATGGGTGAGCTTCCACCACCCGGTCGCCGGCCTCCACGTCATTGGAGACGAACAGGTAGCAGTCCGTTGCGGGGTTGAAGAGACGGACGCCGCCATTGCCGTCAGGCTTGGCCTCGAACTCATTGCGGAACTCGTCCGCATAGGGATGCGCCTCAACGACTCGGTCAGGTCCTCTCGTGTCGTTGGAGACGAAGAGCCACTGACCGTTGTGCTGGTAACTGTGAAGCCTGAACCTTCCGTCCGGAAGAGGCATAACCTGCTTCCCTTCTTCCCGTATTCCCCCATATGGACCACTTTCCCACAGTCCAGTTCCAACAGCGACATGAGCACAGGGCGAAGGCCAACAAGGAGGCGCCACTAGTAGTGCTTGGTCAGGTTCGGTGTGATGGCTGAGGAGCTGGCAGTGGTCCGGCGTGGTCTGAAGGGAAGTCGGTCATGCCGAGGAGTGGCAGCCGGCCCTGGACATGCCGATATCAACCTGACCAGGCCCTACTAGGTGGTCACACAGGGTGGGTCGTACGGCAGCGGGCGAACGTATCGGCTCCATTGCTGTCGGCTCAGGGCGCCGGAGCTCCCGTCGCAGATACGGCTGATGGCGGACTCGACGTTCAGGTCCCAGAGCGTGGCCACGCCGTCGTCGGTGGTGGCGGCCAGGGTGTGACCGTCCGGGCTGAACGCCAGAACGGCGACGAATCCGGTCTCCACGGTCAGCGGCCGGCCGATGGGGGTGGGGTGGTCGGGATCGGTGACGTTCCACAGGTTGATGGTGCCGTTGTCGGTGTGGCCGGCCGCTGCGAGGGTGTGCCCGTCCGGGCTGAACGCCACCGACCACAGGCTGCCGCCGGGGACGGTCAGGGGACTGCCCCTGCGCGTGAGGTGGTTGGGGTCGGTGGCATTCCACAGGGTGACGGTGCCGCGGCTGTTCCCGGTGGCGAGGGTGCGGCCGTCCGGGCTGAACGCGACCCAGGTGGCGGTGGCGGTCGGCTGGCGGATCGGCTGCCCGATGCGGACCCCGGGGTCCGTCGTACTCCACAGGCCGACCTCACGGTTGCTGCCGTCGCCGCCGGCCGCCAGCATCGTGCCGTCGCGGCTGAACGCCAAGGACAGGACGGACCTCGTGCGGTCATTGGAGATGCCGGGCTGGGCGTCGGGGTGTGCGGGGTCGCTGACGTCCCACAGGGCGATGCTGCCACGATAGGGAGCGTCGCCGGCCGCGGCCAGGGTGTGGCCGTCGGGGCTGAACGCCAGGGCGAAGACGGGCCCGTCCGCCCCGGTGAGGGTCTCCCGGAGGCGAACGGGACGGCTGGGGTCGGAGGTGTTCCACAACGTGACGGTGCCGCCGTGGTCGCCGGCGGCCAGGGTGCGCCCGTCCGGGCTGAACGCCACGACGTCGACCGGGTCCTTGGGGCCGGTGAGCGGATCACCGCGGGGAACGGGGTGGTTGGGGTCGGCGGTGTTCCACAGCGAGACGGTGTTGTTCTGGTTTCCGGCGGCCAGGGTGCGCCCGTTGGGGCTGAACGCCACGGATGCCACATTGCCGCCGGCGCCGATGATCCGGGTCGGCGGCAGATTCCACAGATCGACGTTGCCGTCGGTGTTCCCGGCGGCGAGGGTGCGGCTGTCGGGGCTGAACACCACGTCGGTCACCGCGTCGCCGGGACCGGTCAGCGGCCGGCCCAGAGGGCCGATGGCCCCGGGGTGGGTGACGTTCCACAGGTGGATGGTGTGGTCGGCGCTGCCGGCCGCCAGGGTGTGACCGTCCGGGCTGAACGCCACCGACATGACGGGCTGTGCGGGACCCGTCAGCGGCTTGCCCAGGGGTGCGGGGCGGCCGGGGTCCGCGACCTTCCACAGGTGGACCGTGCTGTCGCTGGATCCGGCCGCCAGGGTACGGCTGTCGGGGCTGAACGCCAGGCAGTTGACGGGATGCCCGGCCTTCAGGGAACGGCCGCGGCCGGGGTGGGCCGGGTCGGTGGTGTTCCACAGGCGGATGGTGCCGGCGTCGTCGTCGCATGCGGCGGCCAGGGTGTGCCCGGTGGGGCTGAACGCGATGCGATGGGAGAAGACGTCGGGGCAGTCGAGGTTCAGGGGCGCTCCCGCGGGGTGGACGTCGTCGGGGCGGGTGACGTTCCACAGGCTGACGAGTCCGGCGCGCCATCCGGCGGCCAGGGTACGGCCGTCGGGACTGAACGCCAGCGATTCGATGGCGGTCAGGGCGTCCATGCCCTGAATGGCGGGACTCTTCGGCCGGCCGAGCAGGACTGGGTGGCTGGGGCTGGTCAGGCTCCACAGGTCGACGAATCCGCCGGAGCCGGCGTCGCCGTTGTGGCTGGTGCGGCCGCCGACGGCCAGCACCCGGCCGTCCGGGCTGAACGCGAGCGACAGGACCGAGTTGACGGAATGGTCCACGGGCACGGGTCGGCCCAGCGCCACCGGACGGCTGGGATCGGAGACGTCCCACAGCCGGACGAGGTTCTGGTAGACGTTCCCGGCTGCCAGCATGTGCCCGTCGGGGCTGTAGGCCACGGTGTACACCGCGCCGTGCGGGCCGGGAAGCCGGGTGTCCAGCGGTGTGTTCTCGGTCGTGATGAGCCGGGACGCCGCCTCCGGGGTCGGGTCCATGCGGTAGGCGGTCAGTGCGAGTTGAGCGGACAGCGAGGGATCGGTCGGCGCCAGTTGTACGGACGCGGAGGTGACGGCGGCGTTGATGGCCTGGTCGCGGGCTCGCAGGGCCCGGGTGGCGGCGGCCCGGGCGTGGGACTCCTGCCGGAAGGCGAACACCGCGGCCAGCGAGGCGACCACCGCCAGGGCGGTGATGACGGCGACCGCGGCGCGCCGGAGCCGTTGCCCGCGCCGCTGGTGGTGGCGGGCGGCTGCCAGGAATGCCCGGGCGGCGCCGCTGAGTTCCGGCCCGTGCGTTTCGGCCCAGGCGAGGGCGGCCTCCAGGCGGTTGCCGCGGTACAGCGCGGCTGCCTCCCGGCCGGCCTGTTCCCAGAGCGCGGCCGCCTCTTCCAGATCCTGTCGTACGAGGTTCCCGTTGCGGTCGTGCTCGATCCAGTCCCGCAGCCGGGGCCAGGCGCGGATGAGCACCTCATGTGTCATCACCACCGTGTCCTGGTCCCGGGTCAGCAGCCGGCCACGGGTGAAGTCGTCCAGGACTCTGACAGCCGCTTCCCGGTCCGGCGCGTGACGCAGCAGCTCGTCGTACCGGACGCGCCGGCGGCTGTCGTCGGCGTCGCGTCCCACGATGACGAGCCGCAGGAACACCCACCGTGCGGCCTCGTGGCAGGGCGGCGGCAGGGTGTCGTAGAGCCTGTTCGCCGTGGTGGCGATGGCGCCCTGGATGCCGCCGGTGACGCGGTATCCGTCCACGGTGAGCGTGTGGCCGTGACGCTGCTGCCAGGTGGCCCGCAGCGCGTGTGCGAGCAGCGGCAGCCGGCCCGTGGTGCTCGTACCGGCCGGTCCCCCGACCGCGCCCAGGTCCGCCAGCAGCACCTCGACCAGGCCGTCTTCGACGTCGAGTCCCACGTTGCCGGCCGGGCGGCGGATCGCGTCCTTGAGTTCGTCCTCCGTCATCGGCTCCAGCAGGACCGGTCCGGCCTGGAGCGCCGCCCGGAGCTGCGGATGGGCCGTGCACGCGGCATAGAAGTCCGCGCGCACTCCCAGCACCACGACCGCGCCGCCCGTGGGCCGGGCCAGACGGTCGAGCACCTCGATGAGCCACTGCCGTTCGGTCTCGTCGCCGCAGGCCGTGAAGATCTCCTCGAACTGGTCGACCACGACGACCAGGCCCGCGGAGGGGGACTCCCCGGTGGGCGCCGGATCGCCGGCTCCGGTGATCTCGCGCAGCTCGGCAATGCACTGTGCGGGATCGGCCCGCCACGCCGGTGCCGTGCGCCGGGCGGTCTCGGCGTCGAGCCCGGCGGCGGCCGCCAGTGCCAGGGCCGGGGATGCCGTCGGGGTCAGCAGCAGCCGCGGCCAGGTGCTCGAGCCCGCCACCGGAAGCCGGCCGTCGTCCAGGGCCGGCAGTACCCCGGCCGCGAGCAGGGACGACTTCCCGGCCCCCGAGGGGCCGATCAGCACCAGCGGGCCGCCCTCACGCATCCGGGCGTCCATCCGCTCGCACACGAGGTGAACCATGCGCTCACGGCCGTAGAACCACTGCTTGTGCCGCGCGCCGAACGGGGCCAAGCCCGGGTACGGGCACGGCACTTGGTCGGCGCCGGGGCCGGGCACGGTCCTGCGCCCCTCGTCGCCGAGGCGAATGTGCATGTCGCGGCCGGCTTGGAAGGAGCTGCCCCCTCCCGTCACGGTCGCCTCCAGCCGTTTCGGCTGCCAGGGGGGCGGCCCGTCGGGGGGCGAGGCACCGGTGCTGCGTTCCGTCACGCCTGTCCGCCTCTGGTGACGGTCATGTCCCGGCCGGCCAGGAACGCGTCGCCGCCGGAGACGTGTGCCTCCAGCGTCATCGAGCCCGTGATCTGCTGTTCCGGGCTTCCGGCAGCGCGCAGTTCCTCGCCGAACAGCGCGCGCAGCTCGTCGACGGCGTCCGGCCGCGTGGCCATCAGCCGGATGATGCGGGCCTGCCACTCGGCCACCAGCAGCCCCTGGAGTTCCTGGCCGTCGCCCGTCTGCCGTGCCTGAAGCAACTCGCCGCGCGCATCGGCGAGTTCCTCCTCGACGCGCTCCGGGTGCGCGGACCGCCACAGCGACAGGACCGAGGACTTGACCGCGGCCCAGCCGTCCGTCGCCAGCAGGTCGATCAGGCGCGCCGCGGCCGCCGATGCCAGGCCGGCGAGTTCCACACTCGTCTCCATGTCTTCTCCTTGTCCCTTACCGCCCGTGGGCCGCGATCGCGGTCACTGTCAGGTGGGAGGCGATGAACACGTGATCGCCGCCCACTGTCCACAGGAACCCCACGTCCGGCTGCCCGGGGTCGCTGTATTTCCACCGGGCCCTGCCGGTGGCCGCGTCGATGGCCCACAGCGTCTTGGCGCTGTCGGTGGCGAAGACGGTGTCGGCCGAACACTGCGCGCTCTTGCCGGAAATCCTGAGGGCGGCGTTGAACATGTTGGAACCGCCCGTGTCGTCGGCCCCGTCGAGCGTCGCGACCCACTGGAGCGTGCCGTCGGCCGCGGTCAGGGCGGCCAGGTCGCTGCCGACCGGTACGTAGACGGTCGCGCCGTCCAGGCTGGAGAACAGGGCGCCGATCTGGACCTGGTCCCCGTTCTTCGCATCGAAGCGCTGATGCCACTTCTCGCTGCCCGTGGCCGCGTCGACGGCGAACAGCGTGTCGCCGTTGCCGCCGGCGAACAGGAACAGCCCGGCGGCGTAGCACGTCAGCGGCCAGCCGGTGGTGAAGTAGTACGCGGCGTGCGGGACGGATACGTTCCAGCCGCGGGCGCCTCTCCTGCCGGCGTCGATCATCTGGACGCGGCCGGGCTTCTTGCCCGGAACGGCCGAGGTGGCCAGCAGGTGGGAACCGGAGGGCGGCACGAGCACGTTGTTGATGTCCGTGCCCTTGACCCGCCACAGTGCCTTGCCGGTCGCGGCGTTGAACGCACGGATGTAGCCGGTGCTCGGAGACTTGGCCGAGAACGACCCGGATGTCTGAAGCAACTGCCCGCATACGTACACCGTGTTCCCCGCGACTGCCACATAGTGGCTCAGGTACATCGCCGCATGCGTGCCGCCGCCGGGATCGACGTCGGCCATCTTGGTCGCCCACTTCACCTTCCCGCTGGCGGCGTCGAACGCCGCCAGCAGGCCTGACTGACTCGGTGTGTCGCAGAGCAGGTAGAACATTCCGTCCGCGTACGCCGTCGGGTACTTGTCGCTGGTCGTGCCGAAGTCGTTGGTCGTGTTCAGCTGGGGGAACACGGATTTTCCGGTCGCGGCGTCCAGGAAGGACGTGCCAGTGTCCGTGACCACCATGACCACCTTGTCGGACGCTTCCAGGCAGGTGGGGGCGTGCTTTGCGGCGCCTGACCATGCCTTGGCGGCGTCGGGTCCGGCCAGGACGATCGATTCCGGTCTGTCCGTCGAGGACGGCGACGCAGAGGAGGCCGACGTGGATCGCACGCCTGACGGAGAGGCCGGCCGCGCAGTGGATCCGGGCCCGCCGGCCCGGCCGTCGGATGCCGGCGACGAGTCGCCGGAAAAGGCGAGTGCCGCCGCGGCTCCGCCGAGTACGGCCGCGCCCCCGGCCAGACCGATGATCAGCTTCCGGCGGCTGACACCCGTGCCGGCAGCGATCACCGGCGCCGGAGGAAACGGGCCCCGGCCGGCCCCGGCGGACACCGATCCCACCGCCGCGGCCGCGGCGGCCATGTCGGCGGTCACTGCCGGCGGCAGCCAACTGCCCTCTGGAGCCGGCAGGTCCTGACGCCTCAGGTAGTCGACGAGTTGCTCCGCGGTGGGACGGTCCGGCGGTTCCGGGTACAGGCAGCCGTCGATCACCTCGCGCAGCGACACGGGGAGGGCGCCCGTGTCCGGCTCGCCTCCGGAAGCTGCGAACAGCACGGTCGACCCGAGGTCGAACATGTCGTCCGTCGGTGAGGGTGCCGGACTGCCGGTGGCTCCCACGATCCCCAGGGCGGTGATGCGGGGCCCGTCCATGGTCAGCAGCACCGAGTCCGGGCTCACCTCGCCGTGGACCGTCCCGGCCGCGTGGAGTGCGGCCAGCGCCCGGGCGAGGCCGTCGGCGAGCACCCGCAGAGCCGGCTCGGACAGCGGGCCGTGCCGGTCCACCACCTGCCGGAGCGGCAGTCCGGCGGTGAACTCGGTCGCCAGCCAAGGAACCGGCGCGTCGGCGTCGGCGTCCACCACCGGTACGAGGAAGGCACCGGACAGCGTCCGTGCCGCCTCGACGGCGGCCCGGAACCGGTTCCGGAACCCCGGGTTCGCGGCGAGTTCGGGCCCCACGACCGTGACCGTGACGAGTCGCCCCTCGTCCGTGCGGGCCGCGAAGACTTCGCCCCCGCCGACCGTGCTCTGCCTTCCGAGCAGCGCATACGGCCCGATCCGATGAGCACCGTCTGCTCCGGGATGATCCATCGTCCGCCCCTCACGCCAGCCTGATCGTCTGATCACGGGCTGCCTGGTAGGCGCTGCCACCGCCGGACACATGGGCCGTCATGGTCACTGACGGCTCCGGATCGACGGCCGGCGCCGTGCCGTGCCCGGGTTCGACAGCGGGGTCGGTATCGGTATCGGACAGGAGAGCGGTCACCGCGTCGCCCAAGTGCTCCAGCCCGTCCGGCAGATGGGTCTCCGGAACGCGGAGGAACTGCAGGCGCGCCAGCTCCGCGATCTCGGCCGGCAGCGCCGACGCGTCGGGCAGCATCGTCGCGTCGCCCAGAAGGACCGGGACGACGCGGTTTCCCGCCCGCAGAGCCGTCGCGATCTCCAGGCGGACCCAGTCGTGAGCCCGGTCCAGGAGCCGCACACCGTCCTCGTCCCGCGCGTCGAGCCACCCTGGCCCGATCAGTACGCACATGAGCTCGCACTCGGCGGCCTGCCGCCGCAGGATCTCGGCGAAATCGGCCCCGGGCGGTATCGACTGGCCCGACTTGAAGATCTCGTCGGCACCTAAGCGGTCGGACAGCGCGCGGTAGACGCGGTCTCGCATCCACCGGGAGTCCGGTTTGCGAAAGCTGAGGAAGATGCGCGGCACAATTGCCCCCTCTCTGGCAAGCCTTGACGTCAGGGATCATGCTCACCCTAGGGGTGGAAGTACACGCTCGGTGGCTATTCGCCGGGGATTGAATAGCGGCCGCAAGGCTCCGTACGCTGGCCGGTATGGACCCGGCGGACAGCACGGCAGGGACGGTCTCGGCAGGGAGATCGACCAGCACGCGTCTGCCGCCGGGCGACTTCGGCGTCGTCCTGGCCACACTCCGGGCACGTCGGGGGTGGAGCGTGCGCGAGTTCGCCCGGCGTGCGCACGTGTCCGAAGGGCAGATCTGCAATCTGGAGAGCGGGTTGCGCAACCCGACGCCCGCTGTGGCGGCCGCATGCGACGCGGCCTTCGGCACCGGCGGGGAACTCGTCGAGCTGGCCGGGGCCGGCCGCCGCGGCGCCCGGGCCGAGGGCGTCGTCGAGGCCGGCCCCGTGGTCGCCGGATACGAGCGGGTCCTGTGGGAGCTGAAGGACATCGGCAGATCCACCGGACCGAGGTTCGTCACCGCTTCGATGAAGTCGATCACGCGGATCCTGACGGACGCCGGTCCGCACGCCGTTGGCGAGCAGCGTGCCGAGATCTGGCTGCTGGCATCGAGGTTCGCCGAATACACGGGGTGGATGGCACAAGAGGCGGGAAATCCCGCGGAGGCGTTGCGCTGGACGAATCTCGCGGTCCGCTGGGGCGCACACGGCGGGGACGAAACGGTGGCCGCGTATGCCCTGGTCCGCAAGGCGTTCATCGCCCAGCACCGCGGTGACACCGATGCGGCGATCGGATTCGCCGACCAGGCGGCCGGGCACCCGGCGGCCAACCCGGTGATCCGCGCGCACGCCGCGCGGCGGGCGGCCCAGGGGCATGCGCGCCGTGGCGATGCGGGGGCCTGCCGGGAGGCACTGGAGCGGTTCAGAAGCCACGCCGCCGAGGTCATCGGCGACCGGACCCCTCACTGGGGCCCGCGCATCGAGAACGGCAACCCTCGGCTCATCGAGGCGTCCTGCATGCTCAGCCTCCGTCGCTTCGGGCTGGCCGCCGACCTTTTCGCCGCCGAGCGCCGGCGCCGGCCGGCCGTCCCGGCGGACAGCAACTCCCAGGCCCGCTTCGCGGTTCGGCAGGCGACAGCCCTGGCCGGTGTCGGCCGCCTCGACGACGCCTGTCAGATCGTCGAGGCCACGCTGCCCGTGATCAAGCGCATCGATTCGGCCACCGTCCGCGCGGAGCTGGGCCGTTTCGTGGAAGAGGCCCGGACCCGGAGAGCCGGCCCGGGCCAACTCGCCCTCATCGACGCATCGGCCGCCCTCGCGATCGGCTGACAGCCGCGAACAGGCGAGAGGCACGCCCCGATATCCGCTCGCCCCGAGCAGGCAAGCGTCCTACTCTCGGCTCATGAACAGGCCACTCGTCGCCATCCTTAGTGGCGCAGGGATCTCCACCGATTCCGGCATCCCTGATTATCGCGGTCCGAACGGGCTGTGGCGGCGTGATCCGGAGGCCGAGAAGCTCGTGACGTACGACTACTACATGGGCGACCCCGAGATCCGGCGCAGGTCCTGGCAGATGCGGCGCAGGAACCGCACGTTGAAGGCCGAACCCAACGCCGCACACCTGGCCGTCGCCGAGCTCGAAAAGTCCGGGATCCCGGTGCGGGTGATCACCCAGAACGTGGACGGCCTCCACCAGCTCGCCGGCATGCCCGCCCGCAAGGTGCTCGAACTGCACGGCACCGCACGCCATGTCGTGTGCACGAAGTGCAACGCCCGGGGACCCATGGACGACGCGCTGGCGCGCGTCGAGGCCGGAGAAGAGGACCCGCCCTGCCTGGAGTGCGGCGGGATCCTGAAGTCGGCGACCGTGATGTTCGGCCAGAAGCTGGACCCGGTGGTCCTCGGCGAAGCCCTCGCCATCACCAAGGCGTGCACAGTGTTCATCGCCGTCGGCTCCAGCCTCCAGGTCCAGCCCGCCGCCGGACTCGCCGGCGTCGCCGCCGACAACGGCGCACAGCTGATCATCGTCAACGCCGAGCCGACACCGTACGACGACCGCGCCGACGAGGTGATCCGCGAACCCATCGGCACCGCGCTGCCCGAGCTACTGCATCGACTTACGTTGACTTAAGTGGGCGTAACGAATCAAGGGCCTACCCCGGCATGGGGTGGGCCCTTGGCAGTGTGGTGTGCACCGGATGCGGGGCGCACGGGCCGATGGAGGACGCCCTCGCCCAGGAGGTCGCCTGGCACGCGGCAAGGCTCCTGGCAGGCACGGCGATCCCGGTCGGGTGTCCGTGCCTGGCAGGAGCCTGGTGCAGGCCGTGGGTCAGATGGAGAAGGTGACGCCGGCGCCGTTGTACTGGCCGACGGTGCCCAGGACCTGGTCCTGGAGTGCGCCGGCCTGGGCCAGCAGGGACGCGTCGCTGACCGCCGTGGGGCCGGCGACGACACTGACGTGCGGGCTCAGGCCGCCGGAGACGTTGTCGAGGTCGGCCTCGGAGATCTCGAGGGTCTCGATCTGGGGAGCGGAGTTCATGAGGACATTTCCCTTCGTACCGAAGTTCCACGGCGAGCGCGGTTCCGGTGGGGACAGAGGGTGGACCGCGGCCGTGCGAGGGATCCAAGCACGCGGTGGGCTCGCGGTCCAAGGAACGTCTGGTCGGCCGAGGGCTTCGTCGGGGTCGCTGTGTGCGGGCTGTATCTCAACTGTGCGCGTGCAACCACATCTTGGAGGAGACCTTTCCACATGCCGCACGCCGGCGGAGGTGAACTCCGTTGCCATCACCAGAGCGAACGGGACACTTGGCGAAAACGGCGCACCGTGGGGCGGTGTCCCGGGCGGCCCCGCCGCGCGTCCCGCCGTGGTTGCGCGCCGAGTGTACTGAGTGTGCAGATTCGACGGAGCCTCCGCAGAGAAGCGCCTAGACCAGCGCGGTCCCCCGCTCGAAGTCCAGCAGCCGCTGCTTGCGGTCCAGGCCGCCGCCGTAACCCGTGAGGTCGCCGCCCGCGCCGATGACGCGGTGGCAGGGCACGATGATGCCGATCGGGTTCTTGCCGTTGGCGAGGCCGACCGCGCGGGACGCCTTGGGGTTGCCGAGGGCCTCGGCGAGTTCGCCGTAGGCGCGGGTCTCGCCGTACGGGATGCGGGTCAGCTGGTCCCAGACGCTGCGCTGGAACGGGGTTCCGTGCAGGCGGAGTTCGAGGGTGAACTCGGTCAGCTCGCCCGCGAAGTAGGCGGACAGCTGTTCCTCGGCCGCGGCGAAGGGGGTGTCGTCGAGGCTGCCGAAGGTCTCCTCCGGCGGGCGGTGGCGCTGGTCGGTCATGTAGAGGCCGCACAGGACGCCGTCGTCGGCGACGAGGGTGAGGGGGCCGTAGGGGCTGTCGATGACGGTGTGCTGCTTCATCGAGACGATCCTTACACGGGAAGGAAGTTGATCGGGTGGCCGTCGGTCGCCCACAGGTACTGCACCGCGTAGGCCCGCCAGGGGCGCCAGGCCTCGGCCCGGGCGGTGAGCGCGGCCGGGGTGCCGGGCAGGCCCAGCTCCTGGGCGGCGCGCCGGATGCCGAGGTCCGTGGGGAGGAAGGCATCGGGGTCGCCGAGGGCCCGCATGGCGATGACGTCGACCGTCCAGGGCCCGAAGCCGGGCAGGTCGAGCAGCCGCGCACGAGCCTCGGCCCAGTCGGATTCCACCCCCAAGTGGAGTGTGCCATCGGCCAGTTGACGGACGAGGGTGGAGAAGGTGGTACGCCGGGTGCGGGGCATGGCCAGGGTCTCGGGGTCCACGGCGGCCAGCGCGTCGGGCGACGGGAAGAGGTGGGTGAGTCCGCCCTCGGGGTCGTCCAGGGGCTTGCCGTGGGCGGTGACCAGGCGGGCCGCATGGGTGCGGGCGGCGGCCGTGGAGACCTGCTGCCCGAGCACGGCCCGCACCGCGAACTCGGCCTCGTCCACCGTGCGCGGCACCCGGCGGCCCGGCGCCCGGTCCACCAGCGGCGCGAGTACCGGGTCCGTGCGCAGCCGGTCGTCCACGGCGACCGGGTCGGCGTCCAGGTCGAGCATGCGCCGGCAGCGGCTGATGGCCACGGTCAGATCGCGGAGGTCGCTGAGGGTGAGCCGGCAGGCGATGTGGTCGGGTTTCGGGGTGAGCGCGACGATTCCGTGCCCGTACGGCAGTCGTAGCGTGCGCCGGTAGGCGCCGTCCCGCCACTCCTCCACGCCCGGTACGGCCGTGGCGGCCAGGTGGCCGAAGAGGTTGTCGGGGTTGAGCGGGGCGCGGAACGGCAGCCGCAGCGCGAGGGTTCCCGGGGTGCTCGCGGCACTGTCCTTCGGCACCCTGGCGCGCAGTTCGCTCGGGGAGAGGGCGAAGACCTCGCGGACGGTGTCGTTGAAGGTGCGGATCGAGGAGAAGCCGGCCGCGAAGGCGATCTCCGCCATCGGCAGCGGGGTCGTCTCGATCAGGAGCCGCGCGGTCTGGGCGCGCTGGGCACGGGCCAGCGCGAGGGGGCCCGCGCCCAGCTCGGCGAGCAGCTGCCGCTCCACCTGCCGGGCGCTGTAGCCGAGCCGGGCGGCGAGCCCGGGCACACCCTCGCGGTCGACGACACCGTCGGCGATCAGCCGCATGGCCCGCGCCACCAGGTCGGCGCGCAGGTTCCACTCCGGCGAGCCGGGGCTGGTGTCGGGGCGGCAGCGCTTACAGGCCCGGAACCCGGCCTGCTGGCAGGCGGCCGCGCTCGGGTAGAAGGTCATGTTCTCCGGCTTGGGCGGGACCACCGGGCAGCTGGGCCGGCAGTAGATGCGGGTGGTCAGAACGACCGTGTAGAACCAGCCGTCGAACCGCGCGTCCTTGGACTGCACCGCGCGCACGCAGTGCTCCCGGTCGAAGTGCATCCCTGTCTGCATGCGTCCAGGATCGACCATCGCGGGAGCCGTCCGCTGGCGAGAATCCGACACCTACCTGCCCGTGGCCAGGGATCCGTGGCGTTCAGGGCAGGCGTAGGTGAAGCTCGCCGTCGCCTCCATCGGAGCCCGCTGGTGCGCGATCCGCAGCCGGGCGGTCCCCCGGAAGCGGCCGGGACCACGGACCGTCCAGCGCAGATGCACCCTGAGTCGGCGCTCACCGCTGCGCGCGGTGCGGACCAGCTCGCCCGACTCCTGGCCGTCCCCGCGCAGCCACCGGTACGTGACGGGGCCGCCGTGGCCGTCGGTGGTGACGACACCGACCAGGTCGGCCGTCTGACCGCAGTGCAACGGCCCTGCGGGGGCCTGGACCTGGACGGCTACGACCGCCGGGGCGGGGGTCGGCCGCAGCAGCAGCCAGAGCAGGACGGCGGCGATCGCCAGGACGGCGGTGGTGATGATCCAGCCCCGGCGCCTTCGGCGCGTGCGCTGCCGCGCGGGTACGGCGGCTTCGGTACGCCACCGGGCGCGCAGCACATCCTGCTCGTCGGCGGGGATCCCGGGTCCGAACCGGAGCAGGACCTCGCCGGAGTCCTCCCCGGCGGGTGCGGGGGGCGCGGTGAGGCGGTTGCGCTTGCCGAGGACGGTGGCCTGGATGTCCGGGGCGGCGGAGGCGCGGGCACGACCGAGCGCGGTGGGCTGGTCGGCGGCTGCTGGGGGGTGTGCCGTGGTTCGCCGGTCCGGGGGTGCCGAGTCGGCTGCAGGGGCGCCGGTGTCGGTGGCGGCTGGGTGTGGCGTGGGGACCGATGCGGTTGGCGACGGGGGCCGGTCCTCCGGTGAGGCCGGGAACTCGGGGACCGCGGAAACCGGGTGTGGCGTGGGGACCGCTGGGGTCGGCGACGGGTGCCGGTCCTCCGGTGAGGCCGGGAACTCGGGAGCCGCCGGAGACGGGTGTGGCGGGGTCGTGCTCGGCGGGGCGAGGCGCGGAGCCGATGCTGCTGCCGCGGCGCGCAGTGCCGTACGGCGCAGGAAGTCCGCCGGGAGGGCCGCGCGCCCGGCCACCAGTGCGGCCCGGGCCGCCGCGAGCCCCTCGGACTCGGCGGTGGCGGAACAGTGGGCGAAGAGGTCAGCCGCGGGGGTTCCGGCCCGGGTCCAGGCGGTGCCGAGGGTGCGGGCCAGGTCGGCCCAGGCGGCGGTGTCGGCTGCCTGGAGGCCGGCGTGCGGCACCTCACCCGACGGCGGGACCGGCGCAGCGTCCGTGTCCGTCGCCCGACGTGCGTCGCCCAGCACCGTGGCCAGGCCCGCCTCGGCCAGCAGGGCGACGCCGTCCGGCGCGAGGACCACGGTGTCCGGGCCGAGCGAGCCGTGGGCCAGGCCGGCTGCGTGCAGGGCGAGCAGGGTCTGTGCGGTCTCGTTGAGGATGCTCGCCGCGCTGCCCGCGTCCGGGCGGGGGCCGTCGGCGGACAGGACGTCGGCGAGCACGGGGGCCGGCGGCCGGGCCGTGAGCAGCCACACCTCGTCGGCCTCGGCCACGAGGTCGACCGTGCCCAGCAGTCCGGGAAGCCGGAGCTTCGCCGTGGCGAGCACCGCCGCGGCCAGGCGCTCACGCGTGCCCGAAGGCCCGAGCAGGGCCGGGTCGATGCGCAACGCCCCGAGCACCGTCGACTCGCCGGAGCGGGCCGGGAGCAGGGCGTGCCAGGTGCCGAAGCGGGTGTCCCGTGACCAGCCGGACAGGGGCCGGCCGGCCACTGCGGTGGCTGTCGTCATGTCGATCCGTTCTCGTCGGACGGGGTTCAGCACGGCGGTGCGTCCAGGGAGGCCGTCTGGGGGCCGTTCGCGGCCGCCGGATCGCTGCTGAGCGTGACATCCCAGGTCCCCTTGCACGGGTGGTTGGAGAAGTCGGCCTCGAAGGTCAGGTCGTACCGCGTGCTCCCGGACAGGGGCTGGGTCTGGGAGCCGTACGGGTCGGCCGGTGTGTCGACGTAGTAGTTCGCGGTGACGGTCAGCGGACCGGTGCCCGTGGTCACGACGGTCACCGCCGCGACGAGCGTGCCCGGTCTCTGCCCGCGCTGCCAGGAGCCGATGGTGATCGTGACCGTGCCCGGGGTGGCCGGGTCGGGGGACACGGTGGCGGTCGGCGTCCCGGCCGGTGCGGTCGGTGCGGTCGTCTCCGTGGACGGCGTGGGCGAGGACGAGGGGCTGTCCGAGGGGGTCGTGGAGGGGGAGGCGCCGGTCGTGGGCGGGGCGGTGCCCGGCCCAGCTGACGGTGAGAGTGAAGTCGTGGGCGCCAAGGACGAGTCGACCGGTGACGGGGTCGAACTCGCTACCGTGGTGGACGTCTCGTGCGGTCGGTTCGTCGCGTACGTCGCTCCGCCCGTGACGACCACCAGCGCGGCCACCCCGCCGGTCGCCACCCGCCATCCTCCGCGCTTCAGCCGGCCCAGCAGGGTGAGCGCACTGGCCGAGCCGTCGAGCGTCGCCGTCGCGGTGAAGGGGAACAGCAGGGCGAGCGCCGCGGCGAGTTCGGCGAGCCGGCTGCGGCCGCGCTCCTCCCAGCCGGCGCCGTAGCCCTCGGTGGCCGACCGTTCCAGGTCGGCGAGGAACGCCTCCACGCCGGGCCGGGCCGCCGGATCCTTCGCCAGGCCTGCGCGCAGCAGCCCGCGCACCGGTCCGGGTACGTCCTCGACCGGGGCCGGTGCGCGCAGGTGCTGGAGGCGCAGCGCGGTCACGTCGTCGCCGGGGAAGGGCCGCCGTCCGGTCAGGCACTCGAAGAACACCACGGATGCCGCGTAGACGTCGGCGGCCGGGCCTGCGGGCTCGCCGTTCCACTGCTCGGGCGCCATGTAGGCGGGTGTGCCCGCGGCCTCGGTCTCCCGGCCGCTGCGCACCGCGATGCCGAAGTCGGCCAGGGCGCTGGTGCCGTCGGCGCGGACCAGCACGTTCTCCGGCTTGTAGTCGCGGTGCACCACCCCGGCCGTGTGGGCCGCGCCCAGCCCGAGGAGGGAACCCTTGAGCAGGACGAGCGCGGCCTCGGGGCCGGTCACCGCGTGCCGGCGCAGCAGGTGGCGCAGGCTGACGCCGTCCACCGCCTCCATCACGATCGCGGCGCCGGCGCGTGCTTCGACGTACTCGTAGAGGCGCACCACGCAGGGGTGCTGCAGCTCGCCGAGCAGCCGGGCCTCGGCCCGGAAGCGGGCCAGGAACTCCCGGTCCGCGCGCAGGTGTTCGCTCAGGTACTTGATCGCGACGGGCACGCCGGTCGCGGTGTGCCGGGCAAGGACGACCCGGCCGCCGGCTCCTTCGCCGAGCGTGCGGACGGTCTCGTAGCCGGGTACGGCCCAGTCGGCGTCGTCGGTCATGCCGTCCCCTCCACGGGCGCGGCGATCCCGGCGCCCGGCGCTCCGTCCTTCACGTCCCGTCGGCGCCGTATCCGGCGCGTCAGCCAGCGCACGGGCGCGGCCCACACCGGGAACGCGACCAGGGCGACGACGGCCGCCTCGATCACCGTGGTCCACGGCTCGGCCAGCCGGTCCGCGAGCAGGTCGCCGATCCGGGAGCGCCAGGCCAGCAGGGCGAGGGCGAGGAAGCCGTAGGTGCCCAGGACGACCGCGAGGCCGTAGGCGGCCATGCCCGCCTGGCGCGGCCCCGGCCGGTTGCCCGCGCGCAGGTCGCGCCACAGACCCGTGCGGAAGTAGGCGCTCGCCTCCTCGCGCAGCCGGGGGACGCGCAGTGCGTCGGTCAGCGCCTGGTAACCGTCCAGCGGCATCAGCGGATTGAAGTTGTACAAGGTGTTCAGGTAGAGGCCGAAGGCCAGGTGGTAGAGGACGGCCGCCGCGGGTCCAGCGGGCAGCAGGGCCGCGCCCGTGGCGCACCAGCCGGCCAGCGCCGCCGTGGACAGCGGGCCGGACAGGGCCACCACGACCCGGGACCAGCGGGAGCCGAACCACATGTCGCTGGTGTCCACGAACGCGAACGGCATGCCCATCATCAGCAGGAACCCGCCGCGCCGGACCGTGCGGCCGTACGACTTCACGGCCAGCGCGTGGGTCAGCTCGTGGACGAGGAGCGCGGTCACGTATCCGGCGGCCAGCAGAACCGGGCCCCACGCGCCCGCACCGCCGAAGTCGAGCAGGTGGTGGCTGCCCTGGGCGGCGAAGAACGCGACGAGGCCGCCGACCACCGACAGCCAGGCCAGGGCCACCCCGGTCCGGGTGAACAGCCGCCAGCCGAACGCCTGGTAGAGCCGCGTCACCAGCCCGTCGAGGCCGGGGACGGACACCTCCAGTTTCAGCAGCGCCCGGTACAGCGCACGCGCCGCCCGGCGCCAGCCCCGTGGCTCCTCCTGCCCGGACCGGCCGGGCAGGCCGCGCAGCAGCCCCGCGTCCGCGAACGCGGCCAGCGCGGACTCGATGCGGGGCAGGGCGAGTTCGCCGTAGCGGTCGGCGTAGGCGAAGAGCAGGTCCCGTACGGTGTTCTCGCCGTCGACGGCGTGCCAGAGGAAGACCTGGCGCTCGTCCAGTTCCAGGTAGCGGCCGGTGCGGGTGCTGCTGAGCACCCAGCGGGGTGCGCCGCGTTCGGTGGGGACCTGCTTGAGGGCCCAGCCGGAACGGCGGCGGGGGCGCGCGGTGAGCGGGCCGTTCGCCTCCGGCGCCTCCTCTTCCTGTCCGGCGGCGGGCAGGTGGGTCAGCTGGGTGCCGACCACCATCGTGCGGGAGCCGATCCGGGCGTCGCGGGGCTGCTCGAACACCAGGCGTACGTCGCCCACGGACAGCTCGGTGCCGTCGGCGAGCCCGGCCGCGCCGCCGTGCAGGTCGACGCCGCCGACCGCGGTGCCGTTGAAGGAGTCCAGGTCCTCGATCCGGAAGCCCTCACCGGTGCGGACGATGCGGGCGTGGCGGCGCGAGACGCTGCCGTCGGAGAGGACTACGTCGTTGTCCTCGCCCCGGCCCAGCGTGGTGACCGGGGCGGTCAGCGCGACGAGCAGTGTCGGGTCGTCGAGGCCGCGCAGCTGGGGCGCGGCGTACGACGTCGGTGCGGCACCCCGGCGCGGGGTGCCGCAGTGCAGGCAGTACGGGAAGTCGCGTCGCAGGTGGACGCGGCAGACATGGCAGAGCATGCGGTGGCTCAGCCTCCGCCGGAACCGCTGAGGAACGTACCGCCGTTGAAGCCGCCGTCCGTCTCGGGCGCGGAGGGCGACAGGTGGGTGGCCATGTCGCCGGAGCCGGGCAGGTCGATGCCGCCGCGTACGGTCGTCCCGGCACGGCCGAGGGTGCCTTCGCGGCCACCGCCGCCACTGGGGCGATTACCGTTCTCCGGGTCGCCGCCACCGTCACCGCCGCCGCCCTCGCCACCACCGTGGCCGCCGCCACCACTGGGACGGTTGGTGTTCTCCGGGTCGCCGCCGCCCTCACCACCGCCGCCACCACCCTCACCACCACCATGGCCACCGCCACCACTGGGACGATTGGTGTTCTCCGGGTCGCCGCCACCGTCACCACCGCCGCCACCACCCTCACCACCACCATGGCCACCGCCACCACTGGGACGATTGGTGTTCTCCGGGTCGCCGCCACCGTCACCACCGCCGCCACCACCATGGCCACCACCGCCACTGGGACGATTGGTGTTCTCCGGGTCGCCGCCGCCCTCACCACCGCCGCCACCGCTGTCACCGCCGCCGTCGCCGCCGTCGCGGTCGTAGATGCCTCCGTGGCCGAAGTGACCGGCGTCCCCGCCGCCTTCCCCGCCTTCCCCGCCTACGCCGCCGAAGCCGCCGTGCCCGCCGAGGTCGCCGAACCCACCACCGGAACCCGCACCGCCGTCACCGAACCCGCCGTCGCCGAAGCCGCCAGTGCCCAGGCCACCATCGCCGAACCCACCGGCACCCAGACCGCCGTCACCGAAACCACCGCTGCCCAGACCGCCGTCACCGAACCCACCGGCACCCAGCCCACCGTCACCGAAGCCGCCACCGGCACCACCGAACCCGCCCTCGGCACCACCGCCGAAGCCGCCCTCGGCTCCGCCGAACCCGCCGGGACCGACACCGCCGTCACCGAAACCGCCGGCGCCCAGCCCACCGTCACCGAAGCCACCGCCGGCACCACCGAACCCGCCGTCGCCCCCGGCGCCGAAGTCGCCGAAGCCTCCGTCGGCGCCTCCGCCGACATGCCCACCGAGACCGCCGAGGTCCGCAGCCGTGCCCTCGTTGCCGTACTCGCCGAAGTCGCCGAACTCGCCCGGTTCCCCGCCGACTTCCGCCGGGGACTGGTCCAGCAGGGGGCCACCGAGCAGGCTGAGGGACCCGGTCGAGGCCCCGTCGAGACCGCCGACGCCCTCCTGGGCCGCGGCGGGATCCGACAGGTCGGACATGTGGTCGGCGGAGGCAGGGGCACCGGCGTCGTGGGCGCCGGAGACGTCGTCCGCCGGGGCGGTGTGGCTCGTGGAGACGTCGTGCGTCGCCGCGGAGATGTGGTCCGCGGGAGCGGCGTGGTCGGCCGTGATGTCGTGGTGCGCCAGCGCATGCGCCGCGCTGCCGAAGAACAGGGACGACTTGGACAGGCGCGGGTCGAGTGCGGCCGATCCCCCGTCGGTGCCGGACTCGACGCGGAGGGAGCGGAGTTCGGCGACCTGCGCGGGGGTCAGGCCGAGTCTTCGTGCCACCTCGGCGGCGTCGCCGTCGAGTTCGGCGCGGAAGTCCGGGTCGACGGCCAGCCGGGTCAGGGCAGCGCGATAGGCGTTGTCGGTCATGGTTCGGTCTCCGTCGGTCTGCGGGCACTTGATGCCGATCGCGGCGGAGCCGAGGATCCCCCCTGGTCGGCGGCACCTGCCATTTCCGGCCATCCCCGCCGATACCTGCTGGAGACGTTATAGAGCCCCGGGATGAGCAGCGCAAGAGCGGCGAGCAGGGCGCTTGCGCGTCCGGGGCGGGCAGACGCGCCGCCGGCCACCGATCGGATACGGCCACCGGCCGGCCGATGGGTGACCGAAATACCGAACGGCGACAGCGGGGTCAGTCCTCCCGGTCTCCCCGGCGGAAGCGGGCGATCCACTCCGACGTGGCCCGCAGACCTCCGAAGGTGTAGAAGTGCACCTTCAGCTCGCCGTGCCGCGCGGGGTCGTACCCCTGGGCGAGCGCGTGCAGGAAGCGGTCGGGGCCGGCCGTACCCATGAGGTTGGTGAGCGAGAAGCCGTACTTGCGGGCTATGGAGGCGCTGGTGCCGACGCCGAAGCGGGCGGCGTAGGTCATCAGGCGGCGCACACCGGCCGGGCCGGGGACGCCGATGCGGATCGGCAGGCCGACGCCCTTGGCGCGGACTGCCTCCACCCAGCGGAGCACGGCGTCGACGTCGAAGCCGAACTGCGTGATGACGTCGCCTGCGATCCGCTGCGCCCCGAGCACCGCGCTCTTGTCGCTGAGCGCCGACCACAGGGAGTGCTCGGCGATCGCGGGGTGGCCCTCCGGATAGCCGCTGATGCCGACGTGCGTCACGCCGTGGCGCTGGAGCAGTCCGCTGCGGATGACGGCGAGGGCGTCCTCGTACGGGCCCTCGGGGCGGGCGGGGTCGCCGCCCACGACGAAGACGTTGTCCGCGGTGCCGTCGGCCGCGAGGCCGGTCAGGAACTCCTCCAGGTCGCGCTGGGAGGGCAGCCGGCGGGCGGAGATGTGCGGGACGGGCACGAAGCCGAGCCGTTTGACGGCGCGGGCGGCGGCCAGCCGCATGCCGAGGTCCTCGTTGCCGAGGAACGTGACGTTGATCCGGGTGCCCCGGGGGATGGCGGCGTGGGCCTCCTCCAGCTTCGGCACGTCCTTGCCGGTCATCTCCAGGGAGAAGTCGTCCAGCAGCGAGACGCCGACCGCGGGCGGGGCGGTGACGGCGGTGTTCATCGTGCTGCTCCTCACGGCTTCGGTCTGACCTCGGCCGATGATGTCACGGGGGCCGTGGGGGGTGTGGAGGAGGGTGGAACCGGCCGCTGGGTGGGGCCCGGCACGGTGGCCGGTGTGTCGCGGTTTCCGGTACGGCCGGTTTTCCCGGGCAGGCGCGCCGCCGCGGCGAGGCCGCCCAGCCCGCTCGCCGCCGGCGTGAACCGCGTCAGCGGCGCGCGCCTTGCTGATGTCGTTGATCATCACGTTCATGCGGGAGCTGTCGCTGTTCCCGCGGCGCGTGCGTCCGGCCCTGCCCGGTCAGCCACGTCCGGTGCCCCCGCCCGTCGTGTCCGGGGGTGCCGCGTGGACGGCGGGGTGCAGGGCTCCGCGGGGCTGTGGCCCCTGGTTGGCCCGGCCCAGCTCCTCGTCGAGTGCCATGGCCGCGGTGACCAGGGAGAGATGGGTGAACGCCTGCGGGAAGTTGCCGAGTTGCTCTCCCGAGGGGCCGATCTCCTCGGCGAAGAGGCCGACGTGGTTGGCGTAGGTGAGCATCTTGTCGAAGGCGTGCCGGGCCTGATGGAGCCGGCCGGTGCGGGCGAGCGCCTCGACGTAGAGGAAGCTGCACAGGTTGAAGGTGCCCTCGGAGCCGCGCAGTCCGTCGGGCGAGGCCGCGGGGTCGTACCGGTAGACCAGGCTGTCGCTGACCAGTTCCGCCTCGATGGCGTCGAGGGTGCTGATCCAGTCCGGGTCGTGCGGGGATAGGAACCCGGCCCGCGGCATGAGCAGCAGCGAGGCGTCCAGGACGTCGGTGTCGAAGTGCTGCACGAAGGCCTGTCGCTTCTCGTGCCAGCCCCGCTCGATGAGCTGCTGGAAGACCGCGTCCCGGGCCCGGGTCCAGCGCCCGATGTCGGCCGGGCGGGCGAACCGGGTGGCCGCGCGGATGCCCCGGTCGAAGGCGACCCAGGTCATCAGCCGGCTGTAGGTGAAGTCCTGCCGGCCTCCGCGGGTCTCCCAGATGCCCTCGTCGGGCCGGTCCCAGTGGTCGGCCAGCCAGTCCAGCACCTCGCGCAGCGCCTTCCAGCCGCGGACCGCACCGATGTCCCCGCCGACCGCCAGCGCGTCCGAGGCCTCGCCGTAGATGTCGAGCTGGAGCTGGTCGGCGGCCGCGTTGCCCGCGCGCACCGGCCGTGATCCCCGGTAGCCCTCCAGGTGGCCCAGGATCTCCTCGGTCAGGCGGGGGTCGCCGTCCACCCGGTACATGATCTGCAGCGGGTCGCCCGAGGCGGTGCCGCCGGCCTCGACCCGGTCGCGCAGCCAGCGCCGGAAGGCGTACGCCTCCGTCTCGAATCCCAGGTCGATCAGGGCGCGCACGGACAGCGAGGCGTCCCGGATCCAGGTGTAGCGGTAGTCCCAGTTGCGCTCGCCGCCGATCTGCTCGGGCAGTCCCATGGTGGCCGCGGCTACGGGTGCCCCTGTCGGCGCGTAGGTGAGCAGCTTGAGGGTGATCGCCGAGCGGTTGACCATGTCCTGCCAGCGTCCGTGGTAGGTGCAGGAGCGCAGCCAGGACAGCCAGAACAGGTGGCACTCCTCCACTTCCTCGGCGATGCCGTGCAGGGACGGCGGGGGCGGCGCCGCGGCGCCCGCGGCCGTGCTGGTCAGGACGACGGCGGCGGCCTGTCCGGCGGAGAGGGTGAAGCGGGCGGTGACGTCGTGGCCGTCGGCGCGCAGGGGGATTCCGGTGGTGGTCTGCACGTGCAGGTCCGTGCCCGGGCCGTGCTGGACGGCCGCGTGGCCGTCGGTGAGGGCGAGGGTGTGCGGGGCGCGCCCGTAGTCGAAGCGCGGCCGGCAGGCGAAGGTGAAGGGCAGGGTCCCTCGCACGACCCGGGCGACCCGGATCAGGCGGTGCCGGTCGGTGGGGACCGGGGAGTCGACGGGGGGCATGAAGTCGGCGACCTCGCCGACGCCGCCGGGTCCCATGAACCGGGTGATCAGGATGGCCGTGTCGGACAGGTACAGCTGCCGGACCGACTTTCCGTTCCCGTCCGGGACGTCCTCCGCGAGGCGGCAGTGGCCGCCGCCCTCGTGGTCCAGGAGCGAGGCGAAGACGCTGGGCGAGTCGAAGCGGGGAGTGCACCACCAGTCGACGGTTCCGCCGGACGACACGAGGGCCGCGGTCTGGAGATCGCCCACCATGCCGTGCTCGGCGATGGGCGGGTACCGGTCCATGTGCTCTCCTACGGCTGCGCCGGTCCGGGTTCTGCCCTGGCGGCCGGGCCCGTCCGCGTGTTCCGCTGCGGCCGGGCCCGTCCGGGTGTTCTGCCGGGGCCGGGTGCGCCGGGTGCTACGAGCCCGCGGCTGACTTCTCCCCCGGGACCACGCACAGGGCCCAGATGACGAAGCCGGACACCGCGATCATGACGACCGACCAGACCGGGTAGTACGGCAGCGAGAGGAAGTTGGCGATGATGACCACCCCGGCGATGGCCACGCCGCCGACGCGTCCCCACGTCGACGGCCCGAACAGGCCGAAGCTGACGACCACGGCGATCGCGCCCAGGAACAGATGGATCCAGCCCCAGCTGGTGAGGTCGAACTTGAAGACGTAGTTCGGGGTCGTGACGAAGACGTCGTCCTGGGCGATCGCCATGATGCCCCGGAACACACTGAGCAGCCCGGTGATCAGGAGCATGACGCCTGCGAAGGCCGTCAGGCCGTAGGCCCACTGCTGTTTGGCGGTGGTCGTGTGCGCGCGTGGGGGGGTTGCGGACATGCGACTGCCTCGATTCGTACTCGTCGGTCGTGCTCAGTGCCCGGGCGTGGTGGGTGGGGTGGGCGTCTCACCGGAGCGCCGCGCGGCTCCGGCGTCGCTCAGGACCAGTTCCTTCGCCCGGCGGAACTCGTCTTCGGTGATGTCGCCGCGGGCCCGGATCTCGGAGAGCCTGGCCAGTTCGTCGACGCTGCTGGTCGGGGCGGCGCCCTTCGCGGCCTCCCGGACGTAGGAGTCGAAGGCCTGCTGCTGCGCGCGTGCCTGCTGTATCTCCCGCTTGCCCATGCCCTTGCCGCGGGCGATCACGTAGACGAGGACGCCCAGGAAGGGCAGCACGATCACGAAGAGCGTCCAGCCGGCCTTGGCCCAGCCGTTCAGGTCGTCGTCACGGAAGATGTCGACGATGATCCGGAACAGCAGGACGAACCAGAGGATCCACAGGAAGAGCCACAGCATCGTCCAGAAGGCGCTCAGCAGCGGATAGTCGTACGCCAGGTAGGTCTGCGCGGTCATGTGTCTCCTCCGTTCCGGGGCACCGGCCCGTCGGGCCCGGCCGTCCGGCCTCTAGGCCGTCCCGGCAAGCCGGTCTCTGCCGTACTCAGCGTGCACACGGCCAGGCGGGGACGTCCTCACCCGAGGCGGGTGATCGTGGCGGGGCTCCATGACGGAGGGCGATGACAGCGGGGCTACGGCGGCCGGGCTACGGCGGCGGGCGGCAGTGCGGCCCGCGGGTCACTCCGCCGGTCCGGATGCGCCCGACGCCGTCACACCGCTTCTGCGCAGCGCGGACCGCCAGGCGAAGGCGACCATCAGCTCGGCCAGGCCCAGCAGCACGAGCCACAAGCCGAGCAGCCGGGTCAGCGCCCGCGCCGACTCGGTCGGCAGCGCCAGCACCACGATCCCGGCGACGACGCCGAGCACGCCGACGCACAGGACGACGGCGCGGTGCGGGAGGTCCTCGGCGGCGATCGCCGTGTAGAGGGTGAGGATGCCGGACGCCAGCCAGGCCAGCCCGACGATCAGCGACAGCGCGGTGACGGTCTGCAGCGGGTGGCGCAGGCAGAGCACGCCGGCCAGGACGTACAGCACCGCGATCAGCAGTCCGGCGAGCCGTTCGCCGGCTCCCTCCCGGGCGAAGGCCGTGACGAACCTCAGCGCGCCGGCGAGGAGCAGGTAGAGGCCGATGAGAACCGCCAGGACGTGCAGCGTCTCGTCCGGCCAGACGAGGATCAGCACACCCGGTACGAGAGTGACGACGGCCGACCCGAGGATCCAGGTCCACGACCGGGCGAGCACCCTCATGGCGTCCGCCGGGCCGCCTACGGCACCTCCGGTCAGGTGCGGCGGTCCGGTACGCGGTGCCGGACCACGCGACTCGGTCATGGCTCCTCCTCGCGCGGTCGAACGGGTCGCCTCCGGACCGCCGACGGGGCGGTGTGCGCACCCCTCACCGGCACAGCGTCCCGCGCGCGGCCGGCGAGCGGATCACCCACCACGGGTGATCCTTCCGCCGGATCCGCAAGCGGACAGCAGGCCACCGGACCAGGAGGGTGAACTACGACCGCACCGAGCTCCTTCACCGTCGCTTCGTCACCGGCCGGACGTGATCGATGTGCCGGAGCGTCAGTCGGCCACGCGACTGCCCGAGGGCCGCCAGGTGGTGGCCGGGCAGCGGCTGATCCTGACGACCAGCGACAGTCACTCCGGCAGTTGGCGCAGCTCCACGACCCTGAGCCCCAGTGACTGGCAGCGGACCAGCAGGCCGTACAGGTGCGCCTCGTCGATGACGCGGCCGAACAGGACCGTCTGACCGGACATCATCACGTGGTCCAGCTCCGGGAAGGCCTTGGTCAGCGTCTCCGACATGAGTCCATCGACACGGATCTCGTAACGCATGTGCGGTTCTCCCGCCGCGTGCCTGCTGCCGTCGTCTTCCTGCGATCCTGCTCCGCACGGCGCCACCGGGCCTCACCCGGCGCAGGTGATAGGGGCCCCGGGGTCAGTGCGTCAGCGCCAGCTTGAAGGAGATGATCACGAGGCCCAGCAGCAGATTGACCGCGGCCGTGAACGCAACCAGCCGCCAGGAGGCTCCCGCCTGCCGGGCGCCCGCCGCCGACCAGCCCACCTGCCCGGCCACGGCCACCGCGACCGCCAGCCAGACCGTTCCCTCCAGCTCCAGGCCCAGCAGCGGGCTCACCGCGACGGCGAGGGCCGGCGGGACGGCCGCCTCGACGATCGGCCACTCCTCACGGCACACCCGCAGCACGGTCGGACGGTTCAGGGACCGCCTGGCGAGGTGCGCTCCGAACAGCTGGGCGTGCACATGCCCGATCCAGAAGACGAGGCCGGTGAGCAGCAGCAGGACCATCAACTGCACGCGGGGGAACTCCCCCAGGGCGCCGGCGCCGATCACCACCGACGCGGCGAGCATCGAGCCGTACACGGCGCCCGTGTAGTCGGCGTGGGCGCGGCGCTCGGTACGGCGTTGCCGCGCCGTACCGGGTTCGGTCGAGGACATCGTCGTCACCTTTCGCGCTCACAGCAGCCCGCGATGCCGGGCCTGCCGCACCGCATCGCCGCGCCGGTTCACCCCGAGCTTGCGGTAGACGCTCTTGAGATGGGTCTTCACCGTGTTCACGGAGACGTACAGGTCGGCGGCGATCTCCTCGGTGGACATCATCTGGCCGAGCCGCAGCAGCACTTCGCGCTCGCGTCCGCTGAGCTCCTCGACGACCAGCGGTGCGCGCTCCTCGGGCGCGCGCGGACCGTGCTGCGGTGCGGGGCCGCCAGGGATGAGCCAGCCCGCGGCCAGGCTCTGCAGCGGCGGGGTGTCCAGCAGGCGCCGGACGGGTGGTCCGGCCTCGAGGAACGGGCGCCGAAGCCGCTCCCGCCGGGCCTCCAGCAGGGCCCGGGCGAGCAGCTTGCGGGCGGTGGCGACGTCCCCGGTCTCCTGGGCGGCGCGGGCCCGCACCAGCGCGGCGCAGACGTTCACTCCGGGGCCGGTACGGCCGCGCGTGCGCACCTGGTCGACCAGGTGGATCGCGGTGTCGCGGTGGCCCGCGGCGAGCTGGGCCCACGCGATCTGTGCCGCGTACGGCGGCTCGGCGCTGTGGGGCACGTCGTCGAGCACCTTCGCGGCGGTGTCCGCACGGCCTTCGGCGAGATGGGCGGCGGAGGTGACGAGCGCCGTGTGGACCTCGGCCCACGGGGAGGTCACGTCGGTACGGACGGCGGGGTCGGCGGCCGCCGCGGCGGCCCGGGGGTCGCCGCGCGCCAGCAGCAGCCGCGCCGTCACGAGGGACCGGCCCGCCGCCGTCACCGGGTCCAGCCCGTCGGGCCCGGTGTCGGCCGCCTCGTCCAGGAGCGCCTGGGCCTGTGCGAGGTCGTCCCGGTCGACGGCCACGGCGGCCAGCACCAGCCGTCCGAGATCCGCGCCGGAGGGCCGATGCAGACCGAACTGTTCCGTTTCGGCCACGGCCGCCAGCGCCTTGCGTTCGGCCCGGTCGAGCCAGCCGTCGAGGTAGTCGATGAGCGCAAGGTGTCCGAGGGAGTCCTGGCGGGGCAGCGCGGTCGCGACGCCGTCGGGGCAGCCGACCACCTCGGACAGGGCGGCCCGCGCGTCCTCGAAGCTGCCGGCCCACACCCGGGTCGAACCCAGATGGGTGAGCAGGAGGGCGGTGAGTTCGGGGTGCTTCGCCAGGAGGTGGGCCGGGACCTCGTGGCGCAGTTCCTCGGCCGTGGCCACGGCCTGCTCGGCCCGGGAGGGCGAACCGGTCAGCCGTGCCGCCAGGGCTTCCAGCAGGACGCAGCTCAGCCGGGCCGCGGGATCCGGCTCCCGGTCCGCCAGGTGCTCCTCGGCGCGGCGCAGGTGGCTCAGGCCGCGGTCGAGATCGTGCTCGGCCAGGTCGCGGGCGGCCCGCACCAGGTCGGCCGCCGCGCCCGCGACCTCGGGCCCCATCCGTGCGAACAGGTCGGCGAGGTCGTCCGCGCGCAGGCCGGTGAAGAGCTGCCCGATGGCCAGGTCGTCGACGAGGGCACGGGCGGTGAACTCCCAGTCGCCCGCGGCGGCGCCGTGTGCCAGCGCCTCTGGCAGGGCACCGGAGGCGCGCAGCCACTGCCCGGCGCGCCGGTGCAGCTCCGGCTCCAGCTCCGGACGGCGCGCCCGCAGATGGGCGCGGAGGATCTCGCCGAACAGCGGGTGCAGCCGGTACCAGGAGTGTCCGAGGTCCTCGATGAACGCGTTCTGCCGGTGCAGCCCGGCCAGGACCGGTTCGAGACCTCCGCAGCCGGTGAGCGCCTGCACCAGCTCGGGACAGAAACGGTCCACGATGCTGACGCGCAGCAGCAGGTCCTGTGTGCGGGCGGTCTGCTGTCTCAGCACCTCGGCGAGCAGGAAGTCGGCGATCGTGCTCCGGCCGGCCTCGAACTCCCTCAGGTACGCCTCGGGGTCCGCGCTCTCCTGGGCGGCCATGGCGCACAGGCGCAGTCCGGCGGCCCAGCCCCGGGTGCGCTCCACCAGGGCGCGCGTGGCCTCGGCCGTGAGCCGCAGGCCGTGCAGCTCCAGGAGGTCGGCCGCCTCGTCGTGGGTGAAGGCCAGTTCGGCGTCCCGGATCTCGGTCATGGCCGCGGCCGCCCGGTAGCGGTGCAGCGGCAGCAGCGGTTCGGTCCGGGTGACGAGGATCAGCCGCAGTCCCGGCCCGGAGTGGTGCAGGACGAATTCCAGCTGCTCCGCTGTCCGGGGGGCGTTCTGGCGGTCGAACTCGTCCAGCACGAGGAGCGCGGGCCGGTCACGGCCGCTCAGTTCGTCGGCGAGGCGCGCCAGCAGCTTGTGGTCCACCCGGCTCGCGTCGGCGGGACAGCCGATGTCGTCGGGGAGCGGTACGCCGGCGGCGCGCAGGGCGTGCAGCACGTACGCCCAGAACATGCCCGCGCCCTGGTCTCCCGCCTCGTTGGTGAGCCAGGCGACCGGCTGTCCCAGTCCGGCGGCCCACTCCGCGACCAGCAGCGTCTTGCCCGCTCCGGCCGAGCCGTTGACCATCGTCAGCGGGGTGTCCAGGGCCTGATCGAGGTGCTTGACCAGCCGTGGGCGGCTCAGGAACGTGGCCGGCCTGCCCGGCGGGGCGAACCGGGTCTGCAGAAACGGCTCCCCGAGCGGATCGGCGTACACGGCGGCCGGTCCGCCTGCGTTCTCGTTCCTCGTGGCCACTGGGTCACCA
Source organism: Streptomyces sp. NPDC031100 (assembly GCF_055570785.1). Lineage (NCBI taxonomy): Bacteria > Bacillati > Actinomycetota > Actinomycetes > Kitasatosporales > Streptomycetaceae > Streptomyces > Streptomyces sp. NPDC031100. Next base: position 760,091 of record NZ_JBVIGN010000003.1, read on the forward strand.
CCACGGTCCATGCGGCTGGGGGTCACCGCCACGGTCCATGCGGCTGGGGGCGGCGCTCCACCCGATCGGACGATCTACCCGATCAGAATCTCAGCCTTCGCGCCCCGGCGCAGTTCGCACCGGTCCGACGGCCTCAGGGCACGTCGGCGGGCGGCTCGGGCGCCGGCCGCGCCGCCTCCTGCTCGGTGCGGCCGGTGGCCGCCAGCAGCGCGAGGACGGCCAGGACGGCGAGCAGGACGACGACCAGCAGCAGGATGGTGAGCGCGGTCGGGTGGTTCCACAGCGCGAAGACGACCGCGACGACCAGCAGGGCGACGAGGGTGAGTCCCCGGCGGTGGGCCAGCGCCCAGGTGCCGGCGCGCCCGGTGCGGAGGTGGTGGGCGGCCGCCCACCGGGCGGCGGAGTCCGCGGTGCTCTCGGAGGCGCCTCGGACGGCCACGGGCAGCCGCCCCGGCCCGACGAGGTAGGCGCCCAGGGCGATGACGACGCCCAGGACGACGGCCGTACGCAGGCTGACCCGCAGGAAGCGGAGCAGGGTGTCGAAGACGGCGGCCGCAGCCGCCCTGGACTGCACCTGGGGGGGCAGATGGTCCAGGTAGTAGCGGCGCGCCACGACCAGGCCGACGGCCACGACCAGGCAGGCGAAGGCGGCGCCCAGGGCGGTACGTGCCAGGGCCCGGCGCCGCCGTCGGGCGAGGAACACGCCCAGGGCGCCGAGGAGCACGACGAGGACGGGGAACCAGTTCCCGACGATGTCGAGCAGGCGGGCGCCCTTGCGGACCTTGGCGAGCTGGTCGGAGTGGAAGAGCACCATCTGCTTGTCCACGGCCGGGATCTTGTCGGCGGGTTTCAGGCCCGCGTCGACCAGCTCCTTCTTCACCCGGTCGACGACCGTACCGACGTCCAGGGTGACCGTGCCGTCGCTGACCCCGAAGGCTCCGCGGCCCTTGCCGGTCAGGGCGTGTACGACGGCCTGGTGGGCAACGCGGTTGGCGGTGCGCCAGGTCGCGGCGAAGGCGTCGCTGTCGACCACGCGGGTGGCGGCCTTGGTCACCGCCTGGTTCACGGCGGAGTCGATCTGCGGCCCCAGTCCCCTGAGCGCGTCGGCCGCGCGTGGCGGCAGGCCCTGGGACTGGAGCCAGCCGGCGATGTCGGCGGCGACCTGCGGGCCGTCCACCCGGGCGCCCACGGCGTCGCTGATCCGGTGGACCGCCGCGTCCTGCACGGCGGGGTCCGTGGCCAGCGGCGACACGGTGGAGACGTACCGGTCGGTGTCGAGTGCGATGTCGTGCACCCAGACCGCGAGCAGCGCGACGGGGACGAGGATGCAGGTCAGCACGAGGAGCACGGCCGAGGCGGTGCTGCGGGCGACCCGGCCGACGGCTCCGCCCGCGCCGCCGCGCGCCCCCGCCCCGCCGTGGGCCGCGCCCTCCTGGTCCGGTCCCGGGGGCTGCTGGGCGGGCGGCTCGGTCACGGGGCCTCCGGCGCGGTGGGATGCCTGAACATCCCCATTGCGTCAGCCCGGCGGACCCTGCGCGCGCCGGGCAGGTCCGAATGGACGAGAGCCTGTCCGGCGCATCAGGCCGGCTCCGGACACCGGGGCCTCATCAGCACGGGTGAGCGCGGCCATGGGGGGGGAGCGTCCGGCTACAGGGCGTAGGAGAGCGCGTGCCAGGCCCCGCGTCACCAGCCTGTCCGGACAGCACATCTAGGGCGCGGCGGCCCACGTCTCCCGGCTCCGCCGGGGTGGCGGGCTGCCCAGGCGGCCGGCCAACAGCGGTTCCTGTGCGACGACGGCGCCCGCGCTGATGCTGACCGCGACCGCGACGCAGACCACGATCAGCCAGGACAGCAGCAGGAACACGGACCCGAGGGAGCCGTAGTCGGCCATGGCCCGGTTGAGGGCCCGGGGCATGTACAGCGGCGCGGTGCTGGTCAGGACGGTGACGGCGACCGCCGTGACGACGGCGCCCGGCAGCAGGGGTTTCCAGCGGATCCGGCCGCCGAGCAGCAGATGCTGGGTCCACCACCACAGAGCCACCTGACACATCAGGGTGACGGGGACGCCCAGCCAGGCGCCCAGGCCCAGCCCGTCGCGCATCGGGCCCTGCAGGAGCATCGCCCCGAGCCACAGCAGAAGCCAGGCCACCCAGCGCCAGGGGGCGACGCGGGTGCCCGCCCGGGGGATCTCCCAGGCGCGTTTGCACAGCCGTTGCAGGGCTCGGCTGACGGCGGTGGCCGACAGCAGCACCATCAGTCCGCCGATGATGCCGGTGGCCTGCCGCAGATCCTCGGTGGTCGGCTGGAGCACCTGTTCCAGCTGGGCCTGGGCGGGTCCGGTGAGGCCCAGCAGCGCGTGCACCGACCTGACCAGCTGGCGCCTGAGCGCCGGCGGAGCGTAGGCCGCGACCACGAACAGCAGCGGGACGGCGGTCAGGAAGCACTGCGCGGCCAGCCGGGTGGCGGAGTCGAAGATGTTCACGGCCACCATGCGGTCCGCGAGATGGATGACGACCGGAAACCGTTGTTCCGCCTGTCGGTGCAGCGCATGCGCCCGGGCCACGAGCGCGGCGGTCCGCCGCTGCCACCACCCCCGCTCCGGACGCCGCTTCCCGCGCCCGCCCCGCGCCATCAGGGTCCCGCGAGCGCACTGCGACGGTACGGCCGGCGCCCGGCCGCGGACGGCGCGCACCCGGTGGTCGGCATGGCGCTGCTCCTTTCCCTGCGACCAGGTGGGGGCTTTCCTGCGACCAGGGTGGGGGCCGGGGCACCCGGCGGCACCCCGGAAGCGGGGCCGGAGCGGCTGCCGTACGCGGAACATGCGAGGCCCCGCGCCGCATGCTGCAATGTCCGGGAGGGCTGCTGACGACCGCCGGCGCGGGGGCGCTGCCATGACGACGGGCGGACGGGCGGACGGTCCCGCCCCCGGTTCCCGAGGAGTGGTCATGAACGGCATCGAGGACATGGGCCCGGTCGACTACCTGGTCATCGAGTTCCCCGGCAACCGCATGACGGGCGAGGCGTTCCCCCTGCTGGTCGATCTCGCCGACCGCGGCATCGTCCGCATCATCGACCTCGCCTTCGTCCGGAAGGAGCCCGACGGCTCGGTCGTCGCGCTGGACCTGCGGGACCTCGGCGACGAGGTCGATCTGACCGTCTTCGAGGGAGCCTCGTCCGGTGTGCTGGACCAGAGTGACCTGGACGAGGCCGGCAACGCGCTGGAGCCGGGCAGCTCGGCCGCGGTGCTGGTGTACGAGAACCTGTGGGCCGCTCCCCTGGCCCGCGCGCTCAGGCGCAGCGGAGCACAGCTCGTCGCGAGCGGCCGTATCCCCGTGCAGGCCCTGCTCGCGGCGCTGGACGCCACGGAGGAGACGGTGGCCTGACCGGCCGGCCCGACGCGGACCCTGCCCGAATCGACGCCCGAATCGACGCCCGACTCGACGCCCGAATCGACGCCCGACTCGACGCCCGAATCGACGCCCGAATCGACGCCCGACTCGACGCCCGAATCGACCCTCGACCCATGGGAGATGAGTGACCATGCCCGGACTGCTTCAGGGCATCGCACGGACGGCGGTCGTCGCCGGTACCGCCACCGCCGTGTCCAACCGTGTCTCACGGCGGCAGGCGGGGCGTTGGGCGCGGCAGGACTACGCACTGCGGCAGGAGCAGGAACCGCCCGCTCCCACCGCGCCGCAGCCCGCCGCGCCGGACGACGAGATCGAGGCCATGACCCACAAGATCGACCAGCTCAAACGGCTCGCCGACCTGAAGGCCCAAGGGGTCCTGTCGGACGCGGAGTTCGAGAACCAGAAGCGCCTGGTCCTCCGTTGACGTCGAGCGGGTCAGCGCACCGCGTAGACCTTCTCCACGAACTCGTGCATCTGCTGGTCCGTCAGGTGGCGGGCCAGATCGGCCTCGCTGATCATGCCGACGAGCCGCTTGTTCTGGATCACCGGCAGCCTGCGGATCTGGTGGCTCTCCATCTCGTCCAGCACCGCGTCCACGCTCGCGTCCGCGTCGATCCAGCGCGGTGTGCCCTGCGCCAGATCGCCGCAGGTCACCTTCGCCGGGTCGTGGCCCTTGGCCACGCACTTCACGACGATGTCGCGGTCCGTGATGATGCCGCACAGTCGTTCGTTGGCGTCGCTGACGGGCAGCGCACCCACGTTCAGGCGCGCCATCAGCTGCGCGGCCCGGTCGAGGGTCTCGGTCGCCGGGATCCACTGGGCCCCGGAGTGCATGATTTCGCCGGCGGTTGTCATCGGTTCAACCTCCTGGAGCACACGCCCGAACGGATGAAAAGGGCGTCCTTCCTTCACCGTACGAGCAGCTCGGCGACCCCGCGCGGCGTCCGGAAGGCAACCGGCGCGGCAGCAGGTCAGCCCCGCAACGGCATGATGCTGACGAAGCCGGCGCGCATCGCGCTGCGCGAGCACGTTGAGGGCGTCGGCGTGGACGCCGGGGCCATCGCGCTTCACACAGCGGCGGCAGCCATGCCACCGTCCGCTGATTGGCCCTCGCACCGGATCGGCGCACCGGGGAGACTGCAGATCCGATGCCGTGCTTGAAGGAGTTGTGTTGCAGGTAGCCGTGGTCACCTTCGACGGGTTCAACGAGCTCGACAGCTTCATCGCTTCCGCGCTGGTCAACCGATGCCGTAAGGACGGCTTGGAAGCCTTCATCACGACGCCGACGCCCGTGGTCACATCAATGAACGGCCTTGAGGTGACCGGACAGCGCCCGATGGAGTTCGTGACCGAAGCCGAAGCCGTGCTGATCGGCAGTGGCGTGAAGACGCGAGACGTGGTCGCCGACGACCGCCTGATCTCCCGACTGCGGCTCGACCCTTCGCGACAGCTGATCGGCGCCCAGTGCTCCGGCGCACTGGTGCTCGCCCGGCTGGGCTTGCTGAAGGACATGCCGGCGTGCACGGACAGGAAGAGCCGACCCTATGTCGAAGCCTGCGACGTCACCGTCCTGGACGCGCCGTTCCACGCCGAGGGGAACATCGCCACGGCGGGCGGCTGCCTGGCGTCCCAGTATCTCGCCGCATGGGTGATCACCCGAATGCTCGGAGCGGACGCCGCGCGCGACGTCGTCGACTACGTGGCTCCCGTCGGCGAAAACCAGGAGACTGTCGAGCGCGTCATGCGTGCCGTCCACACGGGCGAACTTGCACGCCGCTGACGCGCCGTCATCAGCCTTTCGGTACCGGGACGGAACCTCAGGCGCCGGCCAACTCGGCGTTCGCCCGCTCCGTGACCAGTGCCAGCACTCGGCCCGCGATCGCCAGTTCCTCGGCCGGGATTCCGGCGTACAGCCGGGCGGAGATCTCGGCGGTCTCGGCGGAGGTGCTCTCGTAAAGCTCCCGTCCGGCGTCCGTGAGCCGCATCCGGGACGCGTCCGCCGGGTCCTCTTCCAGCAGCGTCGCGGCCGTCAGCTCCTCTATGACGCCGCGCACGACCGACGCGTCGGTCTTCAGTGAGCCGGTGACGTCGGCGACGAGCTCGTCGCGGCCGATGGACTCGCCCGCGACCACGACGGCCCGGAGCGTCACATTCTGGTGGAACGTGGCGCCGTGGCGGGCCGCCACGCCCTCCGCGAGGGCACGACCGGCATAGTGCGCCAAGGCGATGACCCGGCCATTGACCAGGGGTGCGGTGGTGGTCATGACTGCTCCTTCTCGTTCTCGGTGGGTGGATCAAGAGGCGCGTCGAGCAGGGTCGCCAGCTCGCGGGTGAACTGCCGTGTACGCGGGCTGTCCTGTCCCCCGAGCGGCTCCAGCAACTGGTCCAGCAGCCCCTGGACCACCTCGATCGCGCGGCCTGCGACGTCGTGCCCCTGCTCGGTGAGCGACAGCTGCATGGCACGCGGGTCGTTCGGGTCCCGGGTGCGGGCGACGAGTCCGGCGGCCTCCAGGGCGCGGGCGAGCTTGGAAACGTACAGCGGTTCGAGTCCTGTGTGGTCGGCGAGGCGACGCTGGCTGGGCCGCAGCCCGGAGCGCCGCATGCCGTACAGCGACGCCATCAACGCGTACTGGGCATGCGTCAGACCCAGCGGCGCGACCGCCCGGTCGACAGCTACCCGCCACTTCATCGACAAACGCCAGACCAGGAACCCCGCCGTGGCGCTCTCATCTGCTGAACTCACGCTGAATACAGTACATGACTACTATGTACATGGCTACTATCGCGCCGGCCACCGGGACATGGGGGTCGGGCACGACACATGGCAGGCCACCAACCGGCTCGCCAAGGAGGCGCGGATCACCGCCAGGGCGCGAAGAGCCCCCCGGACCGGGTCGCGTCGCATGCGGCGGCGTGCTCCCCTGGAGTTATCCGCAGGAGAGCACGCCGATGCGTCACAGCCGGACTTCCGCCTTCGTATCCGCCCGGTCGCCCGCGCCGACCGCAGCGGGCGGAGGGCTGCTGCCGGCACGGGATCTCGCGGCCGCCTGGATCCTGGTCGTCCTGATCGCCGTGCCCGCCTGGGTGCTGGCGATCGGGCAGGCCCGGGACATGGGGGTCGGGCCCGGCACCATGGGGATGGCGCTACCGCTGTTCCTGCTGCTCTGGGTGACGATGACGGCAGCCATGATGCTGCCCTCCATGGCGCCGGTGGCCATCACATGGGTGCGCGGGATCGGCCGACAGTCCTCCGGCTGGACACGGGCCGCCCGCACCGCCGAGTTCATGGGCGGATACCTGCTGGTGTGGACCGGCTTCGGACTGCTCGCCTACGCGGCTCTGGCTCTCACCGGTGACCTGGTGCACGACCAACCCACCGCCGGACGCTGGATCGGCTCGGTGGCCTTCCTGCTCGCCGGCCTGTACCAGCTCGGCCCTCTCAAATACGTCTGCCTGCGGAACTGCCGCAACCCCATGAGCCATCTGATGCAGTACGCGACCTTCCGGCAGCCGGCCCGCGACCTGCGGGTGGGCGTCCACCACGGCGCCTACTGCGTCGGCTGCTGCGCGGGGCTGATGGTCGTCCTCGTTCCGCTCGGCGTGATGAACGTGGCGGCGATGGCCGGACTGGCCGTGACGATCTTCGTGGAGAAGCTGTGGTCGCGGGGCCCGCTGCTGGCCCGGGTCGTGGGCGTCACCTTCCTTGTCCTGGCCGTGCTCGCACCGTTCCAGGACTGGCTGCTGCCGGGGCTGCGGGGCTCGATGCCGTCGATGGACGGCATGTGACTCACCTGGTCCGCGCTCTTCCTGTGGACCGGGCTGTGCGCCAGGCGGCCCGTCGGCAGCTGAAGAATCCCGCGCTGGACACGCAGAACGGCACCAGGTAGTTGAACAGCACCCGCAACCAGGTCGCGGCCGTGGCGTCCCCGGAAGCGATCACCGCGCCTTGGTTGACGAGCGAGAGCAGGGTGCCCACCAGGAGAGCGATCGGCACGCACCTCGACAAGGAGGGCGCGGAGAACACCGTCGCCATCAGCCGCGGTGCCTCACCCGTGCTCATGCATGGCCTCTCAGGCACGTCCCTGGGCGGCTCCTTCGGCCTCCTCGCTGCTGAAGACGTAGTCGGCCGTCTCACCGTACGACGCCTGGTAACTCAGCCCGAAGGCGTCGGAACGCCCGGTGGTCCTGCCGACCTCGAATTCGGGCGCGAATCCGAACATGGCGTTCTTGATCTTCGTCGGGCTGCCGTCGGGGCCGGTCAGCGGCTGGTACGAGAGTTCCGTCCTGCCCTCGACCCTGAAGCCGGGCCGGTCCCCGTCCGTGAGGGAGACGCCCGCCCGCTCCATACCCAGGTATTCACCGTAGAACTGCGAGAGCTGACCGAACGGCCCGCCTTCCCGGCCGGACAGGATGCGCTCCAGGGCGTCGGCCTGTTCGTCGCTGGCCGCACTGTCCACGACCAACCCGACCTTCCAGTTGCCGGAGGACAGGTTGGACGGGAAGTGGTTGTAGAACGCGAAGTCCACACCGGACAGGTCCAGGCCGTCCAGATTCCCCTCCGCCACATGGAACACGGCGGTGCCCAGGCACTCGGTACCCCCCTGGGCGTCGCGGGGCTGGCCGTCGTACGGGCAGCTGCACAGCACCGCGCAGGAGCAACCGGCCACGTAGGTGCCGGATATCGTCCATGACATGACAGATCCCCCTTTCCGATGGTGACGGCGGCGAGCGTCGTCCTGTGTTTTTACGCTAGACCGGCCCAATGGGCATGTAAAACGACACTCCATGGCATACCACCCGCACGCCACAAGCCCGCCTGGGTCGACTGTCCGGCAGCAGCGCCCCCCAGCGCGTGCGATCACTTGACGGGAACTGGCGCCAGGGCCGAGCGATCCTTGAATCAGCAGGGGACCCGAAGGCGAGATGATCGACCATGGACCCACCGGAGCGCTTTCCTGGTGACTCCCTTCCCGCCGCTGACGCAGTGGCAGTGGCAGTGGCAGTGGCAGCTCCGGACGGTTTTCTGACCTGCTGGAGCGCCGGTGCGGAGCACCTGCTTGGGCACTCCGCCGCCGAGGCCGTCGGCCGGCCCGCGGCAGAGCTGCTCGCCTCAGTCCTCCCCGCCGCAGCTCGTGAGCGGTTCGATCGGCAGGAGGACTGGACCGGGCAGGTGGCGCTCCGTCACCGGGACGGCAGCGCGGTGGAGTGCCGGTTGCGTGCGCGTCCGCTGCCCACGGGTGACGGGCGGGCCGGTTGGCTACTGGAGGGCGTTCCGGTGCGGGCGGAGGCGGAGCGCGATACGGACCCACTGATCCGTTGGTCGTTCGACCAGTCCCCGTTCTCCCTGGCGATCTACGACACCGAGGGCCGGTTCCTGCGCGTCAACGAGCCCATGACCCAGCAGCTCGCCGCCTCGGAGCGGGAGCTTCGGGGCCTCCGGATCACCGAACACATGCCCGATCCAGGCTTCCAGGCTCCAGAACGATCCGTCGATCGCGTGCTGAAGACCGGTGAACCCGAGCACATCGAGAACTACGTCAAGGTCCCCGGAGAGGCCGAAGCGCACGCCTGGATCGTCCACTTCACCCCGCTCAAGGACTCCCACGGACTCGTGCACGGGGTGCAGCTGGCGGCCCTGGACTTCTCCGAGCAGTATGCGGCCCGCGAGCGCCTGGCACTGCTCAATGAGGCCAGCAGGAGTATCGGCAGCAGCCTGGACGTGGCCCGTACCGCCCAGGAGCTGGCCGACACAGCCGTGCCCGCCCTGGCGGACTTCGTCTCCGTCGATCTCCTTGACGCCGTGCTGCGCGGCGACGAGCCCCCGCCCATCCCCGCCGACGGGCCCCTGCTGCTGCGGCGCGCAGCCGTCCGCTCCGGGGTGAAGCCTGCCGTCGCAGTCGGCGACCAAGCCCGCTACCCGGAGTTCTCGCCGGTGGCCCGCTGCCTGGCCACCGGTCACGGCAGCGTGCACCAGATCGGGGAGCCCGAAATCGCCCGCTGGCTGGCCCACGACCCCGACCGGGCCGCCTGGGTGAGCCGGCATCGCGCGCACTCGCTCATCGCGGTGCCGCTCCGCGCCCGCGGCACGAACCTCGGCGTCGCCCTCTTCACCCGTCTGTCCCCCTCCGCCGCACCGTACGGACACGACGACCTGCGGATCGCCGAGGAACTGGGGGCACGTGCCGCGGTCTGCATCGACAACGCCCGCCGCTACACGCGCGAGCACTCGACGGCACTGGCTCTCCAGCACAGCCTTCTGCCGCGGGGGATTCTCGAGCAAGCGGCCGTCGACGTCGCCGGCCGCTACCTTCCCGCGGAGTCGAAGATCGGCGTCGGCGGTGACTGGTTCGACGTGATCCCGCTGTCCGGCGCCCGCGTCGCCCTCGTCGTCGGCGATGTGGTCGGCCACGGCATCGCCGCCTCGGCCGCCATGGGGCGCCTTCGCATGGCCGTACGTACCCTCGCCGACGTCGATCTGACCCCGGACGAGCTCCTCGCCCACCTGGACGACCTCGTCGTCCGGCTCAGCGAGGGTCCCGACTCCGCGACGGAGGCGCCCTTCGGAGAACTCGGAGCCACCTGCCTGTACGCGGTCTACGACCCCATCTCCCGCACGTGCACGCTCGCCAGTGCGGGCCACCTCTGGCCCGCACTGGTAGGCCCTGACGGCCGAGTGGACTTCCTCGAACTCCCTACCGGACCGCCGCTCGGCGTGGGAGGAATGCCGTTCGAGTGCGTTCACCACGAACTTCCCGAAGGCAGTCTCCTCGTGCTCTACACCGACGGCCTGATCGAGGCACGCCATCGTGATGTCGACGCCGGCCTGCATGCCCTGCGCGGCGCCCTGGTCGGCGCCACTGCCTCGTCGTTGGAGACCACCTGCGACAAGGTGTTCGAGGCGCTGCTCGACGAGCGGCCCTCCGACGACGCCGCGTTGCTCATCGCCCGTACCCGTGCTCTGGACAGCGGGCACGTCGCCGTCTGGGACCTCCCCGGCGATCCGGCCGTCGTCGCAGGCGCCCGTTCCCGGGCGACCGCCCAACTCCACGCCTGGGAGCTGGACGAGCTGGCCTGCGTCACCGAACTCGTGGTCAGCGAGCTGGTGACCAACGCCATCCGTTACGGCGGCGCGCCCATTCAGCTGCGGCTGATCAAGGAAAGGACGCTGATCTGTGAGGTCTCCGACGCCGGCAGCACCTCACCGCATCTGCGTCGCGCCCGCATCTTCGACGAGGGCGGACGCGGCCTCATGCTGGTCGCCCAGCTCACCGAGCGCTGGGGGACGCGGTACACCGGCAGCGGCAAGACCATCTGGGCCGAGCAGCCCCTTCCCTCGTAGGTGGCCACCCCTGAGCGCAACCGGGTTCAACGGCCGGGCCGGTCGGTGGAACGTGGTGCTCGGAAGGGCTCCCGGCTGGTTCGGTGCCCACACCGGCTGAAAGGCACACGGCGCGGCACCGGCGGTCAGCTGCCGCCGACCCCGAGCGCGGCCAACAGAACCAGGACCAGGGTCGCGGCGCCGAGGATGCCGTGCGCGGCGACGACGGGGACGGGAAGGTGCCGTTCGGCAGGAACTCCTTCGTCCGCCGCGGCACCGGGGGTGGCGGTGCGGTACACGGGGATCCAGCGGGCCGGCATCGTGAAGCCGAGCAGGGCGACGGCGACGAGGATGCCGAAGGACGTCCGCGCCAGGGCACCCCGGTCGGCGGCGAGGTAGACGATCCAGACCACGAGTCCGGCGGCTGCGAGCAGGAAGTGGCCGAAGACGAGCGGCGCCGGGAAGCGGGTCGTCTTCGTCTGTTGCCGGCGCAGGCCGCCGCGGGAGATCCAGCGGGCCAGGAGGACGAATCCACCGAGGGCGGTGACCACCCAGGCGACGAGGGCGGCGATGTCCATGACGGGGCTCCAGAGAGGGTCGGAAGGGTCAGGGGGACGCGGCGCGGAATCCCTCGGCCTGTACCTCTTCGTCGGCGACGCGGACGCCGTAGCGGTAGGCGAGCTTGCCGCCGAGGTAGCCGGACAGGCCGAGGACGGCGAGCGAGACGGCGGAGAGTGCCAGCTGCCCGTATCCGACGCTCTGCCCTTCTGGGTGTCCGCCGCCCTGCCGCCTGGCGAAACCGGCCGCGTACGCGGCGGTGACGGCGAGGTTCAGGGACATGTGCACCAGGCCGGTACCGAAGGCCGGCGTGCCGGTGCGGATGGCGAACAGGTCGAGGAAGCCGACGCAGGCCGCCGCCAGCGCGCCCAGCACGCCAATCGCGATCAGCCAGGCCCAGCCATGGGTCAGGAAGCCGGGCCGGGCCACGATCCGCGAGGCGATATCGAAGACCAGGCTGGATACCCAGGCCCCGATCGGCACGGTTCGCTCGCGCTGATGATCGCCACCGGTATCGGCCTGCACAACTTCGCCGAGGGCCTCGCCATCGGCAACTCCGCCGCCCAGGGCGAGCTCTCCCTCGCCGTGCTGCTGATCATCGGCTTCGGCCTGCACAACGCCACCGAGGGCTTCGGCATCGTCGCTCCCCTGGCCGCAGAAGGGGAACGCCCCTCCTGGCCCACCCTGCTGTGGCTCGGCCTGATCGGCGGCGGCCCCACCTTCCTCGGCACCCTCGTCGGCCGGCACCTGGTCAACGACACCCTGTCCATCGCCTTCCTCGGCCTCGCCGCCGGCTCGATCCTCTACGTCGTCATCGAGCTGCTGGCCGTCGCCCGCAAGACGGGCCTGAAGACGCTCACCACCTGGTGCATTCTCCTCGGCCTCCTGCTCGGCTTCGCCACGGACGCCGTCGTGACGGCCGCCGGAGCCTGAGCCGACGGCACCCGTGCCGACAGGTCCGACCATCCGAAGTGAACAACCTGTCAGCGAAGCTGCGCGGCGAACGCCTCGTACGCCCGCTCGTCGAAGAGCACGAACCGGACCTCCCCGACCGCCGTCTCCGCCACCCGCACCGTCTCCACCGCGATCCGTGCCGCGTCCTCCATCGGCCACCGGTACACCCCGGTGGAGATCGCCGGGAACGCGACCGTCCGCGCACCCAGCTCATCGGCCACCCGGAGTGACTCGCGGTAGCAGGAGGCGAGCAGCTCGGAGCGGTCCTCGCTCTGGCTGTACACCGGGCCCACGGTGTGGATGACCCAGCGGGCGTCCAGGTTGCCCGCCGTGGTGGCGACCGCCTGGCCCGTGGGCAGGCCCTTGCCGTACCGGGACGCGCGCAGCTTGCGGCACTCCTCCAGGATCGCGGGGCCGCCGCGCCGGTGGATCGCGCCGTCGACGCCTCCGCCGCCCAGCAGCGAGGAGTTGGCGGCGTTGACGATCGCGTCGGCGCTCTGCTGGGTGATGTCGCCCTGGACGAGGGTGATGGTGGTCATGTCTGCCTCAGTCTTCGCCACACGGCCTTGGCCGCGTTGTGCCCCGACATGCCGTGCACGCCGGGTCCGGGCGGGGTCGCCGAGGAGCAGATGAAGACGGCCGGATGCGGGGTCTGGTACGGGAACAGGGACAGTCTGGGGCGCAGCAGGAGCTGGAGCCCGGAGGCCGCGCCGCAGGCGATGTCCCCTCCGATGTAGTTGGCGTTGCGGACGGCCAGCTCGGCCGGGCCCGCGGTGGCGCGGGCGAGGATCCGGTCGCGGAAGCCGGGCGCGAAGCGCTCCAGCTGCCGTTCTATGGCGTCCGTGAGGTCGCCGGTCCAGCCGTTCGGGACATGGCCGTACGCCCAGAAGACGTGCTTGCCCTCCGGGGCGCGGGTGGGGTCGGCCACGCTGGGCTGCACGGTGATCAGGAACGGCGGGTCGGGCGCGCGGCCCTCGCGGGAGGCGGCGCGCAGGGCGGCACCGATCTCGGCCCGGCTCGCGCCGATCTGCACGGTGCCGGCGTCCCGGGCCTCGGGAGCGGTCCAGGGGACCGGGCCGTCCAGCGCGTAGTCGATCTTGAAGACGCCGGGGCCGTAGCGGTAGCGGTCGTAGTAGCCGCCGAAGCCGGCGATGCGGGCGAGCGCGGCGGGCGAGGTGTCGAAGACGTACGCGCGCGCGGGCGGCAGGTCGTCCAGGCGCTTGACCTCGTAGTCGGTGTGCAGGGCGCCGCCGAGGTCCGCGAAGTAGGCGGCCAGGGCGTCGGAGATCGCCTGGGAGCCGCCGCGGGCCACGGGCCAGCCGCGGGCATGCGCGGCCAGGGCGAAGACCAGGCCGACGGCGCCGGTGGCCAGGCCGCTCAGCGGGGCCATGACGTGGGCGACGAGGCCGGAGAAGAGCGCCTTGAACCGCTCGTCGTGGAAGCGGCGCATCAGCCAGGTGGAGGGCGGCAGCCCGGCCAGGCCGAAGCGGGCGAGGGTGACCGGGTCGCGCGGCAGCGCGGTCAGCGGCAGGGACATGAAGTCCCGGGCGAGCGTGTCCCACCTGGACAGGAACGGTCCGACCAGCCTGCGGTATGCGCCCGCGTCACGCGGGCCGAAGGAGGCGGCCGTCCGGGCGACGGAACGGGCGAGGACGGCCGCGGTGCCGTCCGGGAACGGGTGCGCCATGGGCAGGTCGGCGTGCAGCCACTCGAGGCCGTAGCGGTCCAGGGGCAGCGCGCGGAACGCGGGCGAGTTGATGCCGAGGGGGTGGGCGGCCGAGCACGGGTCGTGCCGGAAGCCGGGCAGGGTCAGCTCCTCGGTGCGCGCACCGCCGCCGACGCTGGACTGTGCCTCGAACAGGGCGACGGAGAAACCCCGGCGGGCCAGCTCCACGGCTGCGGTCAGACCGTTCGGCCCCGCACCCACCACGACCGCATCGAGCATCGACGGCACCTTCGGACCCCTTCGTCAGCCTCGTCAGCCGATGGCCACTCAGGTTCAGGATATGCCGGAGGGCTGACACTCCCCCGGCCCGGGTGTCTCAGCGGGCCGTGCGCAGCAGTTCCGCGATCCGGTGTGCCGTGGCGGCGTCCCTCGCGGCGGTGAACGGCAGTGCGTTGCCGCCGGTCACGCGGAACGGTTCGCCGGTCAGGGTGAGGTGGGCGCCGCCCGCCTCCTCGACCAGGAGCAGGCCCGCCGCATGGTCCCAGGCGGCCTCCCAGGAGAACGCCACGGCGTCCAACTCGCCCCGCGCCATGGCGAGATACTCCAGGCCCGCCGAGCCGCAGGGGCGCGGGGCGAGGCCGTCGGTCCACAGGGCGCGCAGCGCGCGCTTCTGCTCGTCGGTGGTGAAGTCGGGGTGGGAGGTGGCGACGACGAGGTCGCGGCCGGGTGCGGGCGGGCCCGCGAACAGCCGCTCGCCGTCGAGGAAGGCGCCCTGTCCGCGGACGGCGGTGGCGAACTGGTCGCGCACGGGCGCGTACGTCCAGGAGGCCAGGACGGTGCCCCGGTGGGCGAGCGCGACCAGGGTGCAGAAGCCGTCGTCGCCGTGCACGAACTGGCGGGTGCCGTCGACCGGGTCGATGATCCAGACGGGCGCGTCGCCCTGGATCGCCTCGTACGTCGCCGGGTTGGCGTGGACCGCCTCCTCGCCGACCACCACCGAGCCGGGCAGCAGCGCCCCGAGGGCCTCGGTGAGCCGGCGCTCGGCGAGGCGGTCGGCGTCGGTCACCAGGTCGTGGGGTCCGCTCTTCTGGTCCACCTCGTGGTCGGCGAGGCTGCGGAAGCGGGGCAGGATCTCGGCGGCGGCGGCCTTGCGGACCGCTTCCTCGACGTCGGCCGAGCAGCGGGTGAGAAACTCGTCGATGGTTTCCGTGTCTTGGATCATGCCCCCCATGAGAACACGCGCCACTGACAATCCACGCTCGTCCGGTGGATGCCAGGTGGAATCGGGATGAACAGCGGGTGCCGCACCGGCCGTCAGCGGCCTACCGCGTACCCCTGCATCCCGCGTGGGTTCGCCGCGGCCGACAGGACGCCGGTCCGGGGGTCCCGGGCCACCGCGCACAGGCGGCCCTCCGACCAGCCGGGGCCGACGGTGACGTCGTGGCCGCGCTGCCGCAGCTCCTCGATCACGTCCGCGTGCATGCGGGACTCCACGGTCACGCTGCCGGGGCGGCGGCCGCGCGGGTGGAAGGAGCTGGGGAAGCTGTCGTTGTGCCAGTTCGGGGCGTCGACGGCGCCCTGCAGGTCGAGGCCGCCGCGGACTGGGGCGCGCAGGACGGCGGCGAGGAAGAAGTGCAGCTGCCACTGGTCCTGCTGGTCGCCGCCGGGCGTGCCGAACGCCAGCACCGGGACGCCGTCGCGCAGTGCAAGGGACGGGGTCAGGGTGGTGCGGGGGCGGCGGCCGGGGGTGAGGGAGTTAGGCAGCCCCTCCTCCAGCCAGGTCATCTGCAGCCGGGTGCCGAGCGGGAAGCCAAGCTCGGGCACGACCGGGTTGGACTGGAGCCAGCCGCCGCTGGGCGTGGCCGCGATCATGTTGCCCCAGCGGTCGACCACGTCCAGGTGGCAGGTGTCGCCGCGGGTGTCGCCGTCGGCGCCGACACGGGGCTCGGCGACGGTCGGCTCGCCCGCGCCCATCGGATGGAAGCCGAGGTCGGCGCCGGGCTCCACGCGCGCGTGCGCCTGTGCGGGAAGGTGCGGGGTACGGCCTCCGGGGCTGCCCGGGCGCAGCTCGTACGACGCCTTGGGGCCGACGAGCGCCCGCCGCCCGGCGTTGTAGCCGTCCGACAGCAGCTCGGCGAGCGGCACCTCGGCCGCGTCCCCGTACCAGGCCTCGCGGTCGGCCATGGCCAGCTTGCAGCCCTCGATGAGGAGGTGGACGTAGTCGGCCGAGGCGTAGGCGGGCAGCTCGGCCGGGAGCAGGGCCAGCTGCTGGAGGAGGGCGGGGCCCTGGCTCCAGGGGCCGGCCTTGCACACGGTCCAGCCGTTCCAGTCGTACGTCACCGGTGTCTCGTAGCTCGCCGACCAGCCGGCGAGGTCGGCCTCGGTGAGCGTGCCGGTGTGCCGTGCGCCGCTGGTGTCCAGGGTGGGCCGCCGGGACTGCCGTACCAGGGCCTCGGCGATGAAGCCGGTGCGCCACACCGCGCGCGCGGCGTCGATGCGCGCCTCCCGGTCGCCGGCCCGGGCGGTCTCGGCGAGGAGCCGCTTCCAGGTGGCGGCGAGGGCTGGGTTGCGCAGCAGTTCGCCGGGCCGGGGCGCCCGGCCGCCCGGCAGGTACACCTCCGCCGAGGAGGTCCACTCGCTCTCGAACAGCTCCCGGACGCTCTCCACGGTGGCGCCGACGTTCTCCACGGGCGCGTGCCCGTGCTCGGCGTACCCGATGGCGTACTTCAGCACGTCCTCCAGGGGCTTGGTCCCGTGGTCGCGCAGGAGCAGCAGCCAGGCGTCGAAGGCGCCGGGCACGGCGGCCGCGAGCGGTCCGGTGCCGGGGACGAGGTCCAGGCCGAGCCCCTTGTAGTGCGCGATCGTCGCGCCCTGCGGCGCCACGCCCTGCCCGCACAGCACGCGCACCTCGCCGCCGGCCGGGGCGAGCAGGATCGGCACTTCTCCTGCGGGCCCGTTCAGGTGCGGCTCCACCACGTGCAGCACGAAGGCACCGGCCACGGCCGCGTCGAAGGCGTTGCCGCCGTCCTCCAGGACCGCCATCGCCGACTGGGAGGCCAGCCAGTGGGTGGAGGACACCATGCCGAAGGTGCCCTGAAGGGTGGGCCGGGTGGTGAACACGGGCGCGCTCCTCGGCTCGGAAACGTCTCCCGGGTGATCGTACGGACATGATCGCCGCCCGGGAACACCGCGATCATCTGCGACATCGACGCTGGAGCCCTGCCGTAGCCACCCCGTCGTCCGGTTCGGCACATGGACGAGAGCTGATGCCCATAACAGGGCATAGAGGGCGCCGACTTCGGTGCTGCGTCACCGAGCGGGCACGCTGCGAGTTTTCTCTTCCGCCTCACAGACAGTCATGTGACACTGGCGTCCCCGTCCACCATGCGGACCCCCTTCCGCGCCCCCTCCCCCACGAGAAGTGCGCTGTGCGTTCTCTTCCTCTGCCGCTCGCCCTCACCGCGCGTCTGACGCCGGTCGCCGTGCTGGCCTGCGCCGGCTGGGCGCTGTCGTCGGGTCCGGCCACGCCGTCCGCCGCCGGCCACCGGCCGGACCAGGAGACGCCCACCCATGCGGCCTCCGCCCCGTCCTCCACCGCGGTGTCGAAGACGTACACCACCGCGCCCTCCCCCTGCACCGGCGTGCCGACGGCGACCGTCAAGTCCCTGGTGCCCGGGGCCAAGACGGCGGGCAAGGAGATCCCTTCGACGGACACGAAGCTCCGCCGCACCTGCTCCTGGAACGCCCTCAAGGGCTACGACTACCGCTGGCTCGACGTCTCCTTCGAGGTGGCCGAATCGGACCAGGAGGCGAAGAAGGAGTACGAGCAGCGCTCTACCGAGAAGAGCGGCGGCGGGGCCGTTCCGGGGCTCGGGGACGCCGCCTACTCCGTCGTGAACCTCACCACGGAGGACAAGCAGCAGACCCGCGAGGGCGTGGTGATAGCCCGCGTCTCCAACGCCCTGGTGATCGTCACGTACAACGGCAGTGACTTCGAGACGAAGAAGGCCCCGAGCTCGGACGAGATCAACAAGGGGGCCATCAAGGCAGCGAAGAGCGCCGTCGCAGCGCTGCGGGGCGGCACGTCCGGCTGACACTCCGTCAGGTACGGACTGCGTGCGGCACCCCGGCGGCACGCCGGCCGCCGGGGAACCGTACCCCTCCCTCAAGCCGCCGCCATCTCCTCCTTCCGGCCGGTCAGCAGCGTCAGCACCAGGTACAGCACCAGCGACGTGCCGAGGCCCACCGCCCAGCCGTAGTCGGCGAGGGACTTCAGAGCAGGGACGGGACGGCCGTCGATCAGCGGATGGAAGTCGGCGCCGCCGATCGCGAGGGCGCCGCCGGCCGCGAAGGCGACGACCGCCCGCCAGTTCCAGCCGCCCGCGTACCAGTAGCGCCCGCCCGCGCGGTACAGGTCGGCGAGGGCGAGGCGGGTGCGGCGCAGGATCCAGTAGTCGGCGACGAGGATGCCCGCGACCGTGCCGAGCAGGCCGCCGACCAGGCCGAGCCAGGTGAAGATGTAGCCCTGCGGGTCGGAGTACAGCTTCCACGGGAAGATCAGCACGGCGAGCACCGAGGTGATCAGGGCGCCGGTGCGGAAACTGATTCTGCGGGGCGCGACGTTGGAGAAGTCGAAGGCCGGGGAGACCAGGTTGGCGGCGATGTTCACGGAGAGGGTCGCCACCAGGACGGTGACCAGGGCGTAGAGCAGGCCGACCACGTTGTCCGTCTTGGCGGCGAGCTGGACCGGGTCCCAGACCGGCTTGCCGTAGACCGCCTGCGAGCCGGAGGTCACCAGCACGGAGAGGAAGGCGAAGAGGGTCATCGTGGTCGGCAAGCCCAGAGCCTGGCCCCAGGTCTGGGCCTTCTGGCTCTTGCCGTAGCGGGTGAAGTCAGGGATGTTCAGCGACAGCGTGGACCAGAAGCCGATCATGCCCATCAGCGAGGGCCAGAACAGCTTCCAGAAGTCGCCGCCCCAGCCCAGCTCGGAGGGCTGGTCGAACAGCGGTCCGACGCCCCCGGCCTTGCTGCTCATCCACCACAGCATCACGAAGGCGCCGACGAGTACGAAGGGCGCGGCCCAGTTCTCGAAGCGCCGGATGGTCTCCATGCCCCGGTAGATGATGGCGACCTGGATCACCCAGAAGATCGCGAACGACAGCCACATGGTCCAGGCGTAGCCACCGACGTGCGAGGCGTTCGCCCAGCTGTCGCCGATCAGCTTGCCGGCCAGGAAGTAGATGGCCTCGCCGCCGATCCAGGTCTGGATGCCGAACCAGCCGCAGGCCACCAACGCCCGCACGACGGCGGGCAGGTTGGCGCCGCGCACCCCGAAGGAGGCGCGGGCGAAGACCGGGAAGGGAATGCCGTACTTGGGTCCCGCGTGCCCGGTGAGCAGCATCGGCACCAACACGATCAGATTGGCGAGCGCGATGGTGAACACGGCCTGCTTCCAGTCCATGCCGACCGCGATCAGCCCGGACGCGAGCGTCCAGGAGGCCGTGTTGTGGGCCATGCCGACCCACAGCGCGGAGAAGTTGTACGTCGTCCAGGTGCGCTTCGCCACGGGGACCGGGAGCAGGTCCGCGTTGGCGTAGGGGCCGCTGGGCTGCGGCGAACCAGGGGCGATCTCCACCCGGCCGTCGGGCAGGGTGACTTGAGCGGTCGACGGTATGGCCGTGGGAGCGGTGTCGGTCATGGGCAGGCCAATCGAGGAGGGGTGGGACGGGGAGAGGCCGTGCGGGTGGCTCCGAGGGGGGTGCGCCCCGACCTCAGGTGAGGGGAAAGCGCCCTGGACCCCCTTCCCGGGAGAGCGGGAAGGGGGAGATCAACTGGATGGGTACGGTCAGGCGTTGACCGCCGGGATCACCGTCGTGCCGTAGGCGTCGATGGTGGCTTCCTGGGCGTCGTGCATGTCGTACACGGCGAACTGGTCGACGCCCAGCTCGCGCAGCGCGTTGAGTTTCTCGATGTGCTTCTCGGCCGGCCCGATGATGCAGAACCGGTCGACGATCTCGTCGGGCACGAACTCGGTGTCCGGGTTGTCGGCACGGCCGTGGTGGGAGTAGTCGTACCCCTCGCGGGCCTTGATGTAGTCGGTGAGGTCGTCGGGGACCTGGCCGGAGTGCTCGCCGTACTTGGCGACCAGGTCGGCCACGTGGTTGCCGACCATGCCGCCGAACCACCGGCACTGGTCGCGCGCGTGGGCCAGCGCCTCGGGCGAGTCGTCCGCGGTGACGTACGCCGGGGCGGCGACGCAGATCGTCACCTCGGACGGGTCTCGGCCGGCGGCGACGGCCGCGTCCTTCACGGCCTTCACCATGTACTCGGTGAGGTACAGGTCGGACAGCTGGAGGATGAACCCGTCGGCCTCCTCGCCGGTCATCTTCAGCGCCTTGGGTCCGTACGCGGCCATCCACACGGGGAGTTCGGCGCCCGGCTTGATCCACGGGAACCTGACGACCGTGCCGCCGAGGTCGGCCTCCCTGCCGCTGCCGAGGGCCCGGATGACCTTCATGGCCTCGCTGATGCGGGCCAGGGTGTTCGGTTTGCGGCCGGCGACGCGCATGGCGGAGTCGCCGCGGCCGATGCCGCAGACCGTGCGGTTGCCGAACATGTCGTTGAGGGTGGCGAAGGTGGAGGCGGTGACCTCCCAGGTGCGGGTGCCCGGGTTGGTGACCATCGGGCCGATCGTCAACTTCTCGGTGTTCGCCAGGATCTGACTGTAGATCACGAACGGCTCCTGCCACAGCACGGCGGAGTCGAAGGTCCAGCCGTACGTGAAGCCGTTGCGCTCGGCCCGCTGCATCAGGCTGATGACGCGGGAGGCCGGCGGGTCGGTCTGCAGGACGAGTCCGAAGTCCATGGGCGCCACTCCTAGGTGAGGTACTGACAGGTGGAGCGCGGGGTGTAGACGCCGTGACCGGCGCGTCCGGTGTACTCCCGCTCGGTGATGACGGGTTCGCCGCGCGAGAGCACGGTCTCGACCCGGCCGGTCGTCCGCCTGCCTTCGTACGCCGAGTAGTCGACGTTCATGTGGTGCGTCTCGGCGGACATGACCTGCTCGGCGTGCGGGTCGTAGATGACGACGTCGGCGTCGGCGCCCGGTGTGATGGTGCCCTTCTGCGGATACAGGCCGAACATGCGGGCCGGGGTGGCGCAGGCGATCTCGATCCAGCGGCGGCGGGAGATGTGCCCGTCGAGGACGGCCTGGTGGAGCAGGTCCATGCGGTTCTCGACGCCGGGCAGCCCGTTGGGGATCTTGGAGAAGTCGCCGCGGCCCAGCTCCTTCTGGCCGACGAAGCAGAAGGGGCAGTGGTCGGTGGAGACCACCTGGAGGTCGTTGGTGCGCAGGCCCTGCCAGAGTCTTGCCTGGTGCTCCTTGGGCCGCAGCGGAGTACTGCACACGTACTTCGCGCCCTCGAAGTCGGGCTCGGCGAGGTTGTCGGTGGACAGGAACAGGTACTGCGGGCACGTCTCGCCGAAGACGTTCAGCCCCTCGTCACGCGCCCGCGCCAGCTCGGCGACCGCCTCCATCGCCGAGACGTGCACGACGTACAGCGGAGCGCCGGCGACCTGCGCTAGGCGGATGGCGCGGTGGGTGGCCTCGGCCTCCAGCAGTGCCTTGCGCACCTCTCCGTGGTAGCGGGGGTCGGTCTCGCCCCGGGCCAGCGCCTGCTCGACCAGCACGTCGATCGCGATGCCGTTCTCGGCGTGCATCATGATCAGGCTGCCGTTCTCGGCGGAGCGCTGCATGGCGCGCAGGATCTGGCCGTCGTCGGAGTAGAAGACGCCCGGGTAGGCCATGAACTGCTTGAAGCTGGTCACTCCTTCCTCGACCAGCAGGTCCATCTCCTTGAGCGTCTCCTCGTTGACGTCGGAGACGATCATGTGGAAGCCGTAGTCGATGGCGCAGTTGCCCTCGGCCTTGGCGTGCCAGGTGTCCAGGCCCTCGCGCAGGGTGTGCCCGACGCTCTGCACCGCGAAGTCGACGATCGTGGTCGTGCCGCCCCAGGCGGCGGCCCGGGTGCCGGTCTCGAAGGTGTCGGAGGCGAAGGTGCCGCCGAACGGCAGCTCCATGTGGGTGTGGGCGTCGACACCGCCCGGGATGACGTACTTCCCGGCGGCGTCGATGACGTGCTCGGCGCTGAACGCCTCTGCGGCGGGGGTGCCGGAGGCGGCGAGGGCAGCGATGCGGCCGTCCTCGATCAGCACGTCGGCGTGGATCTCGTCGGACGCGGTGATGACGAGACCACCGCGGATGACGGTACGGCTGCTCATGGTCCCTCTCCAACCAGTGGGAACGGTGCGGTCAGGGTGCGGTCAGCGGCGTGTACGCCCCCGGAGCCCGGTCGCGGTAGAACTGCCAGCGGTCGCGGACCTCGCGGAGTTTGGCCAGGTCCAGGTCGCGTACGACGAGTTCGGTCTCCTTGTCGCCGGCCACCTCGCCGACGAACTGGGCCTCCGGGTCCACGAAGTACGTGGTGCCGTAGAAGTCGTTGTCGCCCAGGTCCTCCACGCCGACCCGGTTGATCGCGCCCACGAAGTACTCGTTGGCGACGGCCGCCGCCGGCTGCTCCAGCTGCCACAGGTAGCGGGACAGGCCGCGCGAGGTGGCGGAGGGGTTGAAGACGATCTCGGCACCGGCGAGACCCAGCGCCCGCCAGCCTTCCGGGAAGTGGCGGTCGTAGCAGATGTAGACGCCGATCTTCCCGACGGCCGTCTCGAAGACCGGCCAGCCGCTGTTGCCGGGGCGGAAGTAGAACTTCTCCCAGAATCCCTGGACTTGGGGGATGTGGGTCTTGCGGTACTTGCCCAGGTAGGAGCCGTCGGCGTCGATCACGGCGGCGGTGTTGTACAGGACGCCCGGCTGTTCCTCCTCGTACATCGGCAGGACGAGGACGAGGCCCAGCTCCTTCGCGAGTGCCTGGAAGCGCCTGACGGTCGGGCCGTTCGGGATCTGCTCGGCGTACTCGTAGAAGGCCTTGTCCTGGACCTGACAGAAGTAGGGGCCGTAGAACAGCTCCTGGAAGCACAGGACCTGGGCGCCCTGCGCGGCCGCGTCGCGGGCCGCCTGCTCGTGGACCTGGATCATGGATTCCTTGTCGCCGGTCCAGGCGGTCTGGAAGAGGGCGGCACGGATCACTCGGCTCATCGGGACCTCCGGTAGCTCGGTGTCCGGTGAGCCTAGAAAGTCGCGCGGGACCGTTTGAGTGGCAGCGTGTCACGTCTGCGGGCGGTCGGCGTGCCACCGTGTCACGCGTCTGCGAGCCCATGTTTCACCGCCGTTTTCCCAGGTCGTGGCATGTTTCACCCCTGTTGCGCGTCGTGCGCGAGGAGCGCGATGTGCACGGAGGCCGCCTGCTCGAAGTCGTCGAGGTCGACGCCCAGCCGGGTCTGTATCGCCTCCAGACGGCGGTAGAGGGCCGGCCGGGAGACGTGGTGGAGCTGGGCGGTACGGGACTTGTTGCGCCCGGTCGCCAGGTACGTGCGCAGCACGTTCAGCAGCTCCTGATCGGCCCCGCACAGCAGCCCGTCCAGCTCGCGCTCGGCGAAGGACTGCACGTGGGGGTCGTCCCTCAGCAGCCGGATCAGGCCGCGCAGATGGACGTCCCGCAGGCGTACGACGGCCGGCAGGTCGAGGGCGGCCGAGGAGTCGGCCACCGCGTCGGCGACGTGCCGGGCCTCGCGCAGCCCGGCCGGCACCTCGTCCCAGTCGGTGCGCGGACCGGCCGCGGCGACCACGGCGTGCGGCGCCCCGGTCCCGGTCCGCAGCCGGGCCGCGAAGTGGGCGGTCAGTGCCTCGGCCTGCTGGTCGCGGGCGAGGCTGAGCAGGACGGCGGTGGCCCCGTCGACCGGCTCGGCGACGAGCCCGGACAGCCCCAGCACCCGCAGCACCCGGTCGATGTGGCCCGGCTCCCCGCCCAGCACGACGAGGGGCACGAAGGTCCGCCGGTTCACCGGCAGCCCGGCCGCCCGCGCCCGGGGCAGCAGATGGCGGGCCGGTACGACACCGGAGACGAGGTCGGTCAGCAGGCCCTGCGCGGACTGCTCCTCCCAGGTGTGCGCGGAGCCGCCGCCGAGCATGCGGTGCAGGACCAGGGCCTCGGCGGCCCGGTCGGCCAGCAGCCGCCCGGTGGCCGTGTCGCCCCGGTACCCGCACAGCAGCAGCCCGCCCCACCGCTCCCCGCGTCCGCCCAGCTCGGCGCGGACCCAGCCGTCGCCCTCGCTGCCGCCCGCCTGCCGGGCGATCCGCTCCCAGTCGCGCAGCACGTCGTCCACCGCGGGCCGCTCCCCCGCCGTGGCGAGGACGCGGTGGGCGAGGTTGGTGACGACGACCGGGCAGCCGCTGTGCTGGGCCACCTCGTCGAGCAGCCGCTGGAGCGGGGCGCCCGCGGTGATGAGCCCGGTGAGCGCAGTCCGCACCGACTCCGACAGGCTCACGGCGGCGAACTTCCGCCGTACCAGCCGGCACTGGACCTCCTCCGTCAGCTCCGCGAAGGGGAACGGTCGGTGCAGGACGACCATGGGCAGCCCGCACCGCTCAGCGGCCCGGCGCATCACCTCGGGCGGCGCGGGGAAGGCCCGGCCGAGCCCGAGCACGACGGCCGCGGCCTCCGCCCGGTGCAGGGACTGGATGTACTCGGCCTGCTTGGCCTCGTCGCCGGCGAGGAGCACGCCGGTGGTGAGGACCATCTCGCCGCCGGTGAGCATCACACCGACGTCGGCGGCCTCGGCGACGTGCACCCAGCGCACGGCCCGGTCGAGCTGCCCGGCCCCGGCCACCACTTCGGGCTCCCCTGCCTGGACCCGCTCCAGGGTGAGCACCTGGCGGACCGAGAGGGCTGGTTCGAAGCCGGTGTGCGAGGTCACCGAGGTGGTGGTCATGGCGGTACACCCGTTCTCTAGTACGTGCTTCTCAGCGCGCGTTCGAGGATCGCCGCGCCCTCCTCCGCCTCCGCCACGGTCAGCGACAGGGGCGGTGCGATGCGCAGGGCGCTGGTGTTGTGGCCGCCGCCCTTGCCGATCAGCAGTCCGCCCTCGCGGGCCGCCTCCAGGACGGCGGAGGCCGCCTGCGGATCGGCCTCGTCGGTCTCCGGTTTGACCAGTTCGACGCCGATCATCAGCCCGCGCCCGCGCACCTCCCGCACGCCGGGCAGCTGGGCGGCGACGGCCCGCAGCCGCTCGATGAGCAGTCCGCCGACGCGCCGGGCGTTGCCCTGCAGGTCGTGCTCGACGAGGTAGGTGAGGTTGGCGAGGCCGGCGGCCATGGTGATCTGGGTGCCGCCGAACGTCGAGATGCTGTTGGCGTCCAGACAGTTCATGATCTCGGCGCGGGCGACCACCCCGCCGATGGACATGCCGTTTCCGATGCCCTTGGCGAAGGTGACGAGGTCCGGCGGCCCGCTGCGGGCGTGCGCCTGCCAGCCCCAGAAGTGCTCGCCGGTGCGGCCCCAGCCGGTCTGCACCTCGTCGGCGATCCAGAGGATGCCCTGCTCCTGGAGGACCTCACGGAAGGCCGCGTAGAGCCCGTCGGGAGGCGAGGTGAAGCCGCCGACGCCCTGGATGGGTTCGGCGATGAGGGCGGCCGGCGGGCGGGTGTGCCCGAGGATGTCCTTCAGGTCCTCCACACACGCGTCGATGAACGCGCGGTCGTCCAGCCCGGCGAACGGGCCCCTGGTGCGGACGCCTCCGTGGACGTACAGGGTCTGCAACGGGGACAGGGAGGTCGGGGACCAGCTGCGGTTGCCGGTGATGCCGACCGCGCTGAAGGAGCGGCCGTGGTAGCTGTTGCGCATGGCCAGGACGGTGTTGCTGCGCCGGTAGGTGGTGGCGAGCAGCAGGGCGGTGTCGTTGGCCTCCGTGCCGGAGGTGGTGAAGAACACCCGGGCGTCCGGGATGCCGCTCAACTGGGCGATGCGCTCGGCCAGTTCGACCATCGGCCGGTTGAGGTAGAGGGTCGAGGAGTGGATGATCCGGCCGGCCTGCTCGCTGACCGCCTTGGTCACCTCGGGCAGGGCGTGCGCGGTCATGGTGGTGAGGATGCCGCCGAAGAAGTCCAGATACTTGTTGCCGGCGGAGTCCCAGACGTGGCGGCCCTCGCCGTGCGTGATCTCCAGCGGCTCGTCGTAGTAGAGGGCGAGCCAGTCGGGCAGGACCTGACGGTGGCGGAAGTAGAGGTCGTTCACGGCTGCACCAGTCCTTCGTAGGCGTCGGGGCGGCGGTCGCGGTAGAAGGCCCACTGCTGCCGGACTTCGTCGATGAGATCGAAGTCCAGGTCGCGGACCACGAGTTCCTCGTCCTTGTCACTGGCGACGTCACCGACGAACTGCCCGCGCGGATCGACGAAGTACGACGTCCCGTAGAAGTCGTTGTCCCCGTACTCCTCCTGGCCCACGCGATTGATGGCGGCGACGAAGTACTCGTTGGCGACGGCCGCGGCGGGCTGCTCCAGCTGCCACAGGTAGGAGGACAGACCGCGATGCGTGGCGGACGGGTTGTAGACCAACTGCGCGCCGTTCAGACCGAGTTGCCGCCAGCCCTCCGGGAAGTGCCGGTCGTAGCAGATATAGACACCCACCTTGCCGACCGCCGTGTCGAAGACGGGCCATCCCAGGTTGCCGGGTTTGAAGTAGTACTTCTCCCAGAAGCCCTTGACCTGCGGGATGTGATACTTGCGGTACTTGCCGAGGTAGCTGCCGTCGCTGTCGATGACGGCGGCGGTGTTGTAGTAGAAGCCGGACTGCTCGATCTCGAAGACCGGTACGACGATCACCATGCCGGTCTCGTGGGCGAGGTTCTGCATCCGGCGCACGGTCGGCCCGTCGGGCACCGGCTCGGCCCAGCGGTAGTGCTCCGGCTCCTGGACCTGGCAGAAGTAGGGGGAGTTGAAGACTTCCTGGAACCCGATGACCTGTGCGCCCTGCCGGGCCGCCTCGCGGGCGTGCTCCTCGTGTTTCGCCACCATGGACTCGGTGTCGCCGGTCCAGGTGGCCTGGACCAGTGCGGCACGTACGACGTTGGCCATGAGCTGCTCCTTCGACGCGACGTCCGAGCCTCTACGCCCGTAGAAACGGCCCGTAGAGGGTCGAAAGTAAGCCTCGTGAAGGCCCTTGCCAAGACCATCGCCGTTAACCCGCTGAGTCGATCACGTTTCGCACTCCTTAGAGTGATCGCAGGGTGCTTCAGGGGGTGAATCCGGCGACGCGGAGGGCGTGCACCAGGTCCCAGTGGCGCTCCTGGGAGACACCCTGGGCGGCCTGGAGCAGAAGCGGGACGAGGCGGCGCGGATCCGCGGCGGCACTCCGGGCGGCCTCCTCCGGCGTCCGGACGCGGACGTAGGCGTCCAGCAGGGCCCGCACCTCACGCCCCCGCCCCGCCGTGTCCAGTCCCAGCACGGCGGCGCCGATCTCCTCGGCCGGCCGGGCCACCCCCTGCCGCAGCATCTGCTGCCCGTCCGCGGCTCTCCCGGCCGCCTCCAGCGCGTCGGCGGCGGCGACCAGCCGCTCGGCGGGCAGCGCGGCGGCCTCCCAGAGCAGCGTGGCCCAGTCGGCGCCGAGCCCGGCGCGCTGCAGCCGGTCCGCGAGCAGCGGGAAGCGGACGGCGGGCCAGTGCGTGATCTCGACCAGCAGCACATGAGCCTCACCGGTGCGTCCCTCCGCCCGCAGCCGCACCAGCCTCTCCACGGCCCCCGCGACGGCCGCCCCCGTCTCGGCGTCCACCGTCTCGACGGGCACCTCGACCGGCGCGACGGTCTCCGCGGCCCCGGCGAACCGCGCCCCACGCGGCGTACGCCGCCCGCTGTCGGCGTCGGGCGCGGCGACGGCAGGCGCCTGCGGCACGACGACCGCCGCAGCCTCGTCCTCGACCATCCCGGCGAACCGAGCACTGCCACGGCGACGCTTGCGGGCCTTGGCGGGGGCCGGGGAGGGGGCGGTGGCCGCGCTGGGCACGCTGTCGACGCCGGGGGCGGTGCCGGAGGTCGGGGGCGGGCTCTCGGGGCTCGGGGCAGCACCGGCCGTCGGCGCCGTGCTCTGAAGGCTCGGGGCAGCACTGAAGGCCGGAGACGCGCTCTCAGGACTCGGCGCGGCGCTGGAGGGCGCGGCGGCCCGAGGGACCTGCCCGCCGAACCAGGCGTCACCCCCGCTGCTTCCGTCACTCCCACCACGGGCGCCCGGCCCGTCCGGGATCGGCACCCCCATCGCCCGCCGATCCAACTCCGCCATCCGGTCCTGGAGTTCGGTGCAGCGGGCGGTGGCCCGTTCGAAGTCGTCGTGGGCCCAGGCGAGGTCCACGCGGAGGGCCTCGGCGTCCTCGCGGGAGGCCGCCGCGGCGAACAGGCGGCTCAGTTCGGCCTGGCGCTCCGCAGCGTACCGCTGTTCGCGGAGCATGACGTCGAGGCGGTCGCCGAGGGCGTCCCGGGCGCCGGGCCGGGTGTCGTACGCGGTGACGGCGGCCGCGTGCAGCGTACGGACCCGCTCCCGCTCGGCGGTGGCCGCACCGGGGCCGTACACCGCAGCGAGGTCCTGGAGCAGCGCCTCCATCACGTCCCACGGCGGCACCTCACGCCCGTCGAGGCAGGCCTGCATGCCGTCCGGGTCGCGTTGCCAGAAGACCCCGCACCAGCCTCCGCCCTGATCCAGGCGCCCCAGGAGGCCGTCCAGGTAGTTCGCGAACTCCCTTATCCGACCAGGGAGTTGATCCACAGCCATGCCCGACTCCCGCCCGACTGCCAGCACTCCGGTCGGTAGGCAACACCAGCCGTGTTACGGGACTGCTACGCAGAGTTTTCCGGGAGTGTGCGGGCGGCTCATTGCGCGATCTTGACCCGTGGGCGTTCCGAGCCGCAGCAGGCGGATCTCAGACACCCGCCGGCGCGCATCGCGCGACCAGCTCGTCCATGGACAGCCCCAGGACTCCGGCCAGCGCGGCCACCGTGAAGAAGGCCGGGGTCGGCGCGCGCCCGGTCTCGATCTTGCGGAGGGTCTCGGCCGAGAGGCCCGCCGCGGCCGCGACCTCGGCCATGCTCCGCCCGCCGCGCGCCTCGCGCAGCAACCGCCCGAGCCGTTCACCGCGTTCGCGCTCTTCGGGGGTGAGAGGGGTGCGCACCATGAGCCCATTCTAATACCGCCCCGCCCTGGCGCCCCCAATTCAAATACCGGTATAGTAATTGGCATGATGGAGCTGAAGACGGACACGCACATCGAGGCGATGCACGCCGCGGGCCAGGTCGTCGGGCGGGCCCTGACGGCCGTACGGGAGGCCGCGGACGTCGGCGTCTCCCTGCTGGAGCTGGACGAGGTCGCCCGGGAGGTGCTGCGCGAGGCCGGGGCCTCCTCCCCCTTCCTCGGCTACCGCCCCTCCTTCGCCCCGACCCCCTTCCCGGCGGTCGTCTGCGCGTCGGTCAACGACGCGATCGTGCACGGCATCCCCACGGGCTACCGCCTCCGCGACGGCGACCTGGTCTCCATCGACTGCGGCGCCACCCTGGACGGCTGGGTCGGCGACTCGGCGATCAGCTTCCCGGTCGGCCGCCCGCGCCCGGCGGACCTGCGCCTGATCGACACGGCCGAGCGCGCCCTGGCGGCCGGCATCGAGGCGGCCGTCGTCGGCAACCGCATCGGCGACATCGCCCACGCCATCGGCCGCACCTGCCGCACGGCCGGCTACGGCATCCCGTCCGGCTTCGGCGGCCACGGCATCGGCCGCCGCATGCACGAGGACCCGGACGTCCCCAACGAGGGCCGCCCGGGCCGAGGCCTCCTCCTTCGCCACGGCATGGTCCTGGCGATCGAGCCCATGCTGATCGCCGGCGGCAAGGACGCCTACTACGAAGCCGACGACGGCTGGACCCTCCGCACGACCGACGGCTCCCGAGCAGCACACACCGAGCACACGGTGGCGATCACGGAAACGGGACCAAGGGTTCTTACCGAGAGGCAGTAGGGCAGCCACAGGGGCGCGGGACCGTGTCGATGTGCGGCTCCGCCGCGTGGGCGCGACCAGCCACGACGAAGCCCGCAGCCGCCCAACAACACGAAGCCACCCATTCGATAGGCGCCCCGCAGTGCCGTCGGAGACCATCCGTGCCAAGGTGAAATGAACGAGCACCAAAGGACGGAACGCCATGACCAACGGCTACCCTCCCGACCCCTTCGGTGATTTCCTGGGCCGCTTCCTCGGCGGCACCCCGGGCGGAGCTCCAGGTCCCCGCCACATCGACATCGGCCGCCTGCTCAGCCAGCCGGCCCGGGAGATGGTGCGCGGGGCGGCCCAGTACGCCGCCGAGCACGGCAGCCGGGACCTGGACACCCAGCACCTGCTGCGGGCCGCCCTGTCCGCCGAGCCCACCCGGAGCCTGCTGAGCCGGGCCGGCACGGACCCGGACTCGCTCGCGACGGAGATCGACGACCGCGCCGGCCCCGTGCAGCACCCGCCGGGCGAGGCGCCTCCGCCGACGTCGCTGTCGCTCACCCCGGCCGTCAAGCGGGCCCTGCTGGACGCGCACGACCTCGCGCGGGCGAGCGGGGCGGGGTACATCGGCCCGGAGCACGTGCTGAGCGCGCTGGCCGCGAACCCGGACTCGGCGGCCGGGCACATCCTGGGCGCGGCCCGTTTCTCGGCGGGTGGGCTGCCGCCGGAGGCCCCGGAGGCCGTCCCGGTGCGCGTCGTGGAGCGCCAGCGGGCCACCTCCACGCCGACGCTCGACAAGTACGGCCGCGATCTGACCGACCTGGCCCGCCAGGGCCGTGTCGACCCGGTCATCGGCCGTGACGAGGAGATCGAGCAGACCATCGAGGTGCTGTCCCGGCGCGGGAAGAACAACCCGGTGCTGATCGGCGACGCGGGTGTCGGCAAGACGGCCATCGTGGAGGGGCTCGCGGAGCGGATCGCGGACGGGGACGTGCCGGACGTGCTGGCCGGGCGGCGGGTGGTCGCCCTGGACCTGACCGGGGTCGTCGCGGGCACCCGATACCGGGGCGACTTCGAGGAGCGCCTCAACAACATCGTGGAGGAGATCCGCGCCAACTCGGACCGGCTGATCGTCTTCATCGACGAGCTGCACACGGTCGTAGGTGCCGGTGCGGGCGGCGAGGGCGGCGCGATGGACGCGGGCAACATCCTCAAGCCCGCGCTGGCCCGGGGCGAGCTGCACATCGTGGGCGCGACCACGCTGGAGGAGTTCCGCCGGATCGAGAAGGACGCGGCGCTGGCCCGCCGCTTCCAGCCGATCCTGGTGCCCGAGCCGACGGTCGAGGACACGATCGAGATCCTGCGCGGCCTGCGCGACCGGTACGAGGCCCACCACCAGGTCCGCTACACCGACGAGGCGCTGGTCGCCGCGGTCGAGCTGTCGGACCGCTATCTCACCGACCGGCGCCTGCCCGACAAGGCGATCGACCTGATCGACCAGGCCGGCGCCCGGGTGCGCCTCGGCGCCCGGACCAAGGGCACGGACGTGCGCGCGATGGAGCGCGAGGTCGAGCAGCTCGTCTGTGACAAGGACCAGGCGGTCGCCGACGAACAGTACGAGCGGGCCACCCAGCTGCGCGACCGGATCGGCGGGCTGAAGCAGCGCATCGCCGAGGCCAGCGGCGGCGACGAGGCCGACGAGGGCCAGCACCTGGAGGTGACGGCGGAGGCCATCGCCGAGGTGGTGTCCCGGCAGACCGGCATCCCGGTCAGCCGGCTGACCCAGGAGGAGAAGGAGCGGCTGCTCGGCCTGGAGCAGCATCTGCACCGGCGGGTGGTCGGCCAGGAAGAGGCGGTGAGCGTGGTGGCCGAGGCCGTGCTGCGCTCGCGCGCCGGGCTCGCGAGCCCGGACCGGCCGATCGGCAGCTTCCTCTTCCTCGGCCCGACCGGCGTCGGCAAGACCGAGCTGGCCCGGGCGCTCGCCGAGGTCCTGTTCGGCAGCGAGGACCGCATGGTCCGCCTCGACATGAGCGAGTACCAGGAGCGGCACACCGTCTCCCGGCTGGTCGGCGCCCCGCCCGGGTACGTCGGCCACGAGGAGGCCGGCCAGCTCACCGAGGTGGTGCGCAGGTACCCGTACTCGCTGCTCCTGCTGGACGAGGTGGAGAAGGCCCACCCGGACGTCTTCAACATCCTGCTGCAGGTCCTGGACGACGGCCGGCTCACCGACTCCCAGGGCCGCACGGTGGACTTCACCAACACGGTCATCGTGATGACCAGCAACCTCGGCTCCGACGTGATCACCCGGCGCGGTGCCGGGATCGGTTTCGGGCCGGGTGGCGCGGACGCCGACGAGGAGGCGCGGCGCGAGCAGATCCTGCGGCCGCTGCGCGAGCACTTCCGGCCGGAGTTCCTCAACCGGATCGACGAGATCGTCGTCTTCCGGCAGCTGACGGGCGAGCAGCTGCGGCAGATCACCGACCTGCTGCTGGAGCGCACCCGCCGGCTGGTCGACGGCCAGGGCGTCACGGTCGCGTTCACGGACGCGGCCGTCGACTGGCTCGCCGAGCGCGGCTACCAGCCCGAGTACGGCGCCCGTCCGCTGCGCCGCACCATCCAGCGGGAGGTCGACAACCAGCTGTCCCGGCTGCTGCTGGACGGGACCATCTCCGCGGGCAGCCGGGTGACCGTGGACGTCAGGGACGGACGGCTGGACTTCCGTGCCGAGCAGGCGCAGCCGTCCGCTCCCGAGGACGCTCCCGAGGTGTGACGGTCACGGCGCCGGATCCACCACCATCGCGGATCCGCCGCCGCGCCGTACCTTCTCCGCGGCGGCCAGCCACGTGCCGTCCGGCAGCCGCTGCACGCCGGTGGCCGCACCGATCTCGGGGTTCGGCTTGAAGCGGTGCCCGATGGCTTCCAGCTGTGTCCTCAAGTCACTGTTGTACAGGCCTGGTTCGAGTTCGGTCTGGGCCGCGTTGCGCTGGCTGGCGCGGGGTGCGGCGATCGCGTCGACCAGCGGGAGATGCCGGTCGAGGAACCCGGTCAGGGTCTGCAGCACGGTGGTGATGATGGTCGCGCCGCCGGGTGAACCGAGCGCCACCACGGGCCTGCCGTGCCGGTCGAGGACGATGGTCGGGGAGATGGACGAGCGCGGCCGCTTGCCCGGTCCCGGCAGGTTCGGGTCGTGCACGGCCGGGTTGGCCGGGGCGAAGGAGAAGTCGGTCAGCTCGTTGTTGAGCAGGAAGCCCCGGCCGGGGACGGTGATGCCGCTGCCGCCGGTCTGCTCGATGGTGAGGGTGTAGGCGACGACGTTGCCCCACTTGTCGGCCACCGTCAGATGGGTGGTGTTCTCGCCCTCGTACGTCGTCGGGGCCGCCGTGCCGCTGGTGGTGCAGGCGGCGGGACGGCGCGGGTCGCCGGGCGCGAGCGGACTCGTGAGCACCGCGTCGTCCTTGATCAGGCAGGCGCGCGAGTCGGCGTACCGCTGCGACAGCAGGTCCTTGGTCGGTACGTCCTCGAAGGCGGGGTCGCCGACCCAGCGGCCGCGGTCGGCGAACGCGATGCGGCCGGCCTCGATGTAGTGGTGGAGGTACTGCACCTCGCTCGCCTTGGAAAGGTCGGTCCTCTCGAGGATGTTGAGCGCCTCGCCGACCGTGGTGCCGCCCGAGGAGGAGGGCGCGATGGAGTACACGTTCAGACCGCGGTACGAGGTCTTCGTGGGCCGCTGGAACTTGGCGCTGTAGGCGGCCAGGTCCTTCTCGGTCAGCCTGCCCGGGCGCGCGTTCCAGCCCGAACCGGGGTCCACCGGCGGCTTGTTGACCGTGTCGACGATGTCGTCGCCGAGGTCGCCGTGGTAGATCGCGCCGACGCCCCTCTTCGCCAGCTCCTCGTAAGTCTGCGCCAGGTCCGGGTTCTTGAAGGTGGAGCCGACGACGGGGAGCTGTCCGCCCGGCAGGAACAGCTTGGTGGTGTCGGGGAAGTAGCGGAACCGGGTCTCGTTGGACGCGGTCTGCGCGCGGAAGGTGTCGTCCACGGTGAAGCCGTCGCGGGCGATCCGCTCGGCCGGTTTCAGGACCGTACCGAGACTTCTGCTGCCCCAGGCGTCCAGCGCCGTCTGCCAGGTGGCGGGGGTGCCCGGGGTGCCGACGCTCAGGCCGCTGCTGACGGCGTCGGCGAAGGCCAGCGGCTTGCCGTTCTCCTTGAACAGGTCGGAGTCGGCGGTCAGCGGCGCAGTCTCGCGGCCGTCGATGGTGTGCACCGTACGGGACCTGGCGTCGTAGTAGACGAAGTAGCCGCCTCCGCCGATGCCGGCCGAGTAGGGCTCGGTGACACCGAGCGCGGCTGCGGTGGCGACGGCCGCGTCGACCGCGTTGCCGCCCTTCCTGAGGACCTCGATGCCGGCAGCCGAGGCGTCCGCGTCGACGCTCGCCACGGCACCGCCGTAACCGACGGCCACCGGAACCTTCGTGGGCGTCTCGCTCGTCGGGGTGGGCGGGGCCGCCGCCCCTACCGACACCACGGCGGCCGATACCGCCAGAACCGCCAGTTTCCGCGCGCCAGGCCGACCCATCCGTACCTCCCGTCGGGACCGTCCGCGCAGCGTAGCCAGATTGCCGTCACGCCAACAGTACGCCTCGGCTCCCCGCCACACGAACGTCACAGATCGAACACCGGTACGTAGCCGCCACCTGGGCCCGCTAGCATGCGCGGCCATGAACGACGACGTGCGCAACATCGTCCTGGGCGTCATCGCGGCCGGCATCAGTGCAGCGCTGGGCTGGCTGGCCCGTACCTACCTGTGGCGGCGCAGGCTGCGGCGCAAACAGGAGTTCTTCGGGCTGCCGGAGAACTCCGAGTCCCTGCTCGTCGTCAACCGCGACCCGGCCACCTCGGAGCCGGCCGTGCACCGCTTCGACGTCTTCGCGCTGCTGGAGCTCTCCGCGCTCATCAAGGACTGCGGGGCGCATCTGCAGATGGTCACGCAGGACGCGGCACAGCAGGGGTTCGGTGAGCGCACCGAGTTCTGCGTGGGCGGCCCCGGATCGAACCGGCGGATGCTGGCGCACATGGCGGCGATGCTCCCGGGCACCCGCGTGAACATAGACCCCGAACCCGGCCCGGACCGGGGTGCGTTCCAGATCGGCGGCGAGCGGTACCGCATGGAGCCGGGCGTCACCGAGTACGTCCTGCTCGCCCGCCTCGCCGCGAACCCGCAGACCCGGCCGGTGTTCCTGTTCTGCGGGCAGCGGGCCATCACCAACCAGGCCGCCACCCGCTATCTCGCCCGCAACCACGAGCGGCTGCACCGCAAGTACGGCACCAACTCCTTCGTGCTGCTGCTCAAGGTGGTCAACTCCCAGGCGTACGGCCCCGATCTGGTCGAGCTGATCGCCGACGTGACGCGGGCTGCGCAGGCTCCGCTCCCGGCGACGGAGACGGCGCGTACCTCGCACCGGGCGTCTTAACGCTCAACAATCTTTACCGGCACGTAACTTACCGACGGGTTACTTACGGTAAGGTCCGGCGGTTACCGTCGAGTCACTTTGCACTGACACGAGTGAGGAGTGACCCATGGGACAAGGTCGCACCACCTTGCGCACCTCCGCCGTCGGAGTCGTTTCGGCGGCGTTGATCGCCGGTACCGTCGTCGGTCTGGCTCCGGCCGCCCAGGCCGCGTCGTCCGTCCGCTTCGTGGACATCAGCGGCGACGGCGGCACCGTATTGAAGGCCAACGTCGTCACGCCGGTCGGCGCCGACGGCTCGCACAGCTACCCGCTCATCGTGCTGCCCACGAGCTGGGGCCTGCCCCAGGCGGAGTATCTCGCCCAGGCGCAGAAGCTCGCCGACGCCGGCTATGTGGTGCTCACGTACAACGTGCGCGGGTTCTGGCAGTCCGGCGGCGAGATAGAAGTGGCGGGTCCGCCGGACATAGCGGACGCCTCCAAGGTGATCGACTGGGCGCTGGCGAACACCCCCGCGGACCCGGAGCACGTCGGCATGGCGGGCGTCTCCTACGGTGCCGGCATCAGCCTGCTCGCCGCCGCCCACGACAAGCGCATCAAGGCGGTCGCCGCGCTCAGCGGCTGGGCCGACCTGATCGACTCGATCTATTCCGGCCGTACCCAGCACATCCAGGCGGCGGCCGTGCTGGACGGCGCGGGCACGCTCACCGGCCGGGAGAGCCCGGAACTTCGCGAGATCTTCAACAACTTGTACTCCTCCAACCTGTCCAAGGAACAGGAGATGATCGACTGGGGGCGGAAACGTTCCGTCGCGACCTACGTCGATCAGCTGAACAAGAACGGCGCCGCCGTCATGCTCGCCAACGCCTGGGGCGACACGATCTTCCCGGTGAACCAGTACGCCGACTTCTACGAGAAACTGACGGTCCCGAAGCGGCTGGAGCTGCGACCGGGCGACCACGCGACCGCCGAGCTGACCGGCTTGTTCGGGCTGCCCAACGACGTGTGGACGGACACCGGGCGCTGGTTCGACCGCTACCTCAAGGGCGCCGACAACGGCATCGACCGCGAACAGCCCGTCCAGCTCAAGTCCCGTAGCGCGGGGGGATACGAGGGCTACCCGGACTGGAAGTCGGTCGGCGCGACCCGCCGGAAGATGGCGCTCGCGGGCTCCACCACCATCCACGCGAACATCGACTCGGGCGCGGACGGCGGGATCGTCTTCCTCTCCAGCATCCTGGACCAGGTCGCCCAACTGCCGCCCGTCGCCTCGATCCCGCTGCTGCCGCGCCGCTGGGCAGCTGTGTGGCAGTCGGAGCGGTACGGCACGGCCCAGCAGGTGCGCGGCACGGCCGCGCTGCACACCACGCTCACCCCGACCAAGGAGAGCGGCACCCTCGTCGCCTACCTGTACGACGTGGGGCCGCTCGGCTTCGGCAAGTTGGTCACCAACGCGCCCTACACGTGGCACGGACGGACGCCCGGCGAGCCATTCGGCGTGGACCTGGACCTGTTCTCCACGGCCTACGACGTGCCGGCCGGGCACCGCCTCGCACTGGTCGTCGACACGGTCGATCCGCTCTACATCGAGCACAACCCGTCCGGCGCGCAGCTGACCTTCTCCTCGCCGTCGGACGACCCGTCGTACGTGTCCGTCCCCCTGCGCGAGCAGTGATCTCCGGCTGCCGCCGGACGAGCCTGGCCCGTGTGAACTGCCGCCCCCTACGGTTTCAGGGCCGTGGGGGGCTCCCCACCTGGCAGCAGCACATCCCGATGCAGATCGGCGAGATCACCATCACCACAGGGATGAACCGCAAATCGTAGTCGAGGTTCGACGCGATGAGTTTCCCGGCATGGAGGAACTCCCGCTGAACGCGCCCGCGATCGCCGGGTTCCGCAACCCGGGGTGTCATGCCTCGGCGATCTCCGCGTACAGCTGCGACAACTCGGGGACACCGCTCGCGGCCCACTCCCGGCCGGAGGCCGCCACCTCTATCTCGCGGCCGGAGGCGAGCCGCACGACGGGCTCGCCGTCGGACCGGATCCGCCAGGCGGCACCGGGCACGGTGCGCACCACGACCGTGCCCAGGTACAGCCCGGCGTCGTTGCCCAGCCAGGGCAGGATCTCCGCGTCCTCGCGCCAGCGCGGGAGCAGCTGGTCCAGCGCCTCCAGGGAATCCGGGGTGTCGTCGAGGCGGACGCCCGCCTCCTCCGCCTGGGAGCGGAGCAGTTCACATTCGGACAGGAGCGCGGCGATGGCCTCGGGGTCGGCCGGGGGTGCCGCGTCACCGCTCTTGTGGTGCCGGTGGCCCAGGAACGGAAGATGCATGGACCCAGCGTGGCATCACACGTCCAGGTCGACCACCACCGGCGCATGGTCGGAGGCACCCTTGCCCTTGCGCTCCTCGCGGTCGACGTAGGAGTCCTTGACGGCCCCCGCGAACGGCGCGTTGCCGTACACCAGGTCGATACGCATGCCGCGGTTCTTGGGGAAGCAGAGCTGGCGGTAGTCCCAGTACGTGTACGGGTGGTCGTACTTCAGGGGGCGCGGGACGACGTCGGACAGGCCCGCCTCCTGGAGGGAGACCAGGGCGGCGCGCTCGGCGGGGGTCACATGGGTGGAACCCTCGAAGACGGCCACGTCGTAGACGTCGTCGTCGGTCGGCGCCACGTTGTAGTCGCCCATGACCGCGAACGGGCGGCTGCCGGCCGCGTCGCCCGCGACGGCGGCCTTCAGGGCCTCGAACCACTGGAGCTTGTAGGCGTAGTGCGGGTGGTCCACCTCGCGGCCGTTGGGCACGTACACCGACCAGACGCGGACCGGGCCGCAGGTGGCCGCGATGGCGCGGGGCTCGGTCTCGCCGTCGTAGCCGGGGTCGCCGGGCAGGCCCTTGACGACGTCCTCCAGGCCGACGCGGGAGAGCACCGCCACGCCGTTCCACCGGCCGGTGGCGTGGACCGCCGACTCGTAGCCCAGCTCGCGCAGCGCGTCGAACGGGAACTGCTCCTCGGCGATCTTGGCTTCCTGGAGGCAGAGCACGTCGGTGCCGCTGCTCTCCAGCCAGGCGAGCAGCCTCGGAAGGCGGGCGGTGATCGAGTTCACGTTCCAGGTAGCGATGCGCATGCCTCACAACCTACCCGGCGGGTGTGACAACCGGTCCCGGCTCACACCTCGGCGGAGGCTCCCGGGGCCAGCCGCAGGTGCTCCGCTCCGGCCAGGGCGCCGATCTGGCGGTCGTAGATCGGGCGGGCGAGGTCGGTGAGCAGGGCGTCGTGGACGTCGTAGGCCCGCTGCGGCTTCAGCTCACGGACGTAGTCGATGACCTCGGAGATCTTGCTCCAGGGGGCCATCACCGGGAGCATCAGCGTCTCCACCGGCCGGTCGGGGACGGTGAGGGCGTCGCCGGGGTGGAAGACCCTGCCGCCCTCGATCAGGTAGCCGACGTTGGTGATGCGCGGGATGTCCGGGTGGATCACCGCGTGCAGCTCGCCGTGGACCTGCACGTCGAAGCCCGCGGCGGTGAAGGTGTCGCCGTGGCCGACGGTGTGCACCCGGCCGGGGAAGGCCGCCGCGATCTGGTCCGCGACGGACTTCAGGGTCCAGATCTCGGCCGCTGGGTTCGCCTCCAGGGCGGCCCGCAGCCGGCCCTCGTCGAAGTGGTCCGGGTGCTCGTGCGTGACCAGGACGGCGTCCGCACCGACAGCCGCGTCCTCCTCGCTGAACCCTCCGGGGTCGATGACGAGCGTCCGCCCGTCCTTCTCGAGCCGGACACAGGCGTGGGACTTCTTGGTGAGCTTCATGTCTCCCCATCCTGCCGTCTGCGGCCGCCCGGGGCCTCACTCGGCGATGGTGGTCTCCTCGCGGATGACCTGCTGGGCCACCCGGAACGCGCTGTTCGCCGCCGGGACGCCGCAGTACACGGCCGCCTGCATCAGCACTTCCCTGATCTCGTCCGGGGTGAGGCCGTTGCGCAGGGCGGCGCGGGTGTGGAAGGCCAGCTCCTCCAGATGACCGCCGGCGACCAGCGCGGTGAGCGTGACGCAGCTGCGGGTACGGCGGTCCAGGCCGGGCCGGTCCCAGATCTCGCCCCAGGCGTAGCGGGTGATGAACGCCTGGAAGTCGCCGGAGAACTCGTCGGCCTGGGACAGCGCCCGGTCCACGTGCGCGTCGCCCAGCACCTCGCGGCGGATCTTCAGCCCGGTCTCGTACCGGTCGGGCGGCCCGAGCGGCTGCGGCGGTACGACGGCGGGGGCGATCTCGGCGACGGGCACGACCTGCGGCGCCGCCGTCAGGGCCGGGTTGACCGGGGCGGCCGGGAGGGCCGTCTGCCCGGTGTCGTAGGGCTGCTGCCAGGCCGTCGAGAAGTGCCGCACCAGCAGGTCCGTGACGGCGGCGGGCTGCTCGACCGGCACCAGATGGGAGGCGCCGGGGACGACCGC
Source organism: Streptomyces sp. NPDC031100 (assembly GCF_055570785.1). Classification (NCBI taxonomy): domain Bacteria; kingdom Bacillati; phylum Actinomycetota; class Actinomycetes; order Kitasatosporales; family Streptomycetaceae; genus Streptomyces; species Streptomyces sp. NPDC031100. The sequence goes on from NZ_JBVIGN010000003.1 coordinate 799,814, forward strand.
GAGCCGGGCGTCCGGTATCCCGGCGACCAGGGTGCGGGCCTCGGCCGGCCCGGTGACCTGGTCCTCGGAGCCGACCAGCACCAGGGTCGGCGCCCCGACCCGGCCCAGCTCGGGCCGGACGTCGAACCCGGCGAGGGCCTCGCAGGCCGCGATGTAGCAGCCCGGGTCGGTGGTGCGCACCATCTGGACGGCCCACTCGGTGATCGCGGGCTGCGCCGCGGCGAACCCGCCGGTGAACCAGCGGTCGGGCGCGGTCCGGGCGATCGGGTCGAGCCCGTTGGTACGGACGATCACTCCGCGCTGGCGGAACTCGTCGGCGGTGCCGAACCGGGGCGAGGTGGCGACCAGCGCGAGCGAGGCGAGCCGCTCGGGGTGGCGCAGGGCCAGCTCGATGCCGACCGCGCCGCCCAGCGCACAGCCGGCATAGCCGAAGCGCTGCACGCCGAGCGCGTCCAGCGTGGCCAGCAGGCGGGCCGCCAGCTCGCCGACGGAGCCGACCGGGTGGGCGGGGGCTCCGCCGTGGCCCGGCAGGTCGAACCGGAAGACCCGCCACTGACGGGTCAGCTCCGGCACCTGGCGGTCCCACATGTGCCATGTGGTACCCAGTGAGGGTCCCAGGATCAGGACGGGAGCCTCTTCTGGCCCGTCAAAGCGGTATTGCAGGGTGTTCGACGGTGTCTCACTCACGCGTCAGACCCTCTCATCTGTCACGACAGCCCCTATGAGCGGGGTCCTGGCTGTAGCTGTCTGACCAGGTGGAAGACCTCCCGGGCCGCGTAGCGTTTGAGGCATCGGACGATTTCGCGTCGGGTCTTGCCCTCCTTGATGCGGCGCTCGTAGTAGTCCTGGGTGCGCGGGTCGACCGCAGACGGGTGAACACGATGCGATGGAGCGCGGCATTTGCCTGACGGTCGGCACCCGGTTGAGGCGACGGAACTGCCGGCGTCCCGAGGAACGCTCGACAGGACTGACCCCGCACAGCGCAGCGAAGGACGCTTCACTGTCCAGGCGTTCCGGGTTGTCTCCGACCGTGATCAACAAGGCGACGGCCGTATCCGGACCGATGCCCACCACGTCGAGCAGCTGCGGGGCATGACTTTTCACGAGGCGGGTCAGACGAGCGTCCACATTGCGGATCTGCTCGGAGAGCTGGCCGATCCGGTGGGCCAGCAGGCTCAGCGTGATCCGAGTGGCCTGCAGCACCACCTCGTCACCGGCCTCCTCGTGACCGCTCACGTCGGCGAACAGCGCACAAGTCCGGAAGAGTTCGGCATTGCCCAGTCCGGCCAGTTCTTCCCGCAGGGAAGGGTCAGCAGTAATGAGGACGGACTTGAGCTGGTTGATGGCTTGGGTGCGGGCTTTGACAGCCGACGCCTTCACGAGTCTGTACATTCTCGCGATCTGCACCGGCCCGTCGCCCACTTTCGCCCGGGCGCGGGCCCGCCCGCTCAGCACGGCTCGCGCCGCGTTCTGGGCATCGAGCGGATCTGCTTTGCCGCGCCGACGACGGTCTGCCCGGTCCATCCAATTCACGTCGAACACGTCCAGGCCCTGGGCCAGCAGATTAGCGGGACAGGGACGCCCCGTAGGAACCGGTCCCTTCCACCCCGGCCCGCCTCACGGCTCCCCACTTCCTGGCCCACTTCAGCAGGTCGCGGTATCCCGCCGCGGTCGCTGGGAACTCGCCGGTGGCAAGCACCGCCCCCATCACCGAGAGCACCGCAGCCACATGGGCATCCCGGTGCGTGTCCACTCCCAGCACCACCTCCCCCGCAGGGCGACGACGACGGGTCTGCGAAGCAGGCGGCGAACCGGACATGGCCGATCTGGACATGCCCCTTCCTTCCGATCCGATGGCGCGTTGCGTTGCCGGCACCGGGCCGCGCCGGACGGTCAGAATCGTGAGGACGCAACAACGATCGGCAGGCCCCTGACTTGTTCAATCGAGCCCAGACGCACGGTCTGCAGCCGTAGCGTCCAGGGTGCCGGTCGGCACGGGCCCGTAGGCTCCTTGCCGCCCCTGGCGGGCTGGCTCACCGATAGCGTGCCGCCGCCGGCCGGCACCCACGCGGTGTGGCTCGACAGAGACATGAAGATGACACGTTGGCTTCAAGTCAGGATGCCCACCGCCTGCCCCCTTCCTCATCGAGTGCAAGGCGATCCTGTGATCCTGATCGGTGTCGATCCCAACAAGTCCTCCCACACCGCCGTCGCCGTGGACACCGCAGGCCATCAGGTCGCTCAGCGCCGGTTCACCGTCAACGCCGGCACATTCCGCCAGCTCATGCGCTGGTGCGCGCAGTGGCCAGACCGCCGCTTCGCCATCGAAGGCGCCCGCGGCCTGGGCCGCACGCTCGCCCAGCAGCTGGCTGCCGCAGGCGAGAACGTCGTCGACGTCCCCTCCACCCTGTCGGCCCGGGCCCGGCTGTTGGCCACCGGCGGTGACCGCAAGACCGACTCCAACGATGCCCGCCACGTCGCCCAAGTTGCTCTGTTCCGCCACGATCCGCGGCCCGTTGAGCCCGAGGACCAGACCACGATCCTGCGGCTGCTGACCGAACGGCACGACGACCTGGTCCACGAACACACCCGCGTGCTGAACCGGCTTCACGCCATCCTGCGCGACCTGCTGCCCGGTGGCGTCCCCACTGGCCTGTCCGCCGACAAGGCTGCCGCCGTCATAAAGGGCACCCGGCCCATGACCGCCACCGATGCCTGCCGCCGGGACATAGCCCGCGACCTGTTGGCCGACTTGCGTCGCCTGGACAGGCAGGTCAAGGACAACGAAGCCGAGATGCGTGACACTCTCACCGCGACCCGCACCATGCTGACCACCTTGCCGGGTCTGGGCACGGTACTGGCCGCCAAGGTCATTGGCCACGTCGGCGATGTCAGCCGCTTCCCCACCGAGCACCACTTCGCCAGCTACACCGGCAGCGCACCCCTGGACGCCTCCAGCGGCAACAACGTGCGCCACCGGCTCAACACCGGCGGCAACCGCGCGCTCAACTCGGTCCTGCACATCATCGCCATCTGCCAAATCCGCAACGGCGGCCGCGGACAGGACTACTACCTACGCAAAATCGCGGAAGGAAAGACACCCGCCGAAGCCCGCAGAGCCCTCAAACGCCGCCTGTCCAACGTGGTCTACCGGATCATGAAACGCGACCAACGAGACCAGCTCGATCAGGCCGCTTGACACACAGAGGTGCTATCGGGACACGCTCCGTCGGCCCGGTACCGACAACGCGCCATCCCCGGCCAACGGCCGACACTGTGACACCGGGACACTTTGGTCAGACAAGTCAGGAGTCAGACCCCGGACCCGGGATAGCACCCACCCATCCTCCCGCCAGTCACAGCACCCCCGCCCAGAAACACTGAGCATGCTCAGTCCCAGTCCTTGGCACATCCTGGATCTGACTACGGCCGATCGTTATACGGCACAGAAGCCGACATCTTTGTTCAGGTCGCGTCACGACCGGGGCGGCTTCTCCACGGCTGTCCGCACCACGGGGCCGCGCACAAACGTGCCGGCGATCGGGTCCGATCCGCAGTGGATGGCCGAGCAGCGACGCCGCCCGCCGTGGGCACTCGAAGCGTCCACAGACCCGGTAGCCCATCCCGATGGGGTGGCGACCGCGGTGCGGCCGAGGCCGAGGCCCTGCTTCTCATACATGGCCAGTTGATGCTTGCGCAGTGTCGTGTACTCGGGCGGCCTCCAACGCGCCGCATCGGCAACCGGGGCCACGGACGGGCCGGCACTCTGCGGCACGACCGTCTGTTCGCCGCTTCGTACGCTGGATTGATATTTCGGGCGATTGCAGGGCTTTCCCGCTGGGGAGGATGGCGCTGATGATTACGGATCTGGCGGCGGCGGGAATTCGCGGATTCGCGGCGCCTCTCGGCGTTCTGCTTGGTGATGGCTGAGTTGGCCGTCGGCGAATCGGACGGGACCGTCCTTCTGGGGCGGGCCGGGGGCGTGATGGTGCCGGTGTTGCGGCGTGTGTTGAGTCGATTGCATCCGGACCTGGCGGTGGTGGCCGGTTATCACTGCGGCCTGACCGACCGGTTCGGCCGTCCCGAGACAGCCGGGAACGGGAAGATGGTGCGGCCCACCATGGTGTTTCTGGCCGCCGACACCATCGGGCAAGCCTGCGGTGCTTCGTCAGACGGTGGTGGTGTCCGGGGCGGTGGCGGTGCAGTCGGTGCACGAGTTCTCCCTTTTGCACGACGACGTCATGGACCGTGACCGGACTCGTCGTGGTCGGCCTGCGGCGTGGACGGTATGGGGTGTCGAACGGGCGCTGCTGTGCGGGGGGGGGACGCGTTGCTGGCGCTGGCGATAACTCAGCTGACCAGCCAGCCCGATTGCGTCGAGGTGCTGGTGGAGGCGCTTCTGGGCCTGTGTTCCGGGCAGGCCGACGATCTGGCCTGCGCCGCGCGTCCGGGGGTGGGAGCGGCGGAGTGGGAGCGCATGGCTAGGGGCAAGACCGGAGCGTTGCTGGGGGCGGCATGTCAACTCGGCGCTCTGCTGGGCGGGGCCGACAGGGACACCTCCGTCGTGATGCGCGGTGCCGGTCTCGATCTGGGTCTGGCGTTCCAGGCCGTCGATGATTGGCTCGGCGTGTGGGGCGACCCAGCGCTCACCGGCAAGCCGGTCGGTGCCGATCTGGCCGCGGGCAAGCGGAGCCTGCCGGTCGCCCTGACCCTCGAAACACCCAAGACGGGCACCGAGTTGCAGACGCTGCTGGACGCCGGTCACGACCGCGATGTTGCCGGCATCACCACCGTACTCGAGCAGGCCGACGCCGGCACCCGTACCAGGCGCTACGCCCAGGAGCACCTCGCCCGAGCCGTCGATGCGGTGGGGGCCCTCGGTGTCAGCTCGCAGGCACGCGAGCAGTGGAGATCCCTGGCTGAATTCTTGGCCGAACGCACCGCTTGACCGTCCCACTCTGGCCCATCAGGTGAAGGAGGACACTTCGTGGTCACAACTCGGGTCGACGACGGGCAGCTGATCGGTGAGCTGGAACTGCGGCCGGTGGCATCGATGGCCTACGCCGCCGCCGTGGGGCTGTGACGAGAAAGGACCTCGCGCTCTCAGCTTGGGAAGCAAGGGCGCTTGCGCGGCCTCTACCGCCTTGACCTGCGTAGATGTCTTTCAAGTGCGGTGTCGCGAGGGTCGTCTCGCACCCCTGTTGACCGTGGCTGTCCGCCCTTACGGGCACGGATTGGGCACGGCTTCGGCTCAGGCGGTTCGGCAGCTCTGTCTCGTCCTTGGAAGAGGTGCACCAGGCGCAAGCCCGGCCAGGCGTGTGCGACCGCTGTTGCATGCGCAATCAGGCGGCGCAGTCTCCGGAAACCCCACGCCCGCTCACCGCCCCAGGGTGACAACGAGAAGGGTACGGGCGGGTGTCGTGCCGACCAGTCGGCAGCGATGGGGGATGTCGCCGCGGTGGTGGGCGCTCTGGCCGACCCGCAGCCGGATCGGCTCTTGGTCGCGCAGCTCCAGGTCGACCTCGCCTTCGAGGACGTAGATGAAGTCCTCCCCGGTGTGCTCGAACCAACCGCGCTCGCCCTGCCCGGGCGTGAAGTGCTGCTCGTACGCCTCCATGACGTCGCTCTGGCCGCCGGGGATGAGGACGCGCGCGAACTGTCCGGTGCCTTCGGTGACCCGGATGACCTGGGGGTCCTCCTCATGGGCCACGGTGTCGGAGGTGCTGGAGGGGCGCAGGAAGATGCCCGGCGGCAGACCGAGGGCTTCGGCGATCTTGTAGATGGAGGCGAGGCTCGGGGTGGTCAGGCCGCGCTCCAGCTGGCTGAGGAAGGGCTGGGACAGGCCCGAGCGGGCCGCGAGTTCGGCCATCGGGACACCGAGGCGCTTGCGGTGTCCTCGGATCACGGATCCGACGGCCAGGGCCTCGGGGGTCGGGTCGGGTCGGCGCACGGGACCGACGGTAGCGCAGGGGCGAGGTGAGCCGGAGGCGTGGGCCGAGGCGCCCGGATGAGGCTTCATGGTGCCGACACGCTGTGGCAATAAACCACGCGAATTATTGACGTCGTCAATATCGCTGTCTCGGGGAGACCCGGGAGACCCGTCCTGAGGAGCCGCGCCATGGCCCGCACAGCACCGTCGGCCCGTCCGGCGCGGCCCCCCGACACGGCCGCGCCACCCCGCTCGCCCGGCGGCGGGTTCGGAAAGCTTCTCCGCCCAGCCACGGCACCGCTCGCCTCGGCGGTCCTCGTGCTCGCCCTGTGGTGGGTGGCCGCACGGGCCGGCGTACTCGGCGAGGGGCTCCTCCCCACGCCCTGGCAGACCCTGCGCGCAGCGCACGCGATGTGGGCGGACGGCACGATGGCCGTCGATCTGCGGGCCAGCCTGGCGCGCGCCGGGCAGGGCTTCGCGGCCGGGGCGTCGGCCGGGGTCGCGCTCGGGTTCGTCACCGGCCACGGTCCTCGCGTCGCGGCGCTCGTCGGCCCCGTGATGTCGTTCCTGCGCCCGATCCCGGCCATCGCGCTCGTGCCGCTGGTCACTGCCTGGTTCGGGATCGGCGAGCGGGCCAAGCACCTGGTCATCGCCTACGCCGTGTTCCTGGCCGTATGGCTGTACGTCCACGACGGCGTCGCCCGCGTCCCCGCCGACTACCTCCGCGCGGCGCGCACCCTCGGCGTACCGGCCTGGCGGAGGCTGACCGAGGTCCTGCTGCCGGCGGCCGCCCCCTCGGTCGTGGCGGCGCTCCGCTACGGCGCCTCACTCGCCTTCCTCGCCCTGGTGGCCGCCGAGCTGGGCGGCGCGCAGAGCGGCATCGCCTACCGCCTGCAGGTCGACGGCCAGTTCCTGCGCACCGACCACATGTTCGTCGGCCTGATCGAACTCGGCCTGCTCGGCCTGCTCGCCGACGCGCTGATCAGCACGGCCGGCCGTCGTCTCGTCCACTGGAGCAGCGGTTCATGAGCGCCGTCGTCCGCCTCGAAAGCGTCGAAGTCCGCTACGAGGACTCCCTCGCCCTCTCCGCCACCGACCTGGAGTTCGCCCCCGGCTCCTTCACCTCCCTCCTCGGCCCGACCGGCTGTGGCAAGTCCACTCTGCTCAACACCATCGCCGGGTTCGTGACACCGACCTCCGGCCGGGTCCTGATGGACGGCGCCCCGGTCACCGGACCCGGCCCCGACCGGGGCATGGTCTTCCAGCACTACGCCCTGCTGCCCTGGTTCACCGCTCGCGGCAACGTCGAGTTCGCCCTGAAACGCTTCGGTCTGCCACGGGCCGAGCGCCGTGAGCGCGCCCTGGAGTCACTGCACTCGGTCGGACTCGCCGACGCCGCCGAGAAGTACCCGGCACAGTTGTCCGGCGGCATGCGGCAACGCGTCGCGTTGGCGAGGGCGTTGGCGGCCGAGCCCCAAGTCCTGCTGATGGACGAGCCGTTCGGGGCGCTCGACGCCATCACCCGGGCGCGGATGCAGCGACTGCTGGCCCGGCTGTGGCAACGCACCCGCACCACCGTCGTCTTCGTCACCCACGACGTCGACGAGGCCCTCGCCCTCTCCCAGCGGGTGGTCGTCATGGCCGCGGACCCCGGACGCGTGATCGCCGACCACCGGCCCGGCGACGACCCGGCGCCGGACCGGGCCGCCCCACACCCCCTTCACGCGCGCATCGTCGCCCAACTCGGCACCGACTCCTGAGGATCTCCATGCGCAGAACACCGCGCGGCCTGATGGCCGCCGTACTCGCCCTGACCGCCCTGCTGACCGCCTGCGGCACGCACACGAAGAGCACGACCACCCAGGTCACCATCGCCGGCAGCGACTACCTCGGCGGCGCCCCCGTCTACACCGCCACCGAGAACAAGGACTGGGCGGCGAACAAGCTCACCCCCAAGCTCCAGTCCTTCACCACCGGCCGCGACGCCCTCAACGCCGTTCTCGGCGGTCAAGCCCAGTACGCAGTCGTCGGCGACCTGCCCGCCGTGTCCGCGATCCTCGCCAACCGGAAGATCAACATCCTCGCCGCCCTCTCCGGCTTCACCGACTGGCGCCTGCTGACCACCACCTCCGCCCGCATCACGACGTTCGCCGACCTCAAGGGCAAGAAGATCGGCCTGCCGGAGGGCACCAACGTTCAGTACGCGCTCAGCGGCATGCTCACCGCGGCGGGCCTGAAGCCGGCCGACGTCACCCTGGTCAACCTCGCCCCGAACCAGGTCACCCCGTCCCTCGCCCGCGGAGACATCGACGCTGGCCTGACCTTCCCCAGCTTCTACGACGCCACCAGGACGACGCTCGGCACCAAGTACCGCGAACTCCGCTACGACGGCTACACCTACCGAACGCTGCTGATCACCGCCCGCGGCACCAGCACCGCCACCTCAACAGCCGTCCTGCGCACCCTGACCACCGCGACGAAGGCCATGGCCAAGGACCCGGCCGCCGCCCGCAAGGCGGTCGTCTCCCAGGCCGCGGGCGCCGTCCAACCGGCATTCGTCAACGGCCACTCCACCTCGTACGACTACAAAGTCACCCTCGACGAACCTCTGTTGAAGCTCCTCCTCGCCGAGGGCGCCTGGGCGAAGTCGACGCAGCAGCTGTCGGCAACACCCGACCGGGCCACCTTCCTCCAGCACATCGACCGCGCGCCGCTCACGGCCGCCGACTCCACCGCCGTAACTCTCCGCTGAAGGACATCATGACGACCGTTGACCAGAACACCCTGCGCCGCCGAGGCACCGGCCTGCGCGCGTACGACCCCGCCCGCAGCTACGGCGGCCACACCCTCTACACCCCCATCGCGGGCACGGGAGACGTGTACCTCGTGGACATCCACGGCGAGGTGGCCCACCAGTGGAGCCTGCCGCACCCACCCGGCCGCCACGCCCGGCTCCTCCCCGACGGCACCCTGTTCTACCAGGGCAAGCAGACCGGAACGGCCCCCCTCTTCCCCATCTGGGACGTCTACCACGGCGGCATCCTCCAACTGATCGCCCCTGACGGCTCGGTCCTCCGCGAGGCCCGCCACCCCTACCACCACCACGACGCGAGCCTGCTCGCCAACGGCAACCTGATCCTCCTCGCCGTCGAACCGGTCCCGCCCGCGCTCGCGGCCCGCATCCCTGGCGGCATCCCCGGCACGGAGGCGCCGGACGGCCGCATCTGGGGAGACGTCGTCTACGAGATGACCTGGGACGGCGAAATCCTCTGGCGCTGGGCGTCGTTCGAGCACCTGCCAATCGACGACACCCCCCTGAACCGCCACTTCGCCCGCGAACACTGGCCGATGGCCAACACGGTCAACGAGCTGCGCGACGGCAGCATCATGGTCGGCTTCCGCAGTGCCTCCACGGCCGTGATCATCGACCGCGCCACGTCACAGGTCACCTGGCGGCTGGGCCCGGACACGCTGGCCCAGCAGCACTACCCCCACGAACTGGACTCGGGCACGATCCTGATCTTCGACAACGGCTCCTACCGCGACGAGACCTCCGTCCCCTACTCCCGCGTGATCGAGGTCGACCGCTCGACCCGGAAGATCGTCTGGTCGTACGAGGACAACCCGCCCCAGAACTTCTACAGCCCCTACATGTCCAGCGCCCAGCGCCTCCCGAACGGCAACACCTTCATCGCCGAGGGCTCCTTCGGCCGCCTCTTCGAGGTCACCCCCGACGGCGACGTCGTCTGGGAATACGTCGTCCCGCACTTCGGCGCCTTCGGCACCGGCGTGGGTCTGGAATCCTCCCGAGGCGCCCAGAACGCGGTCTTCCGCGCCTATCGCTACGGACCGGACCACACCGCCTGGCTCCAGCCTCACCTCGGGCGATGACGCCACCCGGCCTACCTGGGAACGGCAGGCTGAGGGCTCGCTCGCCGGAAGGAATGTGGCGGGCACACAAAGTGGCAGGTCATCGCCGTGCACTCAGTCCCGGGGAAACGGTGGGCGCGTATGTGCGGAGCACTCGTGCCCTCCGCGTGCCCGATCTCGACACGTTCGCCGAGCCGGAAACAGAGGGAACGCCCTCGGCAACAAAGAACCCCCGGGTCTCTGACCTGGGGGTTTCGCGTGGAGCGGGTGACGAGAATCGAACTCGCGCTCTCAGCTTGGGAAGAGGCGGGGCCATGCCCTCACCGTACGCGGCTGCCGAGCTTGTGCGCTGGTCAGCAGGGCAGATCGAGGGTGACGGAGGCACCGCGCCCGGTGTTCTCGGCGTGTGCGGTGCCGCCGTGGGCGGTGGCCACCGCATGGACGAGGGCGAGCCCGAGGCCGGATCCCTCGCTGGTGCGGCTGGCCTCGGCGCGGGCGAAGCGGTCGAAGGCCCGGGGCAGGAACTCCGGCGGGAAGCCGGGCCCATCGTCGCTGACGCACAGCCGGAGCCTGTTGTAGTGGACGGTGGCCGTGAGGCGGACGGTCCCCTGGCCGTGGCGGAGGGCATTGTCGAGCAGGTTGCCGATCGCGGGCCGCAGCCACCGGGCGTCGACGTCGACGGTCGCGCGGGCGGCGTCGACGGTCACCGCACGCCCGGCCCGCTCGGCGGTGCGCAGATGCGGGCCGACCGCGGCGTCGACGAGGTCGGCGAGTTCCACGGGGGCACGGCTGATGTGCTGGGTGCTGCCGAGTTCCTCCAGGTCCAGCAGCGCGTTGGAGAGGTCGATCAGGCGCTGGACCTCGGCGTCCACGGAGCGCAGGGTCTCGGTGAGTTCCCCGGCCGAGCGGGGGCGGTGCAGGGCGACATCGACCTCCGCCCGCAGCAGCGACAGGGGGGTGCGCAGCTCGTGGCTGGCGTCCGCGACGAACCGGCGCTCGCGTTCGGCGGACTCCTCGAGGCGGTCGAGCATGTGGTTGAGGGTGTGGCCGAGGCGGGTGATCTCGTCGTCGTGGTCGGCCGGCACGTCCAGGCGCAGGTTCTGGGCGCCGTCGGCGAGGGTGGCGGCCCCGCTGCGGTAACGCTCGACGGGGCGCAGGGCGGCGCGTGCGGTGCGGTAGCCGACGTAGGAGGCGGCGATGAGGGTCAGGCCGGAGGCGATGGCCAGTTGGGCGAGGAGTTCGCGCAGCGCCTCGTCGCGGTGGCCGCGCCGGACGGCGGCGATCACGATCCGGGGCTGTCCGTCCGCCGTGATGCGTTTCGCCTGGAGGCGCAGGGTGTCGGGGGTGATCGAGAGGAGGGAACCGACGTCACGCCGGACCGTGGCGCCATGCGTGACGGCGCGGAGTTCGGCTGGGGTGAGCAGCGGCTGGTGACGGAGGGAGTCGCTGGAGGTGAGGACGCGGCCGTGTGCGTCGAGGACCTGCTGGAGGCTGCCGCTGGGGCCGGGAGGGAGCCGGGTTCCGGTGCGCACCGCCTGGTCGAGACTGTGCCGGTAGGTGGTCAGGTCGTCGTTCAGCTGCTGGTCGAGGGCGGTCCTGACCCGCCAGTAGACCAGTCCGGCCGCCCCGGTCAGCACCAGGGACATGGTGATGGCGACGGCCAGCACGAGGCGCGTGACGACGGGCAGCCGCCGGAACCACGACCGCAACCGGCCGCGCAGGGTCATGGGGTGGTCTCCAGGCGGTAGCCGCGTCCGCGCAGGGTCGTGATCGTCGTACGGCCGAAGGCCCGGTCGACCTTGGCGCGCACCTTGGAGACGTGCACGTCTATGGCGTTGCTGCGCAGGTCGGTCTCGCCGTCCCAGACCTCGTCGAGCAGCTGGAGACGGGTGACCACGCACCCGGCGTTCGCCATCAGCACCCTCAATACATCGAACTCGCGGCGGGAGAGGTCGAGTTCGGTCTCCCCCCGCCAGGCGCGCTGCTGCTCGGGGTCGAGGACGAGGTCGCCGACCTTCAGACGCCCGGAGTGCTGCTCGGGGCGGCGCCGGGACATCGCGCGCAGCCGGGCCAGCAGCTCCTCCATGGCGAACGGCTTGACCAGGTAGTCGTCGGCGCCAGCGTCAAGGCCGGCGACCCGCTCACTGATCGCGGCGCGCGCGGTGAGCAGGATGACGGGGGTGTCGATGCCTTCGTCGCGCAGTGTCCGGCACACCTCGACCCCGTCCATGCCCGGCAGCATGACGTCGAGGACCACGGCGTCCACACGCGGGTCACGGGCGGCGGCGAGCCCGGACGGTCCGTCGTAGTGGCCCTCGGCGGTGTGCCCGGATTCGCCGAGGTAGCGGACGACCAGGTCCGTGAGGCGGGTCTCGTCGTCGACGACCACGTAGTGCATGCCAGTCAGGCTAGCCCCCCGCGCAGGTGTCCGGATTCCAGGCGCCGGGGAGGCTTCATGGTCTGTTCATGTGACTTCCCTACCGTCATTCACGTCGCGGTGCTCCGCGGACCGCGACCGGTCCGCCGTTCCCACGCGCCGGGACGGAAGGGACAGACATGCACGCACTGGTGCTCGCCGCCAAGGGCATCGCCGGCCACATAGCGCCCATGGACCTGATGACCCGCGGCGGTCTCGACGTCATCGCGCTGCTGATCCTGGTCGGCTGGCTCTACCGGCGCCGCCCCAGCGCCCCGGCGATGCCGCTGGTGCTGGCCGCGCTGAACGTCGGACTGTTCGCCGCGATGAGCACGATCAGCGCCGGGAAGTTCCCGGCCGGGGTCGGCTTCGGCCTCTTCGGCATTCTCTCCCTGGTCCGGCTGCGCAGCGCGGCGTTCACTCTACGCGACGTCGCGTACACCTTCGTGACCCTGGTCATCGCCCTGTGCACGGGGCTGCCGCACCGGCAGATGTGGCTGGTCGTCGTACTGGACGCCGTGTTGCTGCTGGCGGTGCTGCTGGTGGACGACCCGAAGTCCTACGAGCCCCCGACCCGCACGGTCAAGCTCACCCTCGACCGGATCTACCCGGAGCCCGCACTCATCGCCCACGACGTGGCGCTCCGCTTCGGCCAGGCACCCCTGTCCGTGGTCGTCGACGAGGTCGACTACGTCCGCGAGACCACCCGGGTCTCCGCCCGCTACCCCGCCGTACCGGGGGAGCCCGCCACCGCCCAGGACGCCGAACCGCGCGAGCAGGTGACCGCCGCATGAGCCTCGCCTCCGACCTCGGCCTCGACGCCCTACGCGGCGCCACGCTCGCCGAGGTCGACGCGGCCGCAGCCCTCCAGCACCGCACCGACCGCAAGTACCTCCTCCCGCTCGACCGCGCCCGTGACCTCGTCGCCCGGCTCGCCGACAGCCACCACGTCCTCGACCTGGCCGGCCGCCGTACGACGAGCTACCTCAGCACCTACTTCGACACCGAGCAGCTCGGCGCCTGGCGGACCCACGTCCAGCGGCGCCGCCGCCGCTGGAAGGTCCGTACCCGCCTGTACGCGGAGGACGGGCTGTGCCGGGTGGAGGTGAAGACCAAGGACGGCCGCGGCGCCACGGTCAAGCACGCCCTCAAGGTCCCGGCCGCCGCGTACGGCGAACTCGGCGCGCAGGCAGCCGAGTTCGTGGACGAGGTACTGGCCGCCTCCGGCATCCCTGTCACGGCCGAGGAGCTGGCCCCCGCCGCAGAGGTCCGTTACGTCCGGGCGGCGCTCGCCGACCTGGACCACGGCACCCGCGTCACCCTCGACGGCGCACTCACCTGCCACCACGGCGACCGCACCGCCGCGCTCGACCCCGGCCACGTGCTCATCGAGACCAAGGGCGGGGTCCGGCCGGCCCCGGCCGACCGGCTGCTGCTGAACCTGGGCGGCAGGCCCGTCTCCCTCAGCAAGTACGTCGTCGGCCAGTCCCTGCTCACCCCCGGCCTCCCCGACAACGACGTACGCCGCCTCGCCCGCACCCACTTCACCACCGGGGCGAGCACGGTACCGCTCTACGAAAGGACCCCCGCCGCATGAACGTCCTGCGCGGCATCAAATGGCCGTACGCCCTGATCGCACTGCTCGCCGTCGCGGCCGTCGCCGTCGGCGTGATGCGACCGCAGCTGGTCGCGGCCGCCACCGGCGGCTCCGCGAAGAAGAAGCCCGGCGCGACGGCGCTGATCAAGCAGAACCCGCCGCCCACGCTCTTCACCGACGCCGAGATCGCCCCGATCGGCAAGCAGGCGGCGGCTCAGCGCACGAAGGCGGACGCCCTCTTCGCGCAGTGGAAGAAGGCGCACGGCACCACCCGCGACGACAAGGCGTTCGCCGCCTGGGCCGCGCAGCAGGTCCCGGCGGCGCCGTCGGCCGCGCAGCGCACCGCAGAACTCCGTGCGGACCAGCAGCTCGCGAAGACCCGCACGGCGGCCGGGAAGAAGGCCGCGACCTGGCTGGAGCTCTACGGCAAGAAGGACATCTGGAAGCTGTACCTGCACGACCAGCGTGAACTGATCCCCGCCGCCCAGGGCACGGCGGAGAAGGCCGAGCTCAAGGCGGCCCTGAAGCTGGCCAAGACGATCAGCGACCAGCTGGCCGCCAAGGACAAGCAGCCGGCCCCGTTCGTCCTGGACCCGTCCCTCCGCCCCGACAAGCACATCAAGCCCGGCGCCAAGGGCCCGTACTCCTACCCCTCCCGGCACGCGGCCCGTTCCGCAGCGGCCGTCACCTTCCTCGGCGCCCTTTCCCCGCACCGCGCCGAGGACTACGAGTGGATGCAGGACGAAATCCTCTACTCCCGCGTCTACATGGCCGGCCACGTCACCAGCGACCTCACCGCCGGAACCCTGCTCGGCGACCTGATCGGCGACTACGAACTCGCCGTCAGCGGACACTGACATCCCTGAAACCCGGCGATCTGCCCGCCCCGCGACTCACGTGGGGCGGGCAGACGACCATGGGGAAGTGCACCTTCCCGTCGACTGCCTGGGTGCCCCCCGCCTGGGTGCGTGGGGAGGGCAGGAAACCGTCGCCGAACTCCAGGATCACAGTGCCGAGTTCGTCACCTGTGGGACCGACCGCTCCCGGGAGACTTCGTCCGAACCGGTACTGAACCTGCGCTGGACGGGACAACGATGAGCCGACTCCTCGTCCACCCGTGACCGGCATTGACGGACAGCCGAGCGGCGCGCCACACCGGCTGTCCGGTTCGCACCGAGGAGCAGCCGTCGGCCGAGCGGGGAACGATCAGATTTCCCGGGCTGGAACGCTGGCAACCGGTCGGGCGTTCGGTTTCCTCCCACAGCCTCTCGAGCTACTGCCGACGCATCACCACTCAGTTCACTCGGACGCCCGCCGTGACACCGCATTCAGAAGCTCCTCAAGGCTCATCGCGCCAGTATCGCAACAGCCCTCTCCCGATCGCTGCACGAGTGCCAGGACCTCAGCCATCCTCGCCTGGGCGGCGACCGCACCGGGCCCGCGACCTGCGGCCGCGCCACCAGTACTGCCCCGGCAACTACGGGCGCTAGATGATGAAACGCTCCTTTCTGCCGGCGCCATGCCAGATGCAGTGGCTCTCCTGACCTGCACCCCAGAGCACCTGACAACCCCTCAAGTCAAGCGTCAGCTCTACTACACGCACGACTGCGGGGCCCCTGATCGACATCCACATCGCCTTCCGTGCATTCGCCTTCACGTGAAGAGCTTCGCCGCTAGCTTTCGGCACATGGCACACGACGAGGCAAGGCAGGTGGACGTGGTCCACCGTGCTGGGGAGCGGCAAGGGCCACCGCTGCAGGTGCAGGTGGGGGACGAGGTCGTCATCACTCTGTACGGATCATCCGCCTACGGGTGGACGTCGGTCGAGGTGGTCAGGGGGCCTTTGACGGTGGTGGCGGCAGAAGCGACCGACGGAACCGTACGGGCCACGGTCAGGGCGGTCGGCCCGGGTGAGGCGGAGTTGCGGTCGACGTCGTCGTTCCTCGGGGATCGATTCGGGCCTCAGACGCGGCTATGGTGCCAGCTAGTGCACGTCAGACCGTCGTCGTAGCCCCACGACGACGGTTGCGGGACCACGACGACGCTCAGTTGAGAACCATGACGGTGCCACTCAGGCACAGACGGGTGGAGCCGCCGACGCCGACGGACACCGTGCTGACGGACGCCGTTACCGCGGACGAAGAGGACGAAGACCCCACGGAAACAGGGACCAGGGGCGACTGGTTGCGGGCGCGGAAGACCTGGTGCCGGACACACAGGCAGCGGCTGAAACAATGAGGGCCACAACGGCGAGTGATCGGGCGCCGGTTCGGCGATGCCTCGCGATGTCCCCAAGCGTGGTCAGGACAGGTCCACGGTGGGACGTCGTTGCGACGCCAAGCGTTCCCCGTGCGGGCGGGCGCGGAAGCCGCCGACACGGGCGATACAGGGGAATCCCCTGTGCCGATACAGAGGAAGCCCTGTGCTTTACGGTGAGTTGACTGTGCTCCGTAAATTCTCGGTTGCTTCGCGCCACACTGACGCCTTCTCTCTTGTTGCGTGAAATGTCCGGTGCAACCATCCCGGATTGCGAACACGCGCTCCATCGGCGTGAACGTCCTTCTTCTCCCCACATGCCGGGCGATCTCCGGCTGGCCGAAAGGATGTTCCGTGTCCCGATCCGGACGCAGACGCGGCCGCATAGCCGCGCTCACCGCGATCCTGACCGCAGTTCCCGCTCTCTGGCTGGCCGCTCCCGCGGCCCAGGCCGACCCCACACCCCACACCCCGCGGCCCACCGATCGGCCGACACCGGCCCCGCCGTCCGGCACGACACCTCCCCCACCCTGCGTTCCATGGCCGCCCACGCCCACCACGGGCACCACGGCAAGAAGCAGCAGGACGACGACCCCGGCGAGGCACGCCTCCCGCACCCGCCCGCGTCCCACTTTCCCGACCCGGTCGTCCAGTCCAGCCCCGGTGGGCCGTCCGCCCCCTCGACGGGAACGAACTTCGAGGGCATCGGTCTCCCGCGCACTCCGGAACTTGGCCGACTCGGCTGACCACGCGGCGAAGATGGTGCGGAAGGCGGACGCGGCACGGCGAAGCTGAACCGGCACACCCAGGTAGGCCAACAGCCGTGCTATCCGCGCGAGCGGAGGTGAGCCGCCCATTGCCGCGGAGGAACAAGGCCGACCTCCAGCGCACAGCCCCGGCCCCGCCGCGCCGCCCTACGCCGCCTGACCCGCCCAACAGTTCGCCTGACTGCCCATCAGAACGAGCGTCACGAGCGCCATTTCAGCGTCAAGACATCGCCCGTAACGCCCACACCGCACATCATGCGCACCAACAAAACTGCAGGTCAGGAACCCTTTGCGGCCGGTTCGAGGATGGCAACGCACTCCACATGATGCGTCATCGCAATCACGTCACGGTCGGCGGAGACGAGAGAACATCCACGTCAGACCTTGGATTTCGGTCCGGCAGGGTGGCCGTGGAGGCCCGGAGCGTCACTTGAGCGTCAGGGCTGATGATCACTGACTTCGCTAGGCGGACTGCTCCCAGGCCGGCCAGTACACCACCGAGAACTCGCGGGGAACCCAGGATCGGCCCGAGGCAATCCATGGGCCCAGAAAGTCACGGTGCAGGTAGCGCAGCTTTCCATGTCTATCCAGGCGGCGGTGGTTGCGCTTCACGCGTTCGGTGAGGGTCGGAGCCCGTGCAGCGGCGATCTGCTGGGTGCGCTGCCCGCCTGTGGCGTCCACCAGGAAGAGCCACGAGACGGTGCTGTCTGGACAAGCGGCGGTCTGCTGGCGTGGGGGGCGAGCAGACCTTGGAGTTCCTCGGCTGCGGTCTTGAGGAGGTCGCCGTCGCGGGTGGCGTGGAGGGTTTCGAGGATGAGGGCTACGTGGGTTGAGTCCTCGGTGGCGCGGGGGTGGTGGGCGTCGCGGTGGTTCCAGTGGCCGGTCAGGACGCCGGTGATGTCGGTGTAGATGATCTCGACGGTGTCGGGTTCGCCGAGCGGGGTTGAGGACTCGGTGCCGTCGGCGCGGCGGACGGAGACAGTGCTGTGGGAGTCGGCGGCCGGGTCGATGCGCGGCCGGCAGCCCTTCTTCGCCATGCGGCGGCCGAGTGCGTCGACGCTGGGGCGGATGTGGCGGGGTTGGTGCCGAAGGAGCGGTAGGCGGTGTGCCGGGGCAAAGGGCTTGGCAGCGCATGACCCGTCTGCCTGACGCTCAGCCGCCCCGGGGGCTACGGCCTGAGCCTGGCGCCCGCCGGCCCTCGCCGGGGGTGGCATCAGCGCCGTGCCTCGACCTCCGCGCAGCGGTCGGCCAGGTCCTGGGCTCTCGTGCGCGGCTCCCTCCTTCGTGGAAGAGGGGCGGACCTGCGCCCCGGCCACCTGGTGGCCGGGGTCTGCCCGTTCGCGACAGTCCCGGCCCCGGTCGGAGGAGTCGGGGCAGGCTCACAGCCACTACTCTTGAAGAGTTCTTCAATTCGCTAGTTGCCATGTCGACCAGGTTCCAGGGGAGGTGGTCCTCGGTGGGTGGGTTCACCGAGTCCGTACGAGAGCGGGTACGCAAGGCGCGTGCCGCGCTGTCGCAGGCGCTGGAGGCTGAGGACGCCTATGAGGTGGCCGTCGCGCAGGACGACCTGGACGACGTGCTGCGTGTGGCGCGACAGCACGGCATCGACGTCGGCGCCGACGTGGCGGCAGACGAGGGGTGAACGGGATGCCGGTTCCGCTGTACGAGGCGAAGGCCGAGTTCTTCCGGATGCTCGGCCATCCGGTGCGTATCCGGGTGCTGGAGCTGCTGCAGGACGGGCCGACGCCCGTGCGCGATTTGCTCGCCGCGATCGAGGTCGAGCCGTCGAACCTGTCGCAGCAGCTTGCGGTGCTGCGACGATCCGGGATCGTCACCGCCACCCGCACCGGGTCGACGGTGATCTACGAGCTGGCCGGCGGTGATGTCGCGGAGCTGCTGGCCGCCGCCCGACGGATCCTGTCCGTGCTGTTGGCCGGCCGCCAGGACCTGCTCGCCGAGTTGCACCGAACCGAGCCGGCACGGTGAGTGGCGACCCCCGCAGGTTCCGGCTGCCGTGGCACCGCCGCCGCCCCGCGGCGGCCGTCGAGCACGTACGGCCACAGGGACGGCGGCACGTCGCCTCGGTGCCGGTGGGGCCTGATGCGGTGCGTGAGGCCCGCGAGCGTGTGGCCGGGCACTTCGCCGAGGCCGGTATCGCCCCCGATTCGGCCTTCGCGGACGCGGTGCTGCTGGTGGTCAGCGAGCTGGTCACCAACGTGCTGCGGCACGCCCCGCACTCGCCGCTGACGGACGTGGGGATAACGGTCGTTGGCGATCAGCTGGTCGTCAGCGTCGCGGACGCCGACCCGCGTCTGCCGGACCTCACCCTTGAGGGCATGGGCGCCGGACTGCGGATGGTGGCCGAACTGGCCGCCGACTACGACGGGGAGCTGAGCGCCGAGCCGGCCGTCGACCACGACGGCAAGGTCGTCCTGGTCCGGTTCGAGATCCCCTTGTAGGCGCGCGCGGCAGGACGGAAGAAGACCGGGCCGGCGTGTTGAAGCACGAGACGTTGACGATCAGCTGGCCGGCAGCCGGCCTCACGGCGACCTCGCGCACCGCCTCAAGGAGCGCAGTTCCCACCCCACCGCGTGAGGCGGCAGGATCCACGGCGAGATGCTCCAGCCTCGCGGTCGAGCTCTCTTGGACATGCAGACTGCCTTCGCGCTCCACCACCCGGGCCAAGGCGTACCCGACGACGGCCTCCCCGGATGGGAATTCGGCTACGAGGACATGCACGGAGGGCTCATCGAGGGCGTCGTGAAAGAAAGCCTGCAGCCGCACCCGGTCCGGCTCCGGGACGAAGATGTCGGGCCGTTGCCGCGCGTGCAGGTCATGAACGGTGGCGTGAAGCTCCACGAGCCGCGGACCGTCGTCCTGCGAGGCGCCCCTGACCCGGATCAGGCCCCATGGTGCCCGGCAAGCCCGCCCTCCCGCTACGGGTCACCGCATCCCCCTGCCAGGGCCTACCGGCGCCCATCCCGTCCCCGGTCGGCCCTGGTGCACTGCGCCCCCGCCCGGAGATGATCAAGCTGGCTGTGGGCGGTCGCTGCGCTCCCGGGAGCCCGCCCACCGGGGAGAAGGGACAGCCAGGTGATCGCTGTTGTGGAGCATCCCGATCTCAGGGTGCCGACGCTTGCGCTGCTGGAGGAGGAGCTGTGTTCCCGGCTGGCCGGCTTCGCGAGGGCGGGCAGGGGCGGGCTGGTCCGCGTAGGGAGGGGACTGCCGGTGGCGTTCGGGCGGGCCGCCCGGAAGGCGGGGCTGGCCCTGGTGACGGTATCGCCGTCGTACAACGGCGTGCCCGCGCCGCGCGCCGAGCCCGACCGGAAGGCGGCCGGTGAGCTGCTGTTGCTGTCGGGGCAGGTGCGGCTGGTGGAGTACGACCCCGGTGACCGCGGTGCTTGCGTGGCCGCGGACGAGCGTCTGCTGTGCAATTGCGCCCGCGTGCCGGCGGTGTGGGACGGTTCGCCGTCGAACGGCCGGGACGCGACCGCGCACCTGGTGGCCTACGCCCGCAGTCACGGAGTCGATGTCGAGGTGCTCTGGCCTTCGGGAGCCGAGCACCGGGCCGTCTGCAGGGAGGCGTCATGACCGCTGAGCCCTCCCCTTCCACTCCTGGCGCCCGGATGATCGGGCTGGAGCGGGAGGAGTCCCTCAGGCTGCTGGCCGGTGTGTCCATGGGCCGTGTCGGCTTCACTCACCAGGCCCTCCCGGTGATCCGGCCGGTCAACCACCTCGTGAACGACGACGGCGACATCGTCATCCGTACGCACGCCGGGGCCGCGCTGCTGGCCACCGCCTCCGCGTCGGAGGTGGTGGTGTATGAGGCGGACCGGATCGACGAGGGCACGCACACCGGCTGGAGCGTGATGGTGACCGGCCGGGCGAGCCGCGTGACGGACGCGCAGGCTCTGTCCCGCTACCGCGCCGAGCTCATGCCCTGGATCGACACGGAGATGGAGCACGTGGTGCTCATCCGGGCCGAGCTGGTGACCGGCTACCGGCTCGAGCGCTGGGACCGCCGCGCGGGCGGGTCACAGGTCGTTGCCGGCGTAGGAGAGGTTGAAGCTCTTGTTGGTGAGCGGGAAGTCGGGGACGATCGTGTCCGCCAACGCCACCGGCAGCGCAGGCCAGTTGAAGAACGACGGGTCGACCGGCTTCACCCGGGCCAGCGTCCCGTCCGAGGCGAGTTCGACGCGGGTGGCGATGGTGCCGCGCCAGCCCTCGACCAAGCCCACACCCGCACGGGAACCGGTGCCGGGTGCGGGTGAGGGCGCCAGTGCGGCCGCAGGTGCGCCGAGTCCCTCGGTGAACTGTCCGATCAGTGCCAGAGACGTGTCGATCTCCTCGGCGCGGACCAGGAAGCGGGCCAGGACGTCACCGCTGTCGTGCACAGGTACGTCGAGCTGGGTGCCGTATGGCGTGAAGGGGTGCGCGACGCGGGCGTCGTAGGCGAGTCCGCTGGCGCGGGCGACGTACCCGAGACAGCCGATCTCCCGGGCGGCATCGGTCGTCAGGATCGCGGTGCCGGTGAAGCGGTCACGGACGGTGGAGTGGCCCAGGGCGAGGTCGGTGATCTCGCGGATGTCCTCGCCGATCACCTTCAGGCGTCCTGCGTCGGGTACGGTCCGGAGCGCTGCGCCGCCGGGTACGACGCCACCGCGCAGCAGCCGGTGGCCGGTGACTTCCTTGTTGAGGCGCAGGAGTTGTTCGCGGACGCGCTGGGCGTGGGCGTTGAGGATGCCGTGCCCGACGTCGTTGCAGAGCATGCCGAGGTCGGCGACGTGGTTGTGGATCCGCTCCAGCTCCAGCAGCAGGGCCCGGGCCTGCTGGGCTTCGGCGGGTACGTCGGTGCCGGTGGCCTCCTCCACCGCCAGGCAGTAGGCCAGGGCGTGACCCACGGCTGTGTCGCCGCTGATGCGTTCGGCCAGTGGCAAGCCTGCGGCGATCGTGCGGCCCTGGAAGAGTTTCTCGATGCCCTTGTGGACGAACCAGAGGCGAGCCTTGAGCTTGAGGATGGTCTCGCCGACGACGGAGAAGCGGAAGTGGCCGGGCTCGATCAGCCCGGCGTGCACCGGGCCGACGGGGATCTCATAGACGCCCTCGCCCTCCACCTCCAGGAAGGGGTACGGGCCTTCCTGTTCGCCGAAGCTCGGCGGTGGTCCGGCGTCCGGGCGCATGGGATACCAGCCGCGGGGCCAGTGGAAGTGGCGGACGAGACGGTGCGGCAACGGGTGGTCGAGGGGGACGATGCCGAACAGGTCGCGCATCTCACGCTCGAACCGGCCTGCGGGGAACGACAGATGGGCGAGGGTGGGCACTTCCGGCCGGTCGGGGTCGAGGCGGACGTGCAGTTCGGTGCGCGTGTCGGGCGGGCCTGTCACGAACAGGTACACCACGCGCGGTCCGGCCTCGTCGAGGTGCGCGGCGACCAGCGCGAGCCGGTGACCGTCCGCCAGCAGCCGCTCCGCCCGCTCAGGCAGTTCGGTGACGTCGATTTCGCGTGTGGTGCGCATCGCTTCAGCCTCCGATCGCCTGGGCGGCGGCGTGCAGCAGGTCGGTGAGGGGACCGAGGGTCACGCCCAGGGCGGCGCAGGCGGCCAGGCCCAGCATCAGAGGCCACACGGCGGACGGGCTGTCCTCGGCCGGGATTCCCGGTCCGAGCAGCATGCGGGCGGCACGGACGGCGATCGCGGCGAAAGCGACCAGCACGAGCAGCAGGGCCACCACCGTGACCCAGCCCAGGCCCTGTCCGGCCGCGAAGCCGGCCCGGGCGATGCCCAGTTCGGAGGCGAAGAGGCTGAAGGGCGGGAACGCCATCAGCGCCACCACCGCGAGCCCGAATGCCCCCGCGAGCGGCGGCGCCTGGGCGACCAGGCCGCGGACTCGTCCGATCCGCGTGGTGCCCGTGAGTTGCAGGATGCGACCGGAGGCGCAGAACGCGACAGACTTGGCCAGGCCGTGGCCGGCGATGTGCAGCAGTGCGGCGGACAGGGCGAGCGGGCTGCCGATCGCCGCGGCCAGGGCAATCAGGCTCATGTGCTCCATGCTGGAGTACGCAAGCATCCGCTTGTAGTCGCGCTGGGCGAGCAGCAGCCCGGCCGCGAGGGCGAGGGTGAGCAGGGCGATTCCGGCGAGCAGGATGCGGGTGAAGTCCGGGCCGAGGGCGGCGTCGGCGATGACCCGGTAGCGCAGGATCGCGGCGAAGGCGACGGAGAGCAGTACCCCGGACATGAGCGCGGAGACCGGCGCGGGGGCCTGGCTGTGGGCGTCCGGCAGCCAGGCGTGCAGCGGGATCAGGCCGGCCTTGGCGCCGAAGCCGAGCACGATCAGGGTGATGCCGAGCCGGGTGACCGCCGGGTCGAGCCGGTCGGCGCGGGCGACGAGGGTGGGCCAGTCCAGCGCCCACGCCTCCGCGATGCCGGCCTGTCGGGCCGCGTAGTAGATGAGCACGGTGCCGAGGAAGGCGAGCGCAATGCCGGCCGAGCAGATCACCACGTACTTCCAGGCGGCCTCCACAGAGACGCGGGTGTGGCGGTGGCCTACGAGGAAGGCGGTGACGATGGTGGTGGCCTCGATGGCGACCCACAGCACGCCGAGGTTCGCGGTGACGACGGCCAGGCACATCGCGGCCAGAAACGCCTGGACCAGGACGTGGTAGCGCCACGCAGTCTGCTCGCCCGCCCGTCGTGCGGCCCGCTCGCCCGCAAGGTACGCGGGGGCCGAGCCGCAGGCGATCAGTGCGACGGTGCCGACCACCAGCAACATCCACGCGGTCAGCGCATCCGCGCGCAGCAGGCCCGAGTACGCCTGCGGAACTCCGCCGTCGACCACGTCCCTCGTGAGCAAGCTCCCGCACGCGAGGATCACGGCGGGCGAGACGAGCCCCACCCAATCCCGCACTTGCCGCTCGGGCACCGTGCCGGGCTCGGGCGCCTCCGCCACCAGGACGGAGCCCTGTGCGGACACTCCGCGCCGGGCCTCGGTAAGCGCCGCGGCGGTCGAGCGTGTGCGCAGTCCGGTCAGCGCGTACCCGCCGCCCATCGCCAGCGGCACGGCGGCGGGCGCGGTGAGGAGCAACGCGGAAGCGGTAGGGCTCATCAGTCGTGCAACTCCCGCAGGTCGTCGATGTCGGTGGTGCCGAACGCCGCCCGCATCCGGGTGGTGAGGATCTGCAGCACCAGCACCGCCAGCAGGACGTCGAAGGAGACGCCGAGTTCCACGATGAGCGGCACACCGGAGGTGGCCAGGAAGGCGGTGGCGGTGATGCCGTTGTCCAGCAGCAGGAAGCCGACCACCTGAGCGAGCGCCCGGCGCCGGGTCACGAGCACGAAGAAGCCGATCAGGACGACGGCCAGGCCCACCGGCAGGGCACGGGTGGCCGGTGTCGGGTCCAGCTCGGTCAGGGGCCGGGCCACCGCGTAGGCCAGCAGCGTCAGCAGCGCGGCCGTGAGCAGCGAGGCCGCGACGTTGACCAGCGGCTGGGTCTCCCGGGTCTCGGCGCCACCGGTGCCGTAGCGCTGCCGGTCCTCAGTGAGCGCGGCCAGGGCGCGCCGCATCAGATACGGCAGGACGCCCGCTCTGAGCACCCCGACGCCGAGGCCCACTGCGACGAGGTCCCAGCGCTGCTCGTGCGCGCCGAGGAGTACCGCGATGGCCGCCAGAGCCATGCCCTGCAGGGCGAAGTCCCGGACGATCGCGGCGAGTTCTCGCCGCCACAGCACGATGACGGCGGCCAGCAGGAAGGCGCCGCAGGCCAGGTCGAGGAGCTGGGTGTACAGGCCGCCGCTCATGACGCTCCGTTCAGGAAGTACGAGGCGGTCACCGCGAGCAGCGCCAGCAGGAAGGAGCCGGCGAGCAGTTCGGGTACGCGGAACAGCCTGACCTTGGCCCAGAACACCTCGGCCGCCGCGAGCACCGCACCCAGCAGGCAGACCTTCGCGGCGAACAGCACCAGCGCCACGGCGAGAGCGGCCCAGGAGGCGCTGGTGGCGATGCCCCACGGCACGAACAGCGAGGACAGCAGCCCCAGCAGCAGGGTGAGCCGCATCTGGGCGCCGAGTTCGACCAGCGCCAGGTCCGGGCCTGCGTATTCCAGCACCATCGCCTCGTGGATCATCGTCAGTTCAAGATGGGTGGAGGGGTTGTCGACCGGGATCCGGCCGGTTTCCGCGAGCACAGCCACGGCGAGGGCGGCCGTGGCCAGCAGTCCGGCCGGGGAGGCGAGGCGGGCCGGGTCGTGGGCGGCGCCGGAGACGATGGCGGGCAGGTTGGTCGTCCCGGTCGGTATCGAGAGGGCGAACACCGACAGCAGGATGGTCGGCTCCACCAGCGCGGCGACCGTCATCTCCCGGGAGGCGCCCATCCCGCCGAACGCGGTGCCCGTGTCCAGCCCGGCCAGGGCGAGGGCCATGGTGCCCAGCGCGATCAGCGCCACCACCACGATCAGGTCCGCATGACCGCTGACCGGCGTGTCCGTCGACAGCAGCGGCACCAGGCCGGCCGCCACCACCGTGGTGGCCACCAGCAGCGCGGGGGCAGCCCGGAAGGCGGGCCCTGTTCCTACAGGCGTGATGGGTTCCTTGCGCAGCAACTTGCGTGCGTCGCGCCAGGGTTGCAGCACCCCGGCCCCGGCCCGGCCCTCCAGGCGGGCTCGTACCTGCCGCATCCAGCCGGTCAGCAATGGTGCTCCCGCCACCACCACGACAACCTGGCCGACGACGGCCGCGTATCCGATCCCGTTCATCACCAGCCCACCGCCAAGACCAACAGCAGGACGACCAGGCCGACAAAGCCGTAGCCGAGATAGAGATGCACACTTCCGCCCGCCAGCCGGCGCGCCGCGCGTCCGGCACGGGCGAGGGCGGTCAGCACCGGTTCGTACAGCCGATGCTCGATCCGGTCGGGCACCGCGCGGGAGAAGCGCACCCGCTCCACCAGGTAGGCCGACTCGCGCACCGGTGTGACGTTCACGTCCTGCTCGGGGGCGAGGACGTCGTCGAAGACCCGTTGCAGCGGCTCGGCGAACGACGTCGCCGTGTAGGCCATCCGCGGGGTCGGCGCCCCTCCCCCGCAGTCCCAGAGTCGCGCGTCCCGGCGCCGCCGCCGGTGCCCGTAGAGCCGGGGCAGCCAGGTGGCGAGGAGGAGCACACCGGTCAGGGCCGCGGTGATCCACAGCGGTGAGAGCGACGCGGAGATGTCGGCGAGCCGCACCTTCAGCCCGCCGCCAGAAACCGCGCCGGTGCCCGGCAGCCCGACCGCGCCCACGGCCCGGTCAAGGCCGTCGCCCACCAGTCCGGGCACCAGCGCCAGTGCCGCGCACAGAGCCGCGAGCAGTCCCATTCCGGCGAGCATGAGCGGCGGCGCCTCCTGGGCCGAGGCGGCCCGGTCACTGCGCGGCCTGGCGAAGAACCCCACGCCGAGCGCCTTGACGAACACCGCCGCCGCGAGCCCCGCCGACAGCGCGATCAGCGCCACGGCGATGGGCAGGACGACCGCCGGTGCCACACCGGATACCTGAAGGCCGTGGATCAGGGACTGCAGCAGCAACCACTCACTGATGAAGCCGTTCCCCGGCGGCAGCGCCACCGCGCCCAGCGCGGCCACGGCGAACAGGCCCGCCGTGAACGGCATCCGGGAGCGCAGCCCGCCCAGCAGGTCCAGATTGCGTTCCCCCGTGGCCCGCAGCACCGACCCCGCCGCGCAGAACAGCAGCGCCTTGAACGCGGAGTGGTTGACCACGTGCAACAGCGCCGCCGCGAGCGTCAACGCGGCCAGCGCCTCGTCCCCGTACGCCGTGAACAGGCCCGCCGCGCCGACGCCGATCAGGACCAGGCCCATGTTCTCCGAGGTCGAGTAGGCCAGCAGCCGCTTCAGGTCCGAGGCCATCGCGGCCTGCAGGATGCCGTACACCGCGGACAGCCCGCCCAGCGCGAGCACCGTCAGCCACCACCAGGCCGCTCCGCCGCCCAGCAGGTCGAAGCCGACCCGCACCAGACCGTAGACGCCGAGGTTGACCATGGCCGCGCTCATCAGCGCCGAGACGGAACTGGGCGCCTCGGGATGCGCGCGCGGCAGCCAGGCGTGCAGGGGCACGGCGCCCGCCTTCGACGTGAACCCGGCCGCCACCAGAACGAAGACGAGTCCGCGTACCGTCGGCGACATACCCTCCGCGCCTGCCCGCAAGGCCCCGAAGGACTCCCCGCCCGCCTGTCCGGCGAACAGCGCCAGCCCTGTCAGCAGGAGGACGAGCCCCAGATGCGTCATCACCGCGTACCACACACCGGCCTGCCGCACTGTCGCCCGCTCCCGGTGCTCGACCAGCACCAGCAGCAGCGAGGCAAGCGCCATCAGCTCCCACAGCGCCAGGAACGTGGACACCGACGCCGCCACCGGAACCAGGATCAGCGTGAGCGCGAACAGCGGCAGCAGCGCCTGCGCCGTACGGGAGCCGAGTCCGTGCGGGCCGTGCCCGCCCGCGTAACCGATGCCGTACACCGCGACCGCGGCCACGACGGCCCCCGCTACCGCCAGGAACAGGCCCGCCAGCGCATCCACCGCCAGATGCGCCCCGGCCAGCGGCAGCAGCCCGGGATACACGGCTGCCCAACGGCTTCCGCCCAGTGCAGCCACACCCGCCGTGCCACCTGCCACCCCCACACCCACCGTCAGCAGTCCAACGACCGGGATACGGACCCTGTTCGGCAGTCCGAGACCGGCCAGCGCCCCCGCGCCGCCCAGTGCCGTAGCCGTCGCGAGGGCGGCCGAGATCACGCTCACCGCCCGGTCACTCTCCTGAGCGCCGCCACGATCTCGCCCGGCTCCGGCGGGCATCCGGGGACGGCCAGGTCCACCGGTACGACATCGGCGACGGCGCCCTCGACGCCGTACCCGCCCGCGAACTCCCCGCAGTTGATCGCACAGTCCCCGACCGCGACAACCAGCCGCGGCTCTCCCATCGCGGCGACCGTACGCCGCAGGGGCTCGGCCATGTTCCGCGTCACCGGCCCCGTCACCAGCGCCACGTCCGCGTGCCGGGGCGAGGCCACCAGCCGGGCGCCGTACCGCTCGGCGTCGTAGACCGGGTTGAAGGCCGCGGCGATCTCGATCTCGCAGCCGTTACAGGACCCCGCGTCCACGCACCGAACCTGCACCGAACCGCCGAGCTCCCGCGCCCCTGGCGGGACCTCACCCTCAGGACGCGGCGGCGCGGGCTCGGCCACCCGCCCACTGCCGCGGATCTTGCGCAACAGGCCCATGAACCCTCCTTGACACGGTGAGGACGTGTCCGCAGGTGATCAGAACGGTGTTCTGCGGCTGGAGTTACGGCACTTTTCTTGCGTTTTGCCAATTTTTGTGAGGCTTTGCCGGTTAAGGAATGCCTCGGTCCTGTCGGGACCAGCTCCACGGGGTGAAGGCGACCGCCTCCCGCACCACAGAGCGCTGTCCAACTCTCGGGAGGCGGCCGCCGATCGAGGGCCGTCGCTACGACGGCGGCTTTCCCTCCCCCTGGGCGGCCTGCAGGTCTGCCAGCAGCTCGGCCTGCCCGGCCAGTACGCCGGAGAGGATGGTGCGGGCAACCCGGAGGAGTTCGGCCACGTGCGGGCTCGTCAGCGAGTAGTACACGGTCGAGCCCTCCTTGCGGGTCACCACCAGGTTCGCCCGGCGCAGCACCGCCAACTGCTGGGACAGGTGTGCGGGCTCGATGCCCACCTCGGGCAGCATCTCGGCGACCGCGTGCTCACGCTCGCTCAGCAGCTCCAGGACCCGGATGCGGGCGGGATGGCCGAGGGTCTTGAAGAACTCGGCCTTCAGTTGGTACAGCGGCGTACTCATCGTGCCGTCCCCTCTCCGACACACCAGCACGGCTCCACCGGCCGGACGTCGGTGCATCGCATCCACCCACTTATCAAGAACATGCGGCCCATCCTCGCGTGGGACATCGGCAGGACCGAACCCGCGCCGAGAAGCTGAACCTCCGAACCCAGCGGTGACGACATCAGTAATTGCTAAGATTAGCAATTCCATACGTCCTGTGAGGGAGGCTCGGTGAGAATCACCCCGCTCCGCGGTCTGAGCGTCGCCTGGTTCAAGTGCCCGGCCTGCCGCCTGAAGTGCCGCCCCACCGCCGTCGGCCCGGACGGCGTCTGTCCGCGCTGCGGCAACGCCCGCATGCTCAGGCTGTCCTTCGGCGGGCGTCCCGGTCAGCCGACTCAGGGCGCCGACCGCGGCTGACCGGTGGTGCCACCGGCCCGGTGAGACAGTCGGTTCAGACCTTCTTGACCACGCTGGACTTCAGCTGCATGGCGCCGAACCCGTCGATCTTGCAGTCGATGTCGTGGCCGTCCACCCCGTCGACGAGGCGGATGCCCCGCACCTTGGTGCCCGCCTTGATCCCGGTCGGGCTGCCCTTGACCTTGAGGGTCTTGACCACCGTCACGGTGTCGCCGTCGGCGAGCACATTGCCGACCGCGTCCTTGATGACCTTGTCCCCGCCCGCGTCGGCTGCTGAGTCGGACGGCGACCACTCATGGCCGCATTCCGGGCAGACGAGGAGCGCGCCCATCTCGTACGTGTACGCGCTGGAGCATGCGGGGCAAGGGGGAAGGGTTTCACTCATGGGACCAGTGTCTTTCTCTCAGTGAGCTCTCAGTGAGCCGATACGTATGTCGTGCGGGTGGGTGTCACGCGGGCCAGCCGTCCGTGCGCCACTCCTGCTGCCCCTCCTCCAGGGCCGACGGCCCCCTGCCATGGGCCGCGAGGGCGGCTGTCAGGTTGCAGTGGACGGGGATGTCCGGGCAGTCGCCGGCAGGGACGAGGGAGCCGTCGGCGGGGATAGCGGCCAGCTCCAGGCTCCTGCCCGCTTCGGCGAGGCGGCGCGCCGCCTCGGTGATCGCCAGCTGGCCCTCGGCCGACCAGCTGCGCAGCCCGGTCAGGTCGAGGACGACCGGTCCGGTGCCGCGGGCAACAACCCAGCCGATCGCTCCGCCGAAACGGCGGACCGCGTCCGGGCCGAGGTAACCGGCGACCGAGAGGATGCCGAGGTCCTGCTCGATGGTGTAGCGCCAGTCAATGGTCATGAAAGTGAACTTCCTTGTGCGGGGTGCCTGTTGGAGGTCTGCTCTCCGGTCAGAGAGGAAGGGTGATCCAGATGCTCTTGCCCTTGCCGTCGGCATCACCCCGGACTACGGCGGTGCCGCCCAGGCCGAGGGTGAGCTCCATGACGGTGCCGAGACCACCGGCTCCCGTTCCGGTGACCGGCGCGTACAGCGACGGCTGGAAGGGATGCCGGTCGTGAACGGCGAAGGCCAGGCAGTCCGCGCCGGCCGCATAGAACACCATGACCTGCGGAGAGAGCACGGCGGCATGCCGGACGCTGTTGGTGACCAGTTCACTGAGGATCAGCAGAGCCGGGTCCACCGTGGGGTGGCGCAGACCGATCCCCCACTCGATCAGTGTCTGTTCGGCGGTCTGACGGGCCACGCGGACCGCCGCCGGCTCGCACGGCAGGGTGAGCACATGCCGGTGGGGCAGCGCCTCCAGCCTCGTGGACATCAGCCCCCCGTCCCGCGGGCGAGTCGGAAGCCGGTGACCGTCTGGGGGTGGATGCGCAGGATCGTGTCATGCGGACCGTGCGTCCAGCCGAAGAGGGTACGACGGTAGTGCGCGGCCTCGTCCGGGTCGGTGATCACATCGACGGGGCCGGCCGCGGTCACCGTCCACCCGGTGCCGGTCGCGGCGCGGACCTCGTCCACGTGGTACGTCGCCGTCGTCGGCACCGCGGCTGCCTGCACCGGGGCACGCACGATCAGACGGCCGTACTCCCACACATGCCGGGCGGGCCGTACGACGGCCACCTCCCGCTGGACGAACACCAGCCGGCCCAGGCTGCCGCCCTCCAGCAGCCACAGCGCCTCCGCGCCGGAGACCTCGATCATGCGCAGGGGGGCGGGAGTGGTGCTCATCGGGCGGGTTCCTTGCTGACGTCTGTCGTCTTGGGGCTCGTTTTCTGCGCGGGGACGGCGGACAGGACGCCGACCGTCTCCAGGTGGTCGCGGGCGCCCTGGATCGCCTCGGGGGTGGTGGCGTACT
Source organism: Streptomyces sp. NPDC031100 (assembly GCF_055570785.1). Lineage (NCBI taxonomy): Bacteria > Bacillati > Actinomycetota > Actinomycetes > Kitasatosporales > Streptomycetaceae > Streptomyces > Streptomyces sp. NPDC031100. Next base: position 830,740 of record NZ_JBVIGN010000003.1, read on the forward strand.
CCCGGCCGTCCAGGCGAAGGAGGTCGAGTGCGCCCACCGAGTCGAGAACCTGGCGCTGGCCGGGGCATATCCCGGAGGTCATGACGACGATGCCGCGCCGGTTCAGCTTCTGCACCGCGTCCTTGAGGACAAGGGCGCCGGTGGCGTCCATGGTCGACACCCTCGACATGCGCAGGATGACCACGCGGACGTCGGCGACCTCGGTCAGCTCCAGCAGGAAGCGGTGGGCGGCGGCGAAGAACAGCGGGCCGTCGATGCGATACGCGACGATGTGCTCGGCGAGCAGCGCGTGCTCCTCAGCACTGTGGTCGCCGTGGTCGAGGGGCACCTGGTCGAAGCGGGCCTGCTTGGCCACGGCACGCAGGGCGAGGGCACCCGCCACGATCAGGCCGATGATCACCGCGTACACCAGGTCCAGGGCCAAGGTCGCGGCCGCGGTCAGGACGAGGATCAGCGCGTCCGAGCGGGTGGCCTTGGCCATGGCTCGCAGCGAGCCGACCTCGACCATGCGGATCGCGGTGGCCAGCAGCACGCCCGCCAGGGCGGCGAGCGGGATCTTCGACACCAGGGGCGCCGCCGCGAACACGATCACGGCGAGGACCGCGGCGTGGGTGAGGGCGGCCAAGCGGGAGCTTGCGCCGGTGCGGACGTTGACCGCGGTGCGGGCTATCGCTCCGGTGGCCGGGACGCCGCCGAACAGCGGGGCAGCGATGTTGGCCAGGCCCTGGCCGAACAGCTCCCGGTCCGGGTCGTGCTTCTGCCCGACCGTCATGCCGTCCGCCACCGACGCCGACAGCAGGGACTCCAGGGCGGCGAGTGCCGCCACGGCCACCGCCGGGGCGAGCAAGGTACCCAGCGAGCCGAGGTCGAGGAACGACAGCGAGGGGACGGGTAGTCCGGCGGGGAGGTCGCCGATCGGCTTGGCCGCGTCCAGGTCTGCGACCTGCGCGACGATCGTCGCGGCGATCACGGCGAGGATGGAGAGGGGGATCGTCGGCCTCCACCGCGCGCCGGCCAGCATGACCGCGGCCACTGCCACGGCGAACCCGACGGCGGTCCAGTTCGGGGCCTCGGCGAACTCCTCGACCGCCCGCCAGGTGACAACGAGGACGCGGTCGCCGTCGGGTTTGGGCACGCCGAGCGCGTTCGGAACCTGCTGGAGCCCGATGACGCAGGCGATGCCGAGGGTGAAGCCCTCGACGACCGGGGCGGGCACGTATTGCATGTACTTCCCGGCCCGCAGCGCGGCCAGCGCGACGAGCATGAGGCCGGCCATCAGCCCGACGGTCAGCACGCCGGTCGGCCCGTACCGGCCGACGATCGGGACGAGCACCACCGTCATGGCGCCGGTCGGCCCGGACACCTGGAGATTCGAACCGCCGAACACCGCAGCCAGCGCACCCGCGACGACGGCGGTCGCCAGGCCCGCCTCGGCGCCGAGGCCGGAGGAGACTCCGAAGCCGAGAGCGAGGGGAAGCGCGACGATCGCGACGGTCAGGCCGGCCAGCAGATCCCGCCGGGGGTCGCGCCGCAACTCCGCGAGGTCACTGGGACCGGGCAGGAGGGAGGTGATCCGGGTCCAGGCCCGGCCGAGGAGGGTGCTCATCGCGTGGCGACCTCGGCTTCCCGCAGCTCGGCCAGCAGTTCGTTCTGCCCGGCGAGCATCTCGGTGAGGATCCGGCGCGCGGCTTTCATCAGGTCGGCAACATCCCCGCCCGCGAGTTCGTAGACGACCGCCTGGCCCTCGCGCGTCGAGGTGACGATCCCGGAGCGACGCAGCACCGCAAGCTGCTGCGACAGGCTGGAGGGCTCCACTTCGATCGCGGCGAGCAGCTCCCGTACGGGCTTGGGCCCGTCCTGCAGCAGCTCCAGCACCCGTATCCGTACGGGATGCCCCAGCATCCGGAAGAACTCGGCCTTGGCCTGGTACAGCGGAACGGACACGACCCCTCGGCTTCCCCTACGAAGAAGACCCTGCCCTCGCGGGGCAGACACAGCAGACGACAGACACGAATGTGCTGCGCCCGCGGCTACCGGATCAGGACGGACGGGCGCAGCCATCACAGCATCTAACCAATTGCAAAATTTCGCAATTCAGATATCCGTTGTGTGGCAATCAGCACGCGTGTACCTTGGCGCCCGACCAGGCCGCAGTCACGGCCGGCAGGTCAGCCGGTGGCGGGGGCAGGCGGCGGCGCGGGTGAGCAGAGCGCGGACCTGGCATTGCGCCTGCCGGGGGTGGAACACCTGGGCGGCGAAGGCAAGGCCGTCAGACCTGCCGGCGGCCCCGGCTCCGTCCGGGGACAGGTGCCGCCGTACATGAAGGGCACCCCTCGAAGGCATCCCAGTCACGTCACCCCACGACTGGGCGGACCGCAATCGGTAAGACCTGTAAGACCTCACGCCTCCGGGCGACCGCCAAGGGCTCGGGCGGAGGGAGATGACGTACTCCGCCCGAGCCGTTCGCTGTGCCCGAAACCGCTTACGGTCGGTCACAGCAGACCACCCCTGGGTGGTCCGTACCCTGCCCAGTCAAGCCGACCGCACCCCGCCCCTGCTAAGGCCGTTCGGCCTCCTGGAGCCACGGCGATGGCCAGAGCCTTGACAGGTACGTGCTCCGAGCGTGTGGTGGGAGCAGGGCCTGATGCTCGTGGCACGGCGGCGAGGACCAGGGTGGCGATGGTGATGACGCGGCAGTACGTGGCCGGGGAGTTGTCCCAGCTGATCGCCGAGCTCGGGACGGCGGCCCAGGCCGAGGAGACGGACGTCGCCCGCGAGCTGCGGGGGCTGCGCCGGCAGGCGGAGACGCTACCCCTCGACTCCCTGGGAGCGATCGCCACGCGGGCGCTAGCGGCCGGGGACGAGCTGTGCTGGCTGTCCCTGTCCCAGGGGGACGTGGCCGGGTTCCAGTGCCAGGCTGGGATTGTCGGCCGACTGTACGAGTTCGGTGTCTGTGCCGGGCTGGTATACGAGGCGTGACCCCGCCGAAGGCCCGGAACCGGGAGGTTGGGCAGATGAGTACCGAATCCCAGATCGCCGTCCACTGGCGCGAGGAGGAGTACTACCAGCCCCCGGCAGCCTTCATCGGCCAGGCGAACGCCACCGACCCGGCCCTCCTCGAACAGTTCGGTGAAGAGAACTTCCCGGACTGCTACCGCGCCTACGCAGACCTGCTGACCTGGGACACGTACTGGCACACCACACTGGACACCAGCACGCCGCCCTTCTGGAAATGGTTCGCAGGCGGTCGGCTGAACGCCTGCTACAACTGCGTCGACCGGCACCTGGCAGCCAGCCGGAACAAGGCGGCCTTCATCTGGGTCCCCGAACCGGAGGACGAGCCCACCCGCGCCATCACCTACCAGGAGCTGTACGTCCAGGTCAACGAGGTGGCCGCGCTGCTGCGCGAGCTGGGCCTGAAGACCGGCGACCGGGTCACCCTGCACCTGCCGATGGTGCCCGAGCTGCCGGTGTGCATGCTTGCCTGCGCCCGCCTCGGCATCGTGCATTCGCAGGTCTTCGGCGGGTTCTCGGGCACGGCGTGCGGGGACCGGATCGCCGACTCGGGCAGCCGGATCCTGATCACCATGGACGGCTACCACCGAGCCGGAAAGATCTCCGACCACAAGACGAAAGCCGACGAGGCCGTGGCAGCCGCCGCCAAGCTCGGCCAGCAGGTCGACAAGGTGCTGGTGTGGCGCCGCTACCCGGACCGCTACCTCTCCGACAGCGCGATGGTCGACTGCCGCGACGTCTTCGTCGACGAGTTCCTGCCCCGCCACCGCGGACAGCGCGTCGAGCCGCTGTCGATGCCCGCCGAGGCACCACTGTTCCTGATGTACTCCAGCGGCACCACCGGCCGGCCCAAGGGCTGCCAGCACTCCACCGGTGGCTACCTCGCCTACGTGGCCGGCACCTCGAAGTACTACCAGGACATCCACCCCACCGACACCTACTGGTGCGCCGCCGACATCGGCTGGATCACCGGCCACTCCTACATCGTCTACGGCCCCCTCGCCCTCGGTGCCACCAGCGTGCTGTACGAAGGCGTCCCCACCTATCCGGACGCGGGCCGCTGCTGGCGCATCGCCGAACGGCTCGGCGTGAACATCTTCCACACCGCGCCGACCACCATCCGCATGCTGCGCAAGCTGGGCCCGGACGAACCGGCCAAGTACACCTACCACTTCAAGCACATGACCACGGTCGGCGAGCCGATCGAACCCGAGGTGTGGCGCTGGTACCACGACGTGGTCGGCAAGGGCGAAGCGGTCGTGGTCGACACCTGGTGGATGACCGAGACCGGCGGCTTCCTCGGCTCGACCCTGCCCGCGCTGCAGCCGATGAAGCCGGGCAGCTGCGGCCCGGGGGTGCTGGGCATCTATCCGGTCATCTACGACGACGAGGGCAACACCGTCGAGGCGGGCAGCGGCCGCGCCGGCAACGTCTGCATCCGCAACCCCTGGCCCGGAGTACTGCAGACCATCTGGGGCCAGCCGGACCGCTTCGTGCAGCTGTACTACGGCCGCTACTGCCGTGACGAGAAGAGTACCGACTGGCACGACTGGCCGTTCCTGTGCGGCGACGGCGCCGTCCAGGCCGCCGACGGCTACCTGCGCATCCTCGGCCGCATCGACGACGTGATCAACGTGGCCGGGCACCGGCTGGGCACCAAGGAACTGGAGTCCGCCGCGCTGACCGTGGCGGAGGTGGCCGAGGCGGCGGCGGTGCCGGTGATCGACGAGCTGCGAGGCCGGGTGGTGGAGATGTACGTCGCCCTCAACCCCGGCCAGGAACCGAGCCAAGAGATCGAGGACAAGGTCACCCACGCCATCGATGAGCAGATCGGCAAGATCGCCCGCCCCCACCGGGTGTGGATCGTTCCCGACATGCCCAAGACCCGCTCCGGCAAGATCATGCGCCGGGTCATCGCGGCCGTGTCCAACTTCGCCGACGTCGGAGATGTCACCACCCTGGCCAACCCCGAGATCGTCGAGAACATCCGGCACCGGGTGCAGAGCGCCAAGCTGTCCGCCGGGGACGTACCGCGCGACCTCAGCGAACAGGAGGCCGCCGAGATCCGCGCCTTCGGCGACGCAGGCTGAGCTCGCATCTGTGGGCTGTGCTGCACGCGGGCTACACGGCGCCGTGCCTGTCGTACGGTCCACCACCGCGTCAGTCGATCAGCTCCGGGTCGCCGACGGCCGTATCGGAGTTGGGCAGGCCCGCTTGGTGGAGGAATTCGAGCACATCGAAAAGGTTGTGGGCGCTGCCCATGCGCTCGCCCCGGATCGTCACCCGCCGTCCACCGTCCTGGGCAGGCGAAGCACGACCACCGGAGGGTGCCCATCCTCGGAGTCGGGGTTGCCGGGCACCCATTTCACATCTGACAACTAGTCAGAACGTGCGTCAAACATGCGTCACGAGTACTTCGCGTGCGTCAAACGTGCGTCAAGATATCGCCCGTAACGCCCACAGCGCATTCCACCTAAAACAGCAGGTCAGGACCCCTTTCCGGCAGGCTCAAGGATCGCCACGCACTCCACATGATGCGTCATCGGAAACACGTCGACTTCGAGGGGCAACCTGATACGGCCGGCGTCAGGCCCAGCACGCAGGCCGCCCACAGCACGCCGACCACGCCCAGCAGTGGCACGGACACCACCGTCAGGGCGTATCCGGCGATCGCCAGGCCCCAGAAGCGGCGGGTCCGGTCGGCCAGCGGCCCGGACACCAGGCGCAGGCCGAGTGCCGCCGCCTCACCGGCGCCGGTGACCACCCCGACGACCAGGGCGGAGGCACCCAGCGAGGCCACTAGAGGGCCGGTGACCGAGCGAGCGCCCTCGTACACGAAGTCCGCGAGCAGACTGACCGTGCCGAACCACACCACGAACCGCCACGGCCCCATCACACCCGACCGTACGGACCGTGGCTCCGTCCCCGCTGCTCCCACGCCCACCACACCTCCGCGAATGCCACGCCGAAGCATGCCGCACGCGCAGCCGTTACGGTCGCGCTGTGGTGAACGAAGTGGATACACGGTGGCTGCTGGTGTCGGTGACGACGGCCGGGGCGGCATCGTCCTTGCGGATGCAGGTATGGCGGAAGCTGAAGGGGCTGGGGGCGCTGTATCTGCAGCAGTCCGTGTGTCTGTTGCCCGACCGGCCTGCCGTGGCCGCTGCCCTGGACGAACTGCGGGAACGCGTACACACGGACCGTGGGCGGATGCGGGTCGTGCACGTCGAGGTCGGCGACGAGGGCGAGCGCAGGGAGTTCGCCGAGGAGATGACCGCTGCCGTCGACGAGGAGTACGCCGAGGTGCTCGAGCGGCTTCCGTCGTTCTTCGCCGAGCTGGAGATGGAGTCCGGGCGCGGCCGGGCTGTCTTCGCGGAGGTGGAGGAGTCCGAAGCCGACCTGGAGCGGTTCCGTTCCTGGGTGGCGAAGATCGCAGCCCGGGACTACTTCGGCGCCCCGCTGGGCGAGCAGGTGCGCGCCGAACTGGAACGGGCTGCTGCGACGCTGGCCGCGTTCGAGTCGGCAGCGCTGGAGGGCGAGGGCGCGGACGGCTACAAGGCATAGCTGCCGCCACGGATGCGTCAGCGGTCGGTCGGCCGGTCCCCTGTGAACTGGGCTGACGTGAGGGGTGAGCTGGTTACGGAGGCCGCTCCCGTGATGCCGATGCGCCGTTGGATTCGGCCTGTGTTCAAGGCGGAGAGTGCAAGCGCGGAGAACGCCGAGATGACTCCGCCCAGGATCAGGGTGGAGCGGGCGCCAAGGGCGTCCGACACCAGGCCGACCAGCGGGGCACCGACGGGGGTGCCGCCGAGGAGGACGAGGAAGTAGACGGACATGACGCGGCCCCGCAGGTGTGGGGCGGCATGGAGCTGGGTCAGGGCGTTGGCGGTGGTGGTCACGATCACTGCGGCGAAGCCGGTGGGGATCAGCAGGGCCAGGAATGAGCCGTAGCCCGGCATCAGGCCCTGTGCGGCTTCCAGTGCGCCGAAGACGATCGTGGTGGAGATCAGGCGGCGTGCGGTGGGGGGCTTACCGCAGTTCGCTCCGTAGATCGCGCCGATGAGGCTGCCCAGGGCGTAGGCGGCGGAGAGGCAGCCGAAGGCGGCGGCGCCCGTGTGGAAGGCCGTGATGGCGACGAGCGAGATGGTGACCTGGAAGTTGAGGCCGAAGGTGCCGACGAAGGCGATGAGGCTGATCGGCAGGAGCAGTTCCGGGGTGGAGGCGATGTGGCGGAAGGCGTCGCGCAGTCGGGTACGGCCGGGTCGGGGTCGGCCTGGGTCTGGCTGGTCGTCCATCCGGATGGTGACCAGCCCGTAGAGGACGGCCAGGTACGAGGCCGCGTTCACGAGGAACACGGGGCCCGTACCGAAGGCGGCGACCGTCAGGCCGGCGAGGGCGGGGCCGATGGTGCGGGCGACATTGAACTGGGCGGAGTTCAGGCTGACCGCAGTGGCCACACGCTCCCGGTCCACCAGTTCGGAGATGTAGGCGTTGCGGGCCGGGCTGTCCACGGCGGTGGCGGTGCCGAGGGCGAAGGCCAGCGCGTAGACGGACAGCAGGTTCACCGCCCCGGTGACGGTCAGCAGTCCGAGCAGGAGTGACTGCACTCCCATGGCTGTCTGGGTCAGGAGCAGGATCCGCCGCTTGGGGTACCGGTCGGCCAGTACGCCTCCGGTCAGGCCGAACAGGGTCTGCGGCAGGAACTGCAGTGCGGTCACGACGCCGACCGCGCTGCCGCTGTTGCCGGTGATGTGGAGGACGAGCAGGTCCTGGGCGGCGCGCTGCATCCAGGTACCGATGTTGGAGGCCAGCTGACCGAGCAGGTAGCGGCGGAAGTTCCGGACGGTGAGCACGGCCGTCACCGGCATGCGGGAGCCCACGCTCATGACATCTGACAGGCGAACGTGTCGCCGGTGGCGGACACCTCGACATCCTCGACGTGATGGAAGGTCGGGTGGGGGTGCATGAGGAAGGCGTGGTGCGAGATGTTCCAGGCGTAGGCGCCGGCCATGGCGAAGGCGACGCGGTCGCCGACGCGCAGCCGCTCGACCATGATCCCGCGTGCCAGGACGTCCTTTGGCGTGCAGAGCTGGCCGACCAGTGTCACTGGCTCGTCGCGGGCCTCTGGGCGGTTCCAGGGGCGGATCCAGGTGTCGTCGGGGATCACTTCGAAGGGCTGGTCGTGCTGCTTCGCTGCCGGGGTGCGGAGGTGGTGGGTACCTCCGCACAGCACGGCGAACGCCTGCCCGCGGCTGAACTTGATGTCCAGGACCTGGGTGACGTACCAGCCGCAGTAGGCGGTGACCGAGCGGCCGGGTTCGATCCGCAGCGTGAGATGGGGGTGGCGGGCCAGGAGAGGGCGGAGTCCGGCGCCGAAGGCGGACCAGTCGTACAGCTCGTGCGGGTGCGTGTAGTCGACGCCCATTCCGCCCCCGACGTTGACCTCGGCCAGGTCCACGCGGCGTTCGTGAGCCCAGTCTTCGGCCCAGGTCAGAACCTTGCCGACAAGGGCCAGTTGGGGCTGAGCCCGGAGTCCGCTGGCCAGGTGGAAGTGCAGGCCGCGCAGTCGGATGCGTGGGTGGGAGGCGATCAGCTCCAGGCAGCGGTCCAGCTGCGCGGGATCCATGCCGAAGGGGCTGGGGTGTCCGCCCATGGCGAGGGCGACCTGGCCGAGGTCTACGGGCAGGTTGACGCGGAGCAGGACGTCGGCGCTCCGTTCGCCTAGTAGCGCGGTGAGGAGGCGTAGTTCGTGTTCGCTCTCGACGTGCAGGCGCTCCGCGCCGGCGTCCAGCGCGCAGGCCAGCTCCGTCGCTGTCTTGCCAGGGCCTCCGAAGGCGATCGGCACCTCGGGGGCGAGCCCGCGGACGTGGCTCAGTTCACCGCCGGATGCCACCTCGAAGCCGTCGACGTGCCGGGCCAGGGTCCGCAGGATTCGGGGATCGGAGTTGGCCTTGGCTGCGTACAGCAGCTCGACGCGGTCCGGCAGTGCGGCGCGGATGGCGTGTACGTGCTCGCGCAGGTCCGGGAGGTCGTAGACGTAGGCGGGCAGGTCGTCATCGGACAGCCGGCCGACATGGCCGAGCAGTGCGGGCCTCACCTGATCACCTCGCGGGGGAAGTCGGCGCCGAGCGGGCTGGTCAGGGGGACGTACGTGGCGTGCCGGTCGGCCTTGCGGGACCAGCGCAGCAGGAGGTTGGCCTTCGCGGGCAGCGGTACGCCGGACAGCAGGGCGCGCAGGCGTGGCGGTTCGGCGGCGGTGCGGGCAAAGCCGGCGAGGTGATCGCGGACCAGACCCCAAAGGGCGGGTTCCAGCGTCGGGTCGAGGTCGGCCAGGGCGCCGAGCACTTCGGCGGTGTGGTTGACCAGGAGGCAGTACGCGACCCGGTTCCAACCGCGTTCGGGATCGTAGGTGAGGGGACCTCGGACGTCGTCCGGGAGGTCGCTGAGGGTGTGCTGGTGATGCGCGGGGAGGAGCTTGGTGCCTTCCAGGTCGCGGAAGAGCATCTGCGCCGGGGTGCCGTCGGCGTTGACACCGACGACGACGTTCTGCAGGTGGGGTTCCAGGACGATGCCGTGTTCGAAGTAGGCGGCCAGCACCGGTGGCAGCAGCAGTCGCAGGTACGCGTCCCACCAGGCCAGCACGTCCCCGTCGCCGCGGGCCAGCAGGTGGGAGACGTGGGCGGTACTGGTGGGGTGCTCGTCCGCCACTGCGGCGGCGAGCAGGGGTGTGACCCCGGGACGAAGGTGGTGGCGCAGGCCGGAGCGGACGATGACGCCGAGGCTCTCCAGGAGGGCGGTGTCTCCGGCGGTGTCGAGTGTGCGGTAGCCGGGCTCGGCCAGGAGCGTGCATCCCGGGAAGCGGCCGGCGAGGTCGGCGAAGAGGGGCTGGAGCAGCCGGTTGAGGGCGACGGCGCCGGGCAGTTCGTAACTGGCGTGCTTGCGGACGCAGTTGGTGAGGCGGACGTTCAGGCTGAACTTCAGGAAGGTGTCGCTGTCGGGGTGGTACAGCGTGCGCACCGATGCGGTTGGCACCAACTCCGCCCCACTCATGCCGATGTCGACGACATCGCCGGCCGAGATCGTCTCGCGCAGCCGTTCGTGATTCTGTAGCAGCCGGTACTGCCAGGGGTGCACCGGCAGTATCGCGAATTCCGGGTCGGTCGTCGGGTGCAGTGCGTCCATCTCGTGCAGTTCGCCTTCCTCGCGTACGAGATGGCGGCGCACGGACAGGTAGCGCAGGCGGAAGCGCGCGCCGGTCTCCGGGCCGTACGCCAGCCAGTCGGCCGGGTCGCCGGTGCGGGCCTTGGGAGTGGGGTGGAAGCGGTGGCCGTAGACCAGGGACTGTTCCGACGCCACGTACGGGTCCGCATGCGGCGTCGCGCCGGCTCGCTCTTCGAGTGCGGTGCGGATCGTCTCCCGGCTGTCCGCCACTTGGCTCAGGAACTCTTCGTTGGCGAGGCCCGTGCGCAGTTCCAGTTCGTCGTGGATGTAACCGGCCAGCTCCCGCCAACTCACCGTGATCCAGGCGTCGTTGTCGAGCCGCTGCACCGGGCCCTGGAAGCGGTGCGCTCCGATCAGCGAGACCCGGCGCAGCCTGGAACGCAGGAGCAGGCCCCGGCGGGGCAGTCGTAGCAGGAGGTGGTCGTCGTCGACGGTCACCTGGTGCTCGGGGGCGGACACTTCGCGGATGAGGCAGTTGAGGAGGGTGTGGGTGGTGACGGCGTCGGCTGTGCGCATCGGTTCGCCGGCCGGTCCGGCGACGAGGCTGGTATGGGGGGCAGTGCCGGTGGTCATATGGTCACTCCAGTGGGACGACGATTCGTGTCGGATTTCAACGGCACAAGGCCAGCGGGTTGGGCATAGGCGTCCACTGCGCCTTGCCCGGGTTCTCGGCCAGGCGCATGGCGATGGTCGCCTTCAGCGGCATCGTGTCGCCGAAGAACGCCGCCGCGTCGCCCTGGTCCGGCAGGTCGGCGTACACCCGGCGGCCCACCTCGGCCACCGCACCCCACAGCGCCCGAGGATCAGCCGCCTGCGTCCGGCTGAGGACGTCGACCAGCTCGCTGAAGACTCCGCTGATCAGGCCGCCGAACAGTTTGGTGTGCAGTGCGTCCACGTCGTCTCCCGCGCGGGTGCCGAGCAGCGGTGGCAGCGCGAAGCCGCACTGAGCCAGGCGCCGTGGGCTGACGCGTACGCCGTCCAGGTCCCGGTACAGCACCCGCACCGGCCGCCCGTCCCGCAGGACGACGAGGGTGTTCTGGCCGTGTGCCTCCAGGGCGACCCCCATGGACAGCAGGGTCAGCGCGGGCGGCAGCACGAGCTCGGCGAGGTCCGCCAGCCAGCGCACCGGATCCCCCGCCACCAGGGTGGCTCCGGTCGCGTGGACGGCGGTGAGCGGAACCGCGATCTCCCCGGCGTCGAGGTGGCACTCGGTCGACTCCCGGATCATCGCCGCGAGGCTCACGGAGGGCTGCCCGTCCACGCACACCGCACCGCCGCCCAGCTCCCGCAGGATCCGCAGGCTGCCGCCGTACCCGGCCTTGTCGACGACGGCCGAGACCAGGTCGGACAGCGGGGGCCCGTCGGCGACCTCGGCCGGGGAGATGGTGCGCCGGTAGTTGGTGACCTGGACGTCGAGGGCAGTCTTGATGTGGCAGCCCGGCAGGACGTCCAGCGGGGCCAGGGTGCGCAGGGAGAGCAGCGGTCGGGCCGGGATCGTCTCCTCCACGACGACCAGGTCGGGGTGGTGCGCGAGCACGTGGTCCCGCTGCCAGGGATGCAACGGGACCAGAACTGCGTCACCGTCCCGCAGGGGCTGCGGCCAGGCGCCGGCTCCCTGCCAGCGGTCGGTCGGGACACGGAGCAGCGCCAGCTGGACGACCGGGTGGTGCTCGGGGGCGTAGGCGAGCACGTCGGCGATCGACATGCCTGTACGGGTGCGGCAGCAGGGGTGCTGTGGATGGCCGTCGACCACCGCCTGCTCGGCGTCCGCCGAGTCGTTCAGCGGGGCCGCACGGCCTGCGTTCGCGGCCCTGGCCAGGGCCAGGTTGACCACGCTGTTGTCCAGCTCGGCCGCCAAGCGTTCCGCCGCGGGGGTGCGCAGGCCGAGCTGTGCCAAGAGCTGTGCCGGACCGCTGATCGGCCCCTCCGGCCCCGACACGGTGAAGTCCTCGGGCACCTCGGCGAACGGCCGCGCACACGACTCGGCCGCCGAGAGCGAGCCGCCCCGCTGCAGATCGACCACCAGGGCATCGGACTCCCTACGGTGCCGGGTCACGCCGGGCAGGGGTTCTCGTACAAGGGCGCCCCACAGTCGGGCCAGTACGGTGGCGCGTGCTCCCGGGAGCGCGGCCGTGAAGGGCTCCACCAGGTCCGGGCTCGTGCGGCGTAGTTCATCAATGGGCATGGGGCATCCCAGGTGCTTGTGGGGGCGCTTGGCGCGCGGTGCTCCGGTGGCACCGGCCGTGCAATCGACGCTACGGGAAAACGATCAAGCGGATTGCCAGAGCACATACAGCGGGGATCGCCGAATTCCTCCGATGAAGCGTTTTTCCTTCCTCATCCACGGCCGCATCCGCCGGGAAGGCTTTCGTGCATGCGGCCTGACCTTAAATCAGTTTTCGGCTGTCACCTTGGGGGATCGGGACGACGTCCGCGGCCTTAACTCTCGGCTTACTCCACGCTGTCAATCTCCTGGATGTCGACCTCGCGCCGTGCTTCCGCGGTTACGCCGACCGTGGAGGATCACCGGCTCGGGGGAGGTTTCGGCGTTTGCCCCAGACTTTCCGGCCGAGGTCTGTGAGCCTTTCGGCATGCGTGTCTTGCTGATCGAGGACGACGACCGGGTGGCTGGACCGTTGATGGAAGGACTGCGTCGTTTCGGATTCACCGTCGAACACGCCGGAAACGGTGCCGACGGCCTCGCCGCGCCGGAGGCGGCGATGGTGCTGCTGGACCTGGGACTGCCCGACATGGACGGCATCGACGTCTGCCGTGCCCTCCGAGCCCGCTCATCCGTGCCGATCATCATGATCACCGCCAGGGACGACGAGGTCGACCGTGTGCTCGGTCTCGAACTGGGTGCGGACGACTACGTCTCCAAGCCTTTCGGCGTGCGGGAGCTCGTCGCCCGGATCCGTGCCGTCACCCGCCGCGCCCGCCCGGCAATGCCGGAGACGTGCCGTGAGCAGACGGGCTCGTCGGATGACCCGGCACAACCCGGGACGCCCGACGTCCAGCGGATCGGCCTGCTGACCATCGACCGTCGCACTCGGCAGGTACATCTGCACCAGACGCCCATCGCCCTTGCGCCCAAGGAGTTCGACCTGCTGGTCTGCCTCGCCGAAGACCCTGGAGCCGTCTGCTCCCGCCGGCAGATTCTCGACACGGCATGGGAACCGAACTACTTCGGCCCCACCAAGACCCTTGACGTCCACATCGCCGCGCTGCGCCGCAAACTCGGTGACTCCTCCTGGATCGAGAACATCCGCGGAATCGGCTTCCGCCTCGTCCCCCCGGCACCCGTCGACGCCGCATCCGCAGCCGTGCCGGCGGGCGGCGGAGGAGCCCGGTGACGCGTCGCCTGCTGCTCAGCCATCTGAGCCTCATGCTGTTCGTCCTGCTCGCGCTCGAAGTGCCGTTCGGCATTTTCTACTCCCACAGCGAGCTGTCCCGCTTCTCCCATGCGGCGCAGCAGGGGGCGATGACGCTCGCCGAGGTCTGCGAGGACAAAATGGAGCATGGCCGTGTGGCCGACCTGCCCGAACTGGCCCACGCGTACGGGCAGCGCACCGGCAGCCGCGTACTCGTCGCCGGCCACAACGGCACCGTTCTCACCGACACCGCTGCGCGTGCCCTGGTCGGCAAGGACCTGTCCGCCGCGGCGGACATCTCCACCGCGCTGCGCGACCACCCCGCCGTGGGCACCCGAAGCGACCCGTCCACCGGCGCCGAAGCTCTGTTCGTCACCGTGCCGGGCGGCTCCAACGCCACCGTCGCCTGTGTGGTGCGAACGGTGTATACGCTGGGCCCGCTCAAGGCGAAGGTCCACGCAACCTGGCTGGCCCTCGCCACCGTCGGGCTCGGGGTCCTGGCCGCCGTCTCCCTGATCGGCTTCGTACTCGCCCGCTCGATCACCCGTCCCCTCCAGGCCCTGGAACGCGCCACCGCACAACTCGCCGAAGGCCGGATCACCGACCCACCGGCCACCGATCACGGACCGCCGGAACTGCGTCGGCTCGCCGCGTCGTTCACGAGGACCGCGACCCGGCTGCAACACCTGCTCCAGGCCCAGCAGGCGTTCGCGTCCGAGGTGTCGCACCAGCTGAAGACCCCGCTGACCTCACTCCGCCTGCGCCTGGAGAACTTCGAGCCGCACCTCGCCCCCTGCGCCCAGGACAGCCTGGACAAGGCACTCGGGGAAATGGAGCGGCTCAGTCGTATGGTGCAGGGGCTGCTCGCGCTCGCCAGGCTGGAGAACTCCGCGATCAGGCCGGAGACGGTAGATCTCAACGCCGTCGTCGCCGATCGCGCGGCCATCTGGGCAGCCTTCGCCGACGACCAGCAGGTCGACATCATTGTCTCCGGCGCCGCGGCCGTCAGAGTGTGGGCGGTGCCGGACGCGTTGGAGCAGATCATCGACAACCTCCTCTCCAACGCGCTGCGCGTGTCCCCACCGGGAACCGCCGTCACGCTGGCATCCGTCGTCGGCCCAAGAGAAGGAAGCCGCACCCCGCCCATGGCCGAGCTGCATGTGATCGACCAAGGACCCGGCATGTCCGAGGCGGATCGGCAGCGAGCCTTCGCCCGGTTCTGGCGGGCCCCTGATGCCGACCACGACGGCACGGGCCTCGGCCTGCCGATGGTCCGGCAGCTCACCCGCGCCAGCGGTGGCGAGGTCACCCTGGAGGCAGCCCCCGGCGGTGGGCTCGACGCCGTCGTCCGCCTCCTGTGCGCCGAGAGCCGCACTCACCGGGAAGGCCCGGGCACCTCTGCGGACGTCGACTGTGCAGACCGCCCCCGTCGCCGCACCACCCACAGCAGCGTCGCATCAGGACGCGGATCTTCCTCGGTCTGATCCTGGCGATCGCAGACCGCACAGGGGCCCGGGTGGTACGTCGGCCGATCAGCGAGCTGACGCTCACGCAGGCGCTGCGGCTACGGCTTCGCGCAGTCCCGGCCGAGACTCCCCTGGGTGTCCGCTCGGGCTCCGCCACGGTACGGACTCAAGGGCGGGCACGATCGGCCGAGGACGGCAAGACCGTCGACCGTGCGGTGCGCAGAGCACTGGACATCCGCGGCCCACCCCGCGCCGAACGCAGATGAAGGACCGCCTCGCAAGGCGCATTTCGCTGGTAGCCCAGCACCGGCTCAGACTGTGTTCAGTCGGTGAGAACCCCGATGTGTTCCAGAAGGCGGTGCAGGTCGTGGGCCGCTTCGGCCGAGGACCAAGCGGCGATGACGAGGACGAGGCCGGTGACGAGGGCAGGCAGCGTCCGGCGATCAGAGGGCGGCGCGAGGAGGGCAGCCACACGGCGAGGCACCGGTCCGGCGCGGCGCAGCGGGTCGCGCTGCCTTCCCAGCAGCCCGAGTGCGCCGGCCGGCAGCCGGCCCGGAGCGTGGGAGTGCCGGGTGGCAAGGGCTGCCTTGCCGACGGCGCGGGCGACGCGCGCCCGGTCGCCGGTGGCAGTGGCGGCGTGCTCGTCGGCCCAGCGTTCGAGGGTGTAGGTGACGGCCCGGGCGAGCGGGCGCAGCAGCGGGTTGGCGGCGGCACCCAGCTGCGTTAGGGCGACGAACAGATAGTGGTGACCGGCGAGATGGGCACGCTCGTGGGCCAGCAGGATCTCGTGGTCGGTACGGTCCAGGGTCTGGAGCATGCCGGTGGAGACGACGATGCGGCCGGGCAGCCCCGGGAGGGCGAACGCGTCGGGCGCCGGGTCATCGATGACCACGGTCCCGTCGCGTGTGGGCATGCAGGCCGCGTCCAGGGCGGCGCCGGCCAGCGCGCGCACGCGTCGTACGAACAGCCGCAGCGCGGCGATCACCGCGACCGCGAGCAGGGCCGCAGCGACGACCGCGACCGGCAGCCGGGCGGGGGCGTTCTGCTCGGCCAGGGCGAGCGGCCAGTGCCCGAGGAACGCCAGCACTGGTATGCGGATCAACCCGGTGGCGGCGAGCAGGCCGAGTGAGACAGTGCTCGTGCCGCCCAGTACGAGGGCGGAGGCGGCCAACAGCCAGCTTGCCAGCCGCGGTTCACAGTGCTCGGACAGCATCCGCGCACCGGGGACCGCGAGGAGGGACAGCAGCAGGGGCAGATAGACGGCCAGATGCATCGAACCCGGCCCTACCGTTCCGGCCCTTGGTCGAGCAGCTGGCGCAGCAGCTCCTCGTCGGAGCTGGACAGGCCGTCGACGAACCTGGACAGCACCGTCTCCCGGTCGCGGCCGCGTTCGTCCAGCACGCCCTGCATGCGGCGGGCGGCCAGGCCGGCCTCGTCGGTGACGGGCTCGTAGACGTACGCGCGGCCACGGCGGACGCGGCTGAGCACCCGCTTGTCGTGCAACCGGTTCAGCACGGTGATCACCGTGCTGTACGTGAGGTCGCCGTTCAGCTGCTCCATGACCTCGCCGACGCTCAGCGCGGCACCGGCCTGCTGCAGCACGGCGAGGATCTCCGCCTCCAGCTGCCCGTTGGGGCGGCGGCCGGGCGGCCCGAAATCGGCGGCCATGGTTTGCGTTCCCCTCGGTCCGTCTTTTACAGTCGCGTAAAACTTTTACAGCCGCGTAAAAGCGACTGCTACGAGTGTGCCATGCGAGGCCGCCCCCGGCCCCCCTCTCCCCCGAAGTGGATTCCATGAGCGCGATCAGTGTCGGTCAGGCCGTCGTCCTCGGAGTAGTCGAGGGGGTGACCGAGTTCCTCCCCGTGTCCTCCACCGGCCACCTCAAGATCACCGAGGGGCTCATGGACATCCCGGTCGACGACAAGTCCGTCGTCGGGTTCTCCGCCGTCATCCAGGTCGGCGCCATCGCCGCCGTGCTCGTGTACTTCTTCAAGGACATCAAGCGGATCGTCTCCGCCTGGTTCCGCGGCCTCACCAAGCCCGAGGAGCGCTACCACCACGACTACAAGTTCGCCTGGTGGGTGATCGCCGCGACCATCCCGATCGTCCTGGTGGGCCTGGCCGCCAAGCCGCTGATCGAAGGCCCGCTCGCCTCGCTCTGGGTGGTCGCCGGCTCCCTGATCGGCGGCTCCGTCGTGATGTGGGCGGCGGACCAGATGGGCCGGCACAAGCGCGGTGAGGACGACACCTCCTTCAAGGACGCGATGCTGGTCGGCTGCTCGCAGATCCTCGCCCTGCTCTTCCCCGGCTTCTCCCGCTCCGGCGCCACCATGTCCACCGCGCTCATCCTCGACCTGGACCGCGTCGCCGCCACCCGCCTCTCCTTCTTCCTCGGCATCCCGGCCCTGACCGGCGCCGGCATCTACGAGCTGAAGGACGCACTCGGCGCGGGCGTCGGCGCCGCCCCGCTGGCCGCCGGCACGATCGTGTCCTTCGTGGTCGCCTACGCCTCCATCGCCTGGCTGCTGAAGTTCGTCGCCAAGCACTCCTTCAACGCCTTCGTGATCTACCGCATCGTCATCGGCGTGGCCCTGCTCGGCCTGCTCAGCACGGGCGTGCTCTCCGCCTGACGCACCTTGCTCGGGGACTCACGGCCGCCGCTCTCACCAGTGGCGATGCGAGCGGCCCATCCCCGTGAGGGCTTCCTTGCCCTCTACTCCGGAGGTGTCGCGGCGGGCAGCCCTGCCAATCGACGTACGACGCCGAGTCCGTCGGGGGTGCCCGGCCAGTGCCGGTCGAGGGCGGCGGGGCCGGACTGCCGGATGACAGTCCGCAGTACGAGGGCGACGGCGATGGCGTCGTCCGCATAGCCGAGGACTGGAATGAAGTCAGGGACCAGGTCGATGGGCAGGGCCAGGTAGCCGGCCAGGATCCACAGCAGCCAGCGGGTGCGGCGCGGGAGGGTGTCGTCGCGGGCGAGCCGGGAGACGAGGCGCAGCAGGTCGGGCAGGAGGCGGATGGCCTCGGTGAGCAGATTGCCCTTGGGGCGGGCGATGGCAAGGCCGGCCAGCAGCACCAACCAGCACACCAGCAGGCCGACGGCGATCCCGATCAGGATCTGCCATACCTCGTTCATCGGACTTCACTCCCGCGTGCCGGTGCTTTGCTTCCGTGACTTCACGCCCCCGTGGCTTCATGTTACGGGTGTAACATCTCGCCTGGTTGCGGGGCCGCTCCCCCGTCGGCCCCGCAGCCTCTTCCGCCAGGCGACTCTGTCAGACCTCGCAGGCACCAGTGCATGTCAGCCGTCGCCGGGACGGCGGAATCACGACGCTGTCGCGGTTGCCTGCGTCGATCGGGGTGATCCGCATACGCCCCGCGACCGCCCACCGGCCACCGGGCGCAGCCGAACGGCGGCGTCCAGGCCGGTGCCTGGAGCCGGGTGCAGGGTGATGTCGCCGCCGGAGGCGTGGACGAGGTGGCGGACGATGGGCAGGCCGAGGCCGGTGCCGTCGTGGTGTGTGTCGGAGGCGCGCCAGAAGCGGTCGAATGCGCGGGCGCGGTCGGTCTCGGTCATGCCGGGGCCCTGGTCGACGACGTGGAGTTGGGCGCCGGGCGCTCGGTGGAGCGTAATGATGGTGCCGGTTGGGGAGACGCGCAGGGCGTTGGCCAGCAGGTTGTCGATGACCTGCTCCAGCGCCCCGGGGATCGCCCACACCCGGCCGGCAGGGCTGCCGGTGACGGCGAGGGTGACGTACTGTTCGGCGGCCAGCGGTTCCCACATCCCGATCCGGTCGGCGATGACGGCGTCGAGGTCGACCGGTTCCGGGGTGGTGGCGCTGTTTTCCAGGCGGGCCAGGGCGAGCAGGCCCTGCACCATGCGGCTGAGGCGTTCGACCTCGCCGACGGCCTCCTCCAGGCTGCCGTGAGCGCGGGGGTCGAGGTGGGGCTCGAAGTTCTCCAGGTGCAGGCGCAGTGCGGTCAGCGGGGTTTTCAGCTGGTGGGAGGCTTCGGAGGCGAACGCCTGTTGGGCCTTGAGGAGTTGTTGCAGGCGGGTCGCCGTGTGGGTGAAGGAGGCGGCGAGGCTGCGGAGTTCGGGCGGGCCGGTGGTGGTGTCCGGCGGGTTGGTGAGCCGGCCGTCGGCCAGCTGGGCGGTGGCGGCTTCCAGGGTGCGCAGGGGGCGGGTGATCCAGCGTGCGAGGGTGAAGGCGACCAGGGCGACGGCGGCCAGGATGCAGGATCCGGCCAGGGCGAGGGCGCCCCAGATGCCGTGCACGCGGGCGTTGACCTCGGCCATCGGGTAGGTCAGGCGCAGGGTGCCGCGGATCTTCGTGCCGGAGGAGCCCGGCATGGTGGCCGACAGCGCGTCGTCCTCGGTGGCCACGGTCGGCTGGTTGCGCAGGGCGCGGGCGATGTCCGGCTGGACGGCGATGTTGATGCCCGTACGGCCGGACGGGTCGGAGTCGGCCAGGACGATGCCCTGCTTGTCGGTGACGACGACGTGGCCGCCGGTGCGGGTGGCGTAGTCGCCGACTACGTCGGGCAGGGCGTCGAGGTTGCCCTTCTCGATGTTCTCCTCGGTGACCTCGGCGAGCATCGAGGCGTCGCGTTCGACGCTCTGGGAGGCGTGGGAGATCTCTCCGCGGGCGTAGATCCAGCCGAGCGGGATCTCCAGCCCGGCGAGCACGAGGATCGCCAGGCCGAGGTAGCTGAGCAGCAGGCGCCGGGTCATCCGGCCGCCCCGGACGCCGGGCCGTCGCCGGGAACGGTGAGACGGAAGCCGATACCGCGAGCCGTGGTGATCCAGGCCGGGTCTCCCAGCTTGCGGCGCAGCGCGGCGACGTGGGCGTCCAGGGTCTTGGTGGGGCCGAAGAAGTGCGGATCCCACACCGTGTCCATGATCTGCTGCCGGGAGTAGACGCTGCCGGGGTCCTCGGCGAGGTAGGCGAGCAGGTCGAACTCACGTGGTGTGAGGGGTATTTCACCACCGTCCAGGTGGACTTGGCGGGTACGGCGGTTGATCTCCAGGGGGCCGAGCCGCTGCGGTGCGGGGGCCTCGGGCGCCGCCGGGTGCGTGGGCGCGGGGAAGTGCAGTGCGCCGCTGGTGCGGCGGATGACCGCGCGGATGCGCGCCACCAGCTCCCGTACACCGAAGGGCTTGGCGAGGTAGTCGTCGGCGCCCAGCTCAAGTCCGACGATGCGGTCGGCCTCCTCGCCCCGGGCGGTGATCATGATGATCGGTACGGCGGAACGGGCGCGCAGGCTGCGGCAGACGTCGAGGCCGTCCATGTCGGGCAGGCCGAGGTCGAGCAGCACCAGATCCGGGGAGCCGTCGGGCCCGGTGAGTCCGGCGGCGCCGGTGCGGACGTGGTCCACGGTGAAGCCGTAGCGTCCGAGTCCTTCGGTGAGGGGGCCGGCGATTCGGTCGTCGTCTTCGATGAGCAGGAGCCGCATGGCGACAGGCTCGCACAGCTGTGCCAGGGGAGTCGGTGTGTTCACGAGAAGCCGCCTGGAACCTGGGAGGCATACGGGACGGTGAGCAGGCGCGGGTTGCCGCCCGGCCGATCGGCGCGGCGGGAATGTGATCGGCCGGGCGGCGGGAGCGGGACGGTGACGACGCCGACCGTGGGGAGTCAGTCGTCGGCGTGATCTCCGTCCTCGCGTCCCTGTTCCTCCCCGTGGTTGTCGTCACCGCGGTCACCACTGACGGGCGGCAGGGCCGTCTGCGTCGGCGGAGCGGCCGAGTTCGGTCCGCCGCCGGGCGTTTCGGCCGGGGGCGTCGCGTCCGGCGGGAGGGGCTGTGAGCCGGGCGACTTGGGAGCGGAGACCTGGGCCGTGCTGCCGGGGCTCGGGTTGGAGGTGACCGTGTCGCTGACCGTGGACAGCGCCAGGCCGAAGCCGCCGAGGACGACGATCGCGGCCGCGGCGGTAAGGGCCGGGCGGTGGCGTGCCGCCGCTTGCCACCACCCGCTCTCGTCACGCGCCCGACTCCGCCGGCCTCCGCCCTCATCAGCCGCCGGCTCCGACTCCTCGGCCGTGGATTCGGCGAAGCCGGTGGAGGTGTCGTCCGAGGACCAGGCGTGGGAGGGAGAAGGCAAGGGGTAGTCGAAGGCATCCTCCGCGAAGCGGTACCCGTAGCCCCCCCGTGAGGGGTCGCAAACCGGAGGCCCCAGGGTCGCCGTCATCTCGGCATCCGGCAGTGACGCGGTGGCGGTCTCATCCTCGCTCGGCACCCGTATCTCCCTTCCAGCCGGCCGGCCCGCGACGGTCAACCGGCGTTCTCCTTCTCCTCGGTGCCTTCCTGCTTGGTGCCGGTGACCTTGAAGGACTTGTCCAGGTACACCTCGACCGAGGTGCCGTCCGCCTTCTTCACCTCCACCGCGTACATGCCGGCCTTCTCCGCGTCCTCCTCCGACTTGACCACCGTGCCCGGGTACGCGGCCAGCGCGGCGGCCTCGGCCTTCTGCTTGACGTCGCCGGCCAGCGGCGGTTCCTTCTTGTCGTCGGTGTCACCGGCGGCCTCGCCCGCCGCATCGGCACCTCCCGTGCCCTGTGCGGCCTGCTGGGTATCCGACTTCGAACTGCCGGAGCCGGAGTCGGAAGAACCGCCACCGCAGGCGGCGAGGGCGAACATCAGCGCGGCGGCGGGAGCGGCGAGGAAGGCACGACGGGGCAGGGCTCGCATGAACTCGTCTCCAGAATTCGGGGATTCGGTGATCCGCGAGCCGGACCACCGGGGGACGGCAACGACCCTAGGAAGACGCTGTAGAGAGTCGGCCCAGCAGACGGAGAGCAGGAACCCAGCAGATCTCCAAAGTTTCGCCACCGATGCCAGCAGGCGGTGAACTTCCCCTGGCGTACCGGTGGTTCAGTGCGTGCGGGGCAGCCGGACCTCGAAGACCGCGCCGCGGCCGGGGGCCTCGCTCACGGCCAGTGTCCCGCCATGGTGCTGTACGACGTCGCGGGCGATGGCCAGGCCGAGGCCGGCGCCGCCCTCGTCGCGGCTGCGGGCCTCGTCCAGGCGGACGAAGCGTTCGAAGATGCGCTCGCGGTCGGCCGGAGCGACGCCGTGGCCGTCGTCGGTGACGGCGAGGACCACGGCGTCCGTTGTCTCGTACACGGTCACGGTGATCGAGGTGAGGGCGTGCCGCTGGGCGTTGTCCAGCAGGTTGCCCAGCACGCGGGCGAGCTGGTTCCTGCTGCCGTTCACTTCCAAGGCGGCGTCCTCGATGACCAGAGCCGGTGTGATGCGGTCGGTCGATGCCCGCAGGGCCGTCTCCTCCCGCACCAGATCCCCCAGGTCGACCACGGCGTCGGCGGGACGCTCACCGGCGTCCAGACGGGCGAGCAGCAGCAGGTCGGCGGCCAGGTGCTGGAGGCGTACGACGTCGTGCAGCAGGTCGGGGACGTCCAGCAGCCCGGGATGCTGCTCGGCGACCTCCAGCTGGGTGCGCAGGGAGGCGATGGGGCTGCGCAGTTCGTGGGAGGCGTCGGCGACGAAGCGGTGCTGCCGCTCGACCGACTGCTCCAGCGCGGCCAGGGTCTCGTTGGTGGTGCGTGCGAGCCGGGCGATCTCGTCGCGCGAGTCCGGCTCGGGCACCCGGCGGGCCAGATCGCCGCTACCGGTGATCTCAGCCATTTCCGCCCGGATGCCCTCCACGGGCCGCAGCGCCCTGCGCGTGACCAGCCAGGTCACCCCAGCCACGACAGCCAGGAGGAACGGAAGGCCGATCAGCATCGCCCGGGTGACCTGGCCCAGCGTGGCCTCTTCTTCCGCCAAGGACACGCCCGCGTAAACAGTGTATGTCTGGCCGGCGTACGTGGTGCCGTGGACGGCCGCGAAGCGGTACTCGTGGGTCTCGTCGCCGACCTTGACGGTGAGGGTCCTGCGGTCCACGTCGGTGCCGACCTTGCCGCGGGCCGGGGTGCTGTCGTGGTCGTCATCGTCGTCGGTCGTGTCGCTCGGCGCCGTGCCTTTGGGCGCGGGCGAGTAGTGGGTGATCGCGCTGCGTCCGTGCAGATCATCGCCTGCGGCCAGCACCTTGCCCGCCCCGTCGACGACCTGGACAAGGTGGTCCTCGTCGTCGGGCAGGTCCAGCGAGCCGAAGTTTCCATCGAGCGCGGCCTGGGCCCCTGCCACGGTGCGGGCGGTGACCTCGGCCCGAAGGCCCGCCCGGTCGGTGAGGTTGTCGCGCAGGACGGAAACGACGAGGACGCCCGCCGCGACCAGGGCGATCGACACGACCACGGTCGCAGCCAGCGCCGCGCGGGCCCGTACGGAAGCGAACGGTCTAGGCATCACGGCTCCCGCCGGCCTCCAGCCGATACCCCGCCCCGCGCACGGTCGTGATCGACCGCCGCCCGAAGGGCACGTCGATCTTGCGGCGCAGGGCGCTGACGTAGACCTCGACGATGTTCGGGTCGCCGTCGTAGGCGAAGTCCCACACGTGATCGAGGATGTCGCTCTTCGACACCACCTGCCCGGCGTGCAGGGCGAGGTGTTCCAGGACCGCGAACTCCTTCGCGGTCAGCGTGATGTCCGTCCCGGCCCGCTCGACGCGCTTGGCGGCGGGGTCGATCGTCAGGTCGCCGATCCGCAGGACCTGGGATCCCGCGCGGGTGCGGCGGCGCAGCAGCGCGCGGATGCGGGCCAGCAGGACCACATAGGAGAATGGCTTGGTCAGATAGTCGTCCGCGCCGGTGTCGAGGCCCTCGGCCTCGTCGTACTCGCCGTCCTTGGCGGTGAGCATCAGGATCGGCGCGTCATGGCCTGCGGCCCGAAGCTGTGCGCACACGCGGTAGCCGTTCAGGCCGGGCAGCATGATGTCCAGCACGATCAGGTCGTAATCGTGCTCCTGCGCCAAGTGCAGACCGGTGACGCCGTCATGGGCCACGTCCAGGGCGAAGCCTTCCGCGCCCAGGCCACGGGCCAGGGCGGTGGCGAGGCGCTTTTCGTCCTCCACGATCAGCAGGCGCATGCCTCCAGCCTCGCAGACCCTTCCTGAAGTGATCTTCAGGAAGCTTCAGCGTGGCTTCAGGATCGCTCGCCCATGGTGGACGGCGTCAGGACGAAAGACACCGGACCAGCGAAAGGGAATCCTCCTCATGAAGGCTCGACTGCGCACTCTGACCGGCCGCCGCCGTACCCTCTCCGCCGTGCTCGCGGCCACCGTGGTCCTGGGCGGCGCCGGCGCCGCGACCGCCACCGCTTTCGCGGATGACAGCGACCACGACGACACCCAGGTGACCGCCACCAACTCGCCCGGCGACGACCACGACGAAAACGACAACGACGCCACGCTGATCAAGAGCGCCAAGGTCGACATCAAGAAGGCTGCCGACACCACAACGAAGTCCGTCTCAGGCACCGTCACCGCTGTCGACCTTGAGGGCAGCCAGGGCAAGCCGGTCTGGAAGGTCGACGTGACCGACTCCAAGGGCACCGAGCACGAGGTCACCGTCAACGCCACCGACGGCAAGGTCACTGCGACCAAGGCCGACCAGGACAACGACTCCGACGACCGCAGCGGCGACGCCGCCCTTGCCAAGTCCGCCGAGACCGACCTGGCCAAGGCCGTGGACGCGGCGCTCGCCAAGGTCAAGGGCACCGCGACCTCCGCCGGCCTCGAGAACGACCACGGCAAGACCACTGCCTGGCACGTCGACGTGACGGACGCCAAGGGCAACGACCACGAGGTCACCGTCGACGCGACCAACGGCAAGGTCACGGCCGCCAAGACCGACGACGACCGGAACGAGGACAACAGCACGTCCGGCGACCACGACGAGGACTGATCGGCCAGAGCGCACCGGCGTACCGCCGACCGGGCGGGGACCGCTCCCGGCGGACACCCCCGCCCCGCCCGGTCACACCACGCTGTGGGGCGGCCGCGCCGCCGGCTCCGGGCTACGCTGCCCGGCGGGGGCTCCCTGGCTCACGGAGTCAGCCATGCCGAAGCCCGAACCGAAGCGGAACAGGTCCTCTCTGCGACACAAACTCCGCTACGCCTTGCGACACCCTGAGCGGATCCCTCCCTACCCGCGGCGCGCCGACCGGAAGATCCTCGTCGACGCCGACGACTCCGTCGTACGGGTCCGGCCGACCGCGGTGCAGCGGGCACAGTCCAACCTGGTGGATACTGACTTCGGCTTGTCAGGGTGACGTAGGGACATCGGCCAGGAGGCCGGTTCCGGCTATGAAGCCGTCGAGGGTGTCGGGGCGGTACTGCAGGCGTTTGAGTCGGTTGCGTACGAGTGCCTCCAGGCGATCGAGGCCGACGACGGAAAGGTTGGCCAGGCTGTGCTTCACGTGCGCCCATACCCCCTCGACGGGGTTCAGGTCCGGCGCGTAGGCGGGTAGCAGGAACACCGTCAGCCATTCGCGCTCGGCGACGAGCTGGCGCATCTTGTAGGAGACGTGGGTGTTGAGCCGGTCCCACACCAGCACGATGGGGGCCTTGACCAGTTGGTGGGCCGCGTCCAGGAGTTGGATGAAGTCACGCTCGCTCATGCTGCGCCGGGCACCCTTGCCGGCGGGGTGGGAGCGAGGGCGGTGGCACAGGCGGGTGCGCTGTCCGGGCCGCATGGCGATCAGTCCGGCCACGGACAGGCGTCCGGAACGCCGTCCGCCGATGGTTACCTGCAGGGTGATGCCGCGTCGCCCCCAGGTTCGTCCCTTGGGCGGCCTGCGACTGAAGCCGGCTTCGTCCTCGAAGCAGATCCACCCTCCGCAGGCCGCCCGCGCTTTTTTACCTCCGTCCAGGTAGCCTCCTTCCACTGCGCGACCGCCTGCTCATCCCGCTCCGCCACCCGCCGAGCGGGGATCTGCGGGGTAAAGCCGAGCCGGTGCATCAGCCGAGTGGCGCCGGAGACGCTGTAGGAGACGTGGAATTTCCTGCCGATTAGCGTGGCCACCCGGGCCGCCGTCCACACTTGGTCCTCCACCCAGCCGTGGGCGGCCGGACCCTGCTCCAGGTACCCGGCCAGCTTCCGCAGGCAGTAGAGAGACAGACGACACCGCGATCCACTGGGCCCCCGCGAGGCCAGGACCTCCTCGCCTCCGCCCTGCCATGGCTGGTGCCACTGGTAGGCCGACTTCCGGCTCACCCGCAGCCGCCGCGCGACCTCCGGCGGCTTGACCTTCTGGGCGAATAGTTCCGCCGCCTGTATTCGCACCGTCTCCCGGCGTCGACGTGCCTCCGGCGTCAACCCGCCCCCGTCCGCATACCTCACACATCAGGGACTACAGCCAACAGCCCATCAGTATCGGCAAGTTCCACGAACAATTCCCTGACGAGCCGAAGTCAGGGTCGCTGTGACGTGGTCACCGCGTGGCCTCGGCCACGGCCCGGTCGGGGATCAGGGCGAGGAGCTGTTTCGTGTGGCCGGGCAGTTCTGCCTCCGCCAGTCCGGTGACGATGTCGCGCAGCGACATGGGCTGATCGACCAGGAGGGTGTCGTTGGACAGGAGCCGTGCAGGCACCAGGGTGCCGAGTTCGGCATCGGTGAGCGCCGCACCTCCGGCGAGTGCGCACAGTGCGGCTGCCTGGCCACTGATGCGGTCCCGGAGCCCGGAGTTGCCGCCGGCGTGCGCGATGGTTTGCTCGATGGTCCAGGCGTCGAGGGCGATCCGATTGTCGTATGTCGTGTTGGCTCCCGCTGCGATACCTGCGACGGCGGCGATGGTGGCGGCGCTGACGAGAGAGACGTGCGCGAGGATCTGGTCAACGTTCCACTCGCCGTCTGGCGGGGCGGGGCTGGGGTCGTCGGCGTTGGCCACGTTGGCGGCAGCGTCGAGCAAGGCGCGGTAGGCGTCCTTGAGCGGGGCAGTGTCCAGCATGTGTCGTACCTCTCTGTGCGGGCGTAGGAGCGGCTCAGGTGTGGGCGCCGGACATCTCCCAGGGCGCCTGCGGCAGGACCTCGCCGGTCTCCAGCATCGACTTGAGATTCGCCAGCACGGCCGGCCAGCCAGCCGAGATGCCGCCCAGCATCTCCTGGTTGGGGAGGTTCTCGTGGGTCACGGTGAGGCGAACGATGTCCTGATGCGGTTCGACGAGGAAGGTGACGACCGACGGCTCTCTCGGCGATTCGCCTTCGGGGGCGTCCTCAAAGGTGATGACCAGCCGGGTTGGGGGCTCGGCCTCCAGGACATGCCCCACCACGTCGATCTTGCCTGACCCGTCGGCTCGCCGGTGCTCCCAGCCGGAGCCCGGCTGCCAGTCGGAGACGTTGGCGTGTCCCCAGTAGCGCGCCGTCAGGTCGGCGTCGGTCAGGGCCTGCCACACCTGCTCCGCACTGGCCCGGATGTAGGTGACGTATACGTAGTCCGGCACGGATGTGGGTGCGTTGGTCATGGCGTACTCCTCTGCCTGGTGCTTGATGGCGCTGATCGCTTGCAGCCGGGGTTTGTCGAAGCCGGAGATCCAGCGTTCCTCGATCTCATGGATCGGGGCCGGGTTGAGGTAGTGCAGCCGCTCCCGGCCGCGCCGTACCACGGTGACGAGGTTGGCCCGCATGAGGATGTCCAGGTGCTGCGTCGCCGACTGGCGCGTCATGTCAAGGCGCTCGCACAATTCGCGCAGCGTCTGCCCGTTGTGTTCGCGTAGCCGGTCGAGCAGGAGCCGCCGTGTGGGATCGGCCAGCGCCTTGAACACCAAGTCCATCGTCGTTGCTTCGAGGCTCACGCTCGACATTATGCAGGCATTCACCTGCCTATCGTCAAGGGCGAGGCCAACGGCCTCCCCAGCCACGGCATCAGGTGAGTCGCGGGGTGACTTCGGCTGCGATCCATTCCATCGCCTTTTCGACATGCTCAGCGGCGACAGGCAGCCACAGGGTGCAAGCGGTGAGCCCTGCCTCGGCGAGCCGCCTGAGATCGTCGGCGACGCTCGCTGCGGTGGGCGCAGCACCGCCGAGTGGTCGTCCCGGTGGCGGAACCACCGCGGGGATACCGGGCGGAGTAAGGAACGCGGCCGAAGCCAGCGTCAGTGGGTCTGCGTTCCCTGTGTCGCCGGCAAGGTCATGCAGGCGGCGCCGGATATCGCTGACCTCCGCGGTGTCGGCGCCGGTGCCATACCAGCCGTCGCCGAACCGCAGCACACGGCGCAGGGCGGCGTCGCTGTGGCCGCCGACCCACACGGGCGGACCGCCGGCGGTGACCGGAGGCACTCCCAAGCGCGCCTCGTGCAGTTTCGTGAACGGTCCGTCGAAGTCTGCGGGTCGTCGGGTCCACAGGGCCTTGGCGGCGGCGAGGTGGTCGTCGGTGCGTGCACCGCGTTCACGGGCGGGTACGCCGACGGCGGTGAACTCGTCGGGGTTCCAGCCGGTGCCGACGCCCAGGATCAGGCGGCCGCCGGATACGACGTCCAGGGTGGCCGCCTGGTTGGCGAGCACCAGCGCGGGATAGTACGGAGCGACGAGCACGGACGTCAGCAGCCGCAGGCGCGTCGTCGCCCCTGCGACGGCCGACAGCAGAACAAGCGGGTCCGTGTCGAGGCCAAAACCGCTGTCCAAGAGGCGGTTGCCGACCGCGACGTGATCGAAGCCTAATTCTTCGGCCTGGCGTGCGGCGCGGAGCACGCTGGCTCCGTCGTCGAGCGGCCAGCGCGGTTGAAGGGAGACGCCGAGGCGCAGCAGGGACATGAGGTTGCCTTTCGGTGGCAGTCCGGTGGCGACACAGCGATCATCCGACCGCCCTGTCGCCACACTCAACCCTGCACCGCCCCTGTTTCATCCTGGCCGGGACGCAGCAGATCGCCCATCGCTCCATGCGGTGCTCGCTGACTGACGCCGCGAACTCCACAATCCGGTGAACCTTCCCGGTCAGGGCACTAGCTGTATTGATCACGAGCGTTGTTAACGCGGGCCGGGCTTGATCACGGCGAAGGCCTCCGTGTGTGGTGGAGGTGTCGAATCTTCACCGCACGGAGG
>NZ_JBVIGN010000004.1:0-128564 GCF_055570785.1 Streptomyces sp. NPDC031100
GGCCCACCGACGCGGAGGGTACGCAGCCGCAGGGACCGTTTCCGAGCGGGAGCCCGCTCGCCGTACTGCGCCCAAGTCGCCGAATGCGGCGGCGCTGAAGGAAGGAAGGCCTCGCAAGGGCTCCCGGGATTGATGACGATCATCGTCGGATCGGCCGGCCGCCACACCTTGGCGAACCATTCCAGGTGGTTCCAGTCGAACACCCGATGGGGCTCCGGCGTGGGCAGCATTCCCTCGGTGTACACGGCCCAGATCCGCCCGCCGACTACACGCGGATCGTGTCCGAAGACGGAGTACGTGGCAGGGGGTGTGGCATCCTCCTTGTCCTTCTGTATCTCGAAGAACAGCCGGCCCTGTGCAAGCGTTCCCAAGTATGAGGCCCAGTCTCCACACCCCTTGGTCTCGAACAACGCCTGCTCGATCTCTGACGGCGGTGTCCAGGCAAGGGGTATTACGGGCCTCAGGTCTGCGGGTGGCGGAGCGAACGACATGAGGCCACGCATAAGCCCGGCCAGGAGAGGAGAACGTTATAGAGTACCAGCATGCATATGCGGAGCTCTCTATACGTATAGCAGCCGGTCCCGCACGGATAGATTGGGGGCAACCTGGATTTCCATTACGCCAGCGCATTCACCCATCTGAAATTCAACGGAGATATGCGCTGCTGACGGTTCGGAGGAGATGGTCAATCGGGTGGCACCCTCGCGATAGACGTCCAGCAGTTCATCCCCGTTGCTGAATGTCCAGCGCACCCTGACCGACCTGGAAAGGGTATCGTATGACAGGACGAGTGCGTCATCCCGGTTTCCTTGCCATGCGAGCATACGTGCGCCACTCTCATCCGTTTCTGGCCATTCTCCGATGGCGTTGAGAACCTCCTCGTCGTCAGGGACGGCGAATTCTCGGTACATCTTCCAACTTACCTTTCGACGTAGGGAGGCCAGTGTTTCAGGCTTCCATGAATGCTCACACCCGGGCCGCTGCCACGGAAAATTACAGTAGATATGTGTACCATCGGGAAGTATCTGCCATGTGCTTTCGGCCTCCAGGGCGCCGCGTGGCCCGTATAGAACGGATCTCGTAACGCCAAATTCACCGCTGCCGTTCTTCCATGTGTTGGTGAATGTGCGCTCGAAGGGTTGATGTGACGCGCTTTGAAAATGGTCCGTCACGTATTGGCGCATCTCTGGGGTGTCGTCGATGCCTATGCGTTTGAGTTGCAATTCATTCTGAAGTGCACGAGGGGAATTGTGCGAATCCGCCTTGATGTCCTTATTGAATAGATAGTCGAGCTTTCGTGGATTGATTTCTGTACCACCCTCACCCGGGGTGCATCCTGCAAGGCCCAACGGATCCAGCCACGTGTAAGGGCTGTGGACGTAGGTGGCGGTGTTGGGTGCGGGTGCGAGTCCGAGCGGGTCGGATGTGAGGTACCGGGCGGTTTCGGGGTCGTAGTACTGGCCCGGGAAGCGGAGAGGTGTGTATGCCGTGCTGTTGGCCGCCGCGGACTATTGGGGCTGGCAGCCGTCGGCCAGGTTCGGGAACCGGGGGAAGTACGTGTGGTGTGAGCTGGGGGCGGCGTGATGGCGGACTCGTCGCATGAGGCGCTGCATCGGATCTTCCAGAAGGATCCGCCGCTGCTGACTCAGGCGTTACAGCGGGTGCTGCACGTGTCGTTTCCCGAACCCCGGGAGATTGCCGCGCTGAACGTGGACCTCACGGAGATCGAACCGGTCGAGCGTCGGGTGGACACCTTGCTGCGGGCGGAGACTGACGAGGGGGTGTATCTCCTCGTGGTCGAGTCGCAGGGGAAGGTGGACAACCGCACCTGTACGAGAAGTACCTCTGGGAGCCAGTGCTGATCGTGATCATGCAGAGCAGTGTCACGGCACGCTGGGCATCGCTCCCGATCCGGCCCGGTTTCCGTGACTGGCACTCGCTGATGCTTGGAGAACGTACCGGTGATCACGACTGAACGGCAGGCCGAACGGGACGCCCCCTTGCGGGAGCGGGTCGAGTCCTGCACCGACCTGGACCGACTTGAAGTCTGGGCCCAACGAGCTGTGCACGCCACGGATGCGGCGGAGCTGCTCGCCAGGCGTGAGGCCAGAGTGGCTGTACATCACAGTCACCCCATAGACGTGTGCTCCAGCCAGCAGGCTTAGGGCGTCGCGTGTCTCCTGAGGGGTTAATTTGCTCTCTCGGCGAGAGCGGCGCCCAGCTTCCTGAGCGAGGGGATGCAGTGTGGATCCTGCGCGCACTGTGGATTTTGGGTGGCGAAGAGGTCCTGATCGGAAACGCCGAGGGAGATGTCCACCGTCATAGATGCGGTTAGTGCCTGGAAAGGGCGATCGACCAAATGTCACCCTCTTCCAGTGAATTATGCGCGAGATGATTGACGACATACACGGAGGATCCGATGCTCGGTTCTTGATAGTGAACGAAGTTTGGGCGAGAGGAATCTGTGACCTCACGCAAGGTCCCACCCTGCATTTCTAGCTCTCTTCGAAATTCGTCAATCCGGACATGCGTAGAGAATACGCCGTGAACGAATGCGACCGGGGGTGGGATCATTCCCTCCAACCGATGGGCCAGTCGGTGAATTTGCAGAGAGACCGCCACCGACTCCCAGGAGTCCTGCGACTTGGCAAACGTAACTTCGATGAGGCCGTAATCCCGGCGCATCAGCGACTTCCTCGCGTCATCCAGAAAGTCGCTGCCAAGATTTTCTTCCCAGACCTCGGGGCCGGTTCCGAGCTGCACTCCCAAAATTTCGCCTTGGAGTGCAGCTTTGGAGTAAAACTCAAGCTCTGACATTACTTTCCCTATGCTCTGTTCATCTTTTCAAGAGCCTTGATCAAAAAGTGCATTTCTGCTGCCCGATTCTTGGCCATTCCGTACTCGCCCTTATTCATGGCGGCTCGTACGGCTGTGGCTTTATCAATGATGTCGTTCCTTAGCTCCCTGCTTGAATGGACTTCGTCGAGTACTTTCTGTACCTGGCGTTCGCTGGCCGTGCCGTGTTTGAGCCTGATGGGCTCAGCGCTGATGCCGCCGTCTTTGTCGGGGAATATCCGAACTTCCATGTCATTGATATGGATGTGCGCGCCCTTGGTTCCCCAGTCTTGGTAAGCCACCGATGCATGGATGTTATACGGACTGAGACCGTTAGGGTCGACCCATGTATGCGGGTTGTGGACATAGGCTGCTGGGTTAGGCGCGGGATCGAGGCCGAGCGGATCAGCGGACAGGTATCGGGCGGTTTCGGGGTCGTAGTGGCGGAAGTAGTTGTAGTGGAGGCCGGTTTCGGGGTCGTAGTACTGGCCGGGGAAGCGTAGGGGTGTGTAGGCGGTGCTGTTGGCCGCCCATGCCGTCGTTCCCCACAGGGTGCTTCGAGTGTGCCAGGCGATGTCGCCGTGCTCGTCGATGAGTTCACTCGGGGTGCCGACGAGGTCGGTGACGATGGCGAAGAATCGGGAGTCGATCTCGTCCTGGGGTGCGTCGGTCGCGGTGATGCGTTCCGTTTGAGTGAGGGGGCGCAGGCCCTCGTGGTCCCAGGTGAGGGTGACCGGGTTCGGGAGGTCGGCAGACGTCGTCGTCTGTTCGCAGAGAGTGGTGCCGTCCCAGGTGAAGTCCACTCTCTCCGCGGCCGTCTCGCCGTTCTCCGCCATGCGGAGTTTCGCCGTGCGGCGGCCCAGGGGGTCGTAGGTATAGCGCCAGCGAGTGCCATCCGGGGTTGTCACCGAGGTGAGGCGGTCCTCGGTGTCCCATTCGTAGTGCCAGGTGTCCGGCTTGCGGGACAGGCGGGTCTTCTGGCGCAGGGTGATACGGCCGAGGGCATCGTGTTCATAGCGGACGTTGCCCGCTCGGGTGATGCGGGTGCCGGTGTAGGTGCGGGGGCCGACTGCCTCCTGACCTGGGTGGTCCGTCGGCCAGGACGCCTGGGTTTGGTTGCCTGCCTCGTCGTAGGCATACTGCTCCGTCCAGCCGGCCGCGTGGACCGCCGTTACCCGGCCTGTCGCATCCAAGTCGAAGCGGCGGGAGCCGGACAGCTGATCGTCGATGCCTATCAGGTTGCCGTCCGCGCGGTAGGTGTACGTCCGATGTTGCACTGTGCGGCCTGTGGCGCTGGTCACCGACTGGGTCGTCAGGCGGCCAAGCGCGTCGAAGCTGTGCTCCAGGGCGATCGTTCCGCCGATGTGGCGGGTCAGTTCACGGCCTGCTTCGTCATACGTGAAGTCGATGGCGCGACCCGAGGCCACCATGCCGGTGCGGCGGCCCGCGGCGTCGTACGACCAGGTGGTCGTGGCCCCGGTGGGGGTCGTGCGGCCGGTACTGCGGCCCAGTGCGTCGTACGTGTAGCTCAGGGTGCGGCCATTGACCGTTTCCGAGCGCAGGCGACCGTAGCGGTCGCGTAGAAGCATGAGCGTCGTACCGTCCGGGCCGGTTGCCTGGGCGAGTTGGCCGGTGAGGTCGTAGGCGTAGGTCGTGACCCGGCCGGCCGCGTCCTTGCGGGTCACCTGGCCCAGTTCGTTGCGCTCGAAGGACACCACCTCGCCAAGAGCGTTTCTGCGCGAGGTGAGGCGACCTGCCGCATCATGCGTGTAGGTGAGGGTGCGGTCGTCGAAGTCCGTCTCCGTCACCAGCTGGCCGGCCGCGTCGTACTCGTACGTCCAGGTCAGACCCTGTGGGTTGGTGACCTTCGTCAGGCGCAGTTCGCTGTCGTGGTCGAACTCGTAGCGAACCCCGTCCGGGCCCGTGCGTGCCGTCAGCAGGTCGAAGTGGGTGTACTCGAAGTGGGAGACCCCACCGATGGGGTCGGTGTGGGTGGTGCAGTTGCCCTCGCCGTCGTACGTCCAGGTCTCCGTCGTGCCGTCGGGAGCCGTATGGCGGGTGAGACGGCCTTCCACTGTCCATTCCAGGCGCGTTGTGGCGCCAGTAGGGTCCGTGATTGCGGTCGGGCGGCCGAGGGCGTCCCGTTCGTAGCGGGTCATCGCGCCCAGCGGGTCCGCTATCTCGACCGGGAGGCCCGCGCGATCGCACACGACCGTTGTCGTGTTGCCCAGAGGATCGGTCACTGAGGCCAGGTGGCCGGCCTCCGTATAGGTGAAGCGGGTGGTCTGGCCCGCCGGGTCCGTCACCGACGTGCGGTTGCCACGCTCGTCGTACGTCTGGCGGACCACCGTGCCGTCGGGGTTGACCACCTTCACCGGCAGGCCGAGTTCGTTGTACTCGGCTCTCGACTCGCGGCCGTCCGGGCGTACGACCGCTGTGGGATTGCCGGCCTCGTCGTAGCGGAAGGTGGTCCGGTGGCCCAAGGGGTCGGTGTGGGAGAGGAGGCGGCGGTAGCGGTCGCGTTCGAAGCGCGTCACCGCGCCGAGCGGGTCGATCTCCGCGACCACCTGGCAGTCGTCGTCGACCACGTAGCGGCGGCTGTGGCCCTCGGCGGTGGTCGCGGTGGTGACGCGCAGGCCAGTCTCTGGGTCGGTCTCGTCGTAGGACAGACGCAGGGTCATGTGGCCGTGCGTGCCGCCCTCGGCTGTGCAGCGGTCCTGGTCGTCGTACTCGTAGGAGTAGCCACGGTCGTTCGTGTCCGTCCACGAGGTGACGCGGCCCGCCTCGTCGTACGTGAAGCGCAGGGGCAGGCCGGAGGAGTTGATGACCTCCGTCAAGTTCCCTTCGGTGTAGCTGTAGCGCTTCAGTTCCTGGCCGGTGGCCGCCAGGTGCAGCGCCGTGACTCGGTCCGCATCCGTCGATATGCGCACGTCGTGGCCCGCGCTGGACACGATCCCGAGGGGGGGTGCCGTCGGTGTCGTACTCGAAGGTGATCCAGTTGCCGTTGCGGTCGTCGAGCTGTTCCAGGACCGCCAGGTTTTCGCCTCTGTCGGCGAAGTGCCAGGTGCGGCGGGTGCTCGGGTCGGTGATCGTGTAGCCGCCGTCCACGCGGTCCAGGGGCCAGCGCGGGCCGTGACTGGGGAGTGTGGGCAGGCCGGGTGCGGGGTGGGGGTAGGCGAGGAGCATGCCGTCCTCGGTGACGAACACGACCCCCGCGGAATCGATCTCCAGGCGCTGGTCGATCGTCGACGACCAGGACGGGCCGAACCAGCGGCCGAAGTGGTAACCCGACTCCACGCGCCGCTTGAAGACGAGTGGCAGGACGCCGGGCAGCGTCACGTCCGTCTGCGGCAGGTACATCTTGCCGGTGGTGAGATCGATTGGATCCGACGGGTCCTCCTCGACCTTCTTGCCGGGTTCAGCGCTGTCGTGCTCGTGGGGGCGGGTTCTGGCGGTTTCTGCCGCGGAGTTCTCGCCCGCCTTCTCGGCCCCCGCTGCTCCCTTGCGCTCGGCTGCCGCCGCCAGCTTCTCCCCGGCCGCAGCCCGCACCCCGTTGATCTCCGCCCCCACTCCGTCGGTCAGAGCCACCTGCGGAGCGAACCGTCCCCCGAACTCGGCAGGATCCCTGAGGAAGTCGCCCAAGTTCTGCTTCAGGGCCCGTTCCGGATGCGTGGCGCTGGAGACGAGGCCGGCCAGGGTCATGGCCTGGTGCTTGAGGGCCTCGGCGGGGTGGGTCAGGTTGTACGGGTCCAGTGGGTTGGCGCCGCGGGCCATGCTCATCAAGCCCGCCATGCCCTTGATGACGCCGCCGCCGACATGCAGGATCTCCGTGTGGGCGGCGCCGAGGCCGTCCGACCAGTCCGATTTGAGCTGGGCCAGCGGGGGCGGCTCGGCCGGGGCGTGGGCGAGCGCCGCATCGACGGCCTTGGCGGCACTGTCCGCGGCGGTGTTGCGCTGCTTGCGGGCCTCGTTCAGGATCTCCTCGGCCCGAGCGAGGTCTGCCGTACCAGGGTCGTCGAAATCGCCGGGGGCCGGGCCCGGGTCCTTGTCGCCCGAAGCAACAGCGGCCTTGTAGGCGTCGGCACGCTTCTCGTAGTCGGCCTTCGCCTTCTGGGAGGTCTCCTTGCCCGCCTTGTGCAGGTCGATCGCGTCCTGGGCCTGTTTCTGTGCCCAGGTGACCGTCTCCGCGTACGCCTCCAGCGCTGCTGCGGCCTTGGAGCAGGCGTCCGCCGCGTGCAGCCACTTCACCGGGTGCATCGTGAACTTCCTGCGGAACGCTTCGGCCGCCTCGCCCTGCCACTGCGAGGAGTCCAGCTTCCGCATGCCCTGGCCCACGTTGTCGAAAGCCGTGTGGAAGTCCTTCAAGTGCTTGGCGGTGGACTGGATGTCCTTCGCGCTGCCGTGGACGAGGTCGGCCGGGTCATCGCTCTCGCCGAGCTGCTTCTCACCCGGGGTGGCACCCAGCGCGGATGCGGCCCTGTCGCCGTGGTGCTCGACCTTGTCCGCCCAGCCGTGCGCACCGGCCTTGTCCAGGCCCGCCCCGACGAGATCGGTGCCCTTGTCGATGCCCTCACCGACGAACTTCTTACCGGAGTCGATGACATGCCCGGCACCACCGAGGAGGTCGTTGGTCAGATCACCGAGCCCCATCAGCCGGCACTCCCGTTCTGCTTCCGCTGCTGTTCAGCCGCTCGCGCACGTTCCTCGGGGGACGGACCCCACATGTCCTCCAGCAGGCTGTCGTAGCCGTCGCCGTATCCGGCCCCCTGGACGAGGCTGTCCACACTCACGCCCGGCGGCATCCCCACCGATCCGGTCATCACATCCCGCCCGGCGTCCTTGAAACCCTGCTTGCTCTTCTCCCACGCCTCCTCAAAGGACTTCCCGCTGTAATCGGGGTGGGTCAGGGCGTCCGCACTGCCCTGCTGCAGCTGGTCCCAGCTCATCTTCGTCACGTCGTCCTCGGACGCGTACGGGTTGCCCACCACCGAGTTGTAGCCGACCTTCAACGCGCCCTCGATGTACTGGTCCCTCTCGTGCATCGTGCCCGCCGACAGACCCACACCCCCCGCGAACGTGTTGCCCTCCGCCACCAGGGCACGCACACCCCACTCCCAGCGCTCACAGAAAGACTTGAACGTCGACGTCAAATCCCCATGCCCCAGCTGGAGCCCGGACAGCTCCAGGTTCGAAAAACCCCGGCCCACCCCCGCCAGGCTGTCAACCCCCAGCTCCCTCAGCTCGCTGAGGGTCTGGGTGATGCCCTTCGCGATCTCACCCAGACCCCTGTAGTCGATACCCTCGCCGGCTCCGCTCACCGCGGCGCCTCCCCCTCATTCAGCACGACGGCCCGGTCAACGGCCGCCCCATCCGGCACAATCCCCACCACCGGCGGAAACAGCACCCCCTCATCCCCATCGGCCGCATCCAACGCCACCCCACACGGCACCCCCACAGCCGGAACCCCCACATCCAGCA
Organism: Streptomyces sp. NPDC031100; assembly: GCF_055570785.1. NCBI lineage: Bacteria > Bacillati > Actinomycetota > Actinomycetes > Kitasatosporales > Streptomycetaceae > Streptomyces > Streptomyces sp. NPDC031100. Next base: position 8,314 of record NZ_JBVIGN010000004.1, read on the forward strand.
ACCGGGCCCCCAGCACCCGCCGGTACCCCCACTCCCGCTCCCCCTCACCCCTCGCCACCGCAAACCGCGCCAGCGCCGACTCGTTCGAGAACGCCAGGATCCAGCGGATACCGCCAAAGTCGGCCGTCAGCGGATTCTCGTCCGCGTCGAGAGGGAGCAGTACTGCCGTACGGCGGAACTCACCCAGCACAGCAGCGAACTCACGGCACCTGCCCGCGACCCCCTCCGCCTCGGAGGGAGCAGGAGCCACAGGAGATACGTCCGCGTCGGCCGGCTCCGCATACTCCGCCAGCCGCGACCTGCGTACCAGCCCCGACGCGTCGGCGCCACCCCCGTGATCAGCCATGTCCGGGATCATCACATCGGTGCATTACCGAACACAACGCGGTACCCGGCACGGCACAGGACCTTTGGCCGGATCTATCCCTGTGAAGGTGGCGCGCATACAAAGCTGCCCGGGCCCCATACCGTGGAGCCCGGGCGTCCTCACGCCGAGAGGTCAGGAAGCGAAGGCCAGTTCAGAAGAGCTCGGGAGAGCTCACGAACCTCCCGCTACGGCATCGCATGCACATGCGCCCCCACCGAGTTGGACCACGCATTCCCCGAAGCCGCGTCCCAGTTCGTCGACCACGTCATCGCACCCCGCAGGTCGGGATACGTCTTCGACGGCTTGAAGGTGCCGCACCCCGTGCCCTTCGCCAGGCAGTCCAGGGCGTTGTTCACCACGGAGGGCGACACGTAGCCGCTGCCCGCCGCGCTCGTGGAGGCCGGCAGGCCCAGGCCCACCTGGGACGGGGACAGGCCGCCCTCCAGCTGGATGCAGGCCAGAGCGGTGAGGAAGTCCACCGAGCCCTGCGAATACACCTTGCCGTCGCAGCCCAGCATGGAACCGCTGTTGTAGTACTGCATGTTGACGACGGTGAGGATGTCCTTGATGTTCAGGGCCGTCTGGAAGTAGGAGTTGGACGTCGACTGCATGTCGATCGTCTGGGGGGCCATCGTGATGACGAGGGACGAGCCCGCCTTCGAGGACAGGGAGCGCAGCGCCTGCGTCATGTACGTCGCGTTGAGGCCGTTCTCCAGGTCGATGTCGACGCCGTCGAAGCCGTACGTCTGCATCAACGAGTAGACGGAGTTCGCGAAGTTCGTCGCCGATGCCGAGTCGTTGATCGACACCGTGCCGTTCTGGCCGCCGATCGAGATGATGACCTTCTTGCCGGCCGCCTGCTTGGCCTTGATGTCGGCCTTGAACTGGTCGACCGTGTAGCCGCCGAGGCCGGCCGAGTCCAGGTTGAAGGAGACGGCTCCTGGCGTCGAGGTCGCGTCCGCGAAGGCCACCGCGATGATGTCGTAAGCGGACGGGACGTCCGAGAGCTTCTGGACCGTCGCGCCGTTGTTGAAGTTCTGCCAGTAGCCCGTCACCGCGTGCTTGGGGAGGGCTCCTCCGCCGCCACCCCCGGAGGCGGCCGTCGTGCCCGTCACCGCCGCCGACTTCGCCGACTCACCCGCCGAGTTCGTGGCCGTGACCTGGAAGGAGTACGACGTCGAGGCCGCAAGACCGGTCACCGTCGCGGACGCTCCCGTCACCGCACTCACCTTCGTGCCGTCACGGTAGACGTTGTACCCCGTCGCTCCCGACACCGCCGACCACGACAGCGACACCGAGGAGGAGGTCGTACCGGAGACCGAAAGGCCGGAAGGGGCGGACGGCACAGTGGGGGCCGGGTCGCCGCCCCCGCCCCCGTCGGGGCCGTAGACCGAGACGTCGTCCGCGTAGTAGGCGGTCTGGCCGTACCAGCCGTGGGTGTAGATCGTGACGGACGTCGTCGACGCGCCGGTGGTGAACGTTGTCGACAGCTGCTTCCAGGCGGAGGAGTCGGGGGTCCAGGTGGAGACGTCCGTCGTGCCCGTGCCCGTCACGCCGAGGTAGGAGTAGCCGCCCTGCACCCACGCGCTCAGCGTGTACGTGGAGTTGGGCTTCACCGCCACCGACTGGGTGCACTTGGCGTTGTCCTGGCCGGCCGGGGTCGCCTTCAGGGCCGATGCGCCGCCGTGGACCGGGGACGAGACCGTCGTGCCGCTGCTCGCCGTGCACGTCCAGTTGGCCAGGCCCGACTCGAAGCCGGCGTTCTTGACGTTGTTGACGTCCGCGGCGGACGCGGGGGTGGTGGCGAGGCCCGCCACCGAGAGGGCGAGGGCGGTGGCGGAGGACCACATGGCTATACGTCCTCTGCGTCTGGGCATACCTGATACGCGGTCCACTGGGGCCTCCGGTGGGGGAGATGGCGGGGAGAGAGGGGTGAGGGACGGTGGCCACCGCTGGCCTACAAGTTGGTCCAGACCAATTGCGCTGTCAAGAGGTCCAGACCAAAACCATCTCCAGTCAGTTGCTCAACCTGTCCGGTTTTGGCGGGACTTGTGCCCAGAGAGTTCCACACGAGCTACACAAACGCTGTTCTCCGGTCATTGGGCCGTGGATACAGTGCTCAGGTAGTCACGCAGTGAAGTCGTCCTGGCGCATTGGAGTTACACCGGTGGGCCGAGGGTGTGAAGAGCGGGGAGCTGCGCGTGCCAACTGCCATTGCCGTGACCAGTGCCGACATGGCGCTGCCGGCGCAGGACGAGCGGACCATGCCGGCCGTCGTGCTGCGCGACCTCGACCAGCGCCCGCTGGAGCACGCCCTCACCGAACTCCACGCCCTGACCGAGCAGTACGGGTATGTGGTGGTGGTGTGTTCGCAGGCGACGCCGGAGTCCGTCGTACGGCGGCTGTACATGCTGCGGTCGCTGCTGGAGAGCGATCGCATCGCCCTCTTCCGGCCCGAGCTGCCCCCGCTCGGCATAGCTGTCCTCGCCCGCCAGTTGCGGCAGCTCGCCTCCTGCGATCTGAGTCCGGGGGTGGTCGCCTCCGCCGGGCGGCTACTCACCCATTACATCCACGCCGGCGCCGTCCTCGGATCGGTCGCCCGGCTCGACCGGGTACCCGTCGGGCTCAAGGCGCACGCCAAGTCCTGGGTGCCGGGCAGCCAGTTCGCCGTCGTCGCCCATCCCGAGCCGCAGCTCGTCAAGGTCGCCCCCGGTGTGACGCTCAAGGGGCCCGAGTTCAGCACCTGGATGCTGGTCGCCAAGGGGCAGTTGCAGACCGACTGGATCGCCGGGCTCGCCGAGGCGTGGAGCGCGCACGGGCTGCGCGAGATCCCGCTGCCCGCCGAGTCCCCGCGATGGTGGGGGACCGGCCGCATGGTCGAGTTCTGCAGCTATCTCGCCGATCTGTCCGTCCTGTACCAACTGGTGACGTCGGTACGGCAGTCCCGCTGTCACTGGTGCGGAATCGACGTCATCGGCGACCGATGCGTCTTCTGCTGCGCCACCCCGCCCGTGTACGAGCCCTCGGCCCCCCGCGCGCTGGAATCACGAACGCCCGCCTGACCTGCACAGACGTTACTCGCACCCTGCCGTATCTCCCCTTCTGCTCGACCATCCCGCTCGACCGATTCCCCCAATGAGGTTGCACGGTTCATGAACTCCCGTCAGCGCCGCGGCGTGATACTCCTGATCCTCTCGGTTCTGTGCGCTCTCGGCGCGTTCGCCGGCGTGCTCTCCGTCGTAGACGACGTCCAGTCCAAGGTCGGGCCCGAGGTCAGCGCCTATCGGGTCAGGTCCAACGTGCAGCCGTACACGGCGCTGAGTACGGGCCAGTTCGAGAAGATCACGATGCCCAAGCGATGGCTGTCCGGCAACGCCGTCACCGACCTCCGGCAGATCCAGGGCAAGATCGCCGTGACCACCCTGCGCGCCGGCTCCCTGCTGCAGACCGACATGATCGTCGACCAGCCCGCCCTCCAGCCCGGCCAGCAGGAGGTCGCCATCATGATCGACGCGGCGACGGGCGTCGCGGGCAAGATCACCCCGGGCTCGCGGGTCAACGTGTACGCCACCTTCGAGGGGAAGAAGCAGGGCGATCCCGACCAGTCGAAGATCATCGTCACCAACGCCCGGGTCCTCGACGTCGGCCAGATCACCGCCCTCGACCCCGACAGGAACAAGGACCAGCAGCCCACCGAGGCCGTCCCCATCACCTTCGCGCTGTCCACCCTCGACGCCCAGCGGATCACCTACGCCGAGTCCTTCGCCCAGCGGGTCCGGCTCGCGCTGGTGGCACCCGGCAGCGAGACCAGCGTCCCCGACAAGGACCGCACCTACCAACTCGCGACGGACAAGTGAGAGGCGGCCCGCATGCCCACCAGGATCCTGCCGGCCGGCGCGGACCCGGACGCCGTCCGCTCCCTCGTCACGCTGCTCAGCCAGCTCCCCGACGCCGAACCACAGCCGCCCGTCGGTGACTCCACCCAGCTGGTCGACACCCTCGCCCGCCTCGCCGCCGAGTCGGTCGACGAACTGCCCGAGGTCGTCGTCGTACATGAGCGGATCGGGCCGGTGCCGGCCCTGGAACTGATCCGCGAGGTCGCCCTGCGCTTCCCCGCCGTCGGCGTCATCCTCGTCACCACCGACGCGGGTCCCGGCCTGTTCGCCGCCGCCATGGACTCCGGCGCCCGCGGCCTGGTCGCGCTCCCGCTGTCGTACGAGGAACTCGCCAGCCGCGTCCAGGCGGTCGCCCAGTGGTCGACGGGGGTACGGCGCCATCTCGGACACGGCGGCTCCGACGTCCTCGGCGGCGTCGGCGGTACGGTCGTCACGGTCAGCGGCGCCAAGGGAGGCGTCGGCGCGACCCTCGCCGCGATCCAGCTCGCGCTCGCCGCCCAGGCCTCCGGCCGCTCCGCCGCCCTGGTCGACCTCGACCTCCAGGCCGGCGACATCGCCTCCTACCTGGACGTCCAGTTCCGCCGCTCGGTCGTGGACCTCGCCGCCATCACCGACATCTCCCCGCGCGTCCTCGCCGACGCCGTCTTCCGCCACGACACCGGTCTCGCCCTGCTCCTCGCCCCCGGGGAGGGCGAACGCGGCGAGGAGGTCACGGACCGCGCCGCCCGCCAGATCATCGGCGCCCTGCGCTCCCGCTACGAGGTCGTCGTGGTGGACTGCGGCGCCCAGCTCGGCGGGGCGAGCGCGGCGGCCGTGGAGATGGCCGACACCGCGCTGCTGCTGACCACCCCGGACGTGGTCGCCGTACGCGCCGCCAAACGGACCGTGCGCATGTGGGACCGGCTGCAGATCCGCAAGGCCGAGGAGACCACCGTCGTCGTCAACCGGCACAACCGCGGTACGGAGATCCAGCCGGCACTCGTGCAACGCATCACCGGTACGGCGATGGCGCGTACGACCGTCCCCGCCAACTTCAAGGAGCTGCAGGGGGTCGTGGACGCGGGGCGGCTGCACGAACTGGACGCCAAGAGCATGGTGAAGCAGGCCCTGTGGAGCCTCGCCGGGGAGCTGGGGCTGGCGAAGGCGCCCGAGGGATCCCATCGCGGGGGTGGCCGTGGGGCGGTCGGCCTTCGGCGGCGGAAGGAGTGAGAGGGCGATGAGACGCCTGCGAGGGGACGACCGGGGGCAGGTCAGCATCGAGTTCCTCGGGATGACTCCGCTGATCATTCTGACCTTGGTGCTCATGTGGCAGTGCGTGCTCGTGGGGTACGCGTACACGCTTGCGGGGAATGCTGCGGACGAGGGGGTGCGGGCGGGGACGGCGGCGCATCGGGGGGACCGGTTCGGTGCGTGCGAGCAGGCTGCGCTGAAGCATCTGTCGGGAGCGTGGCGAGGGGGTGCCGGCGTGGAACAGTGCGGCGGGACCGGCTATGTGACCGCGGACATCTCGCTGAAAGTCCCTGTCCTGTTCCCCGGCTCGATCGACTTCCCCGTCACGGTGCACGGCCACGCCGGCGCCGTGGAGGAGGTGAAGGACTGAGATGTCGTACCGCCGCAGACGCGATGCGGGTCAAGTCGCCATCGAATACCTCGGGTTCATTCCGATCCTGCTGATCGTCGGGCTGGCCGGCTTCCAGATCGGCGCGGTCGCCTATGCGGCCGAGCAGGCCGGTACGGCGGCCAGAGCGGGGGCGCGGGCGGCGTCGCTACGGGAGGATCCGCAGCAGGCGTGTGCCGGTGCGGTCAGCGGGGGGCTCACTGTGCAGTGCGGCGAGACCGGGGGAGGGGGCGACACGGTCACCGTCACTGCGTCCGTCGACATCCCCCAGATCGTCCCCGGCTGGCACTTCGACCCCGCTGTGAAGAGGGCCACCATGCCCCGCGACCACTGACCGAGGAGACGCGAACCCATGAGCCTGCGGGCACGCATCAACACTCCGGAGGAGCACGGCAGCCGGGGCGAGGACGGGCATCTGGTCGCCTCCTACCGGGCCAAGCTGCTGGAGGAGATCGACCTCGCGGAGATGAGTTCGCTGGCGGCCGCCGAGCGCCGGGCCCGGCTCGAGCGGGTGCTCGGGCACATCATCAGCCGCGAGGGCCCGGTGCTGTCGACGGTCGAACGCTCCCAGCTGATCCGCCGGGTGGTGGACGAGGCACTGGGCCTCGGCATCCTGGAACCGCTCCTCGAGGACGCGTCGATCACCGAGATCATGGTGAACGGCCCGGACGCGATCTTCGTCGAGCGCGGCGGCCGCGTCGAGCAGCTGCCGCTCCGGTTCGTCTCCTCGGACCAGCTGATGCAGACCATCGAGCGGATCGTGTCGACGGTCAACCGCCGGGTGGACGAGTCGAACCCGATGGTGGACGCCCGTCTCCCCTCCGGCGAGCGCGTCAACGTCATCATCCCGCCGCTCTCGCTGACCGGCCCCACCCTCACCATCCGCCGCTTCCCGCGCTCCTTCACCCTCCAGGAGCTGATCGGCTTCGGCTCGCTCGACGAACACATGGTGTTCCTGCTGGCCGGGCTGGTGCAGGCGAAGTTCAACATCATCGTCTCCGGGGCCACCGGCACCGGCAAGACGACGCTGCTCAACGCCCTCTCCGGGCTGATCCCGGCGCACGAACGCATCATCACCATCGAGGACTCGGCCGAACTCCAGCTCCAGCAGACCCATGTCGTCCGGCTGGAGTCGCGGCCGCCGAACGTCGAGGGCAAGGGCCAGGTCACCATCCGCGACCTGGTCCGCAACTCGCTGCGCATGCGGCCCGACCGGATCGTGGTCGGTGAGGTCCGCGGCGGCGAATCGCTCGACATGCTCCAGGCGATGTCGACGGGCCACGACGGCTCCCTCGCCACCGTCCACGCCAACAGCGCCGAGGACGCGCTCACCCGGCTGCAGACCCTCGCCTCCATGTCCGACGTGGAGGTGCCCTTCGTGGCCCTGCACGACCAGATCAACAGCGCCGTCGACGTCCTCGTCCAGCTCACCCGGTTCGCCGACGGCGCCCGCCGCATCACCGAGATCGCGCTGCTCGACAGCCACGGCGGAGAGCCGTACCGCCTTGCGACCGTGGCCCGCTTCGACGCACAGCCCATGACCCCCGACGGCCGCGTGTACGGCACGTTCGAGTACTTCCCGCTCCCGCGCCGTACCGCCGACCGCCTCTACATGGCGGGCCAGCCCCTCCCGCAGGCCTTCGGCGTCGCCCACTCCGCGGCCCAGCTCACCACCCGAGAAGCCAGGTAGGTAGGCCACCCCATGGAACTCCACGCCCTCGTCCAGCTCACCACCGGTGTCGCCCTGCTGACCTGCGTCCTGGCCGTGGTCGGTGTGCACACCTACGCCTCGGGCCGGGCCCAGCGCGCCGCCCTGATCGACCGCCTCTCGCAGACGGGTCCCGTTACGGCCTCCGGCCGTCGGCGCCGCTTCCGCGACCTGGACCGCCGGCTGCGCCGTACGGCACTGGGCCGGAAGCTGGAGCTGAAGCTGGCGGCGACCGGGCTGGACGTCACCCCGGGCGAGTTCTTCGTCTACATGCTCGCCGCGGTGTCCGCGCTCTGGCTGATCGGCCAGGCCACCCTGGCCCCCTTCTTCGGCCCGCTCGCGGGACTGCTCGGCATCTGGGCGGCGGTCCAGTTCCTCAACTGGCAACGCCAGAAACGCATCGAGCGCTTCATCAACCAACTCCCCGAACTGGCCCGCATCCTGGCCAACGCGACCCAGGCGGGCCTGGCCCTGCGCACCGCGATCGGCATGGCGGCCGAGGAGCTGGAGGCCCCGGCGGGCGAGGAACTGGCCAAGGTGGCCGACCAGTTGGCGATCGGCCATTCCCTGGAGGACGCGCTCGGTGAACTCGCCGACCGGCTCCCCTCCCGCGAACTGGTCGTCCTCGTCACCACCCTGGTCCTCTCCAACCGCGCAGGCGGCCAGGTGGTCAGCGCGCTCCGCAACCTGACCGAGACCCTGGAGGAACGCAAGGAGACCCGGCGCGAGATCCGCACCCAGCTCTCCCAGGTGACCATGACGTCGTACGCCGTCCCCGTCCTCGGCATCGGCGCCCTGTTCCTGATGAACGGGGTCAAGGACGGCGCCCTGGAGCGGATGACCGGCTCGGCGGTCGGCCAGGCCTGCGTGGTCATCGCGTTCGCGATGTATGCCGTCGGCTTCGTGCTCATCCGCCGGATGAGCCGGATCGACGTGTGAGGGGGCTGGCCTGATGGTGGGAATCCTGCTCGCACTGCTGATGGGCCTCGGCGTCTGGGGCGTCTTCGCCGGCATCCGGATGTACCGCGCGGACGCCAAACTCCCCGGTGACCTGGCCGTCGCCCTGGAGGTCGGTGCCACCCGCACCGGCGCGGTGGACTCCGTGATCGACCGCATGGGCATGCGCTACGCCCCCGCGGTGCTGCGCCTGATGGGCCCGCGCCTGGTCGCCAAGTACCGCCGCCGCATCGACCTCGCGGGCAACCCCGGCGGCCTGACCATAGACCGCTACGCGGCCCGACGCGCGGTGTACGGCGCGCTCGGCGGCGTCGGCTTCCTGGTGTTCCTGGTGCGCGGCCAGTGGTTCGTGGCCCTTCTCCTGCTGCTCTTCGGCGCCTTCTGGACGGAGGTCGGCATCTGGTCGGCGATCCGGCTGCGCAAGGACGTGATCGAGCGGACCCTGCCGGACTTCCTGGACGTGCTGGCGGTGGTGGTGAGCGCGGGACTGGGCTTCCGCCAGGCCCTGGACCGGGTGGCTTCGCGCTACGAGGGCCCGTGGGCGGACGAACTCCGCATCACCCTCCGCCAGATGGACCTCGGCATGAGCCGCCGCCAGGCGTTCGCGGAACTACGGCGCCGCAACGACTCGGAACAGGTGGCGATGTTCGTGACGGCACTGCAGCAGGGGGAGGAACTGGGCGCCCCCATCGTGGACACGCTGGTCTCCCTCGCCAAGGACATGCGCCGCACGGACGCCCAGAACGCCCGCCGCAAGGCCGCCCGCGCGGTCCCCAAGGCCACGCTGATGATCACCACGTTCATGGTCCCGGCGACGATGCTCCTGCTGGGCGCGGGCCTGCTGCTGGGCTCCGGCGTGGACTTCGGCTCGCTCACGGGGAAGTGAGCGGCGGGTGACGGCGATGGGAGCGATGGAGTCGGGCCGGGGCCCGTCCCTGCGGGTCGCGGTGAGGGGATGGTTCGCTGTTCTTCAGCGCCTCCGCCTGAAAGGGCTGACCACGGGCCGTAGGAAGCAGCCCGGGAGGACTGCGCCGGAGTCGGAGACGACCGCGGATGCGGCTCTCCCCGAGCCCTCCGAGAAGATCCAGATACGAGCCCTGCAGGCGATGTGCCGCCAGGTCTTCGGCTTCCGGCTGGCGATGATCGTCCTGGCGGCCCCCGCGGCCCTCCTCAACGCGGCCCCCGGACTGGGCGTCCGCCTGGTCGGCGCGGCCGTGGTCGTCACCTTCATGGTGTCCTACGTCCTCTTCCGCGACTGGGAACGCTTCGGACCCCTCCTGCTGCGCCACCCCAGCCTCCTCGCGGCCGACACCCTCTTCGGCTCCCTCCTCCTCATCTCGGCCGGCCCGGACACCACCCTCGCCTACGTCAGCGTCTGCACCCCTCTCCTGGCGGGCCTGGTCTACAGCTGGCGCGGCGCGGCCTGCTTCGCCTCGCTGCAGTCCCTGATCCTGCTGCTCGTCCACGCCACCCTGAAGCACGGCGGCCAGGCGGGCGTGGCCGAGTCGCTCCTGCTGCCCGGCCTGTGCGTCGTCTCGGGCGCGATGGGCTCGACCCTGCGCAACCTGATGCTCCGCTTCGGCGCGGCCACCCAGGCCCTGACGGCGGTGCAGGCCCGCCTGGCGGCGACGGAGGCGGTGCACACGGAACGGGCGCGCCTGGCCCGCGAGATGCACGACTCGGTGGCCAAGACCCTGTACGGCGTGGCCCTGGCGGCCGACGGACTTGCGGCCACGGCATCGGCCGACGCCCCCGACCCGGCCCGCATCCGGCAGCAGGCGGAACTGGTGTCCCGGTCGGCCCGCAGGGCGGCGGCGGAGTCCCGGGAACTGCTGGAGGACCTGCGCAGGGAGGAGACCCCGACGGCGGCGACCCCGACGAACCTCTGGACGGAACTGACGGCACGCACAGCCGACTTCAGCTCCCGCACAGGCCTGAGGACGGTGTGCAGCCTGACCCCGGGAACCCCCCTCCCACCCGTCCCCCCGCCCCTCGCCCGCGACCTTCTCGCCATCGCCACGGAGGCGCTGGAGAACACCCACCGCCACGCGTCCGCGACCCAGGTGGAGCTGACCGCGGGGGTGGACGGCGACCTGCTCCGCCTGACGATCCACGACGACGGCAGCGGCCTGCCCCCCGGCACCACCCTCGAACACCTCCGCCACTCCGGCCACTTCGGCCTGCTGGGCATGGTCGAACGGGCGGCCTCGACCGGGGCCCGCATCCGTATCGGACGGGGTGACCACGAGTGGGGCACGGAGGTCCGGGTGGAGCTGCCGCTGCGGGCTCTGGCAAGCGATGTCACGACCCAGGAATCCTGAGAGGAGGCACCCGATGCAGTACCGGAACCCGCCGGGCCAGGACTTCCCGGCGCCCACCGCCACGGCCCCTCTCCGCCTCGTCGTGGCCGACGACAACCCCGTGATCCGGGCGGGCCTCACGGCCCTCCTCTCCGACCGGGAGGACACCACGGTGGTGGCGGAGGCGACGGACGGCCGCGAGGCGTACGAGGCGGCACTGCGGCACCGGCCCGACGTCATCCTCCTCGACGTCCGCATGCCCGGAGTCGACGGAATCTCGGCGTTGCCCCACCTGGTCCGGCTGGCCCCCGTCATGATGCTCACCTACAGCCACGAGACCGAGACGGTCCAGGAGGCGCTGCGGCTGGGGGCGGGGGGCTATCTGGTGCACGGGGAGTTCACGACGGAGCAGCTGGTGAGGGCGGTACGGGATGTCCGGGAGGGCAGGCCGCATGTGACTCCGGGGGCGGCGAGGGCGTTGCTGAAACATCTTCAGCCAAGTGCACCTGCACACATCGGGCTGGAACTCTCAGCTCCCCTGGGGAAAATTCCCTCTCAAAACCTTTCGCAACTGCAATCCGATGTGGGACAGTCGTTCCGGTCGCGGTTCCAACTGAGCACCAGGGAGGCGGAGATCATGGACCTCATCGCGTCCGGCATGACCAACCAGCAGATCGCCGCCACCTGCTTCATCAGCGAGAAGACGGTCAAGAACCACATCAACCGCATCTTCGCCAAGCTCCAGAGCACGAGCAGGTCGCAGGCGGCTGCTAAGTGGTTGGGGGTGGCGTGAAATGGCCCGCTGGGGGAGGGGATGGGCCCGGGAATGGGTCCTGGGGCCCTCTGGGGGGTGTGGGATACCGCCTTACGGTTCGGGCGTCGGAAGCGAAGGCGGAGGGGAGCACCGTGAGCGATCTGTGGTTGAAGATGCTGGTTTCCATGCAGCGTCGGGCCAACGACAAGGGGCAGACCGCCGTCGAGTACCTGGGGATCATCGCGGTGGTGGTGGCGATCGTGCTGGCGATCACAGGTACGGACATCGGTCAGACGATCCTCGACAAGATCAAGGCGAAGATCGCCGAAATCACCTGAGGCATCGGCGTAGCTCCAGCGACGCAGGGCAGGCCTTCCCCATCTACATCACGGTGGTGGCGGGCCTGCTCTTTCTTGCGTTCGCGTACCTCGCGGTCGGCCAAGCAGCGGTGAACCGGAGTGGTGCCCAGACGGCGGCTGACGCATCTGCCCTCGCAGCGGCTCAGAAGACGCGCGACCAGCTTGCGGACAGATGGTTGGCGGACTTGCTCGACCCCACCAAGTGGCAGGACATCTTCGAAGGCAAAGACGCCGACAACGCCTGCTGGCGTGCGGAGCAACTGGCCGTTCAGAATGATGCCCGACTGAACTTCTGCAACCCTGATCTGCTGAAGTACACGGTGGAAGTGCAGACCAACAAGCCCGTTGGCGACTCCGTCGTACCCGGGACCGAGGACATCAAGTCGACCCAGTCCGCGACCGCCGTGATCGAGCCGCTCTGCGAGCCCCCCGGCGAGGACGCCGGGGACGACGTGCTGCCTCAACTCACCTGCAAGGACAGGGTCTGGGACCTGAACCCGGAGGACGACGCTGGTCTTCCTGGCCCAGATGACCTCTTCGACGTCCACTTGGCGAACGACCAATGATGAAGGAAGCGGAGCGATGAGCATTCGGTTCACTGCGAAGGCCCGCAGGGGGATGGTCGCATTGACCGTTGCGGGTTGCCTGGCCGTCGGTGCAGCCGGCTGTGGCAGTGGAGGTGGCGAAGGCAAGAAGCCGCGGGGGTCGGCCTCTGCCTCCAAGAGTGGCGGCTCCAAGCCGAGTACTCAGGAGGGCCAGTCCGAGGAGCCGTTGGCCGAACTGAAAGGACCGAGTGGGCTACTCCTTCAGATCACGTCTGCCACGCGTGACTCGGGCGGCTTCGTCACGGTGAACGGAAATCTGAAGAACGACAGCGGCAGCACAGCGGTCATCCCGTCCAATCTCAGCGGGAACGAGACAGAGATCATCAGAAACGGCAGCTCACTTGGTGGTGCCACTCTCGTCGACTCCAAGGGCAAGAAGCGCTATTACGTCCTGCGTGACACGGACGGACGGCCACTCACCACGACTGGTCTGCCAGCCCTCAAGGCTGGTGAAGTGTTGCCGGTGTTCATGCAGTTCCCCTCCCCTCCAGCCACCATTTCCGAAGTCAACTTCCAGCTGCCCGGCTTCCCCACGGCCACCATCCAGATCTCAGGGTGAGGCCAAAGTGACCACCACACCCCGCCTCACTCTCACCCTCACCACCGCAGCCCTCCTCGCCGCCACCAACCTCACCCTCGCCCACGCCGACGACACGGACCCCAGCGAACCCCCGGGCACGGCACCCTCCGCCACCGCCCCGGTGAAGATCGACCCCACCGACCCGGACCTCAAGCTGCCCGAGGGCGCCACCCTCGCTCAGCCCAAGGTGCTGGACATCAAGTCGGTCGTAGAAGATCAAAGCGGGGACGAGCGCCGCGAGGACACCAACGCCGACGTGACCTTCGCCCTACAGGCAGAAGTCCTCTTCAGCAAGGACAGCGCGAAGCTCGGCGAGGAGGCGAAGGCCCGCATCGCGACCATCGCCGAGGAGATCAAGAAGCAGAACGCGACCCAGGTCCGCGTCTTCGGCTTCACCGACAACCTCGGCACCTCCGCCCACGGCGACATCCTGTCCAAGCAGCGAGCCAACGCCGTACAGGCGGTCCTGGACCAGGACCTGAACGACCCGAACGTCACCTTCGACGTACGCGGCTACGGCGAGCAGTACCCGATCGCCGACAACTCCACCGAGGCGGGCAGGAAGAAGAACCGACGGGTCGAGGTCACCTTCCCGCGCACCGGGCAGTGAACAGCCCGGGCGAAGGAAACCAGAGCCCGCTACTCACCCACCTCGTAGTCGAACCAGATCCGATGGGTGCCGTCCGCGTCGATCGCCAGGCCGCCGGCCCCTCGGATCCCGGCCAGCGCGCCGGTCCCGCTGCCCGGCACGATGACGAAGAACTCGGACTCGCGGCCCTCTCCGAGCGTCGTCGCCGAGTGTGCGAAGTTGAAGGACCCCTTCAAGCCGTGGAGGGACCCCTCGAAGGACTCCATGGCGACATACGTACCGGTCCCACTGCCCTGGTCGTACGCGGCGGTGAACAGCGTGGCCGACACTCCGCTGATCTCACCCTCGTACTGCTTCCTCATGGTGGCCATCCCGACGGGCACCGCCGTCTCGACCACCGGTCCCGGAACCTCCGCCGGGGTGAACTCCGCAACCTTGAACGTCCCAGATGCTCGCATGCCCGGATGCTATGGCGCCCCACTGACAACGCCGGTCGACACCTCACAGCCTCCACCAGCCTCACCGGCCAGGGTCAGTCCCGGAGGGACCCATGCGCACGAACACCACGCGCACTGCCTTTGCCCATCTGCTCCTCGCGCTTGCCCTGTTCGCCGCGGGGACCGGTGCCCTCGCCGGCTGCGGCAGCGAGAAGGCCGGCGGCCGCGGCGAGGGCCACCGCACCCGCTCAGTGCCATCCCAGGTGAAGGACCGCGCCCGCCAGGTCGCCGATGCCTGGGACGGCTCCAAGGCCGCCGAGACATGGCACAAGGGCTACTACCCGATGGGGAACCTGGTTCAGCTGCCGGAGAACGACCTCCACAACGAAGCCGACAAGCGGCTTACGAAAGGGGAAACTTCGTCCTGGGCGGTCTGAAACCACCGCCCGGTAGTTAGTGCCCGAGTGAGGAGGAGCGGAGACGAGCCGGGACCCGACAACTACTCCGGTTCGACGGTGACCCGCGCCCCGACCTCCAGTCCCCACCCCGCCATGGCCCCGGCCTCCGCTTCCAGTACATGTCGAGAACGGAGCCGGGGGAGGCCCAGACGGCCGGGCTTCATCGTGCGTACGGCCAGGACGGTGAGGGTGCGGTCGAGGTAGGCGACGTCGATGGGGATGCGCATACGGAAGGTGTGTATGCCGTTGGCGGGGGAGAGCAGGATGGCTCCGTCCACCGAGACTCGGCCCAGCAGCCCTTTGGTGCGGGCACGATAGGAAGTCGCGATCTCCAGCGGAATCTCCATTGGAATCTCCAGCGGAACGGAGACCGCAGCCTCGCTGCGACTTCCGTGGACGATCAGCTTCCCTTGTCCGTCCCGCCAACGTCCCATCGTCAGGCCACCTCCGCAGTGACCGTACCCATGAGGCTGCGGTGAACGCCTTGCGGGGTGGGCTTGGAGGCTTCCGGCCGGTAAATCCCGCGGGAGTAAAGAAGTTGTCTCACCCGGCACCAGCCACTAGGAAGGCTTCATGACTGGACTCGGTGCCGTATTCCGTCCTCAGCTCCCTCCCGAGCGCCTCCGAGCAGTGGCCCAACTCGCCGATTCCACAGGGCTCGAAGAACTCTGGCTGTGGGAGGACTGTTTCCTGGAGGGCGGGGTGTCCACGGCTGCCGCCGCTCTCGCCTGGACCGAGCGGGTGCGGGTCGGTATCGGGCTGTTGCCCGTGGCCCTGCGGAACGTTGCCGTCACCGCCATGGAAGCCGCCTCGCTGGAGCGCATGTTCCCCGGCCGGGCCATGCTGACCGTGGGGCACGGGGTGCAGGACTGGATGGGGCAGGTCGGTGCGCGGGCGGCCTCGCCCCTCACCCTCCTCGGTGAGCAACTCGACGCCCTGCGTGCCCTGCTGCGCGGGGAGCGGCTCAGCGTGAGCGGGCGGTACGTCAAGCTGGACGACGTCGCCCTCGACTGGCCCCCGCAGCAGCCCATCGATGTCTTCGCCGGCGCGACCGGACCCCGAACGCTCAGCCTCTCCGGCGCCAAGGCGGACGGCACCCTGCTCACCGCCTCCACCTCACCGGACGGCGTACGGCAGGCCCGGCGGATCATCGAGGAGGCGCGGCGGGAGGCGGGTCGTACCAGCGAACCGCACAAGATCGTCGTCTATCTCCTTGCCGCCACCGGACCGGACGCCGATGCCCGGCTGCGTGCCGAACTCGTGGCCGAGGGGCTGGAGTCCGTCCCGGAGGTCGGTGTCGCGGGGGACGCCGGTGCCGTGGCCAAGGCGGTGCAGCGGATGGCCGAGGCCGGTGCCGACACCGTCGTCCTGCAGCCGACGGCGGACGAACCCGACCCGGAGGGCTTCGTGCGCTTCGTGGCGGAGGAGGTCCGGCCCCTGGTGCCGTAGCGGAGGATGCAGGAGACGCGGGGCGTTGTCAGTGGGGCCTGCCAGACTGCCTCGCATGATCGACGAACACAGCGATGTGCGTCTGCGGGAGGTCACGGACGACGACCTCCTCGTCCTCCTCGCCTACGAGCACGACCCGGAAGCCGTCCGGCGGTCGAGGTTCACCCCCCGGCCGCGGGACGCCTTCCTCAAGCACTGGCGGGAGCGCGTGCTCGGCGATCCCGACTGCCTGGTGCGGACGGTGACCGTCGACGGCGAGGTGGCCGGGTGCGTCGTCTCCTGGACGGGGGAGGACGAGCGGAGATTCGTCGGCTACTGGCTCGGGCGGCCGTACTGGGCCCGTGGCATCGGCACCCGGGCCCTCGCCCTCTTCCTGGAGCTGGACCGGGTACGGCCCCTGTACGCCGACCCCTTCTCCGGCAACACCGCCTCCGTACGCCTCCTGGAGAAGCACGGCTTCGAACGCGCCGGCACGGTCCGCCACGGGGAGGACGAGCATCTTCTGCTCGTGCTCAGCCCTTCCCCGCCTCCGTGACCCGACGATGATCCCCCGTCGCCCCGTCGCCCCGTCGCCCCGTCGCCCCGTCGCCCCGTCGCCCCGTCGCCCCGTCGCCCCGTCGCCCCGTCGCCCCGTCGCCCCGTCGATCAGCTTCCGCAGGATGTCCATGTGGCCGGCGTGCCGGGCCGTCTCCTCGGTCATGTGGACCAGGGTCCAGCGCAGGGAGACGGTGTGGTCCCGCCAGGCCGGGTGACCGGGTGTGTCCAGGGGCAGCTCGGTGATCGTGCGGTCGGCGGCGGCGCGGGCTCGGCCGTAGAAGGCGATGATCTGTTCCATGGCAGACAACCCCTCCCAGCACCACTCCTCGTCCCCTTCCTTCGAGGCTCTCGTGGCCGAGGGCGTGGCCGTGCCCACCGAGGGCTGGGACTTCTCGTGGTTCGAGGGGCGAGCCACCGAGGCGCGGCCCTCCTGGGGGTACGCCCGGTCGGCGGGGGAGCGACTCGCCCGGGCCGAGGCCGCGCTCGACATCCAGACCGGGGGCGGGGAGGTGCTCGACTTCGCCCTGGGCCGGGCCGAGCCGGGTCGCCCGCTGCTGGTCGCGGCCACGGAGGGGTGGCCGCCGAACGTTGCCAAGGCGACCGCGCTGCTGCGGCCACGCGGGGTCGTGGTCGTTGCCGCACCGGACGACGCGCCGCTGCCGTTCGCCGACGAGGCCTTCGACCTGGTGCTCAGCCGGCATCCCGTGCGGCCGGACTGGGAGGAGATCGCACGGGTGCTGCGGCCGGGCGGTACGTACTTCGCCCAGCATGTCGGGCCCGCCAGCGCGTTCGAGCTGGTCGAGTACTTCCTCGGGCCCCAGCCCGACGCCGTGCGCAGCGGCCGTGATCCTCAGGGGGAGCGGGCCGCAGCGGAGGCGGCGGGCTTGGCGGTCGTGGATCTGCGGGCCGAGCGGCTGCGGATGGAGTTCCATGACATCGCGGCCGTCGTGCACTTCCTGCGCAAAGTCGTCTGGATGGTTCCCGGCTTCACGGCCGAGGCGTACGCACCCCAACTGCGCGCCCTGCACGAGCGGATCGAGAAGGAGGGGCCGTTCGTCGCGCACAGCGCCCGGCATCTCTTCGACGTCCGGAAGCCGACCCACCGACGAAGTGAATAAAAGGGGCATTTTTCTACCCGGTTCACTCGGCGTTTCCCCATGGTTCCCACATCGTTATCCGCTGCGGTTCACATCCGCCCCACTGGTCACGTAAGTTCAGACCAAGGTAATTCGCGTGAGCAAAGCTGCGCGGGCGGCACCGCGCAGTGGAGGGGGCTGCGCGGTGCTGTGATGCCTGGGAAACGCGTAGCGGAATCGTCAAGTCGCCGTTCGCTGGTCGAGTAGCCCGTCGGGGGGACCCCGGACAACTCGCCGACGTGTCCCCAAGACGGCTCAAACCCTCTTGATCACTCCGTATGGGGCCGGATTCCCTGGGAATCCGCTGTGAATCAGCCATGAAACGCCCCTGAATCCATCATTCCGCGCCCACCGGGGCGTCGCCGGGTGATTCCGGAGAGTAGTTGTCTCACGCCGATGCACCCACCATCCCTTACGAAGGGTTATGGTGGAAACCCCCCCTCGGGCCGGTCCGTCTCCCCCCCACGGACCGGCCCGTTTTTTCGTCCCCCTCATTCGGGAACTTCGAGGCAAGGAATCAGCGTCCCCACCTCAAGGGGTGCGGGGAACTCCCCGAACCCCGAGCCCGACGAAGCCGACACCAGGGGTACCCTCAAACCCCGTCCAACCCCCGGAGGGTCCCGTGAACCTGCGCGACACCCTGCGCAGCCTGCTGGTCAGGCTCTACGCACGCCGGGTGGAAGGCCACCTGGACCACGCTCAGGTGCCCAAGCACATCGGCGTCATCATGGACGGCAACCGCCGCTGGGCGAAGGCCGCCGGCTCCACCACGGTCCACGGCCACCGCGCCGGCGCCGAGAAGATCGAGGAGTTCCTCGGCTGGTGCACCGAGACGGACGTCGAGGTCGTCACGCTGTGGCTGCTGTCCACGGACAACTTCGACCGCCCGCAGGACGAGCTGGGTCCCCTCCTCGGGATCATCGAGGACGTCGTCCGCACCCTCGCCGCCGACGGCCGTTGGCGCGTGCACCACGTCGGCACCCTCGACCTGCTGCCGCCCGGGATGCAGCACACCCTCAAGGAGGCCGAGGAGACCACCGCCCACGTCGACGGCATAGTGGTCAACGTGGCCATCGGCTACGGCGGCCGGCAGGAGATCGCCGACGCCGTGCGCTCCATGCTCGTCGACGCCCGGGAGAAGGGCGTGTCGATGGAGGACCTCGCCGAGTCCGTCGACATCGACATGATCGGCCGTCACCTCTACACCGGTGACCAGCCCGACCCGGACCTGGTGATCCGCACCAGCGGCGAGCAGCGGTTGTCCGGATTCATGCTGTGGCAGACGGCCCACTCGGAGTATTACTTCTGCGAGGTCTTCTGGCCGGCCTTCCGCAAGGTCGACTTCCTGCGTGCGCTGCGCGACTACGCGGCACGCCACCGCCGTTACGGCGGCTGAGCCACTCTGGACGCCCCGCCGGACACCACCGCGGCGGGCGCCCCGTATACCCCTGTTGGGGCGGAAGTCACCAGGTGTTCACCGGCGCGCTGTTGGCTGCTTCTGCATGGCGGCGCATGTTCGAGGGCATAAGCCAAACAGGTCGACACCCGAACCCCGGGCGTCGCATCTCAGCGGGCGGCACGGGGCCGTCCGCCCGGGAGGCCCTTTGCACCAGCCCGACCGTGCGGTCACTGCACGGAAGCAGCCGCGGAGGTCCGGTGTCCGGCCCGCCCTGCGCGGGGGCCAGGGACCGGCCGCAATGCTCCCTCCCTCCCGGCCCGGCTTCCACTTCGTCGCTCCCCGACCTCATCCGAGGGGGTACGTCCTTCCGTGGTGACCAGCACAAAGCGCCACAAGCCAGACCGGCGCACGTATGTTCTCGACACCAGCGTCCTGCTGGCCGACCCGAACGCCCTGACCCGCTTCGACGAGCACGAGGTCGTGCTCCCCATCGTCGTGGTCACGGAGCTGGAGGCCAAGCGGCACCATCCCGAACTCGGCTACTTCGCCAGGCAGGCCCTGCGCCTGCTCGACGACTACCGGGTGAAGCACGGTCGCCTCGACGCCCCCATCCCGATCGGGGAACTCGGCGGGACCGTCCGTGTCGAGCTCAACCACTCGGACCCCAGCGTTCTGCCGACCGGCTACCGCCTGGGGGACAACGACTCCCGCATCCTCGCGGTGGCCCGCAACCTGCAGGCCGAGGGGTACGACGTCACCGTCGTCTCGAAGGATCTGCCGCTGCGGATCAAGGCGTCCTCCGTCGGCCTGCTCGCCGAGGAGTACCGCGCCGAACTCGCCATCACGGAGAACTCCGGCTGGACCGGAATGTCCGAACTGACGCTCTCCGGCGAGCAGGTGGACATACTCTTCGAGGAAGGTCATGTGTACGTCCCGGAGGCCGCCGACTTCCCGGTGCACACTGGCCTGACCATCCAGTCCGAGCGCGGCAAGGCCCTCGGCCGGATCTCCGCCGAGGGCAACGTCCGCCTGGTGCGCGGCGACCGGGAGGCGTTCGGCATCAAGGGCCGCAGCGCCGAGCAGCGCATCGCGCTCGACCTGCTGCTCGACCCGGACGTCGGGATCGTCTCGATGGGCGGCCGGGCCGGCACCGGCAAGTCGGCGCTCGCGCTGTGCGCCGGCCTGGAGGCGGTCCTGGAGCGCCGCCAGCACCAGAAGGTGATGGTCTTCCGGCCGCTGTACGCGGTGGGCGGGCAGGAGCTGGGGTATCTGCCGGGCTCCGAGGCGGAGAAGATGAGCCCCTGGGCGCAGGCCGTCTTCGACACGCTCTCCGCGGTCACCAGCCGCGAGGTCATCGAGGAGGTCACCGCGCGCGGGATGCTGGAGGTCCTGCCCCTGACCCACATCCGGGGCCGGTCCCTGCACGACGCGTTCGTGATCGTCGACGAGGCGCAGTCGCTCGAACGGAACGTCCTGCTGACCGTTCTGTCCCGAATCGGCGCGAACTCCCGGGTCGTTCTGACCCATGACGTGGCACAGCGGGACAATCTGCGCGTGGGGCGCTACGACGGTGTGGTCGCCGTCGTGGAGAAGCTGAAGGGGCATCCGCTCTTCGCCCACGTCACGCTGACGCGTTCCGAGAGGTCCCAGATTGCGGCGCTTGTGACCGAAATGCTGGAGGACGGCCACATCTGACACATCTGGCGTGCGTCTGACGCTCGTTGGCGCCGTCCGGCAAAGGCTCAGAGCCTAGCCGGGCGGCGCCTTCGCGTGTGGCGGTTTCCTGAAATCCCCCGGGGCAAACGGGATGTGAGCTTTCACACGCAACGCAGAATTGCCACGCGCAGGCCGGTTACGGCAGAGTCTCACTCCTGTCAGGCCCCGCATACGACACACCTGTACCCCCAGCGGTACGGCACCACAGAAGCACCACCTTCAACTCCATAGAGTCGTCGTATGCCGCCCGAGCACCACGCGGCGCTCCCCTCGCGGGAGTTGCCCACCGGGCCCGCGCCTCCCGTGACCCCGCAGTTGGGAGGCCAGTGTCAGGGGCACGATTGCGTCCGCCAGGGTCACCGAAGCGGGCGATGCTGGAAGGAAACCGTGTGAGCCGGATTTCGGTCCGGGGATTCGCAGTGGCCTCGGCCACCGCGGTCACCGCTGTCGGAAGCGTCGTCGGCGTTGCCTCGGGCAGCACCGCGCAGCCCAACGACGCCGAGGCGACGGCAGCCGACACCACGCTCCTCGCGGACATACCCGCGGGTCAGCAGGCCCAGGTGCAGACCGCGTCCCTGGCGCAGCAGGCCGACGCACAGGCCATCGCCGCGGACGCGAGCGCCAAGAAGGACGCCGAGGCAGCCGCCCGCAAGGCCGCAGCCGAGACCGCGGTCGCCAAGAAGGAAGCCGCCGAGAAGGCGGAGAAGGAAGCCAAGGCCCGCGCGGAGGCGCAGAAGGCGGCCACCCGGTCGGCCCGCGACTCCTCCAGCTTCCCCGTGCAGAGCAGCTACACCGTCGCGCAGATCCAGGCGATGGCGCGCCAGATGGTGGCGAGCGGCCAGTTCCAGTGCTTCAGCAACATCGTGGACCACGAGTCCAGCTGGAACTACCACGCGACCAACGCCTCCTCCGGCGCCTACGGCCTCTTCCAGGCCCTGCCCGCCGGCAAGTACGCGTCCGCCGGCGCCGACTGGCAGACGAACCCGGCCACCCAGATCAAGTGGGGCCTCAACTACATGAACAGCCGCTACGGCAGCCCCTGCGCGGCCTGGTCGTTCTGGCAGGCCAACCACTGGTACTAGGCCTCCCGGCGTTCGCTCAACCCTGCGCAGCCCCTCCCCCGTCCTAGGGGGAGGGGCTGTTGCCCTGTACGGTCGTACGCGAACGACTCCAGGGGGGAGTGGTGGCGAACACCCGGGGACGCGGGGGAAGAGGACGGATCATGTCGCGAGTGCCAGGGTGGCTCGGCCGGCTCGGCGCCGGGCTGACCGAGATGGGCGAGCGCCTGGACGAGCGCCGCGCGGAGGTGGAGAAGGAGACCGCGCCCGAACCGCCCCCCGCCGACCGGCCCGTCGACCCCGTACCGCCCGCCCCCCGGCCCGCCGTACCCGCCGGTCGCCGCCCCGACCCCGCCGAGGCCGTGCCCTGGGGCGTACGGGTCGCGGCCGAGGCCGGCTGGCGCCTGCTGGTCCTCGCCGGCACCGTGTGGGTCCTGATGCGGGTCATCAGCGCCATCCAGCTGGTGGTGTTCGCCTTCGTCATCGCCCTGCTGATCACCGCCCTGCTCCAGCCGACGGTCGCCCGCCTCCGGCGCCGTGGGGTGCCGCGCGGCCCGGCCACCGCGATGACCGCCATCCTCGGCTTCGTCGTCATCGGCCTGATGGGGTGGTTCGTGACCTGGCAGGTCATGGAGAACATCGACACGCTCTCCACCCAGATCCAGAGCGGCATCGACGACCTGCGCAACTGGCTGCTGAAGAGCCCCTTCCACGTCACCGACAAGCAGATCAACCAGATCGCCAAGAACCTCCGCGAGGCGATCGGCGCGAACGCCGACCAGATAACGTCCGCGGGCCTGGAGGGCGTCCAGGTCATCGTCGAGGCGCTGACCGGCATCCTGCTGGTGTTCTTCTCGACGCTGTTCCTGCTCTACGACGGCGAACGCATCTGGCAGTGGTTCCTGAAGCTGGTGCCCGCCGCGGCCCGCCCCGGTGTGGCCGGCGCCGGCCCGCGCGCCTGGCGCACCCTGACGGCCTACGTCCGGGGCACGGTCCTGGTCGCCCTCATCGACGCCATCTTCATCGGCATGGGCATCTACTTCCTCGACGTGCCCATGGCCGTCCCGCTGGCGGTCTTCATCTTCCTGTTCTCCTTCATCCCCCTGGTCGGCGCGGTCGCCTCCGGCGCGCTGGCGGTGATCGTGGCGCTCGTGACCCAGGGTGTGTTCACGGCTGTGATGACCCTGATCGTGGTCCTCGCCGTCCAGCAGATCGAGGGTCACGTCCTGCAGCCGTTCATCCTCGGCCGCGCGGTCCGCGTCCACCCGCTCGCCGTGGTCCTCACGGTGGCCGCCGGCGGCATGGTGGCGGGCATCGGCGGCGCGGTGGTGGCCGTACCGCTGGTGGCGGTGACGAACACGGTGGTCGGGTATCTACGGCAGTACTCGCTGGAAATTCAGACCCGACAGGCTCCTGCGGTCCCTGCGGAAGAGGCTGTCGAGGAGAACGCGGCAGACCCCGCCCACCAGGTGTGAGCGGGGTCTGCCGGAACACCGGCCGGACTACTCGGCCAGCACAGCCTCTGCGTCCAGCGTCACGCCGACCGCCTGGATCACCGAGGCGATCTTGAACGCCTCCTGGATCACCTCACGCTCGACCCCGGCCTTGCGCAGCACCTGCTCGTGCGAGTCCAGGCACATGCCGCAGCCGTTGATCGCGGAGACCGCGAACGACCACAGCTCGAAGTCGACCTTGTCGACACCGGGGTTGCCGATGACGTTCATCCGCAGACCCGCGCGCAGGGTGCCGTACTCGTGGTCGGACAGCAGGTGCCGGGTGCGGTAGAAGACGTTGTTCATCGCCATGATCGCGGCCGCGGACTTCGCCGCGGTGTACGCCTCGGGCGTGAGGTTGGCCTTCGCCTCCGGCTCCAGCTCCCGCAGCACGATCGGGGAGCGGGAGGCGATGGCGGTCGCCAGCACCGTGCCCCACAGCGCCTGCGCCGGCAGGTCGGAGTTGCCGATGACCGAGCCCAGGTTGAGCTTCAGGTCCTTGGCGTAGTCCGGGACGCGGGACTTCAGCGAGTCGAGCGACATGGGTCACTCACCGGCCAGCAGCGCGACCGGGTCGAGCGTCTCGTCGCCCTTGGTCCAGTTGCAGGGGCACAGCTCGTCGGTCTGCAGGGCGTCCAGGACCCGCAGGACCTCCTTGGGGTTACGGCCGACGGAGCCGGCGGTCACCATGGAGAACTGGATCTCGTTGTTCTGGTCGACGATGAAGACGGCACGCTTGGCGAAGCCGTCCTCGCCCTCGATGCCCAGGTCGCGCATCAGCTCGTGCTTGGAGTCGGCCAGCATCGGGAACGGCAGGTCGCGCAGGTCGTCGTGGTCCTTGCGCCAGGCGTGGTGGACGAACTCGGAGTCACCGGAGAAGCCGAGGACCTGGGCGTCACGGTCGGCGAACTCGTCGTTCAGCTTGCCGAACGCGGCGATCTCGGTCGGGCACACGAAGGTGAAGTCCTTGGGCCACGCAAAGATGATCTTCCACTTGCCCTCGTAGGTCTTGTGGTTGATCGTCTCGAACTCCTTGCCCTTCTCCAGCGAGACGCAGGCGGTCAGTTCGAACTCGGGGAACTTGTCACCGACAGTGAGCACACGCTCTCCTTGCAGCGAAGAAATACCCCTTTTGAGGGCGTTTCTCATCATGGGTTGGACACGGTTGATGGTGGCACAGGGTGCATTGATTAGGGAAATAGCTACACTCGGTCGTGTTGATCGGAGGTAGCTATCAGTGACCATCAGTAACGGCAAGCGGAGGCAGCCGAGCCTCGCGCAGCTGCGTGCCTTCGCCGCCGTCGCCGAACATCTGCACTTCCGGGATGCGGCGGCCGCCATCGGGATGAGCCAGCCCGCCCTGTCGGGTGCCGTCTCGGCACTGGAGGAGACCCTGGGGGTGACCCTTCTCGAGCGTACGACCCGCAAGGTGCTGCTCTCGCCCGCCGGCGAGCGTCTGGCCGTACGGGCGAAGGCGGTGCTGGCGGAGGTCGGGGCGCTGCTGGAGGAGGCCGAGGCGGTCCGGGCGCCGTTCACCGGTGCGCTGCGGCTCGGGGTCATCCCGACCGTCGCGCCGTACCTGCTGCCCACCGTGCTGCGGCTCGTCCACGAGCGGTATCCGCACCTCGACCTCCAGGTGCACGAGGAGCAGACCGCGAGCCTCATCGACGGCCTGAACTCCGGCCGGCTGGACCTGCTGTTGCTGGCCGTCCCGCTCGGTGTCCCCGGAGTCGTGGAACTCCCGCTCTTCGACGAGGACTTCGTGCTCGTCACCCCGCTGGACCACCGGCTCGGCGGGCGCGAGGGCATCCCCCGCGAGGCCCTGAAGGAACTCAACCTGCTGCTCCTGGACGAGGGCCACTGCCTGCGCGACCAGGCGCTGGACATCTGCCGTGAGGCCGGGCGCGAGGACGCGCCGGTCACCACCACGGCGGCCGGACTGTCCACCCTGGTCCAGCTCGTCGCGGGTGGCCTCGGCTGCACCCTGCTGCCCCGCACCGCCCTCAAGCTGGAGACGACCCGCAGCAGCCAGCTCCTCACCGGCTCCTTCGCCGAGCCCGCCCCGAGCCGCCGGATCGCCCTCGCGATGCGGACCGGCGCGGCGCGCGGCGCGGAGTACGAGGAGCTGGCGGCCGCCCTGCGGGAAGCCATGCGCCCGCTGCCCGTACGGGTGTGGGGCGGGGGCGGCTGAGGACCAGGCGTCCCCAGCGCCGGAAACGTTCAAATGAGTTCCTCGCAAAGCGCGTTGAACGGCATCAACCGCCAACTTCCGTCAGCTGGGGACAGGTCGGAAAGACCTGGCTGAAATATGCCTCCGAACTGATACACATACCCCCTCAGTGCGACGCCTCAGGCGTCTGTGCGATGAGTCAAGGGGAGTGATGTCGGACGTTCGGGACGCCCTGGGCCGCGTCGGGTACGAGCGGCTGGCGCACGCCCTGACGGCCTGCGGGCACGCGGAGTTCACCGGGGAGCTGCGGGTGTCCGGCCGGCCCGGTGGCACCTTCCACCTCCGGGACGGACTCGTGGTCGCGGCCGAGAGCCCCGGCGCCCCGGGCCCGGACGTGCTGCTGCTGCGCACCGACCGCATCGACGCCGAGCGGTGGGCCGAGCTGGTACGGGAGTCCGACGGGGCGCGCTGGCCGGCCGCGGCGCTGGCCGCCGGCGGCTACGCGGGAGCCGCCCAGCTCAGGGTGGTGTGTGTGATGGCGCTCCAGGACGCCGCGTTCGCCATCGCCGCGGGCCGGGTGGACGGCTGCGAACGTGTCGTCGGTACCGAGCCGCACGCCCCGGTGGCCGTCGGCGAGGCTCCCGCCCGGTTGATGCAGGACGCGGCCCGCAGGCTCGCCGCCCTCGCCAGGCTGCCGTACCCGGTGAGCCCCGAGCGGGAACGCCCGCTGCCCGCCCCGCCGACGGGCCGCCCGCTCACGCCCGTGCAACAGGAGCTGCTCACCCACGCCGACGGCCGCCGCACAGCGCGGGACCTGGCCTTCCGCGTCGGCCGGGGCGTCTACGGCGTCACGGTGGAGGTCGCGCGGATGCTGGCCGAGGGCTTCCTGGAGTGCGCGGTCGCGCCCGCAGAGATCCCCGTCCGGCTGCCACCGGAGGTACGGGCCGTGCAGCACCGCGAGCCGCCGCCCGAGCCGCCCCCCGCGCCCACCGTCCTGCCGCGCCGCGCGCCCGGCGCCAGCGGCATCACCGAAGCCCTCGCCCCGCCCAAGAGCGGGACGAGCTGGAAGGGGTTCTTCCGGCTCCGGCACGGAACCGCCGAGTGAGAAGGGCGGACAGCCCGCCGCACCGGCCGAACCCGAACAGAGAAAGAGGGAGTTCCACCAGATGAATCGCGAAGCGCTGGCGCTGGAGATGCGCGGGCTGCGGGAACAGGTGACCGGCATCACCGACACCGCCGTCGCGGCCGCCGACGGACTGCTCATAGCGTCCGACACCGCCGAGTCGATCGACCCGGAGGGTCTCGCCGCCCTGGCCGCGGCCGGTCTCGGCCTTGCCCGCCGTACCACCCAGGCCACCGCGCGCGGAGTGCTGCGGCAGACGGTGGCCTACGGCAGCCACGGCTGTGCCGCGTTCTACGCCGTCGGCGACACGGCGCTGATGGTCGTGCTCGGCGACGAGGGACTCGACCTGGAGAGCCTGCACCGGGCGACCCGGCCGGCCCTCGACCGCATCGGCTCGATCCTCACCGAGCAGACCACCGAAGGAGTGTGAAGGGATGGCGACGAAGCGTATGACCCCCGGTTTCTCCGACCAGGTGATGAGCCTGGTCAAGTCGCTGCGTTCGAACGCACCCGACTGCGTCGCGGCCGGCGTGGTCGACATGTCCACCGGCATGCTGCTGTCGTACGAGACCGTGGACAACCACCCGCCCGAGGTCCTCGACCTGCTGGCCGGGGCCACGCTCGACCTGTTCCAGGGGCGTACGGTCGTGATGATCGAGGACATCTTCAAGGAGCGCCGCGGGGTCACTGACGACACCCACTTCTTCCAGGAGATCCTCGTCAACAGCGAGAACCTCACCCACCTGTTCCTGCGGATGAACGAGCAGCAGGACGTCGTCGCGGTCGTGGTCTGCCGCAAGTCGGTGAACGTCGGAATGCTGTTCGCCCAGGCGCGCAGGGCGGTGCGCGAGCACAGCCTGTGAGGAACCGGGCATGGGCCCCTCCCGTGCGGGAAGGGCCCATGCGGCGGGTCCGCTACTCGGTGCGCAGGCCCTCCGGGCGTATCAGCCGCACCAGCGGGGGCAGGCTGACCAGGGTGACCACGAGGACCACCACCGCGCCCGCGCCGGTCATCGACAGGACGCTCGCCCAGTCGACGGTCACCGGCGTGGCCGTCATCTGCAGCAGCACCGAGCCGAGGGTCAGGCCCACCGCCGACGCCAGCAGCAGGCCGAGGGCGATCGGGATCGCCGTCTGCCACAGCACCGACAGGCCCAGCGTGCGGCGCCGGGTGCCGAAGGCGACCAGCGACGACAGCAACTTCCGCCGCTCACGCAGCTGTTCCAGCTGGGAGACCAGCAGGCTCGCGCCGATCAACGCCAGCACGCAGACCGCGCCGACGAACAGACCGGTGCGCAGGGAGGCGTACTTCGTGGACAGCTCCGACGACGACCAGCGCCACACGTCGGAGAGCGGGTCCACCCGCACGGCCGTGTTCCGCACGTACTCCTCCGCGTCCGGCACCGACGGATCGAGGCGGACGTAGACCTGGTTGGACAGTGTCGGCATGGCCTTGGCGGGCAGCGCGGCCGGAGTGACCAGCAGGCCGTCGCCGCCGAGCAGCAGGGAGTCCTTGCGGACGCTGACCTGTCGCAGGCCGGCCGGCACGGTCCAGGCGATCTCGCGACCGTGCACGCCGTCCGTGTAGGAGGAGTCGATGTAGACATGGCGGCCGGACTGCATCAGGGCGCGTGTGGCGGCGTCGTACGACGTGCTGCGCAGCGCGAACGCGTCGCCGTCGTGGCAGGACGGCAGGTGGGCCACCTCGCGCAGGGCGGCGCAGTTGCCCACGGTCAGTGAGACGCCGCTTTCGGGGTCGCGGCGCTTTTCCGCGTACGTCCCCCCGGCCAGGGCCACCGAGGCCCGCACGCCCTTGGTGCTGTCGAACTGCTTCTCCGCGCCGGCCAGCCGGCTCCCATCGGCCAGGTTGACCTGCAACTGGGCCCGGTCGGGGTTCCGGCCGGTGTCCTTGGTGTACTGGCTCTGCACGCCCGCGAACAGCATCTGCAGCGCGATCGCCCCGGCCACCGCCACCGCGATGCCGTTGACCATGCGGGCCGCCGTGCCGCTGCTCAGCTGCAGCCGTCGGACGGCCAGTTGCCAGGACACCGAGCCCGAACCGAGCCGGGCGACGACCTGCTCCACGAACCACGGCAGCAGCGCGGTCACACCGACCAGCAGCAGCATCACACCGCCGATGACCAGGTACTGGTTGAAGTCCCCGTTGCTCCGGCCCTTGCCGATCATCGGGTAGAGCATCGCCAGGCCGGCCAGGGGCAGCAGCAGCCGCCACCACAGGCGCCGGCGCGCCTGCTTGGCCGCGCGGACCACGCCGAGCGGCTCGACGACCACCCCGCGCATCGCGAACAGGGTGACCAGCACGGCGGAGGCCGGGACCGCCACCGCGACCAGCAGGGCGAGCACGGGGGAGGGGTCGAGGTAGCTGGGGAACACGCTCCAGTCCAGCACCTCCACCGAGCCCGCCATCTGGCGTCCGATCAGGAAGAACCCCGTACCGACGATCAGCCCGAGCAGGGCACCGGCCAGCGCCTCGCCGGCCGCGATCCGCCGGGTCATCCAGCTGTCGGAGCCCACCAGCCGCAGCGCGGCCAGCCTGCGGTCGCGCCGCTCGCCGCCGAAGCGTACGGCCGCGGCGATGAACACGGCGACCGGCATCAGCAGCGCCACGAACACGACCAGGACCATCATGATCAGCACCGGGTCGGTCTTCTCGCTCGTCGGGTTCGGATCACCGAACGCGGCCAGCCGGTCCACGCGCACGCCGTTCTGCGCGGGCACCATGCCCTTGGCGCCCGCGTAGTACGCCAGCTCCTGCGAGCCGATGAGCCCGCTGTCGGCGATCGTCCCGGTGATCCGGTACGGCAGCCGTTCGCGCAGCAGCTTCGCGTCGTCCGAGGAGAGCAGTTCCTTCAGCGCGGGAGAGACCACCATCTCGCCCTTGGCCGGGAAGCGGTCGAGACCCGGCGGCAACGGAGACCGTGAGCCTTCGGGCTCGAGGAGCCTGCCCCGGACGTCCTTCGAGTGCCACCTGGTGTCGGTCGCCGCGACCAGCACGGTGTTGTCGGCCTTGGGGCGGACGGTGGTGGAGAACGTGTAGTCGTAACGGGCCTCTCCGACCCGGTCGCGCATGGCTATCACGTTCGGCAGCGCGGTCGTCAGCAGCAGCAGTGCGACGCCCAGGCCGACGCCGACCGCTGTCAGGGTCATCCGGACCCATCCCTCGCGCCCGCCCGTGACGGCGAACCGGGCCCCCATGGCCAGATCCCTGGACCACTGCCGCACGCTCATATGGCGCGCTCCATGTCCCGGGACTTGCCGTCGCGTACGACGATCTCGCGGTCGGAGTAGGCGGCCACCCGGGCCTCGTGCGTGACGAGGACGACGGCCGCGTTGGTCGAACGGGCCGCGTCGGTGAGCAGCTCCATCACGCGCTCGCCGTTGAGGGAGTCCAGCGCGCCGGTCGGCTCGTCGGCGAACAGCACCCGGGGCCCGGTCACCAGCGCCCGCGCCACCGCGACGCGCTGACCCTGGCCGCCGGAGACCTCGCCGGGACGCTTGCCCTTCAGGTCGTCGACCTCGAGCCGCTCCATCCAGGAGAGCGCGGTCCGCTCGGCCTCCTTGCGGGAGGTGCCGTTCAGCCTGAGCGGCAGCGCCACGTTCTCCACGCACGTCAGCTCCGGTACGAGCTGCCCGAACTGGAAGACGAAACCGAACTCGCTGCGCCGCAGCGCACTGCGCTGGGCGTCGGTCATGGTGGCCAGCTCGCGCCCGGCGTAGGTGATCGAGCCCGAGTCGGGCGGCACGATCCCGGCGAGGCAGTGCAGCAGCGTGGACTTGCCGGACCCGGAGGGGCCCATGACGGCGACGACCTCACCGGGGTGGATGGAGAACCCGGCGCCGTCGAGGGCGAGCGTCGGGCCGTAGGCCTTGCGCAGGTTCTCGGCGGCGAGCAGGGAGCCGGGGGGAGGGGGAGCGCTGGTCATGCGGCCACCTCCGCACGGAGCTTGTCGAGCCGCGCGGCGGTCAATTCCAGCCAGCGCAGGTCGGCCTCCAGATGGAACAGGGCGTGGTCGCAGATCAGCTGGTCCGCGAGGTCGCCCCTGCGCTTGCGGTCGGTCAGGATCCGCATGCTGCGCAGGTGCTCGGCGCGCTGGACGTCGAGGACGTCGGCCGCGTCGCGGTGGGTCAGCAGCGCCAGGACGACCTTGGTGTAGAGGGTCGACTGGAGGTACTCCTCCGGCTTCTCCGGGGACGCGAGCCACCGCTCGACGTCGGTGACGCCGGCGTCCGTGATGGCGTACCGCTTGCGCTCGGGCCCGCCGCCCGCCTCGATGCCGTCGACTTCCACGAGCCCGTTCTTCAGCAGGCGGGACATCGTCGAGTAGACCTGGCCGTAGTGCAGCGGCCGGTCGTGACCGAACTTCTCGTCGAAGGCCCGCTTCAGGTCGTAGCCGTGCCGGGGGCCGGACTCCAGGAGCCCTAGGAGGGTGTGAGCGATGGACATGGCAGCACTCTACACACGGTGTATACGCGGCATGTATACGCGGAGTGTGTAGATCATGGCGGGGGGTATGGAGGTGCAGGTGGGGGGTGATTGTCACGGTTCCGAAACAGGGGGACGGCCCCTGCGGGGCAGCGGCCCCGTGTCCTTCGGCAGTCTCCCCGCATCGGCCAGCGCCTTGCGCAGCAGGAACTCGATCTGCGCGTTGGCGGACCGCAACTCGTCCCCGGCCCACCGCGCGAGCGCCTCGTACACGGACGGGTCGAGCCGCAGCAGCACCTGCTTGCGCTGCTGCGGCCGGCGCCGTGGAGTCTCCTCGGGAGAGTCCGTCACTGGTAGAGGGTCCCCGTGTTCAGGACGGGCTGCGGGGCCCGGTCCCCGCACAGCACCACCATCAGGTTGGACACCATCGCCGCCTTCCGCTCCTCGTCCAGCTCCACGATGTCCCGCTCCGCTATCCGGGCGAGCGCCGCCTCCACCATGCCGACCGCGCCGTCCACGATCTGCCGCCGGGCGGCCACGACCGCGCCGGCCTGCTGCCGCTGGAGCATCGCCGAGGCGATCTCGGGAGCGTACGCGAGATGCGTGAAGCGTGACTCGATGATCCGCACACCGGCCGCCTCCACACGCACCTGGAGTTCGACGGCCAGCTTCTCGGTGATCTCCTCGGCGTTGCCGCGCAGCGAGAGACCGTCCTCCTCGTGGGCGTCGTACGGGTACTCGATGGCGATGTGCCGTACGGCCGTCTCGGTCTGCGTGGCGACGAACTCGGCGTAGTCGTCCACCTCGAACACCGCCTGGGCGGTGTCCCGGACCTTCCAGACCACGACCGCGGCCAGCTCGATGGGGTTGCCGTAGGCGTCGTTGACCTTCAGGACGGCGGTCTCGTGGTTGCGCACCCGCGTGGAGATCCGGGTCCGCGAGGTGAGGGGGTTCACCCAGCGCAGGCCGTCCTGCCGGATCGTGCCGCGGTACCGGCCGAAGAGCTGGACGACCCGCGCCTCGCCGGGCGCGACCGTGTTCAGGCCGCGCATCGCGATGATCGCGGCGAGGAAGACGAGGACGCCGCCGACGATGAGCCCGCCCTTGGCGCCGGCGGCGGAGACCGCCGAGGCACCGGCGAACAGGGCGACGGCGGCGGCGAGGCCGACCAGGCCGAGGAGCAGGGCGAGCCCGCCGCCGATGCTGTGGGCCTGGAACTCCCGCACGCGTGGCGCGGGCATCTCGGGTACGTCGGCGGTCGCGGATGCGTCGTGTGCGGACATGGTGGGTTCCCCCGTTTCGGTGGTGCTCACTTCGGTCTAGCTAAGTGATATCACTTTTAGCGGCCGAAGCAACCCTGCGCCAGCGATATTCGTCGGTTCTCTTTGGGGCGGGTGCTGATTGTCACGTCCGTAAAAGAACGGATCGGACGCCCTTTGTCATATAGGGGGGTGTTAGCTTTCGAAGCTGACCCCGAGACGGAAGCGGAGTGTAGGGACCCATGGGACGAGCGGAAGAGAGACGAGCGCGACAGCGCGGTGGCCGCCGCGCGGCGCCCAAGCGCCACCGCTCGCAGTCCGCGACCGGCACTCCGGCGACGGCGGCCGGCACCACGACGGCGCCCGGCGGCCGGGCCGCCGGCCGTTCCGCCAAGGCCGCGGGGCCTCCCAAGGGCCGCATACGCCGGCTCTTCACCTGGAAGAAGATGCTCGGCACGTTCCTCGGCGCATGCCTGCTGGGCATCGGCGGCTTCATCGCGCTGTACCTCTACGTCGACGTGCCCGAAGGCAACGCCGTCGCCCTGCAGGAGAGCAACGTCTACAAGTTCAGCGACGGCAAGGTCCTGGCCCGCGTGGGCAAGACCAACCGGGAGAGCGTGGACCTGTCCAAGGTGCCCAAGGAGGTCCAGCACACCTTCGTCGCGGCGGAGAACAAGAGCTTCTACCACGACTCCGGAATCGACGTGAGAGGCCTGGCCCGAGGCCTGCTCAACACGGTGACCGGCCACGGCACCCAGGGCGGCTCGACGATCACCCAGCAGTACGTCAAGAACTACTACCTCAACCAGGACCAGACCGTCACCCGCAAGCTCAGGGAGATGGTCATCTCCCTGAAGGTGGACCGGCGGCTGTCCAAGGACGACATCCTCGCGGGCTACATCAACACCAGCTACTACGGCCGCAACGCCTACGGCATCCAGGCCGCCGCCCAGGCCTACTACCACACCGACGCGAGCAACCTCACCGTCCAGCAGGGCGCCTACCTCGCCGCGCTGCTCCAGGCGCCCAGCCAGTACGACTGGGCGGTCGCGGGCCCCGTGGGCAAGAGGCTGGTCAAGCAACGGTGGAACTACGTCCTCGACAACATGGTCGAGCAGCACTGGCTCGACGCCGGCAAGCGGCGGGCGATGTCGTTCGACAAGGACGCGATTCCCAAGGAGCCCAAGGGCGCGCCCGGTGAAGAGGGCCAGAAGGGTTACCTGGTTCAGCTCGCCAACCAGCAGCTCGAGGACCAGTTGATGAAGACGGAGGGCATCAGCCGCAAGGACGCCGAGCAGAAGGTGGTTGAACGCGGCTGGACCATCACCCTGAACATCGACAGGAAGAAGCAGGCCGCGCTGGAGAAGGCGGTCAAGGCGCAGCTGACCAGCAAGCTGAACCCGAAGAAGCGCAAGGTCGACGGCAGCGTCCAGGCCGGCGCCGTGTCGGTGGACCCCAGGACGGGCAAGATCGTCGCCCTGTACGGCGGTGAGGACTACTTCAAGCACTTCTTCAGCAATGCCACCCGCCGCGACTACCAGCCCGCCTCGACCTTCAAGCCGGTCATCCTCGCCGCCGCGCTGGAGCAGAACGCCACGACCCAGAGCGGCAAGCCGATCAACGCGAACACGATCTACGACGGCACCAGTGGCCGCCAGGTCGTGGACCACGGCAGCAAGGTCGGCTTCGGACCGCCGAACGAGGACCACCAGAACTACGGGCCCATCACCGTTCAGACGGCCATGAACCAGTCCGTCAACTCCGTCTTCGCGCAGATGGGCGTCGACGTGGGCATGGGCAAGGTCATGGACACGGCCAAGAAGCTCGGCATGGACACCGAGGGCATGCAGGCGGTGCCCGCGCAGACGCTCGGCTCGATGGGTGCGAGCCCGCTGGAGATGGCGGGGATCTACGCCACGTTCGCCAACCACGGCAACAAGGTGACGCCGTCCATCCTCAAGTCGGCGGAGCAGCGGGACCGTTCGCCCGACATGCCCAAGTCGGTCGGCGGATCGGTCATCAGCCGCACCGCCGCCGACACGGTGACCTCCGTGCTGACCGGCGTGGTCGACGACGGTACGGCCAACAAGTCGGTGGCGAACAACGAGCTGCGCGACGGCCAGCAGGTCGCCGGCAAGACCGGTACCTCCGACGAGAACAAGTCCGCCTGGTTCACCGGCTACACGCCCGACCTGGTCACCTCGGTCGGCCTGTTCGGCGAGGACCAGAAGACCAAGTCCCACGTCTCCATGGTGGGCGCCACCGGCCTGCTCCCGCCCCCCGGCCGCGTCAACGGAGGCACCTACCCGGCGAAGATCTGGGCCGCGTACACCTTCGGAGTCACCAAGAAGTCCACGTTCGACCTGGACACCACCCAGGGCGCCGCCGTCGAGCCGACGGACACCCCGACGGTCAGCCAGACGCCGTCCCGGACCCCGTCGAACACGCCGAGCAGTGCGCCGCCGTCGTCCTCGACCCCGTCCAGGACGCCGTCGCAGACGCCGAGCCAGACGCCGACGCAGACACCCACCCAGACCCCGCCCACCGGAACCCCGACCACCGGTCTGCCGACGGGCGGTGCCTCGGAGGATCCGCTCAATCCGGACAACAGCCAGGGCTTCGGCCAGTAGACGGCGCACGAAAGGGCGCCCGGGGATTCCTCCCCGGGCGCCCTTCGCGTCGTACCGGAGCGGGGGTCAGACCCGGTTCAGCTCGAACCAGACCACCTTGCCGGTGCTCAGCCGGGTCGCGCCCCACCGCCGGGCCAGCCGGTTGACCAGGTACAGGCCGCGGCCGCCCTCGTCGGTGGCCCGGGCCTGCCGAAGGCGCGGCAGCTGGGGCACGTCGTCGCCGACCTCGCAGCGCAGCACGTCCGTGCGCAGCAGCCGGAGCGTGACCGGGCGGGAGGCGTACCGCACGGCGTTCGTGACCACCTCGCTGACCAGCAGCTCCACCGAGTCCGTCAGCTCGTCCAGACCCCAGCGGGCCAGCGCGCGCCGGGCCAGCCGGCGGGCCTGGCCGGGAGCCGTCTCCTCCGGCTCCAGGGTCCAGTACGCCACATCGCTCGGCGCGATCCCGTCGAAGCGGGCCGCGAGCAGCGCGATGTCGTCGTCCCGGTCGCCCGGGCCGAGCATGTCCAGCACCTCGTCACACAGCGCCTCCAGCGGCGGCGGATGGTCCGGCCCGGTCAACTGGGCGGTCGCGGCGAGCCGTTCACGCAGCTGCTCTATGCCGGTCCACACGTCCCGCAGCCGGGACTCCACCAGACCGTCGGTGTACAGCAGCAGCGTGGCCCCGGCCGGCGCGTCCAGCTCGACCGCCTCGAAGTCCACCCCGCCGACGCCGATCGGCGCGCCCGGCGGCACCCGAAGCACCTCCGCGCGGCCGCCCAGGTGCAGCAGCACGGGCGGCGGATGGCCGGCGTTGGCGATGGTGATGCGGTGCGTGACCGGGTCGTAGACGGCGTACAGACAGGTCGCCATGCGGTCGGTGCCCAGGCGCTGCGCCTGCTCGTCCAGGTGGTGCAGCACCTCCTGCGGGGGCAGGTCGAGCCCGGCCAGGGTCTGCGCCGTCGTGCGCAGCTGGCCCATGATCGCCGCCGAGGTCATGGAGTGCCCCATGACGTCACCGACCACCAGCGCCACCCGGCTGCCGGGCAGCGGGATCGCGTCGTACCAGTCGCCGCCCACCCGCGCGGTCTCCGCGGCCGGCAGATAGCGCGAGGCCAGCCGCACACCGGTCGGGCGGGGCAGGGTCTCGGGCAGCATGGTGCGCTGCAACTCGTCGGCGATGTAGGCCTCGCGGCCGTACAGCACCGCCTTGTCGATGCCGAGCGCGCTGTGCGTGGCGAGCTGGGCGGCCACCAGCAGGTCGTCCGCCTCGAACGCGAGCCGCTCCGGGCGGCGCAGGAACAGCGCCGCGCCGATCACCCGGCGCCGGCCGCGCAGCGGCGCGAGGATCGCGTGCTGCCCGCCCGGTACGACCGCCTCGCCGCCCTCACCGAGCAGCTCGGGCAGCGCGGCCCGGGCGGCGGGCGCGTCGGCGAACACCGGCCGCACCCCGCGCAGCACCTCGTTCAGGGCGCCACCGGGGCGCACCTCGCACAGCTCGGTGGTCAGCGACGACAGCTCCGAGAGCGGCGACGGCTCGGGCTCCGGCTCGGGGAACGGCGGCAGCATCAGGCCGCCGTCGGTGTCCCGTTCGTCCGGTATGCGGTCGGTCCGGCGCAGCCGTAGCACCACCGGGCCGGTGGGCCGCTCGTCGCCGACCGGCAGCGGGTCGCGGAGATAGACCAGGATCGCGTCCGAGAACGTCGGCACGGTGGCGCGGCACAGCCCCATCACGATCTCGTCCAGATCGATGCCACGGGCGATCCGCCGGGTCGCCGCGCCCACGAACCTCAGCCGGTCCCCGTCGCGCCGCATCGGCATCGGCCGCCCCGGCGGCAGTCCCCGCCCGGTACGGCGCTCCTGGCCGCCCGGCGCCTTCTCCTCCTCGGCGCCCGGCTGCGGCGGAATGGCTTCCGGCGCGGGACGCGGCCGGTGCGTGTCCGTCTCGGCAGTGGCGGGCTGGGAGTGCTCCGGGCCGTTGACTGGGGGCTCCTTCCCCTTGTTCCCCTTGCCGCAGGGTGCGGTCGTCCCCGGGCCGGAGGGCGGTCCGTCCGCCCGAGCCTGTGCCGGTAAGGCGGAACCGCCCAGCGGCTTCGGGGTACGCAGGAGCGCCCCGCGGGCCTCCGCGGGGTCGGCGCCCGGCTTCGGGCGCTCGTAGGAGGAGGTGGGCTGCTCCGTCACGCGTGTCGAATCCATCCGTCCGGGGC
Source organism: Streptomyces sp. NPDC031100 (assembly GCF_055570785.1). Taxonomy (NCBI): domain Bacteria; kingdom Bacillati; phylum Actinomycetota; class Actinomycetes; order Kitasatosporales; family Streptomycetaceae; genus Streptomyces; species Streptomyces sp. NPDC031100. The sequence continues at coordinate 45,542 of NZ_JBVIGN010000004.1, forward strand.
TGCGCGCCGGGCGCGCAGAAGGTCCCGCCGAAATCCCGATACCCGGAATACGTGCCCCAGGAACGGAATTCCCGCGTGGTCAGAGGTTGTTCCTGTGCCGTTGGCGAAGCCGCCACCGACCGCGGTGGTGCCGCCTTCGTACCCCTCGCTCACGTCCTGCCGCCCCCTCGGTGACGTTCGGTCAAGCCCAGCGCATGTTCCGGTAGTTGCTGTAGCGCCCCCTTGCGGAGGACGATCCTACGGTTGTGGACCGGGGGCGCATCAAGGGTCTCATGAGGACACGTACGCGGGCGTACGGTCCCAGTCCTCGGGGAGTGACGGTACCGCCCAGGAGGGGTCCGGGCGCCAGTGCTGCCAGCCGTCCGAGAACGGCGGGTGCCAGGCGCCGATCGCCGCCACCGCGGCCCGTCCGGCCGCCCGCACCCGTGCGGCGGTCGCCTCGTCCATCAGCCCGTCCCGCTGGGCCTGTGCGAACTCGTCCTCGTCCCGCCAGTGCCAACTGCGGTCCGGGTGCACCGAGATGTCCAGGAAGTGGTCCTCGGAGTCCACACCGCCCTTCCAACGGACCAGCGGTTGCTCAAGGTTGACGTACCAGTTCTTGAACCGCCAGCCCGGATCCCAGAACAGCCACACCGACCAGGGCTCGCCGGGCCGGGCCAGCTTCAGCACGCCCGTGCCGAACCACCGGTCCCGCTGCACCGTGCGCGGCTTGGTGTAGCGGGTCTCCAGCGGCTCCCCGTGGACGGGCGTGCCGTCGGCCAGCACCGGCTTCACGCACTCGGTGCCCGGCGCCAGCCACACCGCGAGCAGCTCCTCGTCGTCGCGGACGACGGTGACGGGCCGCGCGATGTGGAAGTGCGGGCCGGCGTTCTCCCGGTACCGCCACAGGATCGGGGTCCCTGGGGTCCAGTAGGCCGCAGGTCCGCCTGCCACTCGTCGCACCGCTCCGTCGTCTGTCATGCACAGATATTAGGTGCCGGAGGCATACGACGCTGCGGCGAACGTCACGGGTTCAACTGACCGGCGCCCCTTGTCACGGGTGCGTCATCCGCAGGACATCCAGTGCCTCGTCCAGCTGCTCCAGGGTGAGCAGGCCGCGCTCCACGTACCCGCCCTCCAGGACGACCTCCCGGATCGTCTTCCGCTCGGCCAGGGACTTCTTGGCGACCTTCGCGGCCTCCTCGTACCCGATGTACTTGTTCAACGGGGTCACCACCGAGGGCGAGGACTCGGCGTACTCGCGGGCCCGGTCCCGGTCGGCCTCGATACCGTCGACCGTACGGTCGGCCAGCAGCCGGGAGACGTTCGCGAGCAGCCGGATCGACTCCAGCACGTTCTTGGCGATGACCGGGAGCATCACGTTCAGCTCGAAGTTCCCGGAGGCGCCCGCGGTGGCGATGGTCGCGTCGTTGCCGATCACCTGGGCCGCCACCATCAGCACGGCCTCGGGGAGCACCGGGTTGACCTTCCCCGGCATGATCGACGAGCCCGGCTGGAGGTCGGGCAGCCGGATCTCGGCGAGACCGGTGCGCGGCCCGGACGCCATCCACCTCAGATCATTGGCGATCTTCGTCAGCCCCACCGCGATCGTCCGCAGCTGGCCGCTGGTCTCCACGATCCCGTCCCGGGCGCCCTGCGCCTCGAAGTGGTCCCGTGCCTCGGTGAGCGGCAGCCCGGTGGCTCGCGCGACCTCCCTGATCACCGCGGCGGAGAACCCGGGCGGCGTGTTGATCCCGGTGCCCACGGCCGTCCCGCCCAGCGGCAGTTCGGCCAGCCGGGGCAGCGAGGCGCGCAACCGCTCGACGCCGTACCGCACCTGGGCCGCGTACCCGCCGAACTCCTGACCCAGCGTCACCGGCGTCGCGTCCATCAGGTGCGTCCGCCCGGACTTCACGACGTCCGCGAACTCCTCGGACTTGCGGGTGAGGGAGTCGGCGAGGTGCTCAAGGGCCGGGATCAGGTCGTGCGTGACCGCACCGGTGGCCGCGATGTGGATGGAGGACGGGAACACGTCGTTGGACGACTGCGAGGCGTTGACGTGGTCGTTCGGATGCACGTCCCGGCCCAGCCGCTCACTGGCGAGGGTGGCGAGGACCTCGTTGGTGTTCATGTTGGACGAGGTCCCGGACCCGGTCTGGAACACGTCGACCGGGAAGTGCTCGTCCCACGTCCCCTCGGCGACCTCCGCCGCCGCCTCCTGGATCGCCTCCGCGACAGCCTTGTCCAGCACGCCCAGCTCGGCGTTCACCTTCGCCGCGGCCGCCTTGATCCTGGCCAGCGCCGCGATGTGCGCCCGCTCGATCCGCTGCCCGGACACGGGGAAGTTCTCGACGGCACGCTGGGTCTGCGCCCGCCACTTGGCGTGGGCGGGGACGCGGACCTCGCCCATGGAGTCGTGCTCGATGCGGTATTCATCGCTCATGCCGGGTACAGCGACCGGGGCGGCGGCAATGTTCCTGGTGTTGACCCGAACGTGGCCGAAGGGCTGAGCCCCTGGGGATGGGACCGGCAGGGGCGGCCGGGGCGAGATCCATCCCCGCCGCCCCGGAGGCACTACGCCAGGCCGGGCCCACGCACCGGGATCGACGTGAACGTCGGCGCCGGGGCAGGATCCTGGAAGAAGTCGTTGCCCTTGTCGTCCACGACGATGAACGCCGGGAAGTCCTCGACCTCGATCTTCCAGACGGCCTCCATGCCGAGTTCCTCGTACTCGACGACCTCGACCTTCTTGATGCAGTCCTGGGCGAGGCGGGCGGCGGGGCCGCCGATGGAGCCGAGGTAGAAGCCGCCGTGCGTGCCGCAGGCGTCGGTGACCTGCTTGCTGCGGTTGCCCTTGGCGAGCATGACCTTGGAGCCGCCGGCCGCCTGGAACTGCTCCACGTAGGAGTCCATGCGGCCGGCCGTCGTCGGGCCGAAGGAACCGGAGGCGTAACCCTCGGGCGTCTTCGCCGGGCCCGCGTAGTACACCGGGTGGTCCTTCAGGTACTGCGGCATCTCCTCGCCCGCGTCCAGCCGCTCCTTGATCTTGGCGTGCGCGATGTCGCGGGCCACGACCAGCGGGCCGGTCAGCGACAGGCGGGTCTTGACCGGGTACTTCGTCAGCTCGGCGAGGATCGTGTCCATCGGCTGGTTGAGGTCGATCTTCACGACGTCCGACGACTCGTCGAGGTGCTCGTCCGTCGTCTCCGGCAGGAAGCGCGCCGGGTCCTTCTCCAGCTGCTCCAGGAACACGCCCTCGGCCGTGATCTTGGCGACGGCCTGGCGGTCGGCCGAGCAGGAGACGGCGATCGCCACCGGGCAGGACGCGCCGTGCCGCGGCAGGCGGATGACCCGGACGTCGTGGCAGAAGTACTTGCCGCCGAACTGCGCGCCGATGCCGATCTTCTGCGTCAGCTCGAAGACCTTCTGCTCGAGGTCCTTGTCACGGAAGCCGTGGCCGAGCTCCGAGCCCTCCGCCGGGATCTCGTCCAGGTAGTGCGCGGAGGCGTACTTCGCGGTCTTCAGCGCGTACTCGGCGCTGGTACCGCCGACCACGATCGCCAGGTGGTACGGCGGGCAGGCGGCCGTACCGAGCGAACGGATCTTCTGCTCCAGGAACTTCATCATGGAGCCCTCGTTGAGGACGGCCTTCGTCTCCTGGTAGAGGAAGCTCTTGTTGGCGCTGCCGCCGCCCTTCGCCATGAACAGGAACTTGTAGGCGCCGCCGTCGGTCGCGTACAGCTCGATCTGGGCCGGCAGGTTGGAGCCGGTGTTCTTCTCCTCCCACATGGTGAGCGGAGCCATCTGCGAGTAGCGCAGGTTCAGCTTGGTGTAGGCGTCGTAGATGCCGTGCGACAGGTTCTTCTCGTCCTCACCTTCGGTGAGGACGTTCTGCCCGCGCTTGCCCATCACGATCGCCGTGCCGGTGTCCTGGCACATCGGGAGCACGCCGGCCGCCGCGATGTTCGCGTTCTTCAGCAGGTCCAGCGCCACGAACTTGTCGTTGCTCGACGCCTCGGGGTCGTCGATGATGCGGCGCAGCTGGGCGAGGTGGGCCGGGCGCAGATAGTGCTGGATGTCATGGATGGCCTCCTCGGCCAGCTTGCGCAGCGCCTCCGGCTCCACCTTGAGGAACGTCCGCCCGTCCGGCCCCTCGACGGTGGACACACCCTCCGAGGTCACCAGCCGGTACGGGGTGGTGTCCTCGCCCTGGGGGAGCAGATCGGTGTACGCGAACTCAGGCATCTCAGCCCATTCCTCACTCTGACGGACGGCCGCCCGCCGACGCTGGCGGGCCTCACCAGCGTAGAACCTGCCACCGACACGGAACCTGTGAGGTAAGGCTCAGTTCCCGGACACGCGGCTTGTCCCCACCCCTAGTCGCGATCTATCGCGTTTCGGTACGCTGCTGTCGTGGACCTTCAGAAGCATGCCCAGCCCCAGGCCGGCGCGCCGCGCGTGTCCGAACTGCGCGCCTCGGACGCCGACCGTGACCGCGTCGCCGACATCCTCCGCGAGGCCCTGGCCGAGGGCCGGCTGACCGCCGACGAGCACGCCGAGCGCGTGGAGGGGGTGCTGCACGCCAAGACGGTCGGCGAGCTGGACGTCTTCATCCGCGACCTCCCGGCCGCCCACCAGCGGCCCGCGGCCCCCGCCTACACGCCCGTACCGCCCCGCCCCACCCCCGGCGCCGTACCGGCCGAGGCCGACGCCAACGTGGTGGCCGTCTTCAGCGCCGCCATGCGCAGGGGTCGCTGGCGCCCCGGACGCCGGCTCCACGCGTACGCGGTCTTCGGCACGGTCGAGATCGACCTGAGCGAGGCGATCTTCGAGTACCAGCAGGTGGTGATCAAGGCCGTCTCGGTCTTCGGCGACGTCCAGATCCGCGTCCCGGAGAACGTCTCGCTGCGCGGCACGGGCGGCGGTGTGCTCGGCAACTTCGAGGTGGACACGCTGGACTCCGTCGATTCCGACGCGCCGGTGGTCTACGTCGACGGGTGGGCCGTACTCGGCAACGTCGAGGCGCGGCCCAAGCGCGGCAGGCGCGTGGCGGACATCCTCGACCGGGTCCAGGGCAGACTCGACCGTGTCCAGGACAAGGTCGACCGGAAGATGCGCAAACACCTGGACCGTTGACGGTCGCGAATCCGCCGCCGGCACGTGGGCCGCGGCTCCGCCGCGGCGGGTGCCTGGGGGCGTGAACAAGCCGCCGCGCGCCTGCGGTTGGAAACGCTGTGCATAGGCGCGCGCACAGCGGGTAGGCCTTGCTGCATCGTCGCTCACTCGCGAAGCCGTCGTCAGGAGTAGACCCGTGCTGCAACCGCCGCATTCGTCCCTGCAGGTAGCTGCCGTTCCGGCCCAGCGGGTGCCAGCGCGAGACAGGGACCAAGACGCACCCTGGCACACCGAGGCGGTGTGCCGGCGCGACGAGGCCGGCCTGTTCTTCGCCCCCTCCAAGGAGCCGACGGCCGCCCGGCTGTCCCGTGAGGAGGCGGCCAAGCGGGTCTGCGCGCGCTGTCCCGTCATGGTCGAGTGCCGCGAACACGCCCTCCTCCAGCCCGAGCCGTACGGCGTCTGGGGCGGCCTGACGGCAGCGGAACGCCGCGTGGTCCTGGCGAGGCGCCGCAGGCGCGAGGTGGAACTGAAGAAGGCGGCACGAGCGACGGCGAACCGCATAGCGGGTTAGAGCCTGTGTCATATCCCCGGTCGGATCAGCGCGCGGCGTCTGGTGCGTGCGATCGCAAGGCGCCGGAGCGCCCTCGATGGGGGTGCCCCCGCGCGAGCGAAGCCGAGCGTGGGGGAGGAGCCACGTGGGTGGTTCGGCAACGCGGCTGGGGGTCCCCCCACGCCCTTAAGGCAGTGGGGGAGTGCGTGCCAGGCGTCGCGCGCCCGGCCGGGGATATGACACAGGCTCTCAGGGCATGAGTATGGGCGCCCTCTCCGCACAGAGGGCGCCCAAGGTCTTTCAGGGGTGCTACTTGGCCCGGTCGAAGTCGATCGCGCTGTAAGCCCGCAGCTTGCTCAAGCGGTGCTCGGAGTCGATCCGCCGCACCGTCCCGGACTTCGACCGCATCACGATCGAGTCGGTGGTCGCGGTCTCCGACCGGTAGCGGACCCCGCGCAGCAGCTCACCATCGGTGATGCCGGTGGCGACGAAGAACACGTTCTCGCCGGTGACCAGGTCCTCGGTCGTCAGCACCCGGTCCAGGTCGTGCCCGGCGTCGATGGCCCGCGCACGCTCCTCGTCGTCCTTCGGCCACAGCTTGCCCTGGATCGTGCCACCCAGGCACTTCACGGCGCAGGCCGAGATGATGCCCTCCGGCGTACCGCCGACGCCGAGCAGCAGGTCGATGCCCGTGCCCTCGCGCAGCGCCAGGATCGAGCCGGCCACGTCGCCGTCGGAGATCAGCTTGATGCGCGCGCCGGCTTCCCGGACCTCCTTGATGATGCCCTCGTGGCGCGGCCGGTCCAGGATGCAGACCGTGACGTCCTCGGGGGCGGACCGCTTGGCCTTGGCGATCCGGCGGATGTTCACGGCCACGGGCGCGTCGATGTCGACGAAGTCCGCGGCCTCGGGGCCGGTGACCAGCTTGTCCATGTAGAACACGGCGGACGGGTCGAACATGGCGCCGCGCTCGGTGGCGGCGAGGACGGCGATCGCGTTGGGCATGCCCTTGGCCGTCAAGGTGGTGCCGTCGATCGGGTCGACCGCGATGTCGACCTCGGGTCCGGTGCCGTCGCCGACACGCTCCCCGTTGAAGAGCATCGGGGCCTCGTCCTTCTCGCCCTCGCCGATGACGACGATGCCGTTCATCGACACGGTGGAGACGAGGGTTCGCATGGCGCGCACCGCGGCGCCGTCGGCGCCGTTCTTGTCGCCGCGCCCGACCCAGCGGCCCGCGGCCATCGCCGCGGCTTCGGTCACCCGGACGAGTTCCAGGGCGAGGTTGCGGTCGGGAGCCTCGGAGGGGACGTCCAGCTCGGACGGGAGGTGATGATTCTCGGTCATCGGAGCGCACCTTTCTGATACGACGACGGCCGGATGAGGGTGTTGGCCTCGACTCTATCGTTAGGCAGACAAAATGAGCAGGGGACCCCACGGATGAGCGCTCCGGGCACCTGCGACGATAGGGGGCGTGGCAGGTTCGAACGGTAAGCAGAAGACGGTCCGGGACATGATCCTCTCCCTGGCCCTCATCGGGGTCGCGGCGGCGGTCATCTATCTCTTCGTCCCGCACAACGATCACGCTCCCGACCTCAAGCGGGTCGACTACGCGGTCGAGCTGGCCACGGCGCGCCGCGCGGCGAGCTACCCGGTGGCCGCTCCGGAAGGCCTGCCGGGCACCTGGAAGGCGACCTCGGTGCGCTACCAGGGCGAGGAGTCCGACCGCTGGCACCTCGGCTTCCAGGACCCCGACGGTCAGTACGTGCAGGTCGAGCAGTCCACTCAGAAGCGCTCCGAGTTCATCGACCAGGCCAGCCAGGGCGCCTCGGCGACGCAGCGGACCGAGAAGATCGGCGACCGCACCTGGACCCGCTACACCGGCGGCCGCTACGACGCCCTGGTCCTGGAGGACACTCCCGGCTCCACGACGGTGGTCGCCGGTACGGCCTCCTTCGACCAGCTGACCAAGATGGCGGCGGCGCTGAAGACGGGGTGAGCGCGGCCGTACGGAAGCTGCGGTGACCGCACCCGTACACACGCATACGCAGGAGGCCCCCAGCGACGCTGCTGGGGGCCTCCTGCCGTACTCGGGGCGGCTCAGACGGTCGTGATGACGTCCTCGTACGCCAGGCGCGGCGAGCGCGGGAACCAGGCGTCCGGGCCCGGTCGGCCGATGTTGACGACCATCAGCGGGGTGTGGTCGTCGTCCAGGAACTCCTTGCGGACGCCCTCGAAGTCGAGGCCGGTCATCGGGCCGGCGGCGAGGCCCGCGGCACGGACGCCGATGATGAAGTACGCGGCCTGCAGCGCGGCGTTCAGCGCGGCGGCACCCTCACGGGCCGGACGCTCGCTGAAGAACACGTCCTTGGCCTGCGGGAAGTGCGGGAACAGGGTCGGCAGCTCCTCGTGGAACTCGTTGTCCGCGGAGAGGATCGCGACCAGCGGGGCGGCGGCGGTCTTCGCCTGGTTGCCCTCGGCCATGTGCTGCACCAGGCGCTCGCGGGCCTCGGCCGAGCGGACCAGGGTGATGCGCAGCGGGCTCTGGTTGAAGGCGGTGGGGCCGTACTTGACCAGGTCGTAGATCGCCTGGACCTGCTCCTCGGTCACGGGCTCGTCGGTGAAGGTGTTCGCGGTACGGGCCTCGCGGAACAGCAGGTCCTGGGCGGCGGGGTCAAGGGCGAGAGACATGCGTGACTTCCTCGGGTGCGCGTCCGGTCCGAGGTGCCGGACCGGCTTACGGCAACGACGGTACGCCAAGGAAGTTCAACCTTCAACCAAAGCGGGAGCGTGGTGATCCGCTTCACAGCGTCAGGCTCCCGCCTACTCGCTCTCTTCCTCGACCTCTTCCTCGGCGAGCGCCGCGTCCAGCCGGGCCCGGGCGCCCTCCAGCCAGCGCCGGCACACCTTGGCCAGCTCCTCGCCGCGCTCCCACAGCGCCAGGGACTCCTCCAGCGTCGTACCGCCGGTCTCCAGGCGTCGTACGACCTCGATCAACTCGTCCCGCGCCTGCTCGTACGAGAGCGCCTCATCCACCTTGCTGGTCATCCCACCAACCCTAGACATCGACTCGAACGGTGAACTCACCCCCGGCGACCCGCGCCCGCAGCGCCTCGCCCTGGGTGACCTCTTCCGGGTCCCGGACCACATGCCCGTCGCTCTTCTGCAGCACCGCGTAGCCGCGCTTGAGCGTGGCGGCGGGGGAGAGGGCCACCACGCGCGCGTGCGTGTGCGTCAGCTCCGACTCGGCGCGGTCCAGGAGGTGGCCGAGGGTGCGCCGGCCGCGGTCGAGCAGGGAGGCCACGTGGTCGGCGCGCTCGTCGATCATCCGGTGCGGATCCTCTATCGAGGGCCGCGCCAGCGCATGCGCCAGGCCCCGCTCCTCACGCTCCACGAACGCCTGCACACACCGCCGGGCCCGGTCCCGCAGCATCCGCACCCGCTCGAACTCCTCGCCCACGTCCGGCACGACCTTCTTGGCCGCGTCGGTCGGGGTCGACGCGCGCAGGTCGGCCACGTGGTCGAGGAGCGGATTGTCCGGCTCGTGCCCGATGGCGGAGACGACGGGCGTACGGCACTGGGCCACCGCCCGGACGAGCTGCTCGTCGGAGAACGGCAGCAGATCCTCCACGCTGCCGCCGCCCCGGGCGACGATGATGACGTCCACGTCGTCCATCACGTCCAGCTCCTTGACGGCCTGGACGACCTGCGGGACGGCGTGCACGCCCTGGACCGCGACGTTGCGCACCTCGAAGCGGACGGCGGGCCAGCGGTGCCGGGCGTTCTCCAGCACGTCCCGCTCCGCGGCGGAAGCGCGGCCGCAGACCAGCCCGATCAGCTGGGGCAGGAAGGGCAGCGGCTTCTTCCGCTCCGGCGCGAACAGCCCCTCGGCGGCGAGCGCCTTCTTCAGCTGCTCGAGCCGCGCCAGCAGCTCGCCGACACCGACGGGCCTTATCTCGGCGGCCCGCAGCGACAGCTGCCCGCGCGGGGCGTACCACTCCGGCTTCGCAAGGACGACGACCCGTGCGCCCTCGCCGACGACATCGGCGACGGCATCGAACACCTGGCGATAACAGGTCACGCTGACGGAGATGTCGTACGAGGGATCCCGCAGGGTCAGGAACACGACCCCGGCCCCCGGCCGCCGCGACAACTGCGTGATCTGCCCCTCGACCCACACCGCACCGAGCCGATCGATCCAGCCCCCGATCAGCCGGGAGACCTCACCAACGGGAAGAGGTGCTTCGGGCGACGTGTTCACAGCCATGCGGCGAGCGTAACGGTCCCCTCCGACACCGGGCTCCGAAGCGCCGCCGGGGTGCGGACCGTCGCCGGCTGGGGGCGCGTCGTGGCTGGTCGCACAGTTCCCCGCGCCCCTAGCCCCGGTGACGGCGACGTACACCCCGGTGTCGGACATAGGGACCGGTTTTCCCCTGAAAGGGATGGGCACGCGATCTCCGGCCCGCCCGAACGCACCCTTACGATGGGTGCCATGACCGCTTCGCCTGGCCGCCGTGTCCTGCTCGCCGCCCCCCGAGGCTACTGCGCGGGTGTGGACCGCGCCGTGATCGCCGTCGAGAAGGCCCTGGAACAGTACGGGGCCCCGATCTACGTCCGGCACGAGATCGTCCACAACAAGTACGTCGTCCAGACCCTGGAGAAGAAGGGCGCGATCTTCGTCGAGCGGACGGAGGAGGTCCCGCCCGGCAACATCGTGATGTTCTCCGCGCACGGCGTCGCCCCGGTCGTCCACGAGGAGGCCAGGCAGGGCCGCCTCGCCACCATCGACGCGACCTGCCCGCTGGTCACCAAGGTCCACAAGGAAGCCGTCCGGTACGCCGATGAGGACTACGACATCCTCCTGATCGGCCACGAGGGCCACGAGGAGGTCATCGGCACCTCCGGCGAGGCCCCCGACCACATCCAGCTGGTCGACGGCCCCGAGGACGTTGCCAAGGTCGAGGTCCGCGACGAGTCGAAGGTCGTCTGGCTGTCCCAGACCACCCTCTCCGTGGACGAGACCATGGAGACCGTCGACGCCCTGAAGACGAAGTTCCCCGGGCTCGTCTCCCCGCCCAGCGACGACATCTGCTACGCCACCCAGAACCGGCAGCTCGCCGTGAAGCAGATGGGCGCCGAGGCCGAGCTGGTCATCGTGGTCGGCTCGCGCAACTCCTCCAACTCCAAGCGGCTCGTCGAGGTCGCCAAGCTGGCCGGCTCCCGCGCGGCCTACCTGGTGGACTTCGCCAGCGAGATCGACGAGGCCTGGCTGGAGGGCGTCACCACGGTCGGCGTCACCTCCGGCGCCTCCGTCCCGGAGGTCCTGGTCGAGGAGGTCCTCCAGTGGCTCGCCGAGCGCGGCTACGGCGATGTCGAGCTCGTCAAGGCGGCCGAGGAGTCCATCACCTTCTCGCTGCCCAAGGAGCTCCGCCGCGACCTGCGCGAAGAGGCCGCGGCCCTGGTCGCCGAGCGCGGCGGATCGGGCGCATCGGACACCGCTGCCGAGTGATGTACGGCCCCACGCGGGGCCGTACTCCGTAGTGACTGTCAGTCGTCCGTCGTAACGTGGAGCCATGCAGATCTTCGGCGTGGACATCGGCGGTTCCGGGATCAAGGGCGCCCCTGTGGACCTGGACAAGGGCGACCTGGCCCAGGAGCGGTGCAAGGTGCTCACCCCGCACCCGGCTACGCCCGACGGCGTGGCCGACGGGGTCAAGCAGGTCATCGACCACTTCGGCTGGACGGGCCCGGTGGGCCTGACCTTCCCCGGAGTGGTCACCGGCGGCGCCATGGTCCGCACGGCGGCCAACGTGGACAAGAGCTGGATCGACACGGACGCCCGCGCCCTGTTCAGCGACCGGCTGGGCGGCCATCCGGTGACCGTGGTCAACGACGCGGACGCGGCGGGCGTCGCCGAGATGCAGTTCGGCGCCGGGCGGAACCGCGGGGGCACGGTCATCCTGCTCACCTTCGGCACCGGCATCGGCAGCGCCGTCTTCATGGACGGCGCCCTCGTGCCCAACACCGAGCTGGGCCACCTCGAGCTGCACGGCCACGACGCGGAGAAGCGGGCCTCCAGCAAGGTGAAGGACGACGACGGGCTGTCCTGGCAGCAGTGGGCCCACCGCGTCCAGAAGTACCTCGCCCACGTCGAGATGCTCTTCTCACCCGAGCTGTTCATCCTCGGCGGCGGGGTCAGCCGCAAGGCGGACAAGTTCCTGCACCACATCGAGGGCATCAAGGCCGAGATCGTCCCGGCCCAGCTGCAGAACAACGCGGGCATCGTCGGCGCGGCGATGCGGGCGGCGCAGGACCACGTCGGTTAGCGGGTCGGTGCTCAGGTGCGGCGCCGGCGGGTCCGCACCCACAGCACCCGGCGCACGAGCACGATCACTCCCGCGATCAGCGTCCCGCCGTACAGCCAGCCCGCCTGCGTGGCGAGCCCGGTGACCAGCCCCATCAGCCGTCCGAAGAGCCCCCCGCCGTCGGCGACGGAGAAGAGCCCCACCGCGAAGGCGATCGGTACGACGACGGGCGCGGTGAGCAGGTCCCCGCCGCGCACCCACAGCGCGGTCAGCACGCACACCGGCAGGAACAGCACGCCGTACAGCGTCAGTGACGCCCCGAAGAGCAGCTGGTCGAGACAGCCGAGCAGGAACATCGCGGCCGCGCAGAACAGCCCCCCGCCGAGCCCGGTGAGCCGGGGCCCCGGCACCTCGCCGCGCGGCACCGGCCGGGCCGCCCGTACCGGCCGCGCGGCCCGCTTGGCCCCCCGTGGGCGCCGGTTCTCGCCCGCCGGCCGTCGTGCCTGCGGCGGCAGCGACGCGGGCGGTGCGCCGCGTCGCCGTCCGCCGTTCGGGGGTCGCGTCCTGTGATGCTCCACTGGACCAACCTAGGTCGGTTAATGTGCCGAATCGCCCCTCAGACACGCCGATGAGGAGAGGTTGGCCGGGCGTTCGACGCTCCCGCGAGCCTGCCGCCGCAGACGCCGTAGACTGGTGGATCGGCCAGTGTCTCTGGCCCCTGGCAGCCCCTGGCCCTCTCATCTACGGGAAGTCGCAACGTGTCGCTCACGATCGGAATCGTCGGCCTGCCGAATGTCGGCAAGTCGACCCTGTTCAACGCCCTGACCAAGAACGACGTGCTGGCGGCCAACTACCCGTTCGCCACGATCGAGCCGAACATCGGCGTGGTCGGCGTCCCCGACGCCCGCCTCGCCCAGCTGGCCTCGATTTTCGGCTCCGAGCGCATCCTTCCGGCCACGGTCGACTTCGTCGACATCGCCGGCATCGTGCGCGGCGCCTCCGAGGGCGAGGGCCTGGGCAACAAGTTCCTCGCGAACATCCGTGAGTCCGACGCGATCTGCCAGGTCATCCGTGCCTTCAAGGACGAGAACGTCGTCCATGTCGACGGCAAGGTCTCGCCCAAGGACGACATCGAGACGATCAACACCGAGCTGATCCTCGCCGACCTCCAGACCATCGAGAAGGTCCTGCCGCGCCTCCAGAAGGAGTCTCGGATCAAGAAGGACGTCGCTCCCAAGGTCAAGGCGGTCGAGGAGGCCAAGGAGATCCTGGAGAAGGGCGACACGCTCTTCGCGCACGGCATCGTCCAGGGCACCGAGCGCAACGAGCTCCTCCACGACCTGCACCTGCTCACCACCAAGCCCTTCCTCTACGTCTTCAACGTCGACGAGGACGAGCTGACGGACGACGCGTTCAAGGACGAGCAGCGCGCCCTGGTCGCCCCCGCCGAGGCGATCTTCCTGAACGCGAAGCTGGAGGCCGACCTCGCCGAGCTGGACGAGGAGGAGGCCCTGGAGCTCCTGGAGTCCGTCGGCCAGCACGAGCCGGGCCTCGCCACCCTCGCCCGGGTCGGCTTCGACACCCTCGGCCTGCAGACCTACCTCACGGCCGGCCCCAAGGAGTCCCGCGCCTGGACCATCAAGAAGGGCGCCACCGCCCCCGAGGCCGCCGGTGTCATCCACACCGACTTCCAGAAGGGCTTCATCAAGGCCGAGGTCATCTCCTTCGCCGACCTGCTCGAGACCGGCTCGGTCGCCGACGCCCGCGCCAAGGGCAAGGCACGGATGGAGGGCAAGGAGTATGTGATGCAGGACGGGGATGTGGTGGAGTTCAGGTTCAATGTGTGAGTGGTTCGTTACCGTGAGCTAAACGGTTCGTCAAACGTGCAAGTCAGATGGGGCCGGGCTCTGTGAGTCCGGGCCCATCTGCGTTCCCGTGCTGACGTGGTGCTGACTCCTACTTGCTCCTCGGCGGGGTGAGCTTGTCGAGATCCAGGCTGATCTCGAACGGCACAGGCCGCTTCAGGGTGCCCCGGAAGATGCCGGCGGGCGCGTAGGCGCCAGTCGGTTCGTCGAGTTCATAGACGTGGACGACGGGGGCGCCGTCCTCGTCCTCGATGCACCAGTAGTGCGGGATGCCGGCCTCCGCGTACTTGCGGAGCTTGACCGTGCGGTCCCGGTGCGCGGACTCGGGTGAGACGACCTCGATGACGAGTCGCACCTCGTCCGGCGCGAACCAGGTGCGGTCTCCGTCGTAGTCGGCCGTCGTCAACAGCAGATCCGGCTCGGGCCGGTTTCGCTCGTCGAGTTTTATGGTCATCTCGCGGCCGACCCTGACATCGCCGGGCGCCTGCTCCATGAGAGCGACGGTGAGCATGGTGACGAGGTGGCCGTGCCACCACCTCTGCGGCGACATCATGAAGACAAGCGCTCCGTCGATCAGCTCTGTGTGGCGTGGCGCCTCGGGGAGGCGGTCCAGGTCCTCCGCGAACCAGCCTTCCTCGCGCGGCGGGCGCATCCAGTCGGGCAGTGCGGTCATGGCTAAACCGTAGCGACTCGGCGAGGCCTGGGCCACGAGATCGTCAAGAGGCGACCGCCCTTCCTGGCTGTCCTGAGAACCCCGGACCTGCCGCCGGTGCTGATTCTGTGCTGACTTGGATCTCTCAGAAGCCCGTTTCCGCAGGTGAGAGCGTTGTGGCAGGCGTTCCGCTTCAACGTGTAGCGGCTATGGGATGAGGAAGAAAACGAATCTGCACCTGCCCGACGTTGTTGATCTCCTAGTCGAGGAGGGGAAGGTGTCGGGGCAGCCGTCGGTCGGGTGGTGACAAAGGGTCAGCGAGGAGAGAGGAGGCAGAACTCGTTGCCTTCCGGGTCGGCCAGAACCGTCCAGGAGATTGCGGACTGGTCGATACCAGGGTCGGTGGCGCCCAAGGCGCGCAGTCTGGCTTCTTCTGCTCCCGGGTCGTCACCGGGGTAGGGGCAGACGTCCAGGTGGACGCGGTTCCACACACTCTTGGTGTCGGGGGTGCGGAGGAACTCCAGGTAGGGGCCGACGCCTTTGGCGGATCGCATGGCCGCGTGGTCGTCGGTGACCTCGTGCAGCGTCCAGTCCATCGCCTGGCCCCAGAACCGGGCCATCCCTCGCGGGTCGGTGCAGTCGACCACCACCGCGGCGATCGGCCCGGTGTCCTGGTAGATCGGGCGGGGCTCCAGGACGCAGAACTCGTTACCCTCCGGGTCGGCCATGACCGTCCAGGGGACGTCGCCCTGACCCACGTCGGCGAGCCTCGCGCCGAGATCCTTCAAGCGCGCGACCAACTCCGCCTGATGGGCGGTCGAGGTGGTGGCCAGATCAAGGTGCACCCGGTTCTTCACCGTTTTGGGTTCCGGGCGGGCGACGATGTCGATGCAGACGGCCACGGGATCGGGGTAGGCGAAACCCACCGGTTCGAGGTTGGTAATGCCGGGTCCCTCGCTGTCGACACCCCAACCGAGTGCCTCCGCCCAGAACCGGCCGAGCACGGAGTCGTCCCGAGCCTTCATATTGATCTGCACGAGTCTGGTTGCCATGCCACAGATCCTAGAAGCTGCCGCCGACCCAGGCCGCCGCGATCAGACACGTGCTCGCCCCGGTTCTGGCCATGGTCGCCCTCCTCGGGACTGTGCGAGTCCTTGTGAACGAAGGCGAGAACCGGATGCTGCTCAAGCCCCGCGCCCCTCGCGTTTGCAGCAGGTGACGAATTACTGGGTTCCGATGCTGTCAGTGAACCCTTCTCAGCCTGTGGTTCGAGGCTGATGACGATGGGCTGGTTGGGGGGCGTGACGCGGCAGGGCTCCTGGTCGTTCGGTTGGTGATCTCACTCATCAACGCCCGGACGCAGGGGCCCTGTTGGTCGCGCATCGGCAAGACACTTGTCCGGGAAGCGCCAGGCTCCTGACGATCCCGTGATCGATAGGCGGATGGCGTCTCAGGCCAGCCACGTGAACAGGACTCGTAGCACGCCTTGGAGCGGGAGCATTGCAGCGTCACTCACACGTCACCACCAAGATCCACCGGGGGCTCCCTATGGAGTGCGGCCTTGGCTCCGCGACCGGAGCTGACCAGGGCTGCTGTGGAAGCGGCAACGGTGACGGCGAGTATGGGCATCGTGACCAGCTGGGCCGCGTCATCGGTATTCATGGTCAACGCCGCGACGCAGGCGATGCCTGTCGTGGTCACGGCGAACGCCACCGCGACCCCGGACAGGGCAAGCAGCCGCAAGACCTTGGCAGATGGTCGGTACCGGGTGACGGCGACGGCCGGTGCCACCGCCATGGTGATGAGGAACGCTGCCGGCCCAAGCACCGCCAAGGCTCCGACCCAGTAGGAGATCGGGTCGATGGAGGCGTACGCCAGGAGGATCGGCGCGATCAGCCACGTGGGCAGCGTCGGGGCAAGAGCCACCAGCGGGCGCCACGCGGCCCGGTTGCCGGTTCTGGAGGTTTCCGCGAGGAGGGCGAGGGCGCCGGTCAGCAGGATGAGCCCAGCGCCGTACATGGCGTACTGAGCAATGTCGAGCAGTCGGCGCACCAGGTCCGGTGTCAGCCCGGGTTCCTCGGACAGGATGAAGTCCAGCATCGGCAGGGCATACAGTGCGGCACACCAGGTGACCCAGGTGGTGGCGACGCTTGCCTGCATGCGGCGCCGGCGCCGTTCGGCGGACTCTTCGGGCATCACCGGGCGAAGCCACGCCCGCAGCGCGCCGACAAGAAGGTCCGCGACGATGCTCGGGCCGGCGCCGGTGTCCTCGACCAGTGCTTCAAGTTCGCAACCGTAGCGCTCCCGGAACGAGGGAGGGTATGACCGCAAGGCCACCCGGGCCGCCATGTTGATCACGCGTTTGCCACCCCCAGTCGGGTCAACCCGGTGCGTGCGAAGCGAGCCATCGCCCGGAGCCTGTCGTCGAGCACGGTCTGGCCTTCCGCGGTGATGCGGTAGGGCCGCCGACGCTCGTCCTCGTCCAGCGGCGCGATCAGGCCGCTTTCCTCCAGCCGCGCGATGGCGGCATACAGCGTGCCCGGCCCCAGCCTGATGGACGTCTGTTCCTCGACATCCTTGGTGATCGCGTAGCCGTGCTTGGGGCCGTCGGCCAGGCTGGCCAGGATCAGCAACGCGGGTTCGGCCCATCCGACGCGGTCTCGTTGACGCGGCATCAGGCACCTCCTTCCCTCCCGACTACTACGTTATACGATACTGCGTCGTACGTAGTACTAGTCGAGTCCGGCAGCACCCGGGCACGATGACTCTCGCAGCGCCCCGCCCACCGTGGAGGCCACGCTGACCAGCGGCAGATCCACCTGCTCCCGGCGTGCCGCCTCACTGAAACCCTTCTCGTCCTGAGGTTCGGGGCCGATGGCGAAGGGCTGGTGGTGTTCGTGACGTGGCAGGGCTCCTTGTCGTTCGGTTGGTGATCTCACTCATCAACGCCCGGACAAAGGAGCCCTGTTGGTCCCGTATCGAGCCATGCTCGACGTCCCACATGAGGTAGTCGAGTACGTCTCCTGGCTCATCTACGCCCGAAGGCGTGAACTGCGCTCGCGCTGGCGGCGGCTGCGCTGCTTCCAGCAGGCCGTCCTCGTGCTGGTGCACCTGCGCAAGAACGAGACACTGCAGCAGGCGGGAGTCGGGTTCGGAGCGTGCCTGACCAGGCAGACCCTGGTGTTCGCCGACCGCGCGTACCGCGGGGTCGGCGCAACGGTCCGCACCCCCTACTACGGCCGCGACCTACCCGAGAAATACGCCCAGTTCAACCGGGACCACGCCCAGCTGCGGGCACCCGGCGAGCGAGCCTTCGCCCGTCTCGAGCAATGGTGGATCTTCCGCAAAGCCCGCTGCAGCCCGAACCGGATCAGCCGGACCGTCGCCGCCGTTCACGCCATCGAAACCGCCTGGCGATCAGGATGAGAAAGCTTCACTGACGGGCCCGGATATCGCGCGGTCGTCGACACCGAGCAAAAACGTCCGTCAGTTTCAGACCTGGAAAGCCAGGGCCGGATACGGCATCGGATCCGTCACCCACCCCGCCATCAGCACCAGCCGCGACCCGCGGTCGACGGCGAGGAAGGCGAAGGGGCGGTCGAAGGTGGCTCGGACGACCGTGGTCTCGTAGCGGAACTGGGGGGCGGCGCCGGCCGGGGCCGGCATGATCGCCGTCACCGCTGCCGCGCGGAAGCCGAGTGCGCCGAAGCGGGCGAGGGCGGACTGGCGGGCCTCGCCGACGGCGAGCGGGGTGTCGCTGATGCCGGCGAAGTGGCCCTGCCGGACGTCCTGGGCCGTGGTGAGGCCGAACAGGGGGTGCAGCGCCAGCAGGTCGTGGTCGGCGCGTACCTCGTACGCCACCGTCCGCACGTCCAGCGTGATCGGTTCGGGCTCGGTGGCGGGCTGCCGCTCCACATGCAGGCCGGGGCCGACGTGGCCGAGGGGGAGCAGGCCGCCGCCGGTGACCGGGAGCGTGCGCTCCACGATGCCGACTCCGGCTGCCAGTACCTGGCCCGGTGTCATCCGCTCCTCGCCGAGGACCAGTTGGACGTCGATGCCGTTGTCGCCGGGCACGGTCAGCGTGGTCACGAAGCCGTCCGGAGTGCTCGTCACGCCGACCCGGTCCGGCCGGACACTGCGGCGGTGCAGGCCGAGCAGTGAACGGCCCTGCCAGGGGCCGGTGTCCGGGCGCAGCATCGTCTCCGTGAAGGGCTGCCGCCAGTCCGTGCGCAGGGAGAGGGCGCAGGCCAGCACCATCCGCGCATCCCGCGTCAGCGTCACCGGCATGCGCTCCACCAGCCCGCCGGTCCGCTCGGCCGCCCACCTGTCCAGCCGCTCCTGCGCGGTGACGAGGTCGTCCCCGAACAGCCCGTGCGTCCCGGCCGGCAGCCCGGCCCGCCACTCCTCCCGCAGGCGCAGCGCGCCGTGCGTCCACAGGCCGAGGGCCGCGTCCAGACCGGACACCGACTGCAGCGCGGACAGCAACTCCCGTGCCGCGGCCGCCGCTTGCTCCGCGGGCACACCGAGCGCGTGGGCCAGCTCCGCCCGCGCGGCGCCCGTCGCGCCGTCGGCCAGGAAGGCCAGCAGGGGCCAGACCCCGGCCGCCGAGAAGACCGTGCCGTCCGAGGCCGCCGCCGCCCACCGCTCGGTGAGCCCGTTCACCGCCCGTACGCCGCCGCTCGCCACCCGGCTTTCCGCCCGACTCTCCACCCGGCTTTCCGCCTGGGGTTCCACCCTCATTCCGCCCCCACTTCCGCCCCGCTTACCATGCGCCAGTCGTACGTCAGTCCGGCCGCCGGCACTTCGCCGGTCCGGCGCTGCCGCCGCCCGACCCAGGAGCACGGTACCGGTGTCCATACCCCCGCCCCCCGGCCCCCACCAGTCACAAGGGCCGTACCAGCCGCCCCGGCAGTACCCGCAGGGGCCGTACGGGCCGCCGTCGTACCCGCAGGGCCCGCAGAGTCCGTACGGCCCGTACCAGCCGTGGGCGCAGGGCTACAGCCCCTACAACCAGCCGGCGCCCGTCAACGGTCTCGCCATCGCCTCCCTCGTGCTCGGCGTGCTGTGCTGCCTGCCGGGCGTGGGGCTGCTGCTCGGGGTGATCGCGCTGCGGCAGATCGGCCGGCGGGGCGAGCGCGGCAAGGGGCTGGCCGTCGGGGGCTCGGTGCTCTCCGGGATCGGGCTCGCGCTGTGGGTGCTGCTGATCGCCACGGGCGGCGCGTCCGACTTCTGGGAGGGGGTCAAGGAGGGCGCACGCGACCGCGCGAGCATCTCGCTGGTCACCGGGGAGTGCTTCGACACGCCCGACGGGCGGCTCAGCGGCGAGACGTACGACGTCGACAAGGTCCCCTGCTCCGGTGAGCACGACGGCGAAGTGTTCGCCTCGTTCCGGCTGAAGGACGGGTCCTACCCCGGCAGCGACTCCGTCACCGGCACGGCCGACGACCGCTGTTACGGCCTCCAGGACAGCTACGCGATGGACGGCTGGGCCCTGCCCGACGACGTCGACGTCTACTACCTCACGCCCACCGAGGACAGTTGGTCGGCCGGGGACCGGGAGGTCACCTGTCTGTTCGGCAGCACGACCGAGGGCGGGAACCTCAGCGGCTCGCTGCGCAACGACGAGACGGTCCTCGACACCGACCAGGTCGCCTATCTGAAGGCGGCTCACGTCCTCAACGCGGCCTTCGCCACCGCCCCGGACACGGAGTACGTCGAGGACGACCTGCCCGGGCACAAGCAGTGGGCGGGCCGGGTGTCCGCCGCGCTGGCCGACCAGGCCCGGATGCTGCGCGGGCACGCGTGGCCCGCCGGCGCCCGCAAGCCGGTCACCGCGCTCGCGGCCGACCTGGACCGGGCACGGGCCGAGTGGACGAAGGCCGCCGCGGCGAGAGACGCGGACGCCTTCTACGAGCACTACGACACCGGCCTGCGGCTGATCGCCCCGAAGCTGTCGGTCCCCGCGCGGGACGCCCTGGGCCTGGAGACCACCCCGCCCGCCGACGACAGCAACGACGGCGGCTCGGACGGCACCGGCACCGGCAGCGATGGCGGCAGCGGTATGGCGGTGTGATCGCCCGGAGACATGGCGGCGTGATCGGCCGGAGGTGTGGCTGCGGCTATAGCGGGGAGAAAGCGCCTGGGTAAAGCCCTCCACCGCCCCATGTCATCACATCGAGTGATTCTCTGGCCTTTGCTTGCATGGCACAACCCAGGGTTGCCAGGCTGTTGCTGTCTGTACAACCTGATGGGAGTGGCCAGTGACTTTCGGTGAGCAGCCGGCCTACCTGCGTGTCGCGGGTGATCTCCGCAAGAAGATCGTCGACGGCTCACTGCCGCCCCACACCCGGCTCCCCTCCCAGGCCCGCATCCGCGAGGAGTACGGCGTCTCGGACACGGTCGCGCTGGAAGCCCGCAAGGTGCTGATGGCCGAGGGGCTGGTCGAGGGGCGTTCCGGCTCGGGGACGTATGTGCGCGAGCGTCCAGTGCCCCGGCCGGTGGCCCGCTCCGGGTTCCGCCCGTCCGGGGGCGCCACCCCCTTCCGGCAGGAGCAGGCCGACGCCACGGTCCGCGGCACCTGGGAGTCCAGCAGCGAGCAGGCCGAGGCCGGGGCTGCCATCGCCGAGCGACTCGCCCTCGAGCCGGGCGACCGGGTCATGCGCACGAGGTACCTGTTCCGGGACGCGGGCGAGCCGATGATGCTCTCCACCTCCTGGGAGCCCCTCGCCGTCACCGGCCGCACCCCCGTGATGCTGCCCGAGGAGGGTCCGCTCGGCGGCATGGGCGTCGTCGAGCGCATGCGGGCCATCGACGTCATCGTGGACAACGTCACCGAGGAGGTCGGCGCCCGCCCCGGCCTCGCCGAGGAACTGCACGTCCTGGGCGGGGTCCCCGGGCATGTGGTCCTCGTCATCCAGCGCACCTACTACGCCTCCGGCCGCCCGGTGGAGACCGCCGACGTCGTGATCCCGGCCGACCGCTACCGGGTCGCGTACCACCTGCCCGTGAAGTAGCGCACTCCTGCCCGTGAAGTAGCGCACTCCCGCCCGTGAACTAGCGCACTCCCCGGCACGCCCCAGCGCCGTTACGCCCGTCGCCGGGGCCGCACCGCAGGCCCCGGCGGCCCGCTGCAATCCGGCCGTTTTCCCAGGTGATCCAGGGTCCGCCCGAAATGCCCCCGACGCACGACATCAGCGTGCAGGACGGCGCGTTCGGCATCGTGCGCCCCCTGCGTTCTGGCCGGTTGCGTATCTCTTTGTGAAAAGGCGTATTCGCTCCGTGAAGGTAGGGCGTACGCTCGGGCATATGCGGATTGCGGTTTCCTTAGGCGGGGCACGGTGGGGGCCCGGGAGGGAAGGCGGGTGGGGCGGTGCGAGAAGGAACGGTGGGGGCGATGAGTGAGGGCACGGTCTCTCTGCCCTGGATCGTGATACGGCAGGACGACAACGGCAATCGCTACCGCGTGGGACGGTACGCGACCCGGGCCGAGGCCCAGAAGATCGCCGACAGCCTCGGCGACCGCGGCCACAAGCAGCTCTACTGGGTCGAGCGCATCGGCCAGAACGGCGACGGCAGCCACAACTGACCTCAGAAGCCCACGACTGACCACCGGAGGGCTCCCGTAGGCTCCGCCCCATGACCGAACGGATCGTGGTGGTGGGAGCCGCCCTGCTCGATGCCGGCCGACTGCTCGCCGCGCGCCGAAGTGCGCCTCCCGAGCTGGCCGGGCGCTGGGAGCTGCCCGGTGGCAAGGTCGAGCCCGGAGAGCGGCCCGAGGACGCCCTGGTGCGCGAACTGCGCGAGGAACTCGGCGTTGACAGCGAGCCGGTCGAGCGCATGCCGGGGGAGTGGCCCCTGCGATCCCCGTACGTCCTGCACGTGTGGACCGCCCGCCTGCGCCCCGGCTCCGCGCTGCCCCGGCCCCTCCAGGACCACGACGACGTGCGCTGGCTGACTCCGGCCGAGATCTGGGACGTGGCGTGGCTGGACCAGGACGTCGCAGCGGTGCGGGAGATCGAGACCCTGGCTGCCCTCCCGGTCGAGTCCGGAGGTGGATGGGCCTAGCTGCAGTCTGTCCGGCGGATCATGCCGGAGGAGTGGGTCTCGTACGCCGTTCGTGCCACAGTGCGCCCTGTCGCACGGTAATGCTCCCTGGATACCGGGTATGTCCCCATTAACCCCATGAAACCGGACATGGGTGGGCTCGTTGGCCTGGGAAGTGATCGGTGTGATCGACACCGAAGGCGACCGTGTCGAGTGGACCTTTCCCGCGGAGCCGGGCGCCGTGCGCACCGCCCGCACCGCGGTCCGGGGCCAGTTGCACGGATGGAACCTCGACAGCGTGGCCGACCTGACGGCGCTGCTGGTCAGCGAATTGGTGACGAACTCCCTGCGGCATGCCACCGGCCCCATCGGCGTACGGCTGGTACGCCCTTCCGGCCTCGGTGACACGCTGCTGGTCGAGGTGTCCGACCCGCTTCCGGACCTGCCGCACGAACGCGTCGCCCGCCCCGAGGACGAGAACGGGCGCGGCCTGCAACTGGTCGCCGGCTCCTCGCGCCGCTGGGGCACCCGGCCCGACGACACCGGAAAGACCGTCTGGTTCGAACTGGCGGTGCCCGGGTGAGACCGGTGTGCGGACCGCCGTGCGCCGTCCATGCTGCGACGCGCGCCGGGGACACAGGCGGGGGTGCGTGATTCGAGGGCGTGTTCCCTGGTTAGAAGACTGGAAGTGTTGTCGCGGCACGGTCCGAAAAGCGCCTGGACCGAGCTGTGATCGTGAACACCGTGTCGTGCGGCGCCGTAGTGCTGGATACTGCGGGCAGCCGCCCCCGGTGACCGGTGCCGGGCGCGGTGAGCTGGAGGGGACGGTTCGCGTGAGCGAGATACCAGCGAAGGCCACGGAGTCCGAGGACCCGTCGGACGGCGCGAGGAGCCAGGCCGCACAGCACGGGGGCGCGCCCGGGGACACCATGTGGCAGAGCAGTCCGCCCGGCTCGATCTACGACTACATCAAGGTCGCCTCCTTCTCCATCAGTCCAGGCGGGCTGGTCGAGCAGTGGAGCCTGCGTGCCGAGCAGCTCTTCGGCATCCCCGCCGAACGCGCCGTCGGCATGGACCCCATAGAGGCCTTCATCGACCCCGACCTGCGCGAGCGCGGCCAGCGGAAGATGGCCGAGATCCTCGACGGGCGGGAGTGGACCGGGGTCGTCCCCTTCCGGATGCCGGACACGGCGGACGGGGGGCGCGGCGAGGAGGGGCTCGCCGAGGTCTACGTCATGCCCACCCGGACCGCGGAGGCGGACAAGGCCGCCGTCTGCATAGTGGTGGACGTCCGTACCCTGCGCAGCATCGAGACCGACCTCGCCGCCTCGCAGGCGATTTTCGGCCAATCCCCGTTCGGCTTCCTGCTGATCGACATCGACCTCAGGGTCCGCCGCGCCAACATGCGTTTCGCCTCCATCTTCGGCGGAACCCCGGACGACCACCGTGGCAAGGGAGTTCACGACTATCTGCCGCGGGGTGAGGCCGAGCGGGTTTCGGCCACCCTGCGCCGGGTGCTGGAGACCGGCGAGTCCATCACCGACATGCATGTCACGGGTTTCGTCCCGGGTTCCGAGGAGCGCCGGCACTGGTCCGTCAACCTCTACCGCGTGCACAGCGGCAGCGGCCGGCCCATCGGGATCGCCTGGCTCGGCACCGACATCACGGCCCGCCGCGCCGCCGCCCGCGAGGCCGCCGCCGCCCGGCGCAACCTCGCCCTGCTCAACGAGGCCGGCGCCCGCATAGGGAACTCCCTGGACCTGGAGACCACGGCCCGCGAACTCCTCGACGTCGTCGTCCCCGGATTCTGCGACCTCGCCACCGTCGACCTCTACCAGGGCCTGCTCACCGGCGACGAGACCCCGCCCGGCCTCGCCGACGGCAGCGCCGAACTGCGCCGTGTCGCCTTCGCCAGCGCCGTCTCGGACGCGCCCTTCAGCGGCTCAGGCGAACCGGTCGCGGTCGGTGCGGTTCACCACTTCCCCTTCAACTCGCCCTGCGCGGACGCCCTGCGCACCGCCCGCCCGCAGCGCGTGCCCGCGGAGGACGGCGGGCTCGTGCAGTCCACGCTGGCGGTGCCGATGGTCGCCCACGACACCGTCGTGGGGCTCGCCCAGTTCGCCCGTACGAAGGGCAGCGAGCCGTTCGGCGACCGCGACCGGGACCTCGCGGTCGAACTGGCCGCGCGGGCCGCCGTCTGCATCGACAACGCCCGGCTCTACCGCCGCGAGCACGAACGGGCGTTGATACTGCAACGGTCCCTGCTCCCGCCCGGTGACCCCGAGGCGTCCGGACTCGACATCGCCTGCCGCTACCTGCCCGGCAACGCGGCGACGGAGGTCGGCGGCGACTGGTTCGACGTCATCGAACTCCCCGGCCACCGCACGGCGTTGGTCGTCGGTGACGTCATGGGCCGCGGCCTGCGTGCGGCGGTCGCGATGGGCGAACTCCGTACGGCCGTCCGTACGTTGGCGTTGCTGGACCTGGAACCGGCGGAAGTGCTCTCCGCGTTGGACGAGATCGCCCGTGGCCTCGGTACCCCCGGCGGCGTCCAGCAGGCCACCCGGGCGGCCCGCCAGCCCCGCGACGCCGACCTCTCCGAGGTGTATCTGGCGACCTGCGTGTACGCCGTCTACGACTCCGTCACCAGACGCTGTACGTTCGCCAACGCCGGCCATCTGCCCCCGGTGCTGGTGGAACCCGGCGAGGCGGCCCTCATGCTCGACGTGCCGCCCGGGATGCCGCTGGGCGTCGGGGGCGAGCCCTTCGAGGAGGTGGAGGTCGAACTCCCCGAGGGTGCGCTGCTCGCCCTCTACACGGACGGGCTGGTCGAGTCCCGTGACCATCCGCTGGACGAGGGGCTCCAGGCCTTCGTCGGGGCGCTGACCGACCCGTCCCGCCCCCTGGAGGACGTCTGCGACCACGTCCTCAACACCCTCGACACCCATCACGGCGAGGACGACATCGCCCTGCTGATGGCCCGCGTCCAGGGGCTGCCCGCCGAGTCCGTCGGCGACTGGACGCTGCCGCGCGAGCCGCGGAGTGTGGGGCGGGCCCGTGAGTACGCCCGTGCGCAGCTGCTCAGCTGGGACCTGGAGCCGCTGGTCGACACCACGGAACTCCTGGTCAGCGAGCTGGTCACCAACGCGCTGCGGTACGGCGAGGGCGAGATCAGGCTGCGTCTGCTGCTGGATCGCACGCTGGTGTGCGAGGTCTGGGACTCCGGTCTGGTCCAGCCTCGGCGCCGGCGTGCCCGCGACACGGACGAGGGCGGGCGGGGTCTGCAACTGGTCGGCCTCCTCAGTGCGGCGTGGGGCTCCCGCAGGACCCCGCGGGGCAAGACGGTGTGGTTCGAACTCCCGCTTCCCGGCGGCGAAACCGGCCTGACGGACCCGGCGGAGGCGCTGCTCAGTCTCTTCTGACGACGCCCCTGGGGGCTCCGCCCCCAGACCCCCGTCTCCCACCCACCCACCCGACTCGGTCGGCTACGACGGCGCCCTCGCAGGTGGCCTCCGGCCGGAGGTCTCGGTTGGCTGCGGGGGCGTTGTTGCGGGTGGTTTGCGGTCGGCCGTCTCGGTCGGCTGCAAGGGCGTCGTCGTGGATGGTCTCCCGCTGGGTGTCTCGCGTGGCTGTGGGGCGTTGTCGCGGGTGGCCTCCGCCCGGGCGGTCTCGGTCGGCTGCAGGGGTGTGTCGTCGTCGGCGGTTTGCGGCCGGGTGTCTCGGTTGGCTGCGGGGGTGTTGTCGCGGGTGGCCTCCGCCCGGGCGGTCTCGGTCGGCTGCAGGGGTGTGTCGTCGTCGGCGGTTTGCGGCCGAGTGTCTCGGTTGGCTGCGGGGGTGTTGTCGCGGGTGGCCTCCGCCCGGCCGTCTCGGTTCGCCGCAGGGGCGTTGTCGCGGGCGGTTTGCGGCCGGGTGTCTCGCGTGGCTGTGGGGCGTTGTCGCAGGTGGTCTCCGGCCGGCCCTCTCGGTTGGCTGCGGAGGCGTCGTCGCCGGGAGGCGTTGGTGTGCCGGGACGGGGCTGCGGCTAGAGCTGGTGGCGGCGGGCTCGGGTCTGTGGGCCGCCGAAGCTTGTCGGGGGGCCGCCGTCCGGGTCCTCGGCCAGGAGGATTCCGCCGAGGACTGCTCCGGCGATGCCGAGGGCGTGGCCGTCGGCGTAGGGGTTTCCGTGGGCCCGTACATCGCGTTCGGCCAGGTCTCGGGCCTGTCTGGCGAGTATGTCCGCGTCCGCACCCGAGCCGAGGGCCCGTTCCGCCTCCGCCAGCCGCGCCCGTGCCTCGGCACCCACAGCCCCGCGGTGCACGGCGACGAAGTCCTCCGCCCCGCCGACCGCGCTGCGGGCCACGAGCAGCGCGGCCGCCTCCACCACCCCGTGCCGCCCCACCTGCAGCCGCTCCACGACCCGTGCGATGCGCCGCAGTGCGTCCAGCGGGTCGTACGGCCCCCCGGTCAGCTCCGTGCGTACGGCGGCCAGCACCCCGTCGGCATGCGCGAGCCGGGCATGCAGCTCACCGGCGGTCAGGGAGGTGCGTCCGCCGTCCCTGCGCGCCTCGGCGATCTCCGCCTCCCCGCCGGTCAGCGCGGCCGGCACCAGCCCGGCCGCCTTCCGCAGCTCCGCCGCGAGCCGCTCGACCCCGTCGACGAGGACACCGGCCTGGGCGACACCGCCCTCGGCCGCGCGCAGATGACGCGCCGCACGCCGCCCCTCTCCCGAATCGGCCGCCTGACGGCACTCGTTGAGCTGTGAGGTGGCGAACACCAGCCGGTCCTTGGCCTGTTCGACATACCCGGTGACGGGAGCCCCGGCCGAGGGCGCGTAGCGCCGGTGCAGTTCCTCCGCCGTGGCCTGGGCCGCCGCCGTCCGCCCGGTCAGCTCCCGGAACCGCCGCTCGGCGACCTCCAGCGCCTCGCCCACCCCCTGCTCCAGGCCCCGCAGCCGGTCCAGCTCCTCCGCCTCGGCGTCCAGCCGCCGCCCCGCCTCCGCGCACCGCCCGATCACCCCCACCAGCGCCTGCCGCCGGGCGCTCTCGTCCCCCGGAACCCCCTCCTCGTACCGCCGCCATATCGCGAACGCGGCGGACAGCTCGGTCTCCGCCGCCCGCAGGGCATGTACGAACGGCTCGACCGAACCGGCCCCGAACAGCTCCTCCACGAAGGGAAGTTCCTCCCTGCCGGCGCGCACACAGTCGTCGGCCAGCACCAGCGCCGCGCGGGCCTGCCGCTCGCTCTCCCACGAGGTGGGCACCGGCGGCGCCACCGACACCACGCCCGGCGTGGTCCGGGTCCGGGCCCGCCGGGTGCGCCGCAGGTACCCGTACCCGGCCAGTGCCCCGGCCGCGACCACGACGACGAGCGGCATCAGGAGGTCGGTGGCCGACGTCTCGTCCCGGTCCGACGCGGCGGCACTCGCGACCGGCCCGGCGGAAAACGCGGGAACCGGATCATGCCCACCGACCGTCATCACCGGCGACACCAGCCACCCGGCCCCCACCAGCGCACCCACCACGGCACTCGTCACGCGCACCCGTATGTGCGCGGTGGCGCGCCGGGGCCGGCCCCGGATCAGGGAGGACGTCACATTTTGGAGCGTATGGGCAGGTAGGCGCCTTCGCGAGTGGGGCGGATACGGCTGGGGGACGAGGAAGACGGGGGGCAGAAATGAACGAGGAGAACAGCAACGAACCGACGGCCCCAGGGCCCGCCGACGCCGAGGAGTCCCCCGCGGAGCCCCCCGGGCGCCCCCGGCGCCGCCGCACCCTCCTCGCCGTCGCACTGCTCCTCCTCCTGCTCCTCCCCGTCCTCAGCGCAGAAACAGCGCTCCGCCTCAACTACACCGGCACCCCCGCACCAGGCACCCACACCCGCCACAAGGACGCCCTCTGGCTCGGCCACGCCTGGCTGGACGGCCGCAGGACCGACCAGGACGTCAAGGCCCTCGCCCACCGCCTGGACGGCACCGGCATCCGTGACCTGTACGTCCACGCAGGCCCCCTGGAGCACGACGGCACCCTCCCGAAGTCGTCGTACCCCAGGGCGCGTTGGCTGATATCGGCCCTGCACCGAGAACTCCCCGGAATCCGCGTCCAGGCCTGGCTCGGTGACAAGCTGGCCGGCGAGAGCCCCGACGGCCTGCACCTGGAGCGCCCCGCCACCCGCACCGCGATCGTCACCTCGACCCGCCAGATCCTCGCCACCGGCTTCGAGGGCGCCCACTTCGACCTGGAGCCCCTCCACTCCGGCGACCGCGACTACCTCTCCCTCCTGGACGACCTGCGCGCCCTCACCCGCGCCGACCACGCCCTGCTCTCCGTCGCCGCCCACCAGATCGACCCGCTGCCCGCGTTCCACTCCTTCTGGAACGCGACCACGGGCCACCCCAAGTGGTGGTCACAGGCCTACTTCGGGCAGGTGGCCCGCCGTGTGGACCAGATCGCCGTCATGTCGTACGACACCATGCAGCCGCTGGAGAGCCTGTACGGCGGCTACGTGGCCCAGCAGACGAGCCTCGCCCTGGAGGTCACCCCGGCCGCCACCGACCTCCTGATGGGCCTGCCCTTCTACCACGAGAACCGTTTCGGCCACTGGGCCCACGCGGAGACCGTCCCGGCGGCCGTACGCGGTGTCCGCCTGGGCCTGTCCCGCACCGACGCCGACCGGTCCCGCTTCGGCGTGGCCCTGTACGTCGACTTCGCGGCCACGGAGGGGGACTGGCGGGCCTACCAGAACGATTGGGTATTCAACTGGCGCGATTCCGACGCTGGTGGCACCATCCCCGTCATGCGCATGCTCATGATGGGGGCGGCCTGGCTGGCCGTGGCGGTGCTCGCGGCGTGCGGCATCGCGGGGATCACGGCGGACTGGGTGCCGCCGTGGCTGCGCCACCGGGTGATGCGGCCACGGCTGTGGGGCTACGGCACCCTGGTGACGACGCTCGGGCTGGGCGTGCTCCTGCTCACGGGGCCGTTCGACTACACCCGGTTCGGCACCATCGGGTTCTTCGCGTGGATCGTGATCTTCCTGGCCGGGTCGGTCCTCCAGTACCTCTCCCACAGCCCCGGCCGGAACCCTACGAAGACCTCCTCCTGATCTTCGAGCCGAGCCACACCAGCGGGTCGTACTTCCGGTCGACCGCACGCTCCTTCATCGGGATCAGCGCGTTGTCCGTGATCTTGATGCCCTCCGGGCAGACCTCCGTGCAGCACTTGGTGATGTTGCAGTAGCCGAGGCCGTGCTCGTCCTGGGCGGTGCGCCCCCGGTCCAGGCCGGTCTCGGCGGCCGCGTCCAGCGGGTGCATGTCCAGCTCGGCCACCCGCATCAGGAACCGCGGCCCGGCGAACGCCTGCTTGTTCTCCTCGTGGTCGCGGACGACATGGCAGGTGTTCTGGCACAGGAAACACTCGATGCACTTGCGGAACTCCTGGGAGCGGTCCACGTCCTCCTGGAACATGCGGTACTCGCCGGGGCCGAGCCCGGCGGGCGGTACGAAGGACGGAACCTCCCTGGCCTTCTGGTAGTTGAAGCCGACGTCCGTCACCAGGTCACGGATCACCGGGAAGGCGCGCAGGGGCGTGACCGTGATCGTCTCGGCGCGGTCGAACACCGACATCCGCGTCATGCACATCAGCCGCGGACGCCCGTTGATCTCCGCCGAGCACGAACCGCACTTGCCCGCCTTGCAGTTCCAGCGCACGGCGAGGTCGGGGGCCTGGGTCGCCTGGAGCCGGTGGATGATGTCGAGCACCACCTCGCCGTCGTGGACCTCGACCTGGAAGTCCTCCAGGCCACCGCCCTCCACATCGCCCCGCCACACCTTGAAGCGGGCCTCGTAGCTGCTCACTCGTACAGCTCCTCTTCGGCGAGGTACTTGACCAGCTCCTCCTTCTCGAAGAGGGCGAGCAGGTCCGGGCGGATGGGTTCGGTGGTCTCGCGGGTCAGCCGGATCTGGCCGCGGGCGGGGTCGGACGCCGCGAGGCGTCCGGTGGGATCGGCGAGCGCGCACAGCAGGTTCACGTTGCGCCAGGTGCGCTCCATCGCCGGGTGGTCCTCGCGGGTGTGCCCGCCGCGCGACTCCGTGCGCTCCAGAGCAGCCCGGGCCACGCACTCGCTGACCAGGAGCATGTTGCGCAGGTCCAGGGCGAGGTGCCAGCCCGGGTTGAACTGGCGGTGTCCCTCGACCCCCGCCCGCCGGGCCCGTACCCGCAGCTCGGCCAGCTTGTGCAGGGCCTGCTCCATCTCGCCCTCGCGGCGGATGATGCCGACCAGGTCGTTCATGGTCTGCTGGAGTTCCTGGTGCAGGGTGTACGGGTTCTCCGGCGGGCCCTCCTCGCCCTCCGTCTCCGCGGAGAAGGGCCGCAGGGCCTCCGCGGACGCCAGGTTGACCTGGGCGTCGGCGACCTCGGGGCGTTCGGCCGCGCCCGCCGCGTACTCGGCCGCGTGCCAGCCGGCCCGGCGCCCGAACACCAGCAGGTCGGAGAGCGAGTTGCCGCCGAGCCGGTTGGAGCCGTGCATGCCGCCGGCGACCTCGCCGGCCGCGAACAGCCCCGGCACTCCGCGCGCCGCCGCCGTCTCGGAGTCGACCGCGATGCCGCCCATCACGTAGTGGCAGGTCGGTCCGACCTCCATCGCCTCGGCCGTGATGTCGACGTCCGCCAGCTCCTTGAACTGGTGGTACATGGACGGCAGCCGGCGCTTGATCACCTCGGCGGGCATGCGGGTCGACACGTCCAGGAAGACCCCGCCGTGCGGGGAACCGCGGCCCGCCTTCACCTCGGCGTTGATCGCGCGCGCCACCTCGTCGCGGGGGAGCAGCTCAGGGGGCCGCCGGTTGTTCTCGGGGTTGTCGTACCACCGGTCGCCCTCTTCCTCCGACTCGGCGTACTTCTCCTTGAAGACGTCCGGGATGTAGTCGAACATGAACCGCTTGCCTTCGGAGTTCCTGAGCACCCCGCCGTCACCGCGCACCGACTCGGTGACGAGGATGCCCTTGACCGACGGCGGCCAGACCATGCCGGTCGGATGGAACTGCACGAACTCCATGTTCAGCAGCGGCGCTCCCGCGAGCAGCGCCAGCGCGTGCCCGTCGCCCGTGTACTCCCACGAGTTCGACGTCACCTTGAAGGACTTGCCGATCCCGCCGGTCGCCACGACCACCGCAGGGGCCTCGAGGACGAAGAACCGGCCGGACTCGCGGTCGTAGGCGAAGACCCCGGAGACCCGGCCCGCGGCGGAGCCGCTGTCGGATGCAGTGTCCTTGAGGATCCGGGTGACCGTGCACTCCTGGAAGACCTTGAGCCGGGACTCGTAGTCACCCGTTTCGCGATGGTCCTCCTGTTGCAGGGAGACGATCTTCTGCTGGAGGGTGCGGATCAGCTCAAGGCCCGTACGGTCGCCGACATGGGCGAGCCGCGGGTACTCGTGACCGCCGAAGTTGCGCTGGGAGATCTTCCCGTCCTTCGTACGGTCGAACAGCGCGCCCCAGGTCTCCAGCTCCCACACCCGGTCCGGGGCCTCCTGCGCGTGCAGCTCGGCCATCCGCCACTGGTTGAGGAACTTGCCGCCGCGCATCGTGTCGCGGAAGTGGACCTGCCAGTTGTCGTGCTCGTTGACGTTGGCCATGGCCGCCGCGATGCCGCCCTCGGCCATCACCGTGTGTGCCTTGCCGAACAGCGACTTGCAGATCACCGCCGTACGGGCGCCCCGCTCGCGCGCCTCGATCGCGGCCCGCAGCCCGGCGCCGCCCGCGCCGACCACGACGACGTCCCACTCCTGCCGGTCCACCACGGACATCAATCAGTCCTCACTTGACTCACTAGAAGAAGCGCGGATCGTCGAAGACACCGGACGCGACGAGATAGACGTAGAAGTCGGCGAGCGCCACGGTCAGCAGCGACGCCCAGGCCAGCTGCATGTGGCGGGCGTTCAGCCGCCCTACGAACTGCCACGCCTTGTAGCGCACCGGATGCTTCGAGAAGTGCTTGAGCTTGCCGCCGACGATGTGCCGGCAGGAATGGCAGGAGATCGTGTACGCCCAGATCAGCACGATGTTGACCAGGAAGACGAGGGTGCCGAGGCCCATGTGACCCCAGCGGTAGTGCTCGTCGCGGAAGGCCAGCACGGTGTCGTAGGTGAGCACGCCGGCCACCAGCAGGGCGGCGTAGAAGAAGTACCGGTGGATGTTCTGCAGGACGAGCGGGAAGCGGGTCTCGCCGGTGTACTTCTTGTGCGGCTCGGCCACCGCGCAGGCGGGCGGGGACGCCCAGAAGCTGCGGTAGTACGCCTTGCGGTAGTAGTAGCAGGTCAGCCGGAAGCCGAGCGGGAAGATCAGGATGATGATCGCGGGCGAGATCGCCCACCAGCTCCCGAAGAGGTCGGCGTTCGGCCCCGCGTGCATGGTCGCGCAGTTCTGCGCCAGACACGGCGAGTAGAACGGGGAGACGTACGGCGCCGCGTAGTAGTCGGCGTTCGCGAAGGCCCGCCAGGTCGAGTAGACGACGAAGGCGAACAGACCGGCCGCGGTGACGGCGGGCGCCAGCCACCAGCGGTCGGTCCGCAGATGTGGTGCGGCGATCGAGGCGCGCGTGTCGGCGCCCACGCCGCCGCTGTTCTGTTGGTGTTCCGTACCAGTCGCCAAGGGAGGACTCCGGTCGGGTCAGGGGGCGTGCCGGTCGCGGGCGCCCAGGCCTTCGTCGTCCGAGTCCGTCCACAGGCTGATGTCGTAGGGCGTGTCGGAGATGGTGACGAGGTCGGGCCGGCTCGGAGCGGCCGGGGTGCGGGCTGCGTCCCGCAGCAGCGTCAGGCTCTCGCGCAGATGGTCGGCGTCCATCCGGACCCGGCGCATCTCCAGACCTCCGCTGCCGAGCTGTTTCTCCAGGCGCCCGATCGACCGGTACAGGTCGTCGAGGCAACGCTGGACGTTTGTCATTTCGTCGTGCACGGACATGACTTGCCCTCACTTCCACGGGTCCCGTGGGCCCTGGGCGGCAACGCTCATGCGCCTTGGAGTGTTGCGCGTCACACCTGTCGCTGTGAAGAGATGTGCACCGATTGGCCGACGCCTCCGGATGCACGTTCGGGTGTATTGCGCCGCACGGGTGGGCTTACCGTCCGTTGCCGCCGTGTCGCCCTCTGTTGCCGGATCCTTTCCTCTTCAGTGGGCGCATAGATCTGATCAGCTCCATATACCGCCAAAAGTGATCAACTTCACATAGCGCCCAAAGTGAGCATAAAGCCCGCGGCTTCCCGGAGGTAGCAGAGATGTCCCACCACGGCGTCGGCCTGCGCACGGTGATGCGCTCGGTCGTCTTCCTGACGGCCGGCGCCCTCGCGGTGCCCCTCCTCGCCGGCTGCGGCTCCGACGAGGAGACGAGCCGCCCCCTGGCCGGGCAGGACATCGACCTCGTCGCCCGCGACCAGGTCGCCGCGGGCGGCACGCTGAAGTGGGCCGTGGACGCCGTACCGGAGACCCTGAACACCTTCCAGGCCGACGCCGACGCCGGCACCACCCGGGTCGCCCAGGCCGTGCTGCCGTCGATGTTCCGCCTCGACGCCTCCGGGCGGCCGGTGGCCAACCCCGCCTACCTGGAGTCCGCCAAGATCATCGAGACCGAGCCGCGCCAGGTCGTGCTGTACAAGCTGAACCAGCAGGCCGTCTGGAGCGACGGCCGGGAGATCGGCGCCGCCGACTTCGTCGCCCAGTGGCGCGCCCTGTCCGGCAAGGACAGCGCCTACTGGACCGCCCGCAACGCCGGCTACGACCGCATCGAGAAGATCGAGCGGGGCGCGAACGACCTCCAGGTCCGGGTCACCTTCTCCCGCCCCTACGCCGACTGGAAGTCGCTGTTCTCCCCGCTGTACCCGAAGGACGTCATGGGCACCCCGGACACCTTCAACGACGGCGCCCGCCGCAAGCTGAAGGTCACCGCGGGACCCTTCCAGGTCGAGCAGATCGACGCCGTGAAGAAGGACGTCGTCCTCACCCGCAACCCGCGCTGGTGGGGCAGGCCCGCCAAGCTGAACAAGATCGTGCTGCAGGCCGTGGCCCGTGACAGGCGGGCGGCCGCGCTCGCCGACGGCACCGTTGACCTCGCCGAGATCGACGCCGCCGAGGCCGAGCGGATCAATCTCGCCTCCCGCGAGAAGGGCACCGGCACCCCGCTGCAGGGCGCCGGGAAGACCTCCGCCAAGAAGCTGCGCTCCTGGGCGCTCGCGCACGGCTTCGACGCCGACGAGGTCAAGGTCGGCAGGAAGAAGCTGCACAAGGCCATCACCCGGTACCTGGAGCAGCAGCAGCTGCTCCAGGCCTTCGACGTCCGCAAGTCGCTGGAGCCCGCCTACACCCAGCTCGCCCTCAACGGCGCCGCGGGTCCCCTCACCGACGAGCGGGTCCGCCGGGCCATCGCCCGCGCCCTCGACCGCGAGGAGCTGGCCAAGCTGGTGCTGGCCCCGCTGGGCCTGCCCGCGGTGCCGGTCGGCAGCCACCTCGCCCTGTCCGGGCAGGACGCCTACGCCGACAACAGCGGCGCCCTGGGCGGCCAGGACACCAAGGAGGCGCAGGCCCTGCTCGCGGACGCCGGCTGGGTGCCCGGGGGACCGGTGAGGGAGGAGAAGAAGGGCGAGAAGGCGGCCGGTGCGGAGCGCGGCGGGAGCGGGGCCGAGGAGAAGAAGTCCGACGGCGGCGAGGACGGCGAGTACATCGTCGGCGAGGACGACAAGGGCAAGCACCACGAGTCGGCCGAGGAGAAACGCGAGAAGGGCGACGAGGGCGGCAAGCACCTCTCCGGGGACGGCAAGCAGTACTCCGGCTCCGGCGGCGCACCGGGCGCCTACGCCCCGCAGGGCACCGCGGCCCCGGCCGGTGCCGTGACCGGGCTGCTCGCCAAGGACGGCAAGGCGCTCGCCCTCCGCTTCGTGCTCCCCTCGGGGCCCGGCTCCGAGACGCTGAACACCGTCGCCGAGCGGATCTCCGCGATGCTGGACAAGATCGGCGTCCGCACGACGATCATCAAGGTCTCGGACGAGAGCTACTTCAAGGACCACATCGCCTCCGGCGACTACGACCTCGCCCTGTACTCCTGGCCGTCCTCCGCCTTCCCGGCGACCGACGCCCGGCCGATCTACGCCAAGCCGGTCCCGGCCGCCGACGGCTCGGTGACCGTCGAGCAGAACTTCACCCGGGTCGGCACCGACCAGGTCGACCAGCTCTTCGACCAGGCCGCGGCGACGCTGGACGAGGACGAGGAGCGCGACCTGATCCGCAAGGCGGACTCCCGCATCTGGGCGGCGGCCGCCTCCGTCCCGCTCTACCAGCGGCCGCAGCTGGTCGGGGCGCGCAGGAACCTCGTCAACGCGGGTGCCTTCGGCTTCCAGACGCCGGTCTACGAGGACATGGGCTTCCTGAAGAAGGGGGCGAAGGTGTCGCCCAGTCCGTCGAAGGGCTAGGAGCCACGGCTCAGATCAAGCTCAGATTCCGCGCATCCGCCACCCCCGGTTCATAGCATGAGCACGACAGTCCGTGGGTGGACGCCAGGCCTTCGCTCAACGGGGGGCACGTGGAAGGAGAGCGCAGATGCACGGCAACGTACGGCGATGGTGCGCGGTGGGACTGGTCACCGCGGCCCTGGTTGCGGGACAGACGGCGTGCAGCGGGGATTCGGGCGGCGGCAAGGACGGCCATGCGGCGGGCAGGAGCAAGGGCAAGGACACCGTCGCGGCGGATGCCTGCTCCGGCGCGACGTTCACCTGGTCGCATCTGACCAAGCGGGACCGGCTGGCCGGCGTGTCCGAGCTGGAGCATCTGGGCGCCAGTGGGGGCACACTGCGGCAGCCGATCCGGCGGGTGTACTCGCCGCAGCCGTCCGTACAGGTGAGGACCGGCGACGCTCCCGGCGCGGCGGAGATCCTGTTCTCGCTGGGCAAGAGGATCGGGGAGATCGACTCCGACGCGCCCACCCTGGCGGCGGTCGACGACGGCCAGACGTGGGTGTTCACGGACGTGCACCACCGGGCTTCGAAGTTCGACTCGAACTCCAGCGAAATGGACGGTGGGGGCGACTTCGTGCAGTACGCAGGGGTGAGAGAGGTCTCCGGCGATTTCCGGTACTCCTGCTCCGACGGCGAGAGGGCGACGGGGCACGCACGGAACTGGACGGTCGACATCGACGGCGTACTGGAGTGCCACCGGAAGGCCGATTCGGACCTCGCCCGCCAGGCCGCCCGGCGCTCCTGTGGGGCCCAGAAGGCCGCCGAGAAGATCAGCTGAGCGGATCATGGGCCGGGCTGAGCGGGCGGGCTCCCGCCCGGCCCCGTACCATGGGGTGAGGCCGTGGCGTGTCAAGCCCGGCAGGGCCCGCGTAACACAGACGTACGCGCAGGCCGTCCTCACACTCCGGGAGTACGCCACACCATGGCCACGCGCCACGACATCCGCAACGTCGCCATCGTCGCCCACGTCGACCACGGCAAGACCACCATCGTCGACGGCATGCTGAAGCAGGCCGGCGCGTTCGCCGCCCACCAGCTCGACTCGGTCGACGACCGCATGATGGACTCGAACGACCTGGAGCGTGAGAAGGGCATCACGATCCTCGCCAAGAACACGGCGGTGAAGTACCACCCCAAGGACGGCGGCGAGCCGATCACCATCAACATCATCGACACCCCCGGCCACGCCGACTTCGGCGGCGAGGTCGAGCGCGGTCTGTCGATGGTCGACGGTGTGGTGCTGCTGGTCGACGCCTCCGAGGGCCCGCTGCCGCAGACCCGCTTCGTGCTGCGCAAGGCCCTGCAGCAGCGCCTGCCCGTCATCCTGTGCATCAACAAGACGGACCGCCCGGACTCCCGCATCGACGAGGTCGTCAACGAGACCTACGACCTCTTCCTCGACCTGGACGCCGACGAGGAGCAGATCGAGTTCCCGATCGTCTACGCCTGCGGCCGTGACGGCATCGCCTCGCTGACCAAGCCGGACGACGGCACGGTCCCGGCCGACAGCGACAGCCTGGAGCCGTTCTTCTCCACGATCCTGGAGCACATCCCGGCCCCGACCTACGACGAGGACGCCCCGCTCCAGGCCCACGTCACCAACCTCGACGCCGACAACTTCCTCGGCCGTATCGCGCTGCTCCGCGTCGAGCAGGGCGAGCTGCGCAAGGGCCAGACGGTCGCTTGGATCAAGCGCGACGGCTCGATCAGCAACGTCCGCATCTCCGAGCTGATGATGACCGAGGCGCTCACCCGCAAGCCCGCCGAGAAGGCCGGCCCGGGTGACATCTGCGCCGTCGCCGGTATCCCGGACATCATGATCGGCGAGACCCTGGCCGACACCGAGAACCCGGTCCCGCTCCCGCTGATCACGGTCGACGAGCCCGCGATCTCCATGGTCATCGGTACGAACACCTCGCCGCTGGTCGGTCGTGGCGGCACCGGCAAGGGCGCCGACGCGAAGTCGGCGGTCAAGGACCGCAAGGTCACCGCCCGCCAGGTGAAGGACCGCCTGGACCGCGAGCTGATCGGTAACGTCTCGCTCCGCGTCCTGGAGACCGAGCGTCCGGACGCCTGGGAGGTGCAGGGCCGTGGTGAGCTGGCGCTCGCCATCCTGGTCGAGACCATGCGCCGGGAGGGCTACGAGCTGACGGTCGGCAAGCCGCAGGTCGTCACCAAGGACGTCGACGGCAAGGTCTACGAGCCGGTCGAGCGCATGACCATCGACGTGCCCGAGGAGCACATGGGCGCCGTCACGCAGCTCATGGGCGTCCGCAAGGGCCGGATGGACAACATGTCCAACCACGGCTCCGGCTGGGTGCGCATGGAGTTCGTGGTGCCCTCCCGCGGCCTCATCGGCTTCCGTACCGAGTTCCTGACCCAGACCCGCGGCACGGGTATCGGCCACTCGATCCACGAGGGCCACGAGCCCTGGTTCGGCGCGCTGCAGACCCGCAACAACGGCTCGCTGGTCGCCGACCGTGCCGGTGCCGTCACCGCCTTCGCGATGACGAACCTGCAGGAGCGCGGCGTGCTCTTCGTGGAGCCGGGCACCGAGGTGTACGAGGGCATGATCGTCGGCGAGAACTCCCGCTCCGACGACATGGACGTCAACATCACCAAGGAGAAGAAGCTCACCAACATGCGGTCCTCGACGGCCGACGTGGCCGAGTCGATCGTGCCGCCGCGCAAGCTCTCGCTGGAGCAGTCGCTGGAGTTCTGCCGTGACGACGAGTGCGTCGAGGTGACCCCGGAGGCGGTTCGCATCCGCAAGGTGAACCTGGACGCCCGTGAGCGCGCCCGCGCCGCGAGCCGCGCCAAGCACGGCTGACAGGTCTCCACGCACACGACGGTGCCGGGCATCCCCCGCGGGATGCCCGGCACCGTCGTTTTGGAGGCAGGCGACGCAGGGCGTAGGGAAAACCCTAGATCTGGCCGAGACCAGCGTCCTGGGCGTCCGATTCGCACTACTCTGCTGCTTGCATGGGGTCTTCTACGACTCAGGTGCCGTGCCGCCCGGTGCGCCAGCACAGACATGCCCTGTCACGCAACTGACTTTTACCACTCAGTTGTCCGCTATCCGGACAACGGGTTCCGATAGATGTGTAACAAGTCCGTTTCGCAGGGATCTTTCGGCAAACCCTTTGTCCGTATTTTGGAAGAGTTTCGCGCCAGGTGTGATCGAACCGAGACCTTGAAGGTGTGGTTCGCTCCGGTTCACATGGCAGATAGTTAGGCGCGTAGAGCTCGGATCACGGGTCACGCGCTGCAGCCGGCGCCGACTCACGAGCGCGGGGGCATCTGACTATCTCCGACACCGGTGACGGTGGCATGTCGGGTGCTCCCCCATGCGGTGAACCATTGGACTCATGAGGAGGAACCCATGCGCGGTGCAAAGAGCGCCAAGTGGGTGGCGATAGCCGCGGTTGTGGCGCTGGGTGCGACCGCCTGTGGTGGTGGGGACAGCGACTCGGGTAGCAGCTCGAAGAAGGTCGACCCGGCTGGAGTGTTCAGCTACCAGAGCAACGAGCCGCAGCACCCGATCCAGCCGGCCAACGTCATGGAGACCGGCGGTGGCCACATCACCGACGCCCTCTTCAGCGGCCTGGCCGACTACAACCCCAAGACGGGCAAGCTCGAGAACCTCGTCGCCGAGTCCATCAAGCAGGACGACGCCAGCCACTACACCATCAAGCTGAAGCAGGGCTGGACCTTCCACAACGGTGAGAAGGTCACCTCGCACTCCTTCGTCGACGCCTGGAACTGGGGCGCCAACACGAAGAACGCCCAGCAGAACTCCTCCTGGTTCTCGGACATCAAGGGCTACGCCGATGTCCACCCGGAGAAGGGCAGCCCGAAGACCGACAAGATGTCCGGTCTGACCACCCCGGACGACTACACCATCAAGGTCGAGCTGGCCACGCCGGTTCCCTACTGGACCTACAAGCTGGGTTACAGCGCGTTCTACCCGCTGCCCAAGGCGTTCTACTCGGACCCGAAGAAGTACGGCCAGGAGCCCGTCGGCAACGGCCCGTACAAGTTCGTCAAGTGGAACCACAACCAGGACTTCCTGGTGAAGACGTACGACAAGTACGCGGGTCCGAAGCCGAAGAACGGCGGCATCGACTTCAAGTTCTACACGACCTCCGAGGCCGCCTATAAGGACGCGACCTCGAACAACCTGGACGTGCTGGACCAGGTCGCGCCGAGCGCCATGCAGAGCTACCACCAGGACCTGGGCAAGCGCGCGGTCGACGCCCCGCAGAACGCGATCCAGACCGTGGCCATCGCCGAGTACGCGCCGACCATCAAGAGCCTGAAGGACCGCGGGAAGTTCATCCAGGGCCTGTCCATGGCCATCGACCGGAACACCATCACCAAGACGGTGCTGGCCGGTTCGCGTGAGCCCGCCACCGGCTTCGTCCCGCCGGCCGTCGAGGGCTACAAGGCCAACGCCTGTGGCGAGGCCTGCGTCTACAACCCGAAGAAGGCCAAGCAGCTGGTCCAGGAGGCCGGCGGCGCCAACGCCTCGGTCTCGATCCTGTACAACGCCGACGGTGGCCACAAGGAATGGGTGACGGCCGTCTGCGCCAACATCACCCAGAACACCGGCGTCAAGTGCGAGGGCGACGCGAAGGCCGACTTCAAGACGGCGCTCGACATGCGCCAGAAGAAGAAGGTCCAGAGCCTCTACCGCTCCGGCTGGGTGCAGGACTACCCGCTGAACGCCAACTTCCTCAAGGACCTGTACGGCAGCACCGCCGCGGGTAACGAGGGCGGCTACTCCAACAAGGAGTTCGACAAGCTCGCCGCGAAGGCCGACAAGGCCGCCACGCTGGAGGAGTCGGTGAAGCTGTACCAGGACGCCGAGGCGGCCCTGTACAAGGACATGCCGGCCATCCCGCTCTGGTACTACAAGACGAACGCGGGTTACTCCGAGAACGTCACGAACGTCAGCTACGACACCTTCGGCAAGCCGGTCTACTCGGACGTCGAGGTCTACAAGAAGTAAGAGGCCGCAACGGTCGATTCACCGAGGCGCCCGCGCAGGCCGCGGGCGCCCCACCGTTCGCAATCGGTGGCCGCCCCGCACCCCCCAC
Organism: Streptomyces sp. NPDC031100; assembly: GCF_055570785.1. Lineage (NCBI taxonomy): Bacteria > Bacillati > Actinomycetota > Actinomycetes > Kitasatosporales > Streptomycetaceae > Streptomyces > Streptomyces sp. NPDC031100. The sequence goes on from NZ_JBVIGN010000004.1 coordinate 86,620, forward strand.
AAGGAGAGCGCGGCAGGGGCGGCCGCCGGAGCGGCTCACAATGGAGGCTCGATGGGGCGCTACGTCGCGCGGCGACTGCTCCAGATGATCCCGGTGTTCATCGGGACCACTCTGCTCATCTTTTTGATGGTGTACTCACTGCCCGGTGACCCCGTCCGGGCGCTGTGGGGCGACAGACCGGCCGACCCCCAGGCGATGGCTCAGCTGAAGCACACGTACTGGCTCGACCGCCCGGTGCTCGAACAGTACTGGCACTACATCAGCAACGTCTTCACGGGCGACTTCGGCACCAGCTTCGTCACCGGACGCAAGGTCAGTGACGTCATCTCCGAGGTCTTCCCGGTGACGATCCGCCTGGCCCTGGTGGCGTTCACCATCGAGATCGTGGTCGGTCTGGCCCTGGGCCTGGTGTCCGGCCTCAACCGCGGCAAGTTCTACGACAAGCTCGTGCTGGTGATCACGCTGCTGCTGGTCTCCATGCCGATCTTCGTCCTCGGCTTCATCGCCCAGACGGTCTTCGGCAACGATCTCGGCTGGGTGACCCCGACGGTGCAGGACTCCAACGACATCACCCAGTTGATCCTGCCCGGCGCCGTGCTCGGTTCGCTGTCCTTCGCGTACATCGCGCGCCTCAGCCGGACCTCCATCGCCGAGAACCTCCGCGCCGACTACGTGCGCACCGCCGTGGCCAAGGGTCTGCCCCGCCGCCGCGTCATCGGCGTCCACCTGCTGCGCAACTCGCTGATCCCGGTGGTCACGTTCCTCGGCACCGACCTCGGCGCCCTCATGGGCGGCGCGATCGTCACCGAGGGCATCTTCAACGTCCACGGCATCGGCAACACGCTCTTCCGGTCGATCAACCAGTCCGACAACACCACGGTCGTCGGCATCGTGGTCATCCTGGTGATCGTCTACCTGATCTCCAGCCTGGTCGTCGACCTGCTCTACGCCGTCCTGGACCCGAGGATCCGCTATGTCTGAGGCACTCACGACCGAAACGGCCCTTGAGGACGCGGTCGCCAACACGGCGGCCCCGGGCCCCGCGCAGGACAAGCCGCGCAGCCTCTGGTCCGACGCCTGGCGGGACCTGCGCCGCAACCCGTTCTTCGTCATCTCGGCGCTGCTGATCGTCCTGCTGCTGGCCATCGCGGCCTTCCCGGGTCTGTTCACCTCCACCGACCCGAAGCACGCGGACCTCGTGCACCACTACCTGACCGGCCCCAACTGGACCCACATCGGCCAGGCCGACTGGTTCGGTTACGACGGCCAGGGCCGCAGCGTGTACTCCCGGACGATGTACGGCGCCCGCGCCTCGATCATCGCCGGCACCTTCACCACCCTCGGTGTCGCCCTCCTCGGCAGCGTGGTGGGCATGTTCGCGGGCTACTACGGCGGCTGGATCGACTCGCTGCTGTCCCGTATCACCGACGTGTTCTTCGGCATCCCGCTGCTGCTGGGCGCCATCGTCGTCCTGAACGCCTTCACCCACCGCACGGTGTGGACCGTGGTGGCCGCGATGGTCTTCCTCGGCTGGACCCAGATCACCCGCGTCATGCGCGGTTCCGTGATCACCGTCAAGCAGCAGGACTTCGTGCAGGCCGCGCGGGCCCTCGGCGCCGGCACCGGACGGATCCTGGTGCGGCACATCCTGCCGAACGCCGTCGCTCCGGTGATCGTGGTCTCCACCATCGCGCTCGGCGGCTACATCTCGCTCGAGGCGACCCTGTCCTTCCTGGGCATCGGTCTTCCGGACAGCGCCGTCTCGTGGGGCAACGACATCTCGTCCGCGCAGACGGTCATCCGTACCGCGCCGCACGTGCTGTTCTTCCCCAGCGCCCTGCTGAGCCTCACCGTGCTCGCGTTCATCATGCTCGGCGACGCGGTCCGCGACGCCCTCGACCCGAAGCTGCGCTGAGGGAGGCGTACGTGACCATCATCGAAGACACCGCATCCGCCGCCGCCCCGGGCGAGGCGCAGGGCGGGCCGCTGCTCGAAGTGCGTGACCTGCACGTCGAGTTCCACACCCGCGACGGCGTGGCCAAGGCCGTCAACGGCGTCAACTACAGCGTGAGCGCGGGCGAGACGCTCGCCGTGCTCGGCGAGTCCGGCTCCGGCAAGTCGGTGACCGCCCAGGCCATCATGGGCATCCTCGACATGCCGCCCGCGAAGATCCCCAAGGGCGAGATCCTCTTCCACGGCCAGGACATGCTCAAGATGTCCGCCGACGAGCGCCGCAAGATCCGCGGCCGGCGCATCGCCATGATCTTCCAGGACGCGCTCAGCTCCCTGAACCCGGTGCTGTCCGTCGGCTACCAGCTCGGCGAGATGTTCCGCATCCACCTCGGCCTGTCCCGCAAGGAGGCCAAGGCCAAGGCGATCGAGCTGATGGACCGGGTGAAGATCCCGGCCGCCGCCGCCCGGGTGAACGACTACCCGCACCAGTTCTCCGGCGGTATGCGCCAGCGCATCATGATCGCCATGGCGCTGGCCCTGGAGCCGGACCTGATCATCGCCGACGAGCCGACCACGGCCCTCGACGTGACGGTCCAGGCCCAGGTCATGGACCTGCTCGCGGAACTCCAGCGCGAGTTCAACATGGGCCTGATCCTCATCACCCACGACCTCGGCGTCGTCGCCGACGTCGCCGACAAGATCGCGGTGATGTACGCGGGCCGGATCGTGGAGACCGCCCCGGTCCACGAGCTGTACAAGCGCCCCGCGCACCCGTACACCCGAGGCCTGCTGGACTCGATCCCGCGCCTGGACCAGAAGGGCCAGGAGCTGTACGCGATCAAGGGCCTGCCGCCCAACCTGCTGCGCATCCCCACCGGGTGCGCCTTCAACCCGCGTTGCCCCAAGGCCCAGGACATCTGCCGTACGGAGATCCCGGCCCTGCTTCCGGTCGCCGAACCGGACGGCACCGAGCTGCCCGGTCGTGGCTCGGCGTGCCACTTCTGGAAGGAGACGATCCATGGCTGAGCCGATCAAGAAGGACGCCCCGGCCGACGCCACGCCGAACGTCTCCGAGGTCGAGGTGGTGGACGCGCACTCCGACGAGGAGGCGGTCGCCGCGATCGAGGCGCCCGTGGAGCGCGGTGAGCCGATCCTGCAGGTGCGCAACCTGGTCAAGCACTTCCCGCTGACCCAGGGCATCCTGTTCAAGCGCCAGATCGGCGCGGTCAAGGCCGTCGACGGTGTCTCCTTCGACCTGTACCAGGGCGAGACCCTCGGCATCGTGGGCGAATCCGGCTGCGGCAAGTCCACGGTGGCCAAGCTCCTGATGAACCTGGAGCGGGCGACGGCCGGCGAGATCTTCTACAAGGGCCAGGACATCACCAAGCTGTCCGGGCGCGCGCTGAAGGCCGTACGCCGCAACATCCAGATGGTGTTCCAGGACCCGTACACCTCGCTGAACCCCCGTATGACGGTGGGCGACATCATCGGTGAGCCCTTCGACATCCACCCCGAGGTGGCCCCGAAGGGCGACCGGCGCCGCAAGGTGCAGGAGCTGCTGGACGTCGTCGGTCTCAACCCGGAGTACATCAACCGCTACCCGCACCAGTTCTCCGGCGGTCAGCGCCAGCGCATCGGCATCGCCCGCGGCCTGGCACTCAACCCCGAGATCATCATCTGCGACGAGCCGGTCTCCGCCCTGGACGTCTCCGTCCAGGCGCAGGTCATCAACCTGATGGAGGGCCTGCAGGACGAGTTCAACCTGTCCTACATCTTCATCGCGCACGACCTGTCGATCGTCCGGCACATCTCGGACCGCGTGGGTGTGATGTACCTCGGCAAGATGGCCGAGATCGGCACGGACGAGCAGATCTACGACCACCCGACGCACCCCTACACCCAGGCGCTGCTGTCGGCGGTCCCGGTGCCGGACCCCGAGGCCCGCGAGAACCGCGAGCGGATCATCCTCACCGGCGACGTGCCCTCCCCGGCCAACCCGCCGTCCGGCTGCCGCTTCCGCACCCGCTGCTGGAAGGCCCAGGACAAGTGCGCCGAGGAGGTCCCGCTGCTGGCGGTCCCCGAGCGCTTCAAGGGCGCGGACTCCCCGGCGGCGCACGAGTCGGCCTGCCACTTCGCCGAGGAGAAGGACGTCGTCCACGCGGCCTGACGTCTTCCGCGGTCACGACCGGTTCCCGGCGCCCTCACCTGAGAGGGCGCCGGGAACCGGCGTTTTCACGGAGACGTGGGGCTGGTGGCGGCCGACCTCACGACGGGGACTATGCGGTCACCTGTGCCCGGGCCCAGTGGCAGGCCACCTGGGGTGCCAGGCCCGGACCGAGGACGGCCGGGTCCTCGGTGCGGCAGGCCTCCGCGACGCCCGCGCGGTCCGCCTCGCCGGCCGCGAGGACCGGGCAGCGGGCGCGGAAGCGGCAGCCGGTGGGGATGCGGGAGGGGTCCGGGGGCTCGCCCGTCAGGACCACCGGGTCGCCCGTGGTCTCAGGAAGGACCGAAAGCAGCGCCCGGGTGTAGGGGTGCCGGGGTGCCGTCAGGATGTGCTCGACCGTGCCGGTCTCCACGATCCGGCCCAGGTACATCACCGCCACCCGGTCGGCGATGTTCCAGGCCAGGCCCAGATCGTGCGTCACCACCAGCGCGGCGAGGCCCAGTTCGCCGCGCAGCCGCAGCAGCAGGGCGAGGATCTCGCCGCGTACCGAGGCGTCGAGGGAGGCCACCGGTTCGTCCGCGACGAGGAGTTCGGGCTCCAGGACGAGGGCGCCGGCGATCACCACGCGTTGCCGCTGGCCGCCGGACAGCTCATGCGGGTAGCGCAGGAAGAAGCGCTCCGGCGGGCGCAGACCGGCCCGGGACAGGGCCTCGGCCACGACCGTCCGTTCGTCCCCGGCGTGCCCGTGGATCCGCAGGCCCTCGGCCACCGCGTCGTACACCGTGTGCCGGGGGTTGAGGGAGCCACTGGGGTCCTGCAGGACCAGCTGCGTCCTGCGGCGGTAGGTCCGCAGGGCACGCGCCGAGTACTCCAGCGGCCGACCGGAGAAGGAGATCCGGCCCTCGGTCGGCTTCACCAGCCCGAGCAGCGCCCGTGCGAGCGTGGACTTGCCGCAGCCGGACTCTCCGACCAGCGCCACGATCTCCCCGGGCCGGATGTCCAGTTCGACTCCGTCCACGGCGCGGGCGGGCGGCGCACCCCGCCGGCCGGGGAAGACCACGTGCAGGTCCCGCGTGCTGAGCAGGGGTGCTTCCGGCGTCTTCGTCATGGAGTGCTCCTCGCGTTCTCGGCCGGCCCCGTCGGCTCCGTCGCCGAGCGTGGTGACCCCACGTGCAGGCACGCCGCCCACCGGCCCGCTTCCGCCTTCCGCAGGGACTGGTCCTCGGTGGTGCAGGCGGGCAGGGCCGACGGACAGCGCGGGTGGAACGCGCAGCCGGTGGGCAACGCGGCCGGGTCCGGTGGGTCGCCGGGCAGGCCGCGTGGGGCGAAGCGGGAGGCGGGGTCACCGATGCGCGGGAACGCGGCGGACAGTGCCTTCGCGTAGGGGTGCCGGGCGTCCTCGTACACCGCTCGCGCCGGGCCCTGTTCGACCACACGGCCGGCGTACATCACCGCCAGCCGGTCGCAGGTGTCGGCGAGCACCGCCAGATCGTGGCTGATCATGATCAGGCCCAGGTCCTGCTCGCTGACGAGTTGCTGGATCAGACGCAGGATCTGCGCCTGGACCATCACGTCCAGCGCGGTGGTCGGCTCGTCCGCGATGATCAGCCGGGGTGCACAGGCCAGCGCCATGGCGATCATCACGCGTTGCCGCTGGCCGCCCGACAGCTCGTGCGGGTAGGCCGCCGCCCGTGCCGCCGGCAGCCCCACCTGTTCCAGCAGCTCCCCGGCTCGTCGGCGCGCCGCCGTCCCACTCGCCCCGCCGTGCACCAGCATCGGCTCGGTGACCTGCTCGCCGATGCGGTGCACGGGGTTGAGGGAGTGCATGGCTCCCTGGAAGACGATCGACGCCCCGGCCCAGCGGACCGCCCGCAGTCGCCCCCACCGCATGGTCAGCACGTCCTCGCCGTCCAGCAGGATCTCTCCGGACGTCCGCGTGCCGCCCGGCAGCAGCCGCAGCAGCGCCAGCGCCAGGGTGGACTTGCCGCAGCCCGACTCGCCGGCGATGCCCAGCTTCCGCCCGGCCGCCAGCGACAGGTCCACGCCCCGCACGGCGGCCGCCCCGCCTGGGTACGTCACCTCCAGGTTCCGGACCTCCAGCAGCGTCAACGGGCCACCCCCAGCCTGGGATTGAGCACGGACTCCACCGCTCGCCCGCACAGGGTGAACGCCAGCGCCACGCCCGCGATGGCGATGCCGGGCGGTACCAGGTACCACCAGTCGCCGGAGCTGACCGCGCCCGCCTCCCGCGCCTCCTGCAGCAGCCCGCCCCACGACACCACCGTCGGATCGCCGAGACCCAGGAACGCCAGGGTCGCCTCGGCGAGGACGGAGGAGGAGATCATCAGGGTCGTCTGCGCCAGCACCAGCGGCATCACGTTGGGCAGCACATGCCGGGTCATGACGTGCCAGTGCCCGCCGCCGAGCGCCTTCGCCCGCTCGATGTACGGCCGTGACTCCACCGCCAGCGTCTGTGCCCGCACCAGCCGTGCCGTCGTCGGCCACGAGGTCACGCCGATCGCCAGCACGACCGTACCCAGCGAACGGGACATCACGGTGGCCAGGGCGATGGCCAGCACCAGCGTGGGCATCACCAGGAACCAGTCCGTGACCCGCATCAGCACGGTCGCGTACGCGCCCTTGAAGTGCCCGGCGGTGATCCCGACCACCGCGCCGATCGACACCGACAGCACCGCCGCCAGCAGCCCCACCAGCAGGGAGACCCGGGACCCCCACACCAGCAACCCCAGCAGATCCCGCCCGAACCGATCGGTGCCCAGGAGGAAATCGCCGTCGGGGCCCTGCAGGGGCCGGCCGGGGGCACCCGTCACGCTCGCCACGTCCGAGCCGACGGTGACCGGCGCGGTCAGCGCGAGCAGCGCGAACAGGGCGAGCGCGGCCAGGCCCACCAGCCCGGCGCGGTGCGTGCGGTACTGCCGCCAGAACCGTACGGCGGCCCGCCGCCGGCGCTGCCAGGCCAGCGTCCGTGGCCCGGCCCCCGCCCGTGGGAGCGGCGCATCGGCTCTCGTGTCCGGTTCGGTGGTCATGCGCGGCCCACCCTCGGGTCGAGCAGCGGATAGACGAGGTCGGCCAGGGTGTTCATGACGATCACCGCCGAGGCGAAGAAGAGGAACAGGCCCTGCACGAGCGGCAGGTCGGGCACGCTGAGGGCCTGGTAGAACAGACCGCCCAGGCCGGGCCAGGAGAAGACGGTCTCGACCAGGATCACTCCCGCGACCGTTCGGCCCAGATTGACGAAGAGGAGCGTGACGGTGGGCAGCAACGCGTTGGGTACGGCGTGCCGGCGCCGCACCAGGTCGTCCCTGAGGCCCTTGGCCCGCGCGGTCGTCAGATAGTCGCTGTCCATCTCGTCGAGCAGCGCGGAGCGGGTGACCAGCAGCGTCTGGCCGTACTCGACCGCGACCAGCGTGATCACCGGCAGGACGAGGTGGTGGGCGACGTCGATGACGTACGTCAGGCCGTGCTCGCCCCCGGACTCCATGCCGCCGGTGGGGAAGAGCCCGGGGATCGGGCCCGCGCCCACGGCGAACACGATGATGAGCAGCAGGCCCAGCCAGAACGACGGTAGCGAGTACAGCGTCAGCGCAACCCCGGTGTGGAACCGGTCCGTGAACCGGCCCCGGTGCCAGGCGGCACGGATGCCGAGGACGAGCCCGAGCGCGGTGTAGAGCACGAACGCGGTGCCGGTGAGCAGCAGCGTGTTCGGCAGCGCCTCGCCGATCTTGTCGATGACGGGGGTGCGGAACTGGTACGAGGTGCCCAGGTCGCCGGTGAGCGCCTTGCCGCAGTAATCGGTGAACTGCTCCCACAGCGGCAGATCTAGTCCGAACTCCTCGCGATACTCTGCCAGTTGCTGTGCCGAGACCGGCCGACCCCCGGTCATGGTCTTGACCGGATCGCCGGGGATCAGCCGGAACAGGAAGAATCCGGTGACGAGCACGGCGATCAGCGAGACGACGGCACCCCCGGCTTTGACCGCCACGTACCGCAGATAGGCGGTCGTGCCGGGGTGCCTCCCCCCGGTGGGCGCGCCAGGAGCCGGTGGCACGGTTGCGTCCATCGGCTACTCGCGGTCATCGGCGGTGGTACGGCGGCGCCGCGCGAGGAACACCCCGGCACCGGCGAGGACCACGACACCCGCGACGGCACCGATGACGACCCCCGTGGAGCCGCCGCCCCCGGAGGAGTCGCCGGAGTCGGCCGGGACCGCCGACCACCAGCTCCAGTAGCCGTCCTGACCGTAGATGTTGCCGGCGGCCTTCGGCATCGTCTCGATCGACTTGATCTGGTCGGTGCGATAGGCCTCGACGGCGTTCGGGTACGCCATGACGTTCATGTACCCCAGGTCGTACAGCCGCGACTCCATCTGTTTGACGAGGGCCGCCCGTTCGGCGGGGTCGTACTCCGCGAGCTGCTTGGCGTACAGGTCGTCGTATGCCCTGTCGCAGATGAAGTTGTCAGTCGCGCCGCTGTCCTTCGGGGTCGCGGGCAGGGCCGCGCAGGTGTGGATGGAGAGGACGAAGTCCGGGTCGGGGTTGACGGACCAGCCGTCGAAGGCGAGGTCGTACGTGCCGGCGAGCCAGGGGTCGCTCACGTTGTCCAGACAGTCGAGCGTCATGCCGATGCCGAGCTTCGCCCACCACTCCTTGAGGTACTGCCCGACGGCCTTGTCGTTGGGGTCGGTGGCGTGGCACAGGACGCGGTAGTTCAGCGCTCTGCCGTCCTTGCCGATCCGCTTGCCGTCGGCGTTCTTCCGGTAACCCGCCTGGTCGAGGAGCCGGCCCGCCTCGGCCGGGTCGTAGGCGAGGGCCTGGCTCGCGGACGGCTTCCAGAAGTACGTGGAGAAACGGGGCGGGATGTAGCCCTGGCCCTCGACGGCGTGGCCCTGGAAGACCTTGTCGACCAGGGTCTTGCGGTCGACCGCGCGGAACAGCGCGTTCCGCACCCGCTGGTCCAGCAGGGAGGCGTCACCGTCGCCGAACTTCCGGCCGTTTCGCGCTCGGGCGCCCGGGTTGGTGGCGAGGGCGTAGAACCGGCGGCCGGGGGCGTCGTTGACGTGGATGTGGTCGGAGCCCTTGAGGGAGGCGGCCTGGGCGGGAGTCAGGGACGGTGAGCCCGCGACGAAGGAGACCTCGCCCTTGCGCAGTGCGGCCACCGCCGCGTCCTGGTCCTTGTAGTACCGGAAGACCAGCTCGTCGAACCGGGGCGCCCCGCGCCAGAAGCCCTTGTTGGCCCTGAGCCGCACATAGCTGTCGGCCTTGTAGTCGGTGAGGACGAACGGCCCGTCGCCGACGACGGGAAACGTCTTGTCGTTGTTGAACTTGGAGAAGTCCGTGACCTTCTTCCAGACGTGCTCGGGCACGATCGGCACGTCCAGGGCGGTCATCGTGGCCTGCGGCTTCTTCAGTTCGATGACCAGCTCGGTGGGGCTTGGGGCCGTCACCTTGCGGAAGTTGGTGACGAAGCTGCCGTTGGCGGTGGCGGCGGCCTCGTCGGTCATCAGCTTGTTGAACGTCCAGGCCGCGTCCCGCGCGGTCACCTTCTGCCCGTCGGACCACTTCGCGTCGGAGCGGATCGTGTACGTCCAGGTGAGCTTGTCGGCGGACGGCTTCCAGCTGGTGGCGAGGCCGGGGACCGGGTGGGCGTCCCCGGGGTCGTAGTCGGTCAGGTACTCGTAGGACAGCCGCAGGATGCTCGTGCTGAGCAGACGCACCGCGAGGAAGGGGCTCAGCGAGTCGACGCTCTGCGCGACGGCGACGGTGAGGACCTTCTTGCCCGAGGCGGCCTCCGCCTTCCCGGGCGCCGGATTGAGCGGGGTCGCGAGAGCCGCCGAGAGCATCAGAGCGAGGGCGCCTGCGGCGGCGACGAGCCGGGGCGCGAAGAGGCGTGGGCCTTTGGGGTGTGAACGTCTGCTGCCGTGCTGGTCTGGTGTGCTCATGAATCGTGACCTCACGTCATCGCTCGCACAGGGACGGCTGGTTCGGACTTCGGGGCCGGGTTCTGCTGGTGACGCCGGCTGGGTGATGAGTGTGTCTACCAGCGGCTGTCTGCACGCGTCAACGGCGCGTGAAGCCTGCGTGGCCTGCGGAAATGTCGAGTTGATGTGCGAGGTCGCGAATATTGGTCCAGACCGGTGAAGGGGGCCTGGTGGAGCGCTGGCGCCGCTGCCGGCGAGCACGCGATCCCCGGGAAACGCGGTACGGCCCGCCGGATGGACCGGCGGGCCGTCGTGCGAGCAGGGCTCGAGGGCGGGACTACTTGTACTCGAGGCCCCAGACGTTGCTGTTCTTCTTCACCGGTGCGGTGAACTGCTTCCGCCACTTGGTCGTGCTGTGGAACTGGCAGTGGCCGTCGTAGTAGTACGTGTACTTGCGGACCTTGAACTTCTTGGCCTCGTGGAACATCCGCATACGGACCTTGGTCTTGCCCGGCTTGTTCCTGGCGTGCAGCGAGTAGTTCCAGCTGTCCGAGTGCGACCACGACTTGCCCACGGTCACGCTGAACGACGTGCTGGCCTTGGCGAAGATCACCCCTGCCTCGGCCTCGACGCCCGCGGTGCCACTGGCGCTGAGGGTTCCCGTCGAGGTGTGGTTGTAGCTGACGGTGGGGTCGGAGTTGTCGAAGACCCACGTGCTGAAGAGGTTGGTTCCGGGGTACACCGTGTGCTTGTCGTAGACCTCGTAGCCGGTCCCCGGGCTCGGGGCGCACGCGGCGGAGGCGGGGGCGGCGGCACCAACCAGCACCACACCGCCGGCCAGCAGGGTGGACGCGATCGCGGAGCTCACGATTTTCTTCATGGGCCTGATTCCCTTCACTTGGTCGGTCAGGACATCCGTGCCGTACTCCGCGGAGGTCAGGGCGCACCCGGGCGCACGGTGTCACGGAAAGAGAAATCCTTCAGGCGGAGGACACGTCCACATGTCCGTGAAATGTGGTGGGCCACTCTTGGTCACAAGAAGGCACACCACATATCAAAATCCCCCGTCAAATCTTTCAAGTGGCCTTGTTCGTACGGCATCTGAGCCGTCGTCCGAGGCGTCGCCAAGATTGGCCCGGTTCCGGCGCGTTGGCAACTTCAAACCGGCGCGCCGGGGCATTCCGAGCCGTCGGCCGGCTTCCGCCCGGCACGGAGGAAGGGGATGAAAGGAGGAAAAGGGCTCCTTGGTGTGAGCCGCTCTGCCCGAATGGTGTCCATATTTCTGCGGCATAATGTGACGTGGATCACACCGTGACGGTGATATGCGTTCCGCGGCATGACGCCGCGGGGATACTCAAGATTCCCTCAAATGGGGAACCTTCTTCGTGTCCTCCGATGTCTCCTGGGTTTCGCTGAGCATTGCCACCGACGTGATGGCACGGGGGAGGGTGGAGTCATGGCCCTGTCAGTGGAACGGGCTTCCGGTATTCCGCACAGAGGGGGGACGTGGGACTCGCTCGGAAAGCCGCTCGGGCTGGCAGTGCGTGCCAGACGGGTGGAGTTGGGTCTGACGCAGGAGCGCCTCGCGGCGCAGGCGGGCATGAGCCAAGGGGCGCTGTCGCGCCTCGAGTGCGGGAAAGGGGTGCCGACGCTGCCCCTGCTGGAACGGCTGGCCGCGGCCATGGCGGCGAATCTGTTGATCTCCCTGTCTCCGCACGGTGAGATCCGGGTGGCCTTCAGGGTGCAGACGGTGTCGCGGCTGGTGCGGGGCGGTGGGCGGAGCCGGCTCACCGCAGCAGGCGGCGCGGTCGCCCGCTGACCGTCGTCCCTCCCGTGGATTCCCCCCGTACGGGTGGACTGCCCCACGTACGGGTTGCCGGAAATGCGCTGTATGCGTGTTGTCGCGATATTGGCCGTGACGGATCGGTGATCAGCGAGGAGGTACGGATGCGTGGAACCACGCACGCCCGGTGGACCGCCGGCGCGGTGGCCGTGGCACTCGCCGCCACCGCCTGCGGGGGCGGTGCGGACACCAGCGGCGGCACCGCCGCCGGGGTGCTCAGCTCCTCCTGGGGTGACCCGCAGAACCCGCTCGAGCCGGCCAACACCAACGAGGTGCAGGGCGGCAAGGTCCTCGACATGGTCTTCCGGGGCCTGAAGCGGTACGACCCGAAGACCGGCGCGGCGAAGGACATGCTCGCCGCGAGCATCGACACCAAGGACTCGCAGAACTTCACGATCAAGGTCAAGGACGGCTGGACCTTCTCCAACGGCGAGAAGGTGACCGCCAAGTCCTTCGTGGACGCCTGGAACTACGGGGCGAGCCTGAAGAACAACCAGAAGAACGCCTACTTCTTCGGGTACATCGAGGGCTACGACAAGGTCCACCCCGACAGCGGCGCGCAGCGCGCCGACACCCTGTCCGGTCTGAAGGTCGTCGACGACCACACCTTCACCGTCAAGCTCAACCAGAAGTTCTCCGGCTTCCCGGACACCCTCGGCTACGCGGCCTTCGACCCGCTGCCCCGGACGTTCTTCACCGACCACGCGGCCTGGCTGAGCAAGCCCATCGGCAACGGGCCCTACGCCATCGAGTCCTACACGAAGGGCTCGCAGATGTCCCTGAGGAAGTGGGACGGCTACCGCGGTGCCGACAGGGCCCGGAACGGCGGTGTGACCCTGAAGGTCTACACCGACAACAACACCGCATACACCGACCTGATGGCCGGCAACCTCGACCTCGTGGACGACGTGCCCGCCGCGCAGCTGAAAAACGTCAGGAGAGATCTCGGCGACCGCTACATCAACGCACCCGCCGGCATCATCCAGACCCTGGCCTTCCCGTACTACGACGCGGCCTGGAACAAGCCGGGCTCGGAGAAGGTCCGCACCGGACTGTCCATGGCGATCGACCGCAAGCAGATCACCGGCACCATCTTCCAGCAGACCCGCACCCCGGCCACCGACTGGACCTCCCCGGTCCTCGGCGTGGCCGGCGGCTTCAAGGCCGGCCTGTGCGGTACGGCCTGCGGCTACAACCCCGCCGAGGCCAAACGGCTGATCAAGGAGGGCGGCGGGCTCCCCGGCGGACAGGTCAGGATCACGTACAACGCGGACACGGGCTCGCACAAGGAGTGGGTGGACGCCGTGTGCAACTCCATCAACAACGCGCTCGGCAACGACAAGGCGTGCGTGGGCAACCCGGTCGGCACCTTCGCCGACTTTCGCAACCAGATCGGGCAGCACAAGATGAGCGGCCCGTTCCGCGCGGGCTGGCAGATGGACTACCCGCTCATCCAGAACTTCCTCCAGCCGCTCTACTACACCAACGCCTCCTCCAACGACGGCAAGTGGTCCAACAAGGACTTCGACAAGCTGGTCGACCAGGCCAACGCCGAGACCGACACCACCAAGGCCGTCTCCACCTTCCAGCAGGCCGAGGGGGTCGTGCGGGACAACATGGCCGCCATCCCGCTCTGGTACCAGAACGGCAGCGCGGGCTACTCACAGCGCCTGTCCCACGTGGCCCTCAACCCCTTCAGCGTCCCCGTCTACAACGAGATCAAGGTCAGCTGAGCGGCCATGGGACGCTATGTCGTCCGGCGGCTGCTCCAGATGATCCCGGTCTTCGTCGGGGCGACGCTGCTGATCTTCCTGATGGTGAACGTGATGGGCGACCCCGTCGCGGGGCTGTGCGGCGAGCGGGCCTGCGACCCGGCGACGGCCGCCCAGCTGAAGAGGGAGTTCGGCCTCGATAAGCCGGTGTGGCAGCAGTACCTGACCTACATGGGCCACCTCTTCACCGGCGACTTCGGCACCGCCTTCAACGGGCAGCCCGTCACCGAGCTGATGGCGACGGCGTTCCCCCCGACCATCCGGCTGACCGTCGTCGCGATCCTCTTCGAGATCGTCATCGGGATCACCCTCGGGGTGTTCTCGGGCCTGCGCCGAGGCCGGCCCGTCGACACGGGCGTGCTCCTCGGCACCCTGGTCGTCATCTCCGTCCCCGTCTTCGTCACCGGCCTGCTGCTCCAGCTCCTGCTCGGCGTCCAGTGGGGCTGGATCCAGCCGTCGGTCTCCCCGGACGCCACGCTCGGCGAGCTGATCGTGCCCGGTCTCGTCCTCGCCTCCGTCTCCCTCGCCTACGTCACCCGGCTGACCCGCACCTCCGTCGCGGAGAACAAGCGGTCCGACTACGTCCGTACGGCGATCGCCAAAGGCCTGCCCAGGCGCCGTGTCATCACCCGGCACCTGCTGCGCAACTCCCTCATCCCCGTCGTCACCTTCATCGGCGCCGACATCGGCGCGCTGATGGGCGGCGCCATCCTCACCGAGCGGATCTTCAACATCCACGGCGTCGGCTACCAGCTCTACCAGGGCATCGTCCGGCAGAACACCCAGACCGTCGTCGGCTTCGTGACGATCCTCGTCCTCGTCTTCCTCGTCGCCAACCTGCTGGTCGACCTGCTCTACGCCGTACTCGACCCGAGGATCCGCTATGCGTGAGCAGTCGTACGACCCCGATCGCGCCATCGCCCCCACCGGCGCGGGCGGCGCGATGGACCTGGCGGCGAGCGAGGCGGAGACCCTGGAGAAGACTCCTGGAGGTCCGCAGGGCACGGGCCCGGCGGGCAAGCCCCGCTCCCTGTGGTCCGACGCCTGGCGCGACCTGCGGCGCAACCCCGTCTTCCTCCTCTCCGCCCTGGTCATCCTCTTCCTGGTCCTCGTCTCCCTGTGGCCCTCGGCGATCGCCTCCGGCAGCCCCCTCACGTGCCACCTGTCCAAGGCCCAGCAGGGCTCACAGCCGGGCGCCCCCTTCGGGTACGACGGCCAGGGCTGCAACGTCTACACACGGACCGTCTACGGCGCCCGTACGTCCGTCACGGTGGGCGTGTGCGCCACGCTCGGGGTCGCGATCCTCGGGTCCGTGCTCGGCGCCCTTGCGGGCTTCTTCGGCGGCATCGGGGACTCGGTCCTGTCCCGCATCACCGACGTCTTCTTCGCCATCCCGGTCGTCCTCGGCGGCCTGGTGCTCCTGTCCGTGGTGACCAGCAACACGGTGTGGCCCGTCGTCGGGTTCATGGTGCTGCTGGGCTGGCCGCAGATCGCCCGCATCGCCCGCGGCTCGGTCATCACCGCGAAGCAGAACGACTACGTCCAGGCCGCCCGCGCCCTCGGCGCCTCCAACTCCCGCATCCTGCTCCGGCACATCGCCCCCAACGCCGTGGCCCCCGTGATCGTCGTGGCGACCATCGCGCTCGGCACCTACATCACCCTGGAGGCGACCTTGTCGTACCTCGGCGTGGGGCTGAAACCGCCGAACGTGTCCTGGGGCATCGACATCTCCGCCGCCTCCCCCTACATCCGCAACGCCCCACACGCACTGCTGTGGCCCTCGGGAGCCCTCGCCGTCACGGTCCTGGCCTTCATCATGCTCGGCGACGCGGTCCGCGACGCCCTGGACCCGAAGCTGAGGTGACGGCGTCATGCTGCTCGAAGTGCGTGACCTGCACGTGGAGTTCCGCATGCGGGACGGGATCGCGCGCGCCGTCAACGGGGTGTCGTACGCCGTCGACGCGGGGGAGACCCTGGCCGTGCTCGGCGAGTCGGGCTCCGGGAAGTCGGTGACCGCGCAGGCCGTCATGGGGATCCTCGACATGCCGCCCGGGCGGATCACCGGCGGGGAGATCCTCTTCCAGGGCAAGGACCTGCTGAAGCTCAAGGAGGAGGAGCGGCGGAAGGTCCGGGGCGCCGGGATGGCGATGATCTTCCAGGACGCGCTGTCCGCCCTCAACCCCGTGCTGTCCGTGGGCGACCAGCTCGGCGAGATGTTCGTCGTGCACCGGGGGATGTCGAAGAAGGACGCGCGGGCCAGGGCCGTCGAGCTGATGGACCGGGTGCGCATCCCGGGCGCGGCCCAGCGGGTGCGGGACTATCCCCACCAGTTCTCCGGCGGCATGCGCCAGCGCATCATGATCGCCATGGCGCTGGCGCTGGAGCCGGCCCTCATCATCGCCGACGAGCCGACCACCGCCCTGGACGTCACCGTCCAGGCCCAGGTCATGGACCTGCTCGCGGAGCTGCAGCGCGAGTACCACATGGGCCTGATCCTGATCACGCACGACCTCGGCGTCGTCGCGGACGTGGCCGACCGGATCGCCGTGATGTACGCGGGCAGGATCGTCGAGTCGGCCCCGGTCCACGACATCTACAAGGCGCCCGCGCACCCCTACACCCGCGGCCTGCTGGACTCCATCCCGCGCCTGCACCAGAAGGGCCAGGAGCTGTACGCGATCAAGGGCCTGCCGCCGAACCTGATGCACATCCCGCCCGGCTGCGCCTTCCACCCCCGCTGCCCGATGGCTCAGGACGTGTGCCGTACGGACGTGCCCCCGCTCTACGAGGTCTCCGAAGAGCGCGGCAGCGCCTGCCACTTCTGGAGGGAGTGCCTGCATGGCTGAGCCGATCCTGGAGGTCAGCGGCCTCGTCAAGCACTACCCGCTCATGCAGGGGATCCTGTTCAAGAAGCAGGTCGGCTCGGTGAAGGCCGTCGACGGTGTCGACTTCACGCTGGCCAAGGGCGAGACCCTCGGCATCGTCGGCGAGTCCGGCTGCGGCAAGTCGACGGTGGCGAAGATGCTGTGCAGCCTGGAGCGGCCGACGGCGGGTTCGATCAAGTTCAAGGGCGAGGACATCACCAAGCTGTCCGGCCGGGCCCTGAGAGCCGTACGCCGCAACATCCAGATGGTGTTCCAGGACCCGTACACCTCCCTCAACCCCCGGATGACGGTGGGGGACATCATCGGGGAGCCCTACGAGATCCACCCCGAGGCGGCCCCCAAGGGCGACCGCCGGCGCCGGGTGCAGGAGCTCCTGGACGTGGTCGGCCTCAACCCCGAGTACATCAACCGCTACCCGCACCAGTTCTCCGGCGGACAGCGCCAACGCATCGGCATCGCACGGGGGTTGGCGCTGCGCCCGGAGGTGATCGTCGCCGACGAACCGGTCTCCGCTCTGGACGTCTCGGTCCAGGCCCAGGTGATCAACCTCCTGGACCGCCTCCAGTCGGAGTTCGACCTCTCCTACGTCTTCATCGCCCACGACCTGTCGATCGTCCGGCACATCTCGGACCGGGTCGGGGTGATGTACCTGGGCCGCATCGTCGAGATCGGCAGCGACGCCGAGATCTACGACCACCCCACCCACCCCTACACGCAGGCGCTCCTCTCCGCCGTCCCCGTCCCCGACCCCGACGCCCGGGAGCACCGCGAGCGGATCATCCTCGTCGGCGACGTCCCGTCCCCGACGAACATCCCCTCCGGCTGCCGCTTCCGCACCCGCTGCTGGAAGGCACAGCAGCGCTGCGTCGTCGAGGTCCCGCTGCTGGCGGTCCCCGAGGCGTTCCGCGGTACGACCGGCCCCGCGGCACATGACTCGGCGTGCCACTTCGCCGAGGAGAAGGTGGTCGTGCCCCCGGAGGAGGCCCAGGGGCAAGGCAACGGGCCGGGATGACATGGCGCACCCCGGCCCGTTCACGGCACCCGCACGGCCGTACGCTGTTCAGCCTCGCGCGTCCGTATATCGGTGCCGCTTCCGTGAAGTTGCCTGTGTGTAAACGCGGTTCACGAGGATTTGCGCGGTTGTGCCAGCGAACGCCGCAGGAAGTCCACCTGGAGCAGGAGCAGGTTCTCCGCGACCTGTTCCTGGGGGGTCATGTGGGTCACGCCGGACAGCGGGAGCACCTCGTGGGGGCGGCCGGCCGCCAGGAGCGCCGAGGACAGCCGCAGGGTGTGGGCGGCCACCACGTTGTCGTCGGCCAGGCCGTGGATGATCATCAGCGGGCGGTGCGGCTCGGCGGGGGAGGACAGGCCGTCGTCGGTGACGAGGGAGTTACGGGCGTAGGTCTCGGGCTCCTCGGCCGGGTCGCCGAGGTAGCGCTCGGTGTAGTGGGTGTCGTAGAGACGCCAGTCCGTCACCGGGGCGCCCGCGATGCCCGCGTGGACGACGTCGGGGCGGCGCAGGACGGCGAGCGCCGCCAGATAGCCGCCGTAGGACCAGCCGCGGACGGCCACCCGGGACAGGTCCAGGGGGTAGCGCTTCGCCAGGTCCTGCAGGGCCTCGATCTGGTCGTCCAGGGTGAGCGTGAAATCGCGGTGGACCGCCTTCTCCCAGGCCGGGGAGCGGCCGGGGGTGCCCCGGCCGTCGGCGACGATCACCGCGAAGCCCTGGTCCGCGAACCACTGCGAGGTCAGATGCGCGTTGTGGGAGGCCACCACGCGCGGTCCGTGCGGGCCCCCGTAGGGGTCGAGGAGGACCGGCAGAGGAGTGTCTCCGGGGTAGTCCGTAGGCATAAGCACGGCGCACGGAATTCGGCGTGCGCCCCCTTCGGTGAGCGTCACCCGGGGGGACAAGCCGGGAACTTCGGCGTATGACGTGACAGTTGCTGTCTGTTTTCCGTCGCGCAGCACCTGGACACGGGTGCCCGGGCCGTCGAGCGTCGCGGACGCCAGCACCGTCACACCCCCGGCGCGCACCGCCGAGTGCACCCCCGGCGCCTGCGACACGCGCTCCACGCCGAGTTCGTTCACCCGATAGACATGAACCTCGCCAATCTCCGGGTCCTCCGCCTCCTCGCCCGCCGAGGCCGAGACCAGCACGTCGTCGGCCGTGACGTCGAGTACCGCACGGATGTGCAACTGCGGGCCGGTCAGCGGCCGTTCACCCACGGCCAGCACCCGCGCACCCCCCTCGTCCGCGATCCGGACAAGCCGCCCGGACGGGCTCCAGCAGGGCACACCGGCGAAAAGTTCCAGCCATGTTGGATCTTCGTCGGCGTGCACCATCCGGGTCGCCCCGGAGTCCGGGTCCACCGCCAGGAACACCTGGCTGCGCTGGTCCCGGGTCTGCACCAGCAGCAGCGGCGCACCCGCCTCTGACCAGTGCACACGCGCCAGATAGGGGTGGCGCGCGCGGTCCCAGACGACCTCCGTACGCCCCCCGTCGAGGCCCATCACGAACAGCCGTACGTCCGCGTTGTCCGTACCCGCCGCCGGGTAGGCGACGTGGTCTGGCTCACGCTCCGGGCGGGCGGGGTCGGCGATCCACCACCGCCGCACCGGCGTGTCGTCCACGCGCGCCACCAGCAGCCGGTCCGACTCCGGCGCCCACCAGAAACCCTGCGAACGCGCCATCTCCTCGGCCGCGACGAACTCGGCGAGCCCATAAGTGACCTGGCCGGCCCCCGCCGTGGCCTCCGGCTCCGCCAGCGCCCGGTCGCCCTCGCCCCCGGCGCCCGTCACCCGCAGCGCGCCCTGGGCGACGTACGCGATGTGCCGCCCGTCCGGCGACGGACGCGGGTCGATCACCGGGCCGGGAACGCGGAGTTCACGCGCCGTACCGGCCCGCAGCTCGGCCGTGAAAAGCCGCCCTGACAAGGCGAAAGCCGCCAACTCCACGGCCGCGTCGGTGGCGTAGTCGACGATGCCGGCCCCGCCCTCCCGGCTGCGCTCCCGGCGTGCCCGTTCCTCGGGAGAGAGCTGTTCCGAGGCGCCCCCGAGCAGGGTGCGCGGGTCGGCGGCCAGGCGCTCGGTGCCGTCCGCCGGATCCATGATCCACAGGGAATTGGCCCGGTCCGTGCCGGAGTTGGAGCGCAGGAACGCGACACGCGAACCGTCGGGAGCCACGGTGAACGCACGCGGCGCGCCGAGCGTGAAGCGCTGCGTGCGGGCGTGCCGACGGGGGAAGGAGTCAGCCTCGGTCGTCATACCCCGACCATATTGGCCATGCGCCCCCTTGTGCGGCCGTGCGCCGAGCGATGCGCGAGCACGGATAGTTATGATCACTACCGCTGTGTGGGTATGAACCTGCTGGCGTCTGCATGGATTTGCTCTATCGATCTACAACCGGGTCACAACCCCCATAGTCCGAACCCCCCGCGTCCCTGGGATCTTTGGAGGTGAGCCGCCGTGGCACTCTCGATTTCGGCGGTGGTGCTGCTGGCGATCATCGTCTTCCTGCTGATCAAGAAGTCAGGGCTGAAGGGAGGCCATGCGGTGGTCTGCATCCTGCTCGGCTTCTACCTCGCCTCCTCGACCGTCGCGCCGACGATCAGCGAGCTGACGACGAACGTCGCCAGCATGATCGGCAGCATCAAGTTCTGACGGCCGGCCCGGCGCGGACCTCGTAGGGTGTTCCCATGACGGTACTGCCCGAGCGGCGTCTGCTGCTGGTGCACGCGCACCCGGACGACGAGTCGATCAACAACGGCGCGACCATGGCCAGGTACGCCGCCGAGGGTGCCCACGTGACCCTGGTCACCTGCACCCTGGGTGAGCGGGGGGAGGTCATTCCGCCCGGGCTGCGGCATCTGACCGGCCCCGCGCTCGGCGCACACCGCCGCGGCGAGCTGACCGCCGCCCTGCGCGAGCTGGGCGTCTCGGATTCCCGGCTGCTCGGCGGCGCGGGCCGCTACGGCGACTCCGGCATGATGGGCATTCCCGACAACGAGGACCCCGACTGCTTCTGGCAGGCCGACCTCGACGAGGCCGCCCGGTCGCTCGTGGAGGTGATCCTGGAGATCCGCCCGCAGGTCCTCGTCACCTACGACGACAACGGCGGGTACGGCCACCCGGACCACATCCAGGCCCACCACGTCGCCATGCGGGCCGTCGAACTGGCGGACGAAGAGGGACACCGGATCGAGAAGGTCTACTGGAACCGCGTGCCGCGTTCCGTCGCCGAGGCCGCCTTCGCCCGCCTCCAGGACGACCTTCCCACGCTCCCGTTCGCAAAGAGCGCCACCCTGGCCGACGTGCCGGGCGTGGTCGACGACGACCGGATCACCACCGCGATCGACGGCAGCGCCCATGCCTCGGCCAAGGCCGCCGCCATGCGCGCCCACGCCACCCAGATCGAGGTGGCCGAGCCGTACTTCGCGCTCTCCAACGAGCTGGCCCAGCCGCTGCTCACCACCGAGTACTACGAGTTGGTGCGCGGCCCGGCGCAGCTCGGGGAGACCGACCTGTTCGCCGGTGTCGGCACCGGCGACGAGGAGGCGTCATGAGCAACGCCGGACGCGGCTCGGCGCTCGCCCAGCCCCTGCACCGCCCCTCGGCCGGACGCATGGCCGCCTACCTCGGGCTGTTCCTGCTCGGCGCGATCGTCGGGTTCGCCGGAACCCTGGTCCAGGCCGCCTGGTTCCCCGGCGGGCTGCTGCTCGCCCTCGCGGGCGCCGCCGGGCTGTTCCTCGGCGGGGCGTACGCGCTCGGCGGCCGGGCCGGGGCGGTCGCGCCGGTGGCCGGCTGGATCGTCGCCGTCATCCTGCTCACCGCCAGCCGCCCGGAAGGCGACTTCCTGTTCGGCGCCGGAGGGGGCTCCTACCTCTTCCTGCTCGGCGGCATGGCCCTCGCTGTGATCTGCGCCACCCTTGGCCCCGGACGGCAACCCGAGGGCGGCCCCGCCCGACTTGGCAAGTGACGTACCACTTCGCCGTGCGGCGCACGTGCGAGTCCCGTGTGGGTTTCCTCGGCGGTCATGGGATACGCGCCAGACGTGGCCAGTATGGTGGTGCGCGCCGCCGAGCTGCCCGCTGAGGTCGTAACGGGCGGCGGAGCCAACCGGGAGAACCTGCCTTGAGTCGTGAAACTGACACTCCGTCCTCCGGGTCCAGCGGGACCGGCGGAGCCGCATACCCCTCGGGGACGCCGCCGTACGGGACCCCCATGGCTCCCGACGCCGGTGCGGACGCGGGCCGTTCGGCCACCCAGCCCGAGGAACGCAAGACCGAGACCACGCTGACGACCCGGATCCGGATCAACATCCCCGGATCGCGGCCCATCCCGCCGGTCGTCGTGCGCAAACCCGTCGGGGACGCCGAGAGCGCCACGGAGGACCGGGGCGCCGACCCGAAGCCGGCTCCCGCCGCCGCGCCGCCCGCCGGTCCCGCCGAACCCCCCGCCGAGCCCGCAGCGCAGGCCGCCGAGAAGACCAGCGACTGGTTCGCGCCCCGCAAGTCCGGCACGCCCAAGGGCGGTCCGGGCGGCGGCGGCACGAACGGGGCCGGAATCCCCGGCGGTTCCACCGCCGCGGGCGCGTCGGCCGCCGCGCCGAGCGCTGCGGGCGGGCCGGGTGCCTCCGGCGCCGGTGCCACGGGTACGCGCCCCGGCGGCGGTCGGCCCGGTGGCGTGGTCGGTTCCATGAGCGCGCCGGGCGGCGGCCGCTCCGGCGCCGGCAAGGGCTCGGGCCTGCCCGGCGCCACCGGCGGCCCCGTGGCCCCGGGGCACGGCGGCGGCACCGGTTCCTTCGACGTGACCGAGGCGCTGGCCGCGGGTCCGCTGGGCGGCTCCCGCTCCGGCGCGAACGGCGGCGAACCGAGCCGCGACGACCTGCCGTACTTCTCGGAGAACGGCCAGAGCGCGTTCGACGGCACCGCCGGCGCGAACGGTACGAGCGGCCCCGGCGGGCCCAGCGGCTTCAACGGGCCGAGCGGCCAGGGCGGCCGCGGCCCGCAGGGCCCGGCGGGCCCCACCGGCGGTCCGGTGACCGGCGACGGATCGTTCGTCCCGCCGGCCGCTCCGAGGAGCGTGCTCAGCGACCTGGACAGGGATCTGGGCGAATCCTTCGACGGCCCGGGCGGCTACGGCGACACCGGCAGCCACCGCCTGCCCGGCGGTCCGTTCGCCCCCGGTGCCTCCGCCGGACCCGGCACGGCACCCGGCGGCGGACTCAGCGACGACACCGCGATCCTCACCCCGCAGAAGCCGGCCCCCGAACCGGGCACGCCCGGATACCGCTCCCCGGACAACGTCTCCGGGCACACGGTCACCAGCGGCATCCCGGTCATCCCGGCCGCGGGGAACTCCCCGTTCGGCTCCGGCGCCCACCCGGACGGCCCGGTGCCGCACACGCCGCCCAAGCTGCCCGACCCGTCCCCGCAGCCCAAGTCCCAGGCCAAACCGAAGAAGAAGGGCCGCAGCAAGCTCGTGCTGCTCGGCGCCGGCGTGTTCGTCCTCGCGGGCGGTGCCTACGGCGCCGGGCTGCTGATGAACCACACCGACGTGCCCAAGGGCACCACCGTCCTCGGCGTCGACATCGGCGGCGGCACCCGCGACGAGGCCGTCAAGAAGCTCGACGACGCCTTCGGCAGCCGGGTGAACAAGCCGCTGAAGCTGTCCGTCGGCGGCAGGACGGTGTCCCTCACGCCGGACAACGCGGGCCTGCAGTTCGACTTCCCGAGCACGGTCGGCGAGGCCGCCAAGAGCGACTACAACCCGGTCTCCGTGATCGGCTCCCTCTTCGGGCAGAAGCGGGAGGTCGAACCGGTCATGCCGGTGGACGAGGAGAAGCTCCAGGCCGCGCTCGAGCAGGTGGGCGGCGGCTCCGGCTCGGTCACCGACGGCACCATCAAGTTCGAGTCCGGCAAGGCCGTGGCCGTCTACGGCAAGGCGGGCAAGGGCGTCGACGCGGCCCAGTCGACCCAGGCGGTCGAACAGGCCTACCGCACGCTGGTGGAGACGGACACGGCGAACCCGGTCACGGTCCCGACGACCACCAAGCAGCCGACGGTGACGAACGCCGAGGTCGACCGGGAGATGAAGGAGTTCGCGGAGCCGGCGATGTCGGCCAAGGTGACGGTCCAGACGGACGCCGCGCACTCGGTCCCGATGAGCCCGCAGAACTCGCTGTGGAAGTTCCTCAGGGTGACGGCTGTCGACGGCAAGCTGGTCGACAAGCCCGACCTGGCCGCTCTGAAGCAGCTGTACGGTCAGGCGTTCGACGGGGTGCTCATCACCCGGGGCAACGGCAAGAAGACGCCGGTCACGCCCCAGGACGTCTACGTCGCCCTCCGCGAGGCGCTCATGAGCAAGACCAACCGGGTCGCCGTCATCAAGACCAACCCGAGCTAGCGCCACCCGGAAAGGGGCGTCCGGTGTCCGCCGGGCGCCCCTTTTCCTTCTGTCACCTTCTGCCCATGACATCTGTCATCCGGCACTCAGGACCTCCGACACTGCCGGCCCCCGGGCCCCCTCGGTGAGCATGGTGGGCATGACAACAACAGCGGCACCGGCCACCACCACCCCGGTGGTCGGGTTCGACCAGGTGACCAAGACGTACGGGAGCGTGCGGGCCGTCGACGGGCTCTCGCTCCGGCTGTACCCGGGGGAGACCGTCGCCCTCCTCGGCCCGAACGGCGCCGGCAAGTCCACCACCCTCGACCTCCTGCTCGGGCTCAAGCACCCCGACAGCGGCACGGTCGGTGTGTTCGGCACCAGCCCGCGCGAGGCGATCGTCGCCGGGCGGGTCGGGGCCATGCTGCAGAGCGGCGGCCTGATGGACGAGGTCACCGTCACCGAGCTGGTGAAGCTGGCCTGCTCCCTGCACCCGAAGCCGTACAAGGTCGACGACGTCCTCACCCGCGCCGGCATCGCGCAGATCGCCGACCGCAAGGTCAACAAGCTCTCCGGCGGCCAGGCCCAGCGCGTCCGCTTCGCACTCGCCACCGCCGGCGACAGCGACCTGATCGTCCTGGACGAGCCGACCACCGGCATGGACGTCTCCGCCCGCCAGGCCTTCTGGGCCACCATGCGGGAACAGGCCGACCAGGGCCGTACGGTCCTCTTCGCCACCCACTACCTCGAAGAGGCCGACGCCATCGCCGACCGGGTGCTGGTACTGCACCGCGGCCGCCTGCTCGCCGACGGCACCGCCGCCGAGATCAAGGCCAAGGCGGGCGCCCGCCGTGTCTCCTTCGACCTGGAGGGCGGGATCGACGAGGCGGCCCTGCGCGGCCTGCCCTTCCTGACCTCGATCGACGTATCCGGCCAGACCGTCCGCATCCAGTCGTCCGACGCCGACGCGACCGTCCACGCCCTGTACGGCCTCGGCGTCTACCCCCGCAACCTCGAAGTCGCCGGTCTGGGCCTTGAGCAGGCCTTCGTCGCCATCACGGAGGCCGAGGAGGCCAAGCAGTCATGAACGCGCTCATCAAGCTCGAACTGACCCGCGCCCTGCGCAACAAGAAGTTCCTGTTCTTCTCGGTGCTCTACCCCTCGCTCCTCTTCCTGATCTTCGGCGGCAGCGCCGGGGCGAACGAGAAGGTCACCGGCAGCGGCCTGACCGTCGCCACCTACCTGATGGTCTCCATGGCCTCCTTCGGCGCCCTGACGGCCGTCCTGATGGGCAACAGCGAACGCATCGCCAAGGAACGCGAGAGCGGCTGGGTACGGCAGCTGCGCCTCACCACGCTGCCCGGGCGCGGCTACGTCCTCGCCAAGACCGCCGGCGCGGCCGTGGTCAGCCTGCCGTCGATCATCATGGTGTTCCTCGTCGCCGCCGTCGTGAAGGACGTACGCCTGGACGCCTGGCAGTGGCTCGCGCTCACCGGGGTCATCTGGGCCGGCAGCCTCGTCTTCGCCGCGCTCGGCGTCGCCATCGGCTACCTCGCCACCGGGGACGCGGTACGGCCCATCACGATGATCATCTACTTCGGTCTGTCGCTGCTCGGCGGCCTGTGGATGCCGTCGACCACCTTCCCGCAGTGGTTGCAGGACATCGCCAAGTGGCTGCCCACCCACGCGTACGCTGCCCTGGGGCGGGCGATCGAACAGAGCCAGGCCCCGAGCGCCCAGGACATCGCCATCCTCGTCGTCTCGTTCGTCCTCTTCGCGGGCGGCGCGGCCTGGCTGTACCGGAAGGACACGCTGAAGGCGTGAGCACGATGACGGAAGACCGGAGCACAGGCGGTACGAAGCACGCGCCCGTGGGCTGGCCGCCCGGCAACCGGCGCGAGCTGCTGGTCAAGATTCTGTGGATCGGCGTCTGGCTGGTCTTCCTCAGCTCGCCGGTCCACGACCTGATCAACGGCGGACACACCACGGGTGCCACCGTGGCAGGCTCACTCGGCCTCGCGGCCTTCGTCGGGGTCTATCTGACGCTGGTCTTCCGCAACATCGGCCGGCCGTTCTCCCCGCGCATCGTCCTCACCCTGGGCGCGATCCTCGGCGTCCTCGCCCCCGTCCTCGCCTACACCCTCGGCAGCGCCTGGCTCGGCCTCTTCGTCTACGTGTCGGTCGCCTGCGGGGCCACGCTGCCGCTGAAGGCCGCCTACTGGGCCATCCCGGCCACCGCCGTCACGATGTACCTCGTCGGACTGCACTCCGACGAGCAGGCGGGGCGCGACCTGCTCCTGCTGACCCTGCTCATCGGCTTCGCGATGACCGGCGTCGGCCAACTGGTGCGTACCACCATCGAGTTGCGCAAGGCCCGGGCCACCGTCGCCCAGCTCGCCGCCAACGAGGAGCGGCTGCGCCTCGCCCGCGACCTGCACGACCTGCTCGGCCACTCCCTCTCCCTGATCACGCTGAAGAGCGAGCTGGCCGGCCGGATGCTGCCCGGCCACCCCGACAAGGCGGCCCAGCAGGTCGCCGACATCGAACAGGTCAGCCGCCAGGCCCTGGTCGACGTCCGCGAGGCCGTCACCGGCTACCGCCGCCCCCGCCTCGCCGCCGAACTCGCCGGCACCCAGGTCGCGCTCACCGCCGCCGGGGTGGCGGCCGAGGTGCCCGCGGAACCCGACCTCACCGACGTCCCCGAGGAGGCCGAGGCCGCCCTCGCCTGGGCGCTGCGCGAGGCGGTCACCAACGTGGTCCGGCACAGCGGCGCCGACCGGTGCGTCGTCCAGCTCGTGCGCCGGCAGACCCTGGACGGGCCGACGCTCGAACTCTGCGTCGAGGACAACGGATCCGGCGGCTCCGGCAAGGGGCACGGCAACGGTCTGAGCGGCATGACCGAGAGGCTTCAGAAGGCCGGCGGGACGCTGGAGGCGGGCCGGGCCAGGCACGGGTTCCGGCTCGTCGCCCGGGTGCCTGCGGTGCCCTCGGCGGACGTAGGATCCGGGGCATGACGAGCATGATCAAGGTCCTCCTGGCGGAGGACCAGTCGATGGTCCGCGAGGCGCTCGCCGCCCTGCTCGGCCTGGAGGACGACATCGAGGTCGTCGCCCAGGTCGCGCGCGGGGACGAGGTGCTGGCGGCCGTCGGCGCGCACGGTGTGGACGTGGCGCTGCTCGACATCGAGATGCCCGGCTGCACCGGCATCGAGGCGGCGGCCCAGGTGCGCCGGGAGCACCCCGCGGTCAAGCTCGTCGTCCTGACCACCTTCGGCCGCCCCGGCTATCTGCGCAGCGCGATGGAGGCGGGCGCCGACGCGTTCCTGGTCAAGGACGCGCCGGCCGCCCAACTCGCCGACGCGGTCCGCAAGGTGCTCGCCGGCGAGCGGGTCATCGACCCCACGCTGGCCGCGGCCGCACTGGCCGAGGGCGCGAACCCGCTGACCGAACGGGAACGCGAGGTGCTGCGCGCGGCGGCCGACGGCTCCACCAACGCGGAGCTGGCCAAGGCCCTCCATCTGTCCCAGGGCACGGTCCGCAACTACCTCTCCACGGCCATCCAGAAGCTCGCGGTACGCAACCGGGCGGAGGCGGTGCGCACGGCGCGGGAGAAAGGCTGGCTCTGAGCGGTCGCCCGAGTGATCGTCCGAGCGGTCCGTTCCGGGTGGTCAGTTGAGCATCGCCCGGGCCGTGCGGGCCTGCTCGCGCACCTTGCGCGCGGCCGACTCGTCGACGACCTCGATCAGATGGGCGTACGCCTCCAGCTCCGCGGCTCCCGTCGTGTACTCGCCCCGCTGCACCAGCAGGTGTCCCCGCTCGTAGCGCAGCCGAGCCGGGTGCGCGGGCAGCAGCAGGCTCAGCTCCACGGCACGCAGCGCCACGTCCGACCGCTCGGGCCGAGCGGCGGCCCACGCCCGGATGTTGTTCAGGATCCGCTGCACCACCTCCAGCGGCGGCGCGGGCACCAGCATCGAGGGCTGCAGCGGCGCCCCCGTGGCCCCCACCACGAGCAGCTCGGCATCCGCCCCGGTCAGCACCCTGCCCGCGTCGAACGGATCGGCCAGCACCTGTTCCTCGGCCGGACCGAACCCGACCACGAAGTGGCCGGGCAGCGCGACCCCGTACACCGGGGCGCCCGCTCTTCTCGCCACCTCCATCCACACCACCGACAGCAGGATCGGCAGCCCGCGCCGCCGTCGCAGCACCTCGTGCAGCAGCGAGGACTCCAGACGCTGGTAGTCGGCGGGGGTCCCGTGGAACTCGTAGCGCTCGCCCAGCAGCCGGGACACCGCCTCCGCCCACGCCCGCGGGCCGCCCGGCCGATAGGGCAGCAGCCCGGCCAGCCGGTCCAGCTCCAGCTGCGCCGCGTCGATGCCCTGCTCACCCAGCGACCCGTCCGCCTCCGCGCCGATCAACAGACACAGCGCCGACAGATCCGGCCGCTCGGACCGCGCCTCCTCCGCGAACCGCCGCCGCACCTCGGCGGACCGCTCCGGCGGGGGCGGATACGGAGGCGGAAGAAGAGGATGCCGCATGCCTGGCTCATGCCCGTCCACAACGATCCCTACGACGATCCGGGGCTGATGTTCTTCGCAGCCGGGCGCGGCTCGTGCCGCCCGCATCGGTACCAGTACCGCGCGTCGGGCTCATCCGGCGTCCCCCTGGTCGGCGGCGCCGTGCTCTTCCGGTGCCCGGTAATGGTGGTAGGCGTGGTGCGGGGACATGCCGAGGGCGGCGTACAGGGCACGGGCGGGCTCGTTGTCGTCTTCCACCTGGAGCCAGGCCGCCGAGGCGCCCTCGGACAGGGCGCGCCGGGCCAGCGCGGACATGACCTCGGTGGCCAGGCCCTGGCGGTGGCGGGCGGGGTCGACCTCGACGGCGGCGAAGCCGGCCCAGCGGCCGTCCACCACGCACCGCCCGATCGCCGCCGGCGGCTCCCCGGCCGCGCCGGGCACCGTCGCGAACCACACCGACGGGCCGGTGGCGAGCACCCGCAGGGCCACCTCGGTCATTCCCTTGCGCTGGTAACGGGAGAGCCACGCCGCGTCGGCCTCCCGGGACAGCAGCACCCCGGTGCCCTCGGCCCGGTCCGCGATCGGTGCCAGTGCCCCGGTCCACAGCTCGGCGGTCACCTCCCGCACCCACCCGCGCCGCTCCAGCTCCGCGCACAGCAGCTCCTGCGTGCCCTCGGCGCCGGTGGCGGTCTGGATGTAGGCGGGCAGGCCGCGCTCGCCGTACCAGCGTCGTACGGTCTCCAGGGCCGCGTCGAGCGGGAGACCCGGGTCACCGAGCGGCAGCACACTGTTGGCGCGTCGCGTGAACCCGTCGGCCGCCCGTAGCTCCCACTCGCCCAGCCGCTCGCTCTCCACCGGCCGCCACGCGCGCGCGGCGATGCGCGCCAGCTCCGCATAGCTCGCGGCCGGACCCCGGCGGCGCGCCGGCGCGGCCGGTACCACCTTGCCCGCGACCAGCGCGGACTCCGGGATCCGGACACTCCGCCCGTCCCGCCGTGTGATCATGAGCACGCCGTCGTCCCATGATGTGAGAACACCCACCGTGTCGGTGAACTTCTCCCCTGCCGTTCCAGGTTCGCCCAAGCGCCGTACGGAGACCCGTTTGCCCACGTCAGCGGCGGTGATACGGACCTCGAGGCGTCCGTGCGCCGATATTTCCACTGGTCAGTTCACCCCTCCTGTATGGATCATGCCCCGGAACGGAGATACTAGGGGCGGGCATCGACGACGCCGCGCTCCCGCGCGCCAGGCGGCGGAGCCTATGGAGGCCCGCCAGCGCCCTATCGAGGAGGAACGACAGCGTGACCTACGTCATCGCGCAGCCTTGTGTCGACGTGAAGGACAAGGCGTGCATCGAGGAGTGCCCGGTCGACTGCATCTACGAGGGCTCCCGGTCCTTGTACATCCACCCGGACGAATGCGTCGACTGTGGTGCCTGTGAGCCGGTCTGCCCGGTCGAGGCGATCTTCTACGAGGACGACACTCCGGAGGAGTGGAAGGACTACTACAAGGCGAACGTCGAGTTCTTCGACGAGCTGGGCTCTCCCGGCGGCGCCAGCAAGCTGGGGCTGATCGAGCGCGACCACCCCTTCATCGCCGCGCTGCCGCCGCAGGCCTAGTGACCGTTTGAGCGGCCCAGCGGCCCGTATCCGCGCCGCCTCGGTCCCGTACGGCCCGATCGCCTTGATCACCGCCGTACGGGACCGAGGCGTTTGCCGTACCGACGAAAGCGAGCAAGACCCGTGTCCGCAGTCTCCGACCGCCTTCCGACGTTCCCCTGGGACAAGCTGGAGCCGTACAAGAAGACGGCCGCCGCGCACCCGGACGGCATCGTCGACCTGTCCGTCGGCACCCCGGTCGACCCGGTTCCCGAACTGATCCAGAAGGCTCTGGTCGATGCGGCCGACTCGCCGGGCTACCCGACGGTCTGGGGCACGCCCGCGCTGCGGGACGCGATCACCGGGTGGCTGGAGCGCCGCCTGGGCGCCCGTGAGGTCACCCACCGCCATGTGCTGCCGGTCGTCGGCTCCAAGGAACTGGTCGCCTGGCTGCCGACCCAGCTGGGCCTCGGCCCCGGCGACAAGGTGGCGTACCCGCGCCTGGCCTACCCGACCTACGAGGTCGGCGCCCGCCTGGCCCGCGCGGACTACGAGGTCTACGACGACCCGCGCGAGCTGGACCCGGCGAACCTCAAGCTGCTCTGGCTGAACTCGCCGTCGAACCCGACCGGCCGGGTCCTGTCCAAGGACGAGCTGACCGGCATCGTCGCCTGGGCCCGTGCACACGGCGTCCTGCTCGTCTCCGACGAGTGCTACCTGGAGCTGGGCTGGGAGGCCGACCCGGTCTCGGTCCTGCACCCCGACGTCAACGGCGGCTCCTACGACGGCATCGTCGCCGTCCACTCCCTCTCCAAGCGCTCCAACCTGGCCGGCTACCGTGCCGCCTTCCTGGCGGGCGACCCGGCCGTCCTGGGCCCCCTCCTGGAGATCCGCAAGCACGGCGGCATGATGACCTCGGCGCCGACGCAGGCGGCGGCAGCGGCGGCCCTCGGCGACGACGAGCACGTCCGCGTCCAGCGCGAGCGCTACGCGGCGCGCCGCGCGGCCCTGCGCGACGCCCTCGTCCGCCACGGCTTCCGCATCGAGCACAGCGAGGCCAGCCTCTACCTCTGGGCCACCCGGGACGAGTCCTGCTGGACCACGGTCGCCCACCTCGCCGAGCTGGGCATCCTGGTCGCTCCCGGCGACTTCTACGGCGAGGCGGGCGAGAACTTCGTCCGTGTGGCCTTCACGGCGACGGACGAACGCGTCCGTGCGGCGGTGGCCCGGCTGACGGCGTAACCGGACCGAGACAGCGCAACGGGGCCCAGGGAAACTCCCTGGGCCCCGTTGTCGTCAGCGAGCGTCAGCTGGGGATCTGCAGACCGTCCAGGGTCGGGGCACCCTTGGCGAGGGAGCCGGCCGGCAGGGTGCCGCCCTTCGTCGCGCTGGACGCGGCACCGCCGAGCGCGGTCCCAGCGGTGCCGACGACAGTTCCGACGGCCTTCTGCGCCGCAGGCGTCGCCTTCTTCACGGCACCACCGCCGGTCTTGGCCGCGGCGGGCACCGTCTGCTTGACCGCCTTGCTGCCCGCGTCAGTCGCGAGGCCGGTGGCGTGCTGCGTCGCACCGTCGAGGGTGCCGGCGGCGTTCGCCCCGTCCAGCGCGGTCAGGCCGCCGACGTTCGGAGTGGCTTCCGGCAGGCTGGTGGCCGCGCCGGCAGAGCCGGCCGCACCGACCCCGGCGGCCGCTCCTGCTGCGACGATCAGCGCGGCACGGGCGATCCGACGGGTCAGAGGGAGGGACATAATGCTCCATTCGACGGGAGAAACGGTGTTGGTGTCCGGACTCGGACGCCGTGACTACCGCTCGAAGCCGACGAAGGTTGCGGACGCCGAAGGTAAAGAATGGATAACGCATCGCATTATCGGTTGTGGATAAAAACGGGCAAAGAACACCTGCCCCGGACCCTGCAGAATCCTTACGGCCCTTGATTTCCCGGGGTTCTCGAAAGTTCGCCGCAGCCCGCCGGAAAATATGCGCGCCCCGCGGCCGTACAACCCGGCCGAGTGATCCCCCGTACTACTGTCCGGCCACGATCCGGACCGATCCCACGGACCTCTCCGCGCCCGCGGCCCCCTTCGAGCCGGTCGTGCGCCACGCGCCGCCGCCGCTCCCCGCAGTCCACTCCCGGCCCGCGTACGCCACCTGCTGGATGTGCAGCGCCGAGGAGTTGGCCACGGCCCAGTGCGCGAGCTGCCAGCCACGCTCCCGCTCGCTGCGCCCGGTCGCGTCCTGCTTCCCGCCCTCGGGCACCGGGACGGTCACTGTGCGCCCGCGCGCGCTCGAGGTCACGCTCGGGGACGGCGACGGCGACGGAACCTGCGTACCGCCCACCTCGGCGCCCGTCTCCTGCAGCGCGTCCCGCCCGAAGTCCCGTACCAGCGCCGCCCGTACCGCGTCGGGACCGGTCGCCTCTGCGGTGCGCGCCGGGCGCCCGTCGCAGGTCAGCGTGGCCGCCGCCTGCCCGGTCAGCGCGGCCGCCAGCAGCGTGGCGTCCGGCTCGTGCTTCGCGTACGCCTCCGGATAGCCGCTGCGCTGCACCCGCTGCGCGGCCACCGTCAGCGGCAGCCCCGTGTAGTCCGGCACCTTGGCCAGGTGCGCGTAGAAGATGCCCGCCGCGTACGCCGGGTCCATGATCTGCTGCTCGGTGCCCCAGCCCTGTGAGGGCCGCTGCTGGAACAGGCCCAGGGAATCCCGGTCGCCGTGCTCGATGTTGCGCAGCCCCGACTCCTGGATGGCGGTCGCCAGCGCGATGGTCACCGCCCGCTCGGGCATGCCCCGCCCGGTGCCGACGGCGGCGATCGTCGCCGCGTTCACCGCCTGCTCGGGCGTGAACTCGTACGACGCCCCGTCGCCCGTGCTCGAGACCACCTTGCAGCCGCGCGCACCCGGCCCTCCGGTGATGTACTGCACCACGAGATAGGCGACGACGCCGGACAGGACCAACAGCGCCGCGCCGATACGGAGGAGGCGGCCGCGACGCTTGGGACGAGTGGGGGACGGGTCTGGCACGCGTACAAGGTACTGGAGCGCCTTCCGGCCCTCACGCCGGGTCCGGCGACCACTGCTGACCTGGGGCCCGCGCTAGGGTCGGAGCCATGGCCGACACCTCGCTTGACCTCACGCTGGACGCCGCCGCGCTCACCGCGCGGCTCGTGGACTTCCCCTCCGAGAGCGGCACCGAGAAGCCCCTCGCGGACGCGATCGAGACCGCCCTGCGCGCCCTGCCGAACCTGACGGTGGACCGGTACGGCAACAACGTGATCGCCCGCACGCACCTGGGCCGCGCGGAGCGCGTCATCCTGGCCGGCCACATCGACACGGTGCCGATCGCGGAGAACGTCCCGTCGCGGCTGGACGAGGACGGCGTCCTCTGGGGCTGCGGCACCTGCGACATGAAGTCCGGGGTCGCGGTGCAGCTGCGCATCGCCGCGACCGTCCCCGCCCCCAACCGCGACCTGACCTTCGTGTTCTACGACAACGAGGAGGTCGCCGCCGAGCTCAACGGCCTCAGGCACGTGGCCGAGGCCCATCCCGAGTGGCTGCGGGGCGACTTCGCGGTCCTGCTGGAGCCCTCCGACGGCCAGGTCGAGGGCGGCTGCCAGGGCACGCTGCGGGTGCTGCTGAAGACCAAGGGCGAGCGGGCCCACTCCGCGCGCGGTTGGATGGGCTCCAACGCCATCCACGCGGCGGCCCCCGTCCTGGCCCGCCTCGCCTCCTACGAGCCCCGCTGGCCGGTCATCGACGGGCTGGAGTACCGCGAGGGCCTGAACGCGGTCGGCATCAGCGGTGGCGTCGCGGGCAACGTGATCCCCGACGAGTGCGTGGTCACGGTCAACTTCCGGTACGCCCCCGACCGCACCGAGGAGGAGGCGATCGCGCACGTCCGCGAGGTGTTCGCGGGCTGCGGTGTCGAGGAGTTCGTGGTCGACGACCACAGCCCCGGCGCGCTGCCCGGCCTCTCCCACCCGGCCGCGGCCGCCTTCATCGAGGCGGTGGGCGGCACCCCGCAGCCCAAGTACGGCTGGACCGACGTCTCCCGCTTCTCCGCGCTCGGCGTGCCCGCCGTCAACTACGGCCCGGGCAACCCGCACTTGGCGCACAAGCGGGACGAGCGGGTCGAGGTGGCGAAGATCCTTGCGGGCGAGGAGCGGCTGCGCAACTGGCTCACCGCGTAAGGGTCCGCACAGGGTCGGCGCAAGGGTCCCGTACGGCGCTTCATGGCGGACATGCGGACGTCCCCCCTCCGTAACCTGCGTCGATCTAGTCTGAGATCGAACTACCGGCAAGCGGAGGGAGCGCACATGGCTACCGGGAACCCCGAGGGGAAGAAGCAGCCGCCGGACGAGCAGCGGCTCGGACCGGTCCTCCGACGGCGCGGTCAGGTCACGTCCAGCACGACCGACCAGCGGCTGCTGGACGCGGGCGGGCCCTCGGACTGGGTGCACACCGACCCCTGGCGGGTGCTGCGGATCCAGTCGGAGTTCATCGAGGGCTTCGGCACGCTGGCCGAACTTCCCCCCGCCATCAGCGTGTTCGGCTCCGCCCGTACGAAGGTGGACTCGCCGGAGTACGACGCGGGCGTGCGGCTGGGCCGCGGCCTGGTCGAGGCGGGCTGGGCGGTGATCACCGGGGGCGGCCCGGGGGCCATGGAGGCGGCCAACAAGGGTGCGTTGGAGGCGGGCGGCATCTCGGTGGGGCTCGGTATCGAGCTGCCGTTCGAGCAGGGGCTGAACCCTTACGTCGACATCGGGCTCAACTTCCGCTACTTCTTCGTCCGCAAGATGATGTTCGTGAAGTACGCGCAGGGTTTCGTCGTGCTTCCGGGCGGCCTCGGCACCCTCGACGAACTCTTCGAGGCCCTCACCCTCGTCCAGACCCAGAAGGTCACCCGCTTCCCGATCGTTCTGTTCGGCAGCGCGTACTGGGGCGGCCTGGTGGCGTGGCTGGAGAACACACTGGTGGCCCAGGGCAAGGCGTCCGAGAAGGACCTGCTGCTGTTCCACGTGACGGACGACGTCGACGAAGCGGTGGCCCTGGTCTCAAAGGAAGCCGCCCGCTGACCCCGCCCCCGGGGGCTCCGCCCCCGGGGTCAGGCCAGGCCTCGTCGGGCTACTGCGGGGGGTCGGTGGCCGGCGATGGATGCCACCATCTCGAGTACCTGGCGTGTCTCGGCCACCTCATGGACCCGGTACACCTGCGCCCCGAGCCACGCGGACACCGCAGTGGTGGCCAGCGTGCCGATCAACCGCCCCTTCACCGGCCGGTCCAGGGTCTCGCCCACGAAGTCCTTGTTGGACAGGGACACCAGCACCGGCCACCCCGTGGCGACCATCTCGTCCAGCCGCCGCGTCGCCTCCAGGCTGTGCCGCGTGTTCTTCCCGAAGTCGTGCCCGGGATCGATCAGCACCGACTCCCGCGGCACCCCCAGAGAGACAGCGCGTTCCGCCAGCCCCAGGGTCACCTCCAGGATGTCGGCCATCACGTCGTCGTACGTCGTGCGGTACGGCCGGGTCCGCGGCTGCGCACCCCCCGCGTGTGTGCACACCAGCCCCACCCCGTACCGCGCAGCGACCTCCGCGAGCCCCGGGTCGACCCCGCCCCACGCGTCGTTCAGCAGATCCGCCCCCGCCTCGCACACCGCTTCGCCGACCGAGGCCCGCCAGGTGTCCACACTGATGATCACGTCCGGGAACCGACGCCGTACCTCCGCGACGAACTCGACCGTCCGGCGCGCCTCCTCCTCGGCCGTGACCTCCTCGCCCGGCCCGGCCTTCACCCCGCCGATGTCGACGATCGCGGCGCCCTCGGCCACCGCCTGCTCCACCCGCGCCAGCGCCGGCTCGTCGCGGAACGTGGCCCCCTGGTCGTAGAAGGAGTCGGGGGTCCGGTTCACGATCGCCATGATCACCGGCTCGTGCGGCCCGAATTCACGTCTGCCCAGCCTGAGCATCCCCTGTGACCTCTCCTAGTACGTCCGCAGAACAGCCGCCTGCGACCCTAACTGTCAGACTCGCATGGCACGATCGGAGCCTGACAGATTTGGCTTCCGGCACAGCGTCGGGCACAAGGAGCTTGGGGACCTCAGCGATGGTTATGTTCTTGTTCCTGGTCGTCGCCCTCGCCGTCGTGGTGGCCGCGGTGACCCTCGCCGTGGTGGGCGGCGGCGAGAGCGGTCCGCTGCCGGAGGCGGCCCCGGAGCGGCTGCAGGACCCGCTGCCGCCGGACCGCCCGGTCCACAGGGCGGACGTGGAGAGCCTGCGCTTCCCGCTCGCCCCGCGTGGCTACCGCATGGCGGATGTCGACGACGCCCTGAGCCGCCTCGGCGCCGAACTCGCCGAGCGGGACGCCCGTATCGCCGACCTGGAGTCCGCGCTGGCCGGCGCCAGAGCAGCGGCCGCGCACGCCCGCATGGACAAGGCCGATCACCCGGAGGACCGGCGATGAGCGACGGAACCGCCCTCGCCGGGCCCGACGGCGTGCTGCGCTGCCCGTGGGCCCTGTCCACCGAGGACTACGTGTCGTACCACGACGAGGAGTGGGGCCGCCCGGTCCACGGCGACGACGCCCTCTTCGAGCGGATCAGCCTGGAGGCCTTCCAGTCGGGCCTGTCGTGGATCACGATCCTGCGCCGCCGCCCGGGCTTCCGCACGGCCTTCGCCGACTTCCGGATCGGGAAGGTCGCCGCCTTCACGGACGAGGACCGCGAGCGGCTGCTGGCCGACCCGGGCATCATCCGCAACCGCGCCAAGATCGACGCGACGCTCGCCAACGCGCGCGTGCTCGCCGACTGGTCCGAGGGCGA
Source organism: Streptomyces sp. NPDC031100 (assembly GCF_055570785.1). Classification (NCBI taxonomy): domain Bacteria; kingdom Bacillati; phylum Actinomycetota; class Actinomycetes; order Kitasatosporales; family Streptomycetaceae; genus Streptomyces; species Streptomyces sp. NPDC031100. The sequence continues at coordinate 123,479 of NZ_JBVIGN010000004.1, forward strand.
GCTGGACGAGTTCATCTGGTCCCACGCCCCCGCCCCCTCCGGCCGCCCCGCTCCGAAGACCCTCGCCGACGTCCCCGCGGTCACCCCGGAGTCCACGGCCCTGTCGAAGGCCCTGAAGAAGCGCGGCCTGAAGTTCGTCGGCCCGACGACGGCGTACGCCCTGATGCAGGCGTGCGGGCTGGTCAACGACCACTTGGAGGCGTGCGTCAGCAGAAACAGCCCGTCCGGCGTTTGAGGGCGAGGCCGTCGGGCCGATGGGGGGCCGGCCTGGGGGCGTAGCCCCAGAGGCGCGCACCTCCACCGACCCGCAGGCCAACGGCTCAGCGCCCCAGATACTTCGGCTTCTCCTTGTTCACGAAGGCCTGCACGGCGATCGCGTGGTCCTCGGACTGCCCCGCCCGGGTCTGCAGCTCGTCCTCCTTCTCCAGCGTCTCGGCGAGCGAGTGCGTCAGGCCGTACGCCATCGCCTCCTTGATCGCCGCGTAGGCGACCGTCGGCCCCTCTGCCAGGGCCCGCGCCACCTTCTCGGCCTCGGCGCGCAGCTCGGCGGAGGGCACCAGCCGGTTGGCGATACCCAGCTCCAGCGCGTCCTGCGCGCTGATGCTGCGCGGGAAGAGCAGTAGGTCTGCGGCGCGGCCCGGGCCGACCACCCGGGGCAGCGTCCAGGAGATGCCGGAGTCCGCGGTCAGCGCGACGCCCGCGAAGGAGGTGTTGAAAGCGGCGGTTTCGGCCACCACCCGGTAGTCCGCGGCGAGCGCGAAGCCGAAGCCCGCCCCGGCCGCGACCCCGTTCACCGCGGCCACCACCGGCTTCGGAGCCCCGGCCAGTGCCTTCACGATCGGGTTGTAGTGCTCCTTGACCGTGCTCATCGTCTGCCCGGACCCCGTCTCGCGGTCCGCCGCCAGCAGCCCGATGTGTTCCTTGAGGTCCTGGCCCACGCAGAAGGCCCGGTCGCCGGCGGCGGTCAGCAGGATCGCCCGTACGGCAGTGTCCCCGGCCGCCGATTCCGCCGCCTCCCGGAGCGCGACCTTGGTCGCGATGTTCAGCGCGTTCATCGCCTCGGGGCGGTTCAGCGTGATCGTCGCGAGTCCGTCGCTCACCTCGTAGAGCACGGTGTCGGCCATGGCGCATCCCCTCCGGTGTCGTCCTGGGTGACGTACCGCTCAGTACGTCCCTGTCCGAAGGACAGCATGGCGGAGATCGCCGTCCAAGGACCGGACCGGACGTGTGACCTGCGTCAAAGAAAACCGGAGTGGAGTCGCTCGGAGGGCGCTCGCAGGGCGGTGCAGTATCGCAGCCACATCCCCGAATTGAGTGGTTTTGCTCGCGCGCGTTGCCCAAGCGATGCCGACTGATGTTGGTCATCGGGTCCTGAGATGCGGGATAATGGCTTGGAAGCAATGTGTTCGATGCCGGTGTCGCGTGTCCGCTCCCGGAACCGCGGATGCCCTCCGAGGGCTCTCGGCAGACGATGAGCTGGTTTCAGGAAGGGGAACGAGCATGGCGGCCATGAAGCCGCGGACGGGTGATGGCCCGCTCGAGGTGACCAAGGAGGGGCGGGGCATCGTCATGCGCGTTCCGCTCGAAGGCGGCGGTCGACTTGTCGTCGAGCTGACCCCTGACGAGGCCGAGGCGCTCGGCGACGCCCTCAAGAAGGTCGTCGTCTGACGCGCCCGCGATCGAGTCCTTCCGGCTGCCCCGGCATCGTATGCGGTGCCGGGGCGGTCGTGTTCCGGACCCCCGGCGGTCCGCCGCTCACCGCTTGACCGCGCACAGCAGACCGTCGCCCACCGGCAGCAGCGACGTCACCAACTCCTGGCTCTCCCGCACCGTGCGCAGCAGCTCGCGCAGCCGCAGTACCTCCGTCGGCTGCGGTCTCGAGTCGACCGTACGGCCGTTGGCGAAGATGCCCTCGAAGACGACCAGGCCGCCCGGACGCAGCAGGCGCAACGATTCAGCGAGGTAGTCCGAGTACTCCTGCCGGTCCCCGTCGCAGAAGACGAGGTCGTATCCGGCGTCCGCGAGCCGGGGCAGCACGTCCAGGGCGCGGCCGGGTATGAACCGGGCCCGGTTGCTGGCGAAGCCGCAGGCGCGGAAGGCCTGCCGGGCGAACTGCTGGTGCTCCGGCTCCGGGTCGACCGTGGTGAGCACCCCGTCCGGGCGCATGCCGTGCAGCAGATGGATTCCGGACACCCCGCACCCGGTGCCGATCTCCGCGACCGCCTTCGCGTCCACGGAGGCGGCGAGCAGTCGCAGCGCGGCGCCCGTGCCGGGCGACACCGAGCGCAGCCCTGCCTCGCGGGCCCGGTCACGGGCCCAGCGCAGCGCTTCGTCCTCGGCGACAAAGGCGTCGGCGAACGCCCAGCTCGTCTGCCGGTTGCCGGTAATGGCCCTCTCCTGTCCCCGTGGTTGCCTGGGCGTGACTGTATCCGTTGCCCCCGGGAACCCGCAGATGGGACCGGGCGTTTAAAGGGATGAGAGCCGGTGGCCCGGGACGTGACGGGGGGTATGAGGTGGATGAGGACGCCGAGCACATGCTGACGCAGCCGTATGAGCCGTATCAGCGCGTATCAAATTCTCGTAAAACCGCTTATCCGGAGCTAACGGGCGAGGTGGCTATGGTAGGGGCTCCACTGGACACCACCAGAGCCGACAGGGGAGGTGCGGCTGCGCCTGTGGATCGGGGAGGAGTGCTGCGGCGCTTTCTCGGATCGGCGGGCAGGCCGAAATCCGTGACCGACACCGCTGACCACCGCCACGCCGCCGAGCGCGCCCACACCGCGACCTTCTCCACCGACGCGGACGGGCAGGCGTGGACTCCGCCCACGTGGGAGGAGATCGTCAGCACGCACAGCGGCCGGGTCTACCGTCTGGCATACCGCCTCACGGGCAACCAGCACGACGCCGAGGACCTCACCCAGGAAGTCTTCGTCCGCGTCTTCCGCTCGCTGTCGACGTACTCGCCAGGCACGTTCGAGGGCTGGCTGCACCGCATCACCACGAACCTCTTCCTGGACATGGTCCGGCGCAAGCAGCGCATCCGCTTCGACGCCCTCGGCGAGGACGCGGCCGAGCGCCTGCCCAGCCGCGAGCCCACCCCGCAGCAGGTCTTCAACGACGCCCACTTCGACGCGGACGTCCAGCAGGCCCTGGACACCCTCGCGCCCGAGTTCCGCGCCGCGGTCGTCCTTTGCGACATCGAAGGACTGTCGTACGAGGAGATCGCCGCGACCCTCGGCGTGAAGCTCGGCACGGTCCGCTCCCGAATCCACCGCGGCCGCTCCCAGCTCCGCAAGGCCCTCGCCCACCGGTCGCCGGAGGCGCGCCAGGCCGAGCGGCGCTCCTTCGTGGCCCGTGTCCCCGCTCTGGGGGGAGGGGGCGCGACCGCGTGAGTGGATCACGACCGAAGGCTGCCGAGGCACACCTCACCGAGCAGCACCTGGGAGACCGGCTCTCCGCCCTGGTGGACGGGGAGCTGGGTCATGAGTCGCGCGAGCGTGTCCTCGCGCACCTGGCCACCTGTGCCCGGTGCAAGGCGGAGGCGGACGCCCAGCGACGGCTGAAGAACGTGTTCGCCGAGGCGGCCCCGCCGGCGCCCTCCGAGAGCTTCCTGGCCCGCCTCCAGGGCCTTCCCGCGGGCGGTGACCCCGACGGCGACGGCACGCAGGCGCCCGGGGGCGGCCTCTTCGGGCGGGATCCCGGGGCCGGGGTCTTCGGAGTGCGGCGCGGCGAGCGCTTCGAGTTCGGGTACGTCCCCGCCGACCCTGCCCATTCCGCGGCTCCCGTCGCTCCCCAGGAGCGCGGTTTCCGCATCCATCCCGTCGGCCGCCCGGACGTCGACCGTTCCGCCTCGCGCGGACTGCGGTTCGCGTTCGCCGCCGCCGGAGCGGTGTCGCTGGCCGCCCTGGCCCTCGGCGGCGTGACCACCGCCATCCCCGGCGACGTGACCGCGGACGCCCGCGGCGGCTCCGGCTCCGGCAACGTCGTCCCGACGCGTGCGGCGGGCACGGGCGCGGCCACACCCGACCCCCAGCGCCGCCGCTCGACGGGACCGCTGCTCGCCCAGGGCAGCAGCCTGTTCGGCCAGACGCCGGTGCCGCCGACCTCCCTGTCCGCGCCGCTGCTGCCCGGAGTGCCGGCCCCGGCCGCCGGGCAGGTGCAGGACGCCGCGCACGACCTGACCACACCGGTGATGGCGGGTGCGGCCGCGGTCTCCCCGCTGATACGTCCGCTGAGCGAGATCTCGCCGTTCTCCCTGACCTCCTGGTCCGCGACACCCCAGCCGACCGTCCTCGGCCCGCTGTCCGCCCCCGTCCCCGACACCCCCTCCATTCCCCTCCGGTCCTCGGACTCCCCCTCCTCCTCCCGACAGGCACCCTGACCTGCCGCTGCCCCGCGGCCGCCGAACCTGGTTGAATCCTGTGAGACCGTGCCCGCGGCGGTGACCCGGGCGCGGAGTCGACGTTCCGCGGCCACCGCCGACGCGCGCGGCCGCGGCCAGCCCTGGGGAGAGCATTGAACGAGGGGAACCCGACGTCCGTCCCGCCGGGGGAGCAGGGGGAACACCGGGAGCAGACGTCGGCGGGGGAGGCACCGGCCAGGCCCGCCGACGGCGACTTCGAGCTGGCGAAGCCCGCGCCGACCGAGGCGGGCTCCGCCGCCGCACCGCCCGCCGAGCGTCCCAAGCCCCTGCACGACCCCGACCCCTACAGCACCCCGCCGTACGGCGAGCCGGGCCCCTGGGCTCCCGCCCCACCGGTCCAGCACCCGTCGGCGACCCAGCCCCAGGGGGCGGCCACACCGACACAGCAGCCACCGCCCATACCGACGCCTCCGGCCGTACCGACGCCTCCGTCTGCCTCCGCACCAGCGGCTTCCCAGGCGTCCGCCCAGGCGGGTCCGCTCGCGTCGGCTCACCTGGGCCCTTCCGCGTCCGTGCCCGCGCCCGCGGCTCCGACGGCGCCTGCGCCCGAGGCTGCCAACGCTCCGGCGGCTTCCTCCGTACCGGTACCAGCGGCTTCCCAGGCGTCCGCCCAGGCGGGTCCGCTCGCGTCGGCTCACCTGGTCCCTTCCGCGTCCGTGCCCG
>NZ_JBVIGN010000004.1:128664-144487 GCF_055570785.1 Streptomyces sp. NPDC031100
CGCCCGCGGCTCCGACGGCGCCTGCGCCCGAGGCTGCCAACGCTCCGGCGGCTTCCTCCGTACCGGCACCGGCCGCTTCCCAGGCGTCCGCCCAGGCGGGTCCGCTCGCGTCGGCTCACCTGGTCCCTTCCGCGTCCGTGCCCGCGCCCGCGGCTCCGACGGCGCCTGCGCCCGAGGCTGCCAACGCTCCGGCGGCTTCCTCCGTACCGGCACCGGCCGCTTCCCAGGCGTCCGCCCAGACGGGTCCGCTCGCGTCGGCTCACCTGGTTCCGCCCGCGTCCGTGCCCGCCCCTGCGGACCCGCATGCCCCTGCGCCCACAGCCGCTCCCCTGCAGCCGACACAGTCCGCACCGGCGGATGCAGGGCCGTTCGCGCCCGCGGGCGTTGCTGCGCACGCGCCGGTGGAGCAGGCCGGGCCGGGAGCCGGGGATCCGGCCGTGATCGGGGCGGAGACGGGGACCGGTGCCGATCCCTGGCGGCGGTACGACCCCTGGGCCGCTTCCGCTGATGGGCAGCAGCCGCTCGTGCACGGGCCGCTGCAGCAGACCGGTGCCGCGGTGCCCAGCGAGGAGCAGCGGCGTAAGCGGGGCAGGCGGATGCTCCTGGTGTGGACCCTGCTGGTCGCCGTCGTCTCCAGCGGCATCGGCGGGGTCGCCGGTGCCTATGTCGAGCGCGAGGGCGTGGGCGACGTACAGCTGCCGCAGGCCGGACGGGCGCCTGCGGGACGGGCGCCGGACAGTGTCGCCGGGATCGCCGCCCGGGCCCTGCCCAGCGTCGTCACGCTGCACGTGAGCGGCGAGGACGAGGCGGGCACCGGCACCGGCTTCGTGCTCGACACCCGCGGGCACATCCTCACCAACAACCATGTCGTCCAGCCCGCCGCATCCGGCGGCGAGATATCCGTGACCTTCAGCAGCGGCGACACCGCCAAGGCGAAGGTCGTCGGCCGCGACAGCGGATACGACCTGGCCGTCGTCCAGGTCACCGGCGTCCACGGGTTCACCCCCCTGCCCCTCGGCAACTCCGACGACGTCCAGGTCGGCGACCCGGTCGTCGCGATCGGCGCCCCCTTCGACCTGGCCAACACGGTCACCGCCGGCATCATCAGCGCCAAGGAGCGGCCCATCACGGCGGGCGGCGAGAAGGGCGACGGGAGCGACGTGTCGTACGTCGACGCGCTGCAGACCGACGCCCCCATCAACCCCGGCAACTCCGGCGGCCCCCTCCTTGACTCCCGGGGCCGGGCCATCGGCATCAACTCCGCCATCCGCTCGGCCGACGACGGCTCCGACTCCGGGGGCGGACAGGCCGGCTCCATCGGCCTCGGCTTCGCCATCCCCATCAACCAGGCCAGGCGGGTCGCCGAGGAACTGATCAACAAGGGCCGTGCCACCCACCCCGTCATCGGCGTCACCCTCGACATGGGCTACACCGGCGACGGCGCCCGCATCGACAGCAAGGCCCGCGACGGCGGCCCCGCCGTCACCAGCGGCGGCCCCGGCGACCGGGCCGGCCTCAGGGCGGGCGACGTCATCACCACGGTCGACGGACAGCGCGTCCACTCGGGCGAGGAGCTGATCGTCAGGATCCGCGCCCACCGGCCCGGCGACCGGCTGCGCCTGACGGTCGAACACGGCGGACAGCGGGAGGTCTCACTCGTGCTGGGCGCTTCGGAGCACAACTGACATCGCGCACAACTGACAGAAGTCTCACCTCGGGGCGGTACCGGTCTGTCAGCCGGGCCGGGTACCGTTGAGCGACCGAGGACATCGCAAGGGGAGCGTCAGGTGTTCAATGACATAGGACCACTCGAGCTGGTCACCATCATTGTGCTCGCCGTTCTCGTCTTCGGCCCGGACAAGCTCCCGAAGGTCATCCAGGACGTGATGAGCACGGTCCGGAAGATCCGCGAGTTCTCGGAGAGCGCGAAGCAGGACATCCGTAACGAGCTGGGTCCCGAGTTCAAGGACTTCGAGTTCGAGGACCTCAACCCCAAGACGTTCATCCGCAAGCAGCTGGACAACGACGATCTGGGGCTGAAGGAGATCCGCAACGGCTTCGACCTGAAGAAGGAGATGGCCGAGGTCACGGACGCGGTCCACAGCCGCGACAGCGAAGCCTCGTCCTCGCCTTCGTCCTCCTCCTCGTCCGGCGGGCGTGTCGACATGACCAAGAAGCCCGAGGACATCGGCAAGGACGAGCGCCCGCCCTTCGACGCCGACGCCACCTAGCGACCCCGAGACGCGCACCGAGCGGCGTACGTGACGCGTGTCATGGCGCGGCTCCGCCCAGCGCGCGTACCCGCCGTACGCGGCGCGTACAGGCCCCCTGCGCAACCCACGCGCCCGGCGCGTTCCCTGCTGCTCTCAGCGGTGTCGATATGCTGCCGAGTTGTTGTGCGGACCGGAGGAGTACGCCCGAAGGGGGGCGGGCAGCCCCGGTCCGACGAGAGCGAGGAGGCGTCGGGGCAGATGGAGACGAGTCGGGTGGGCGCGCAGGCGCCGGTCGCGGAGGGCGGACAGCAGTTCCCCTCCGCCCGGCGCACGGTGGACGGCTACCTCCAGGCGCCCTTCCCCTGGTACGGCCTCGACGAGGCGTTCACGGGGCCGCGCTGGCTGATGCAGGTGGGTACGGCGGCCGACGGTGCCGTCGAGCACGGGTCGATCGGGCACGGCGACGAGCCCACCGTCCGCAACGAGGCCGGCTCCGCCGAGCCGCGGGAGAAGTACGCGGTCGTGGTCACGGTCGCGGCGAATCCGTCCCGGCGGAGTGCCGACGGTACGGGGCTGCTGGAGGCGACGTCGGTGTCCTCGGCGGCGTGGCTGGCGGGGGTGGGGCTGTTGTCGTTCACCTGGCCGGGGCAGATGGACCACAGTCTGCGGGACAACTGGCTGGAGCAGCAGACGGAGACCGCGTGGGCCTTGGCCGACGATCTCGAGGGGCCCGAGTGGTCCACGCTGTCACTTCCGGTGGACGGGGTGCCCATGCCCTTCCATTACCGGGAGTCGGAGTTCGGGTGGGTGCTGGCCGGTTCCACCGGGGCGGGCGTGCATCTGGGGGCTTACGGGCGGGGGATGAGCGCGTACGGTCTTGGGTTCGCCGTCGTGAAGGACATCACCGCTTACGCCTAGCCGGCGGGATCAGCAGAAAAGGGGCGCCGGTGTCTTCGGCGCCCCTTCGCCCTGCTGTCTGTCGCGGCGTTGAAAAGCCCTCAGAACTTGTTCTTGGGAGTGAGCCCCAGTGACAGGCCCGACAGGCCCCGCTGGCGTCCTCCCAGCTTGCCCGCGATGGCTCGCAGGGCCGAGCCCGCCGGGGAGTCGGGGTCGGTGAGGACCACCGGCTTGCCCTCGTCGCCGCCCTCGCGGAGGCGGACGTCGATGGGGATGTTGCCGAGGACGGGGACGGACGTGCCCGTCGTGCGGGTCAGGCCGTCCGCCACCAGCTGGCCGCCGCCCGTGCCGAAGACGTCGACCATCTCGCCGCAGTGCGGGCAGGGCAGGCCGGACATGTTCTCGACCACGCCGACGATCTTCTGGTGGGTCTGGACGGCGATGGCGCCGGCCCGCTCGGCCACCTCGGCGGCGGCCTGCTGAGGCGTCGTCACGACCAGGATCTCGGCATTCGGGATCAGCTGCGCGACCGAGATGGCGATGTCGCCGGTGCCGGGCGGCAGGTCCAGCAGCAGGACGTCCAGGTCGCCCCAGTACACGTCGGCGAGGAACTGCTGGAGCGCGCGGTGCAGCATCGGGCCGCGCCAGACGACGGGGGCGTTGCCCGGGGTGAACATGCCGATCGAGATGACCTTCACGCCGTTCGCGGACGGCGGCATGATCATGTTCTCGACCTGGGTCGGACGGCCGTCCGCGCCCAGCATGCGCGGCACCGAGTGGCCGTAGATGTCGGCGTCCACGACACCGACCTTCAGGCCGTCGGCCGCCATCGCCGCCGCCAGGTTCACCGTCACCGAGGACTTGCCGACGCCGCCCTTGCCGGAGGCGACCGCGTAGACCCGGGTGAGGTTGCCCGGCTTGGCGAAGGGGACCTCGCGCTCGGCCTGGCCGCCGCGCAGGGCCGAGGCCAGCTCCTTGCGCTGCTCGTCGCTCATCACGTCCAGCGTGACGTCGACCCGGGTGACGCCCTCGACCCGGGAGACCGCCTCGGTGACGCGCTGGGTGATCGTCTCGCGCATGGGGCAGCCGGAGACCGTCAGGTACACGGTGACCGCGACCGCGCCGTCCTCCCCGATCTCCACCGATTTGACCATCCCCAGCTCGGTGATGGGTCGGTTGATCTCGGGGTCGTTCACCGTCGACAGTGCCTCGCGCACCGCGTCTTCCGTAGCCATAAGGACGATGGTACGGCGCGTGGAGGTGCCTCCGGGTAGCCCTTCAGCGGTCGTCTGCATCACGTCCCGGCGACCGATCCGACCGTTCCGCCGGGAATACGACATGGCCGGGATGCCCGTCGGGGCGCGCCCGTTCCTCCATGTCCTTGACCCAGTCCTGCAGCTCGGAGCGGATCCAGTCGCGGGTGGCCACCTCGCCCAGGCCCGTACGCAGCGCGGCGACCTCCCGGGTCAGGTACTCGGTGTCGGCGATGGACCGCTCGTTCTGCTTGCGGTCCTGCTCCAGGTTGACCCGGTCGCGGTCGTCCTGCCTGTTCTGCGCGAGCAGGATCAGCGGGGCCGCGTAGGAGGCCTGCAGGGACAGCATCAGGGTCAGGAAGATGAACGGGTAGTTGTCGAAGCGCAGCAACGGCGGTGCGAAGATGTTCCACAGCACCCACAGGATGATCACGACCGTCATCCAGACCAGGAACCGCCCGGTGCCGATGAAGCGGGCGATCCGCTCCGACAGCCGCCCGAAGGCCTCCGGGTCCCACTCGGGCAGGATCCGGCGCCGCGGTGGGCGCGGCTGGTCCAGGCGGGGTGTGCGCTGCCGGGTGGCGGCCGTGGCGCCCACCGGAGTGCGTTCGCGGGTGCTCTCACGCTCAGGAGCCATGGGCATTCGCCCCCTCGCTCGTCGCCCCGTTCTCGTCGTTCAGATGGAACTCGGTCTCCCGCCAGTCTTCGGGCAGCATGTGGTCGAGGACGTCGTCCACGGTGACCGCGCCGAGCAGCGACCCGGACTCGTCCACCACGGGCGCGGCGACCATGTCGTACGTGGCGAAGAACCCGGCGATGACGGGGAGGGTGGCGTCCGGCTCCAGGGGCTGCAGGTCGTCGTCGGCGACCAGCGAGCTGACCAGGGTGTACGGCGGGTCGCGCAGCAGCCGCTGGAAGTGGACGGTGCCCAGGTACTTGCCGGTCGGGGTCTCGTCGGGCGGGCGGCAGACGTAGACCTGGGCGGCGAGGGCGGGGGAGAGGTCCGGGTTGCGGACCCGGGCCAGCGCGTCGGCGACGGTGGCGTCGGGGCGCAGCACGATCGGCTCGGTGGTCATCAGACCGCCCGCGGTGTGCTCCTCGTACGACATCAGGCGCCGCATCTCGGCCGCGTCGGCGGGCTGCATCAGGCTCAGCAGCCGCTCCTTGTCGTCCTCGGGCAGCTCGGACAGCAGGTCGGCCGCGTCGTCGGGGTCCATGGCCTCCAGGACGTCCGCCGCGCGCTCCTCCTTCAGCTTGCCGAGGATCTCGATCTGGTCGTCCTCGGGCAGCTCCTCGAGGACGTCGGCGAGGCGGTCGTCGTCCAGGGCGGCGGCGACCTCGGCGCGGCGCTTGGCGGAGAGGTGGTGCAGCACGTTGGCGAGGTCGGCGGGGCGCAGCTGCTCGAAGGTGGCGAGCAGGCTCTCGGCGCCCTGTCCGTGCTCCTCCAGCGAGAAGCCGGTGACGGCCGACCACTCCACGGTGAGCGTCTCGCCCTTGGCCCGCCGGAAGGCGCCGCCCTTCTTCCCCCGCCGGACGAAGACGCGGTCGACCTCCCAGTCCCGGCGGGCCGGCAGCTGCTGCACGGACACGTCGAGGACCGTGACCTCCTCGTCGGTCTCCGCCAGCTTCACCCGCCGGTCCAGCAGCTCCCCGAAGACCAGCCGCTCGGTGGGGCGCTGTTCGAAGCGGCGCACGTTGACCACGCCGGTGGTGATGACCTGCCCGGACTCGATGCCGGTCACCCGGGTCATGGGCAGGAAGATACGGCGCCGGGTGGACAGTTCGACGACCAGACCGAGCACGCGCGGGGGCCGTCGTCCGACGCGCAGCATGACGACCACATCGCGTACGCGACCCACCTGGTCGCCGGTCGGATCGAAGACGGGGACCCCGGCGAGGTGCGAGACGAAGATCCGGGGGGCACCGGCTGCCATGGTTGTGCTTCCTTTGCTCGCATTGCGCGGGATTTGCTGTTTTCTGCCCGCTCGCGTGCGCTTCAGGCTAGCCCGTACCGATCGGATACGCCCTGGTGAGCGGTCCGGACGGACTGGCTCCATCGCGCGCGCAGGGCCCCGGTACGCTGCGGTACGCCGCTCAGGACCCGTCAGAAAGGCAGCCCCACCTGTGACTGCGATTCCCCAGGGCCGTACCCGCCGGGCCGCGCTGGTGGGTGCGACATGCGCACTGGCCGTGTCGGGAGCGATGGTGCTGACGGGGTGCAGCGAGGATCCGGACGCGGGGACCAACGGGGTCGGCAAGCTGTCGGCCGACCGGATCCAGGCGAAGACCCGGGCCGCGGCGGACGCGGCGAGCACGGTGCGGCTGTCCGGCACCGTGGTCACCAGCGGCCGTACCTACAAGCTGGACATGCGGCTGAAGGCCGACGGCGGCACCGGCTCGGTCACGTCCCAGGGCGCCACGTTCGGGTTGCTGCGGGTCGGCAAGCAGCTGTATCTGAAGGCCGACGCGGACTTCTGGAACCACGACGACGGGGACACGAAGGCGGCCGGCAAGCTCGACGGCAAGTACGTCAAGGTGCCGCAGGGCGATCCCGCCTACAAGAAGTTCAGCGGCTTCACGGACAAGACCGTCCTCCTGGACGGGCTGCTCACGCTGCACGGCAAGCTGGCGACGGACGGCCACCACGATCAGTCCGGCACCCGCACCATCCGCATCACCGGCGACGCCGGCTCCGGCGGCACCCTCGACGTCTCCCTCGAGGGCAAGCCCTACCCGCTCCGCCTGGTCCGGGCCGGCAGCGCAGGAACGCTCCGCTTCTCGGACTGGGGCCAGGACTTCGCCGTCAAGGAGCCGGCGAAGTCGGAGACGGTGGATTACGGCAAGCAGCTGCCGACGTCCTAGGGACTGGTGGTGCCGAACTCTCCTCAGAGCCTGTGTCATATCCCCGGCCGGGCGCGCGACGCCTGGCACGCACTCCCCCACTGCCTTAAGGGCGTGGGGGGACCCCCAGCCGCGTTGCCGAACCACCCACGTGGCTCCTCCCCCACGCTCGGCTTCGCTCGCGCGGGGGCACCCCCATCGAGGGCGCTCCGGCGCCTTGCGATCGCACGCACCAGACGCCGCGCGCTGATCCGACCGGGGATATGACACAGGCTCTCAGGCCTGAGGCGTTACTTCTTCCGCCGCTTCGCCAGCAGCTTCGGCAGGCCGGCCGGGATCGGCCGACGCGTCGTCGCCGGGGACGGCAGGGGAGGTGACGCCAGGCTGTCGGAAGGCAACGGCACCGAAGACCCCGCCGGCACCAGGCGGAGCACCCTGCACTCGCGCGCCCAGCGGCCCGGCATCTCCTCGCCGTCGGGGGCGTTCAGCCGCTTCCCCTTCAGCTCGGCCACCGCCGCCTCCCACTCCGGCGAGCCGGAGGCCAGCTCGGACACGGTCGCCGACCAGGTCACCAGCCGGCCGCCCTTGTCCTTGCTGCGTACGGTCACCTCGGCCGAGCCGCCGTCGGTGAGACCCGTCAGCGGCTGCTCTCCGGGCCCGTCGCCGACCAGGCACACGGCACCCTCGTGCCACACGTGCCACAGCGCACGCGCCGCCGGGGCGTCGGCACCCTTGACCCAGATGAGGCCGGACTTCTTGCTGGCCTCCTCGATGAGGGCCAGGTCGAGCAGCTCGCTTGTCATGCGCCCAGACTATCCGGGCACGCTCACAGCCAGCCGTTGCGCTTCAGCGTGCGGTGGATGCCCAGACACAGGGCGGCCGTGATGCCCATGATCACCGGGTAGCCGTACTTCCAGTGCAGCTCGGGCATGTACGTGAAGTTCATGCCGTACACCCCGCACACCATCGTCGGTACGGCGATGATCGCGGCCCATGCGGTGATCTTGCGCATGTCCTCGTTCTGCGCGACGGACGCCTGCGCCAGGTTGGCCTGGAGGATGGAGTTGAGCAGCTCGTCGAAGCCCATGACCTGCTCCTGGACCCGGGCGAGGTGGTCGGCGACGTCCCGGAAGTACTTCTGGATGTCCGGGTCGACCAGCCGCATCGGCCGCTCGCTCAGCAGCTGCATCGGCCGCAGCAGCGGAGCCACCGCCCGCTTGAACTCCAGCACCTCGCGCTTGAGTTGGTAGATCCGCGCCGAGTCCACACCGCGCGAGACGCCGCCCCGGCGGCCCGGCGAGAAGACCTCGGTCTCCACCTCGTCGATGTCGTCCTGCACGGCGTCGGCGACCGCGATGTAGCCGTCAACGACATGGTCGGCGATGGCGTGCAGCACGGCCGAGGGGCCCTTCGCGAGCAGCTCGGGGTCGTCCTGCAGCCGGTGGCGCAGCGCCCGCAGCGAGCCCTGGCCGCCGTGCCGGACGGTGATGAAGAAGTCCCGGCCGGTGAAGCACATGACCTCGCCGGTCTCGACCACCTCGCTGTTGGCGGTCAGCTCGTCGTGCTCGACGTAGTGGATGGTCTTGAAGACGGTGAAGAGCGAGTCGTCGTACCGCTCCAGCTTGGGCCGCTGGTGGGCCTGGACCGCGTCCTCGACGGCCAGCGGGTGCAGCCCGAACTCGGCGGCGATACCGGCGAATTCCGCCTCGGTGGGCTCGTGCAGGCCGATCCACACGAACCCGCCGTCGCGGCGCACCAGCCGCATCGCCTCGTGCGGCGTCAGCGGCCCCCCGCTCTGCACGCGGGCGCCGTCGCGGTAGACGGCGCAGTCCACGACGGCCGAGGGCGTGCCGGGGTCGCGCGTGGTGTCGTACGGCGCGCTCGTCTCCTTGCGCAGCGACGGACGGGCCGAGGGGCGGACCGCGGCACGCAGGTCACGGATCATCGACATGGGCAGGCTCCTTCGCGGGCGAGCAGCGAGAGCGCGCGGCAACGGGTGGAACTACCCGGAATGGGGACGTCCTGACTGCGGATGTTTGGCACGTCCACAAAGCGGGGAGCACCGCACCGTCGCGGTGGCGACTTCGCTACTGATGCAGAACTGATTCAGGTCAGACGGATCAGGCAAAGCGAGACGAAAGTGCTCTTCCGAACGACGAAGCGAGCGTGAAGGCGGCAGCCAGCCAGGAACTACATCAGCAGCCGGAAGAGCGAGTGGTACTGCACGGTCGACTTCGATCCATGACAGCCCCACCTCCTCCGGCCGGTCCCTCGTAAGGGAGTCTCATCGGCGTCGGGACTCGATAGCGACGCTTCTGCGTGCTGCCCCGAACCACCGGCTCAGCCTAGCAGCAGCCTTTGGTGTCAAGGCGCCGCTTTGCCCGCTACTGACGAGATCTATGCTCACCGCATGGTTGATGTTCTTCCTCTGGTCGAGGCGCGGTTGACCACCGCGCTGGGTGAACCGGACGCGCGGGCCGCGGTCACCTTCCTCGGTACCGACCGCGTCGAGGTGCTCCGCTTCCACGAGGGGGATGTGGTCCGTTACGCCTCGCTCGGCATGTCCGCGCACCCCATGACGGACCCCACGGCGATGCTCGCCGACCCCGTCAAGGGCCCCCGCGCCGAGCTGGTCCTGTCGGTCCGTGCGGGCCTCGCGGACACCGACAAGGTGCTCCGCCCGCTCGCCGTGCTCGCCGCGTCCCCGCAGGTGGAGGGCGTCGTCGTGGCCCCCGGCGCCTCCCTGGACGTGGGCGGGCCGCTGTGGCCCGGAGCCCCCTTCACCTCGGTCCTGGTGGGCGAGCCCGGCGGGCTCGTGGAGGACCTGGAGCTGGACGATCCGATGGATCCCGTACGGTTCCTGCCGCTGCTGCCGATGACGCCGAACGAGGCGGCCTGGAAGCGGGTGCACGGCGCGGGAGCCCTTCAGGAGCGCTGGCTCGCGAACGGCACGGACCTGAGGGATCCCGCCCGCAGAGCCGTCCCGCTCGACTGATCCCCAAGTGACCGATCTCACCAACGCAAGGCTGGATTCGGCCAGTTGGCGAAGACGGTTGGTTGTGCAGCAGTGAGTCGGGACGACTGATTGGTGCAGGGTGCATCTAGTCTTCCCTGGTGGGGTGGGCTCGCGCGTTCCGTCCGGACGGGTGATCGTCCTTGACGCGGGCCGATCGGGGTAGGACCGTGGAGCCCTATGAGGGGCGAACCCAGTTGCCCGAAGTGTGGTGGCCGGGTCAGGGCTCCCGGACTCTTCGCCGATTCCTGGCAGTGTGATGTGCACGGGACGGTGCAGCCGCTCCAGCCCGTGATCCCGCCCAGCGTCGAGGCGCTCAACGTCGTGGTGCACCGCACGCAGGTCCCGGTGTGGATGCCGTGGCCGCTGCCGGTCGGGTGGCTGTTCACCGGCGTGACCTACGCCGGGGACGACCGCAGCGGAGGTCGTGCCACCGCTGTGGCCTGCTCCGGTCCCGGCCCGCTGGGCGGCATGGGTGAGCTGATCCTCGTCGCCGAGGAACTCGGCGTCGGACTCGGCGCGTGGTACGCGGGCATCGACGGGCCGGACCCCGGGGCGTACATGAACGTCGAGAAGCCGCCCCAGGCCAAGGTCCTGGCCGCCGGCCGTCCGACCCCGCTCTGGCATGTCTACCGCGCCCCTGACGACCGCGCCGTTTTCGCCGGCGAGGCCCTGGGGCTGTGGCTGTGGGCGGTCGTCTGGCCCGAGAAGGCGGGGCTGCTCATGTACGACGAGCTGGTGCTGACGGATCTGCGCGATGCCGGGGCGGAGTTGGATCTGGTGCCGTGTGGGGCGTTGTCGCCGCGCTTGCTCAAACCGTAGGGCGGGATGGGTTCGGGGTGGTGCTGGTTGGTGCCCGGGTGCGGGTGCGTTGTGGCTGGGCGCGCCCGCGCGGCGGAGCCGCACATCGACACGGCCCCGCGCCCCTAGGGAGGCATCTGTAGGGGGTGCTTCTGGGGTGCGGTTGTGACAGGGCATCGCTGTCCTGCCGCTATCCTTAGGTGTCCCCTTCCGTCCGTCACCGCCTGGAGTCTGCGTCGTGCGCATCGATCTGCACTGCCACTCCACGGCCTCCGACGGCACGGACACCCCGGCCGAGCTGGTGCGCAAGGCCGGTGCTGCCGGTCTGGACATCGTCGCGCTGACCGACCACGACACCACCCGCGGGTACGCCGAGGCGATCGGCGCGCTGCCCGAGGGGCTCACGCTGGTGACCGGGGCCGAGCTGTCCTGCCGTATCGACGGCATCTCCATGCACATGCTGGCCTACCTCTTCGACCCCGAGGAGCCCGCCCTGCTCGCCGAGCGCGAGCTGGTCCGGGACGACCGGGTGCCGCGGGCCCGGGCCATGGTCGCCAAGCTGGACGCGCTGGGCGTGCCGGTCACCTGGGAGCAGGTCGAGCGGATCGCCGCCGGCGGCTCCGTGGGGCGTCCGCATGTCGCCAGCGCGCTCGTCGAGCTGGGCGTGGTGCCCACGGTGAGCGATGCGTTCACCGAGGAGTGGCTGGCCGACGGCGGCCGGGCCTTCGTGGAGAAGCACGAGACCGACCCCTTCGAGGCGATCCGGCTGATCAAGGGTGCGGGCGGCGTGGCCGTCTTCGCGCACCCCGCCGCCGCCAAGCGCGGCCGTACGGTGCCGGAGTCCGCGATCGCCGAGATGGCCGCGGCCGGTCTGGACGGCATCGAGGTCGACCATATGGACCACGACGCCGACGCCCGGACCCGGCTGCGGGACCTCGCGAAGGAGCTGGGACTGCTGGTCACGGGGTCCTCGGACTACCACGGCAGCCGCAAGAGCGTGTCGCTCGGCGAGTACACGACGGACCCCGAGGTGTACGGGGAGATCATCCGGCGGGCCACCGGCGCGTTCCCCGTCCCGGGCACCGGCGGGGTCTGAGACCCTCGGGGTTCGACCCCGCGCCAGCTCACGCCCGTTTCCCCTCTTCCTGCAAGGCCTGTACTTCCCCCATGTTCGACGTCGCCGTCTTCGGTTCCCTGTTCCTGACCCTTTTTGTCATCATGGATCCCCCGGGGATCACCCCGATCTTCCTCGCGCTGACCGCGGGGCGCCCCGCCAAGGTGCAGAGGCGGATGGCCTTCCAGGCCGTCTGTGTGGCGGGCGGGGTCATCACGGTCTTCGGCCTGCTGGGCCACCAGATCCTGAACTATCTGCACGTCTCCGTCCCCGCGCTGATGATCGCGGGTGGTCTGCTGCTTCTGCTGATCGCGCTCGACCTGCTCACCGGCAAGACCGACGAGCCGAAGCAGACCAAGGACGTGAACGTAGCCCTCGTGCCGCTGGGCATGCCGCTGCTGGCGGGGCCCGGTGCCATCGTGTCCGTGATCCTGGCCGTGCAGAAGGCCGGCAGTGTGGCCACGCAGGTCTCGGTGTGGTCCGCGATCCTCGCGATCCACGTCGTGCTGTGGCTGGTGATGCGGTACTCGCTGCTGATCATCCGGGTCATCAAGGACGGCGGCGTGGTCCTCGTGACGCGGCTCGCGGGCATGATGCTCTCCGCGATCGCGGTACAGCAGATCATCAACGGCGTCACTCAGGTGATCCGGGGGAGCTGAGCATCGGCTCGGCTCCCCCGGAAAGCTTGAGTGGCGTGCGCCTTACGAGGCCGGGGTCTCGGCCGGGCGGATCCACAGCCGCTGCCCTATCGCGGCGGCCTGCTGAACGATCCGGTTGACGGAGGCGGCGTCCACGACGGTGCTGTCGACGGTGGTGCCGTCGACCTCGTCGAGTCGCATGATTTCGAAGCGCATGGCTTCTCCCTTCGTCTGGTCATCCTCCTGCGGAGAACTACTGGTGTGTTGTGCGTACGCTTGAGTCAACGGGCTGCACGCTACAAACATTCCCTACGCTAAAGAAATTTTTCGACCGGCTAATTACTGACACGTAAGCAGCTCGTTACCGGACTGACCGGGGCCGGTTGTGTTCGTAGCGTGACCGCCGGGACAATGGAAGCGATGAACGACGACCTGGCGGCCCTCTCCGCCCGCATCGACCGCACCAACGAGCTGCTGCAGCGCATGCTCGCCGAGGTGGCGAAGACGCCCTCGACGCACGCGATCTTCGTCGACGCGGGATACCTCTACGCGGCCGCGGGCCGGCTCGTCGCCGGGACGGAGGACCGGCGTGCCTTCGACCTCGACGCCGAGGGCCTGATCGACGCGCTCATCGACAGGGCCCGCACGATCTTCGCGGACAGCCGGTTGCTGCGCGTCTACTGGTACGACGGCGCCCGCCGCCGCATCCACACCGCCGAGCAGCAGTCCATCGCCGAACTGCCCGACGTCAAGGTCCGCCTCGGCAACCTCAACGCCAACAACCAGCAGAAGGGCGTCGATTCACTGATCCGCTCCGACCTGGAGTCCCTGGCCCGCCACCGCGCCATCAGCGACGCGGCGCTCCTCGGCGGCGACGAGGACCTGGTGTCGGCGGTGGAGGCGGCGCAGGGCTACGGCGCCCGGGTCCACCTGTGGGGCATCGAGGCCCCTGAGGGTCGCAACCAGGCGGAGCCCCTCCTCTGGGAGGTCGACAGCCAGCGCACCCTCGACCTGGAGTTCTTCAAGCCGTATGTGACCCGGCGTACGGCGGCGGCCTACGAGGCGGCGGGCGCGGCCCGGCCGACGCGCGAGGACGTCCGGTTCGTGGGAGCGCAGATCGCGGCGAAGTGGCTCGCGGCGCGCGGCCGCGACGCCCTCGTGGAGCTCCTGCCCGGCCACCCCTACCTGCCCGGCTCCGTCGACCAGGACCTGCTGGTGGAGGCCGAGGGCCTGCTCCAGTACTCCCTGCGCGGCCAGGCGGACCTGCGCCGCGCCCTCAGGGACGGCTTCTGGGAGCACCTGCGGACGCAGTACTAGCCCGCCTCGCCGTTCGTCACTGGTCCGCCCCGGTGCTCGTCGCCGGTGGCCGCCGTTCTCAGCCCGGGTGCTCGTCCCAGAAGTCGGCGATCGCGCGTGCCGTGTCGAGCGGGCGGTCGGTGTTGGGCGAGTGCTCGGCCCCGTCGATGACGGACCGGCGCGCCCCGAGCCGTGCAGCCATCTCGTCGAGCAGCGTCAGCGGCCAGGTGTCGTCCAGCGCGCCCGACAGCACGTGGAACGGCATCGGTACGGCGGCCAGTTCGGCGACGCGGTCCGGCTCGGTGCACAGCTGGCGTCCGGTGGCGAGGAGTTGGGCGGGCTTGTTGCGCAGCCAGCGACGCCGCAGATCCTCCCGGCCGACCAGGCCGCCGTCGAGCCGGCCCGTGTCGGTCTCCTCGGGCGGCTCCATCGCCTGCATCGCGTCCCACACCTCGGCCATCGTCATCACGCCGAGCGCGTCCCGGAGCAGCTTCACGCGCTGCTGCTGGGAGACCGAGATCTGTGCCGGACCCGAGGCCATCAGGGTGAGGGACCGAAACGGGGAGTGGTCGACCAGCACGGCCGCACGCGAGATCTGCCCGCCGAGCGAGTGCCCCAGCAGATGCACGGGCGTCCCGACCGCCTCCGCCTGCGCCAGCACGTCCCGGGCCAACTCCTCCTGTGCGTAGGCGGATTCGTCGTGCTCGGGCCCGTCGGACTCGAACTGTCCGCGCCCGTCCACGGCCACGGTCCGGTATCCGCGCTCGGCCAGCGGCACATGCAGCGGATTGAAGTCCTCCTTGCTCCCGGTGAACCCCGGCAGCAGCAGCGCGACGCCCCTGGGCTCGACCCCGTCGGCCACGGGCGCGTCGACGACGGCGAACTCACCGCGCGCGGTCCGCAGGGAGTACGCACGGGCACCGGGGGGCGGGACGAAGGTGGCAGGCCTGCTCATGGGGAGAGGCTATCGGGCGTGCGGACCGGGCGGAGGCGGGGGGAGCAAGCCGGCGGCCCGGTCCCACAGAGGGGGCCGGGCCGCCAGGTTATGCCGCTATGCCGTTGTGCTGTTCGGTTGTCGTGCCGATGCGCCGACGGGCCGATGGTGCCTCAGAAGGCCGAACCGTCAGTCCGATCCGCCGGTCAGGCCTCGGCAGCCTCCACGGCCGCCGTCGCCTTCCGCGTCCGGCGCGCCTTCGGCGCCGCCTCCACGGCCTCGGCGGCGGGCGCCGTGGCCTTGCGGGTACGGCGCGGCTTGACCTCCGGCTCCCCGGTGGCCTGCGCCGGAATCTCCGGAGTGGCCGCCTCGGCAACGGCCTTGCGGGTCCGCCGCACCTTGGGCGCGGCCACCTCGACCCCGTCCACCGCGGTTTCGGCGGCGGCAGCGGCCTTGCGGGTGCGTCGCGGCTTGGCCTCGGCCTCCGGCTCAACGGCCTCCGGAGAGGCGGCCGTCTTGCGGCGGCGCGGCTTGACTTCGGCCTCCGCTTCGACGGTCTCCGGCGCCGTGGCAGCCGTCTTGCGCGTGCGGCGCGGCTTGGCCTCCGTGCCCTCGGCCGTGTCCACGGCGGCTTCGGCGGTCGCGGCGGCCTTGCGGGTGCGTCGCGGCTTGGCCTCGGCCTCCGTCTCGACGGCCTCCGGCGTGGCGGCGGTCGCCTTGCGCGTGCGGCGCGGCTTGGTCTCGGTCTCCGTCTCCACCGCTTCCGGGGCGGTGGCCGCGGTCTTGCGGGTGCGGCGGGGCTTGGTCGCCGGGGCGGCGGCCT
>NZ_JBVIGN010000004.1:144585-246991 GCF_055570785.1 Streptomyces sp. NPDC031100
GCGGGTGCGGCGGCGCGGCTTGGCCTCGGTGGCCTCGGCCGTGTCCACGGCGGCTTCGGCGGTCGCGGCGGCCTTGCGGGTCCGGCGCGGCTTGGTCTCGGTCTCCGTCTCCACCGCTTCCGGGGCGGTGGCCGCGGTCTTGCGGGTGCGGCGGGGCTTGGTCGCCGGGGCGGCGGCCTCCTCCGTGCCGGTGCCTTCGGCGGCGACTGCGGTTTCGGCGGTCGGTTCGGCCGTCTTGCGGGTGCGGCGGCGCGGCTTGGCCTCGGTGGCCTCGGCCGTGTCCACGGCGGCTTCGGCGGTCGCGGCGGCCTTGCGGGTCCGGCGCGGCTTGGCCTCGGTGGTCTCGACCGTCTCGACGGCGGCCTCGGCCACCGGCGCGGCGGCCACGGGCGCGGCGGCCACGGGCGCGGCCTCGGTCACCTGGGCCTCGGGCGCCTCGGCCGACTTGCGGGTGCGGCGGCGGCGCGGCTTCTCCGGGGTCTCCAGCGTGGTCGGCTCCTCCACCCTGTCCACCGTGTCGACAGCGGCCTCGGAGGTCGCGGTCGCGGCAGCGGCCGTCACCTGCTGTGCCGGGGCTCCGCCGCGGGTACGGCGACGGCGGCGCGGGGTGCGGGTCGGCGTGGGCTCCTCGCCGGTGCCGGTCTCGGCGGCCGGAGCCGTGGCGGTCGTAGCGGCGGAGGCGTCCAGCGCAGTGCCGCCGCGCGTGCGGCGCCGACGGCGCGGGGTGCGCGCCGGGCGCTCACGCTCGGCCGGGGCGGACTCGGCGCGGCCGCCGCGACCGCGGGCACCGCGGCCACCGGTCTCGCCCAGGTCCTCCAGCTCCTCCGCGTCCAGACCGGCGCGGGTCCGCTCCGAGCGCGGCAGGGTGCCCTTGGTGCCCTCGGGGATGCCGAGGTCCGAGAACAGGTGCGGGGAGCTCGAGTACGTCTCCACCGGGTCGTTGAACTCCAGCTCCAGCGCCTTGTTGATCAGCTGCCAGCGCGGGATGTCGTCCCAGTCGACGAACGTGATGGCCGTACCCTTCGCGCCCGCGCGGCCCGTACGGCCGACGCGGTGCAGGTACGTCTTCTCGTCCTCGGGGGACTGGTAGTTGATGACGTGGGTCACGCCTTCGACGTCGATGCCACGCGCGGCGACGTCGGTGCAGACGAGGACGTCGACCTTGCCGTTGCGGAAGGCCCGCAGGGCCTGCTCGCGCGCGCCCTGGCCGAGGTCGCCGTGGACCGCGCCGGAGGCGAAGCCGCGGCGCTGCAGCTGCTCGGCGATGTCGGCCGCCGTGCGCTTCGTACGGCAGAAGATCATCGCGAGCCCGCGGCCGTCGGCCTGCAGGATGCGCGCGACCATCTCCGGCTTGTCCAGGGAGTGCGCGCGGTAGACGAACTGCTTGATGTTCGCGACCGTCGCGCCCTCGTCGTCCGGCGCGGTGGCACGGATGTGGGTGGGCTGCGACATGTAGCGGCGCGCGAGGCCGATGACCGCGCCCGGCATGGTCGCGGAGAACAGCATGGTCTGCCGCCTGGCCGGAAGCAGGTTGATGATCTTCTCGACGTCGGGCAGGAAGCCCAGGTCGAGCATCTCGTCGGCCTCGTCGAGGACCAGGCTCTTGATGTGGCTGAGGTTCAGCTTCTTCTGCCCGGCCAGGTCCAGCAGCCGGCCTGGGGTGCCGACGACCACGTCGACGCCCTTCTTCAGGGCCTCGACCTGCGGCTCGTAGGCCCGGCCGCCGTAGATCGCCGTCACGCGCACGTTACGGACCTTGCCGGCCGTCAGCAGGTCGTTGGTGACCTGGGTGCACAGCTCGCGGGTGGGGACCACGACGAGTGCCTGCGGGGCGTCGGTGAGGGCCTCGGGCCGCGCACGGCCGGCCTCCACGTCGGCGGGGACGGTGACACGCTCGAGGAGCGGAAGGCCGAAGCCCAGCGTCTTGCCCGTGCCGGTCTTGGCCTGGCCGATGACGTCCGTGCCGGACAGGGCGACGGGGAGCGTCATCTCCTGGATGGGGAAGGGGTTGATGATGCCGACGGCTTCCAGGGCCTCGGCGGTCTCGGGAAGGATTCCGAGTTCACGAAACGTCGTAGTCAGGGTGCTGCCTCTTCTGTGTACGCGGTGCGAGGCGAGCGCGGGGGTCATGACTGACCGTGCCGGGGACGTCGGCTGCCGTACGGACGAACCACTCGGGCAAGCCGTATGACACGGGACCACTGCCGACGCTCTAGCGCTCGTACCGCTGAGGGTGTCCCTCCGGTCGTCGTACGTATGAGCCGTACGGCCGGGGAGGGCTGTCGGGTCGGAGCCGATCGGGCCACCGACCGGGCATCCTCATGCGTGCGCCCTGTCGGAAGACGTCGAACACCGTCGACGCACTTCAGCAGGCGCATTACCACCATACCCCGGATTCGCGCACATGTGATGGCCGATTTGGTCACGTAGTCGTGGTCACAGTGGTTGGCCAGGGGCTTCCGAGGTGGGGCAAGCGGGCTATTGTGCGCCTCATGACTAGCTCTGACAAGCCTGAGAACGAGTCCGCCGCACCCGCCGAACCCACCGGTGTCGCCGCCCAGGACTGGGCGCAGGCCTCTGCCGAACCGCAGTACCGTGCCGCGGTCGTGGATCTGCTCGGCGCGCTCGCGTACGGGGAGCTTGCGGCGTTCGAGCGGCTCGCGGAGGACGCCAAGCTGGCGCCGACGCTCGCCGACAAGGCGGAGCTGGCGAAGATGGCCTCGGCCGAGTTCCACCACTTCGAGCGGCTGCGGGACCGGCTGACCGAGATCGGCGAGGAGCCGACCGCGGCGATGGATCCCTTCGTGGCGGCCCTGGACGGCTTCCACAAGCAGACGGCACCCTCGGACTGGCTGGAGGGCCTGGTCAAGGCGTACGTCGGCGACTCGATCGCGAGCGACTTCTACCGGGAGGTCGCGGCCCGGCTCGACTCCGACACCCGCGAGCTGGTCCTCGCCGTTCTCGACGACACCGGGCACGCCGGTTTCGCGGTGGAGAAGGTGCGCGCGGCCATCGACGCCGACCCGCGCGTGGGTGGGCGGCTGGCGCTGTGGGCGCGGCGGCTGATGGGTGAGGCGCTGTCGCAGTCGCAGCGGGTTGTCGCTGACCGGGATGCGCTGTCGACGATGCTCGTGGGCGGGGTGGCCGACGGGTTCGATCTTGCCGAGGTCGGGCGGATGTTCTCGCGGATCACTGAGGCTCACACCAAGCGGATGGCTGCGCTGGGCCTCGCGGCCTGAGAGCGGTGCGCCCCTGGGCGGCTGCGCCGCCCCGCCTACGCCGTCGCTGATCGTCGGCGTAGGCGGCCTGACGGGCGCAGCAGGAGCGAGAGGGACGCCGTCGAGACGATCGCGGCGCCGAGGAGGCTCAGGAGGGGGCTGCCGGGGCCCAGGGCACTGTGGGTGACGAAGTCACCGAAGAGGGCGCCGGCGATGCCGGTCGAGAAGACGAGGGGCCGGGCGGGCAGGCGGTGTGCGAATCGGTGGGTCGCCGCCCAGGCGAGGATCAGACCGACCAAGGCGGATCCGATTGCTTCCAGGATCATGTCGGGGGTCCCTCCCACAGCCGGCCCGTGCTTCACGGTCGTAGCCGGTCATACCCGTGACCTGCGGATTGCAATCATCATCTGTGGACGACTTGTGCTCCATCTGTGCGCACGTTCCACAGGCGGAGGGGCCCGGCGGCATGTGCCACCGGGCCCCTCTCCGACTCGGTCTAGAGCGTGCCGAAGCCGACCTTGCGGACGGTCGGCTCGCCGATCTCCACGTACGCCAGCCGGTCCGTCGGGACCAGGATCTTGCGGCCCTTCTCGTCCTGGAGGCTCAGCAGCTGCGTCTTTCCGGCCAGCGCCTCCGAGACCAGGCGTTCGACCTCCTCGACGCTCTGACCGCTCTCCAGAACGATCTCGCGGGGCGCGTACTGCACGCCGATCTTGACCTCCACGGCTATGTCCCTCCGACGGTCAGTGATGTGCGCGATCTTCCGCGCCGTACCCAGCACACATTAGCCCGGTGAGGGGATCCGCACGCCGCAGGCCGGAACGCCAACAGCGAACAGCCATCGGGAACAAACGTCCGTCAGTGGTGTTCCGTGCCGTGCAGCGGGAAACCGGCGATGCCGCGCCAGGCCAGCGAGGCCAGCAGTTGCACCGCCTGGTCGCGCGGCACACTGCGGTCGCTGTGCAGCCAGGAACGCGCGACCACCTGGGCGAGACCGCCGAGACCGGAGGCGAGCAGCATCGACTCCGCGCGCGACAGGCCCGTGTCCTCGGCGATCACCTCGCAGATCGCCTCGGCGCAGTCGTTGGTGACCTTGTCGACGCGCTCGCGCACCGCGGGCTCGTTCGTCAGGTCCGACTCGAAGACCAGGCGGAAGGCGCCGCCGTCGTCCTCGACGTACGCGAAGTAGGCGTCCATGGTCGCCCGCACGCGCTGCTTGTTGTCGGTCGTCGAGGCGAGCGCGCCGCGCACGGCCTGGATCAGCGACTCGCAGTGCTGGTCCAGCAGGGCGAGGTAGAGGTCGAGCTTGCCCGGGAAGTGCTGGTAGAGCACCGGCTTGCTGACGCCGGCCCGCTCGGCGATGTCGTCCATCGCGGCCGCGTGGTAGCCCTGTGCGACGAAGACCTCCTGGGCGGCGCCCAGGAGCTGGTTCCGTCGGGCTCGGCGCGGAAGACGGGTGCCACGCGGGCGCGCCGCCTCGGTTTGCTCGATGGCTGTCACGCCGCCTCCCAGAGTCGTCCACATGCGGTGTCGGCCGCGCGGCCATCGTACTTTTCGGTAACCGTGGTGTGCGCGGTGCGAGCGCAGAATTTCACGTACCGGACGGCGACGAAAGCCGGAAAGCCTGCCTCGGGCGGCCGATGGGGTGCCATGAGGTCCTTCGAGGTCAGCGGTAATCGTCCTCGTCGTGTGCGACCACGCGCGCCTGTTCGATGAGATCGGCCTCGTTCCCGCGGTCCGGATCCACTCCCGTCAGGGGGTCGTCGTCCTCCGGCGCGATGTCCGCGTGCTGCTCGACGGCGTCGCCCTCGGCGGCCTCGACGTCGAACTCGGTGCTTTCGTCGGGCGCCAGATCCTCGATCACGTCCGGCTCGATGGGGTCATAGGCCATGGTGGGCTCCCTTCCTACGAACGTCCCTGGAGGCAGCAGGGGCCACATGCGGGTGCCCTGTGTACGAGCCTAGGAGACACCTGATCCGGACGCCATGCCGTGCACGCCCGTTCGTCCGTGCGGTTCTCCGGCCGGGTGCCCCGCACGCCGGGGTCGAACCCACGCGGGCGAACACGGGTCCCTCTTGTGACGGCGAACACATGAACCACAGCGTGATCGTCTCGTAACATTGCCGCATGTCTTCGACCGAATCGCCGTCCGTGCCGGCCGCCGGTGTCCAACCGAAAGCGGCGCCCGTCCGGGTCGGAGAGGGCGAGCGACTGAGGTCGGTGGGGCTGCCGGGGGTCACCCTGGCGGTTCGTTCGCGCCGCCCCGCACGCCAGGGGCTGCCGCCTGCGCTGTACGTCCACGGGCTCGGCGGCTCCTCGCAGAACTGGTCCGCGCTGATGAAGGAGCTGGATGGCGTCGTCGCCAGCGAGGCGGTCGATCTGCCCGGCTTCGGCGACTCACCGCCCCCGGACGACGGCGACTACTCCGTCACCGGGCACGCGCGCGCGGTCATCCGTTATCTCGACGCCGCCGAACGCGGCCCGGTCCACCTCTTCGGCAATTCCCTCGGCGGAGCCGTCGCCACGCGCGTCTCCGCCGTACGCCCCGACCTCGTCCGCACCCTCACGCTGGTCTCGCCCGCCCTGCCGGAGCTGCGTGTGCAGCGGACCGCGGTGCCGACGGCACTGCTGGGCGTGCCCGGGGTGACCGCGCTCTTCACCCGGCTGTCCAAGGATTGGACGGCCGAGCAGCGCGTCCGCGGCGTGATGGGCCTGTGCTACGGCGACCCTGGGCGGGTGTCGCCCGAGGCGTTCCAGCAGGCCGTGGAGGAGCTGGAGCGGCGGCTGCAACTGCCGTACTTCTGGGACGCGCTGACGCGCTCCGCGCGCGGGGTGGTCAACGCCTACACCCTCGGCGGCCAGCACGGGCTGTGGCGCCAGGCCGAGCGCGTGCTCGCCCCGACGCTCCTGATTTACGGCGGCCGCGACCAGCTCGTCGGCTTCCGCATGGCCGCCAAGGCCGCCCGCTCCTTCCGCGACTCCCGCCTGCTGTCCCTGCCGGACGCGGGGCACGTGGCGATGATGGAGTACCCGGAGATCGTGGCGGGGGCGTTCCGTGAACTCCTTGCGGAGTTGGGGGAGTTGGGCGGGTTCGATGCGTTCGTTGGTGCCGGGAGTGCCGGGAGTGCCGAGGGTGCAAGAGCATCTGGCGGGTCCGGTGGTGCCCTTGGGGTTACTGGGGTTGATGGTGCCCGAAGGGCCGGTGGGGCCGATGGTGCCCGGAGGGCCGGCGGTCCGGGTGGCATCGGGGGTTCCGCTACGGCCGCCGGTGGCGACATCGCCACCACGGGCGCGGGGAGCTGAGGGCAGAGGTGGGACGCCACAGCCGCCGCGGACCGGCCCCCAAGGGCGACACCGCGGACATAGCTGCACAGCGAGAACGAGTGGGACAGCGAGGCGGACGGGGCTCGGCCTCGGGACCGTCGGCGGAGACGCGACAGCCCAACCTGCCCGGCCAACGACAGGCGCCCGAGGGCGGCCCCCAGGGCTACGGGACACCGCGCACGGCCCAGGGCACGTCAGGTTTCCCCCCGGGGACGCCGGTGGGAGGCGTACCTCGCTATCCCGACGGATCTCCCGCGCATGGGGTGCCGCGTTTTCCGGACGGCACTCCCGCGCATGGGGTGCCGCGCTTTCCCGACGGGACGCCTGCGCATGGGGTGCCCCTGCTCCCCGACGGCACGCCCGCGCGTGGTGTGCCGCGATTCGGCGGTGGTGGTGGTTCTCCGGCCCGGGGCGGGCATCCCGAGCAGCGTGAAGTCGGTGGCGGCTGGGGCGAGTTCGCCGGGGCAGCCGGTGGGAGCGCCGGGATTGTTCCCGGGGCGCGGCCGGGTGGGCCCGGTGTTGCTCTTCCGCGGCAGCGGCAGGGCGGGCCGGGGCGTTCCGGTGGCGGGCCCCGGCAGGAGTATCTCGAGGCCTTCGGGGAGGACGTCGACGTCTTCGCGCCCCGGTCGGGCGGCGGCGTGTCCGGCCGTACCGAGCCGGACGAGGTGCAGGAGTCGAACAGCCAGGGAGCCGGTCCGGCGGTCTCCGGGGCCGGTGACGACGGCACGGACGGCGGCGTCGCGGCGCCGAGCGGTGTCCCCGCGCAGCGCGGCGGCAAGGGGCGGGCCTTCACGGGCATCGCGGCCGCGGCCGTGACCACCGTCCTTGCGGTCGTCGTCGCCGGGCAGGTCGCCGACGGCACCGACGGCAGCGACGTACAGTCGCGGTCCGCCGCCGACCAGGCGCGCGACACCCGGGTCCCCGGGCAGGCCACCCCGTCGGCCTCGCCGAGTGTGGCGACGCTGACGTACGAGCAGAAGATGGACAGGAAGTACCCGCTCAGCGCCACGCTGAAGGGCTCCGGGAAGTTCGACGCCGTCCCGGGCTTCGCCAAGGCGCCCGGCAAGGGGCAGAAGTACACCTACCGGGTCGACGTCGAGCAGGGACTCGGCCTGGACGGCGAGCTGTTCGCCGAAGCCGTGCAGAAGACGCTCAACGACACCCGCAGCTGGGCCCATGGCGGAGCCCGTACCTTCGAGCGGATCTACTCCGGCAGGCCCGACTTCGTGATCACGCTCGCCAGCCCCGGCACCACCGCCCAGTGGTGCGCCAAGTCCGGCCTGGACACCACGGAGGACAACGTCTCCTGCGACTCGGCGTCCACCCAACGCGTGATGATCAACGCCTACCGCTGGGCACAGGGCAGCAGGACATACGGGGACAAGATTCACGCATACCGGCAGATGCTCATCAATCACGAGGTCGGCCACCGTCTCGGTCATGGCCATGTGACGTGTGACAAGGATGGCGAACTCGCCCCGGTCATGCAGCAGCAGACGAAGTTCCTCGACCACGACGGAATCCACTGTCTGCCCAACCCCTGGCCCTACCCCGGGAGTTGACAGGCGCCCCTCATGTCACATTGACATGAGGGGCGTGATCGCTCATATTTTTGCGCATGTGGTCTAGTCATGCCGCCTCCCGCAGCGCCGCCATCGAGCTGGCGCTGATCGGCATGACCGCGCTCTGCGTGGCCGACATCCACTGTCGCTGACGCCGCCTCCCTGGCGTTAGCGTCGCGACTTTCTCCCTCTCTTCTCCATCCGTGGCCGTGTTACGGATCTTCGTCACGGATTCTTCGACGACCCTGCGCCGGGGCCGACGTCTGCCCGCAGCCGTCTCACTCCTCGTCCACTTGTCTCACTTTTCGAGAACTCCTCGATCAGCTTCCCGAGAGGTCGTCTTTCCGATGCGTCAACCGTCCGTCATCACACGCCGCGTGGCAGCGGCATCCGTCAGCCTGGTCGTGGCAGCGGGCGCCGCCGCCTGCGGCCCGAAGGACAGCGATGCCAAGGGCTCCGGTGGCGACTCCACGCCCCACAAGGGCGGCACGCTCACGGTGCTGAACTCCAATCCGCAGCAGGACTTCGACCCCGCCCGCCTCTACACCTCCGGCGGCGGCAACGTCCCGTCCCTGGTCTTCCGTACGCTCACCACGCGCAACCGCGAGAACGGCGCGGCCGGCGCCAAGGTCGTCCCGGACCTCGCCACCGACACCGGGCGTCCCGGCAAGGACGCGACCGTGTGGACGTACACCCTGAAGAAGGGCCTGAAGTACGAGGACGGCACCCCGATCACCTCGGCCGACATCAAGTACGGCATCGAGCGCTCCTTCGCCCCCGAACTCTCCGGCGGCGCACCCTACTTGCGGGACTGGCTGATCGGTGCCGCCGACTACCAGG
Source organism: Streptomyces sp. NPDC031100 (assembly GCF_055570785.1). Taxonomy (NCBI): domain Bacteria; kingdom Bacillati; phylum Actinomycetota; class Actinomycetes; order Kitasatosporales; family Streptomycetaceae; genus Streptomyces; species Streptomyces sp. NPDC031100. The sequence continues at coordinate 153,530 of NZ_JBVIGN010000004.1, forward strand.
GCCCCTACAAGGACAAGAAGGGCCTCTCGGCGATCGAGACGCCGGACGAGCGGACCATCGTCTTCCATCTGAACAAGCCCGAGGGCGAGTTCCCGTTCCTCGCCACGCAGACGCAGTTCACCCCGGTCCCGAAGGCCAAGGACACGGGCACCAAGTACGAGGAGCACCCGATCTCCTCGGGCCCGTACAAGGTCGTCAAGAACGAGAACGACGGCGAGCACCTCGTCCTGGAGCGCAACCCGCACTGGTCGACGGTCGTCGACGCCGAGCGCAAGGCGTACCCGGACGCCATCGACGTACGGTCGGGGCTCGACTCGTCCGTGATCAACCAGCGGCTGTCGGCGTCCCAGGGCGCGGACACGGCCGCCGTCACGACGGACACCAACCTCGGCCCGGCCGAGCTCGCCAAGGTGACCGGTGACAAGAAGCTGGCCGCGCGCGTGGGCACCGGCCACTTCGGCTACACCAACTACCTCGCCTTCAACCCGAAGGTGAAGCCGTTCGACAACCCGAAGGTGCGGCAGGCGATCTCGTACGCCATCGATCGCTCCTCCGTCGTCAACGCGGCCGGCGGTTCGGCGCTCGCCGAGCCCGCCACCACCTTCCTGCCCGACCAGAAGTCCTTCGGCTATACCCCGTACGACCTCTTCCCGGCGGGCAGTACCGGCAACGCGTCCAAGGCACGGGCGCTGCTGGCGCAGGCGGGCTACCAGAACGGGCTCACCGTCACGCTCACCCACTCCAACAGCAAGGACTTCGAGACCAGCCCGGAGCTCGCGACCGCCGTCCAGGACGCGCTCAAGAAGGCCGGCATCACGGTCAAGCTGCAGGGCCTGGAGGAGAACGACTACTCCGACAAGATCCACAACGTCAAGACCGAGCCCGGCTTCTTCCTCGCCCACTGGGGTGCCGACTGGCCCTCCGGTGGTCCCTTCCTCGCCCCGATCTTCGACGGCCGGCAGATCGTCAAGGATGGAGCGAACTTCAACACGGGCCAGGTGAACGACAAGTCGGTCAATGACGAGATTGACGCGATCAACAAGTTGACCGACCTTGACGCCGCCGCCAAGCGGTGGGGTGCACTGGACAGGAAGATCGGCGAGCAGGCCCTGGTCGTGCCGCTGTTCCACCCGGTCTACAAGCGCCTGTACGGCGAGGGCGTCAAGAACATCGTCATCAGCGACTGGACCGGCGTGCTGGACATCTCCCAGGTCGCGGTGAAGTAGCGCCGTGAGCGAGGCACTTGTCGCCTCCCAGGCCCCCGGGACGGACACATCCGTCCCGGGGGTTTCGGGGGCCCGTCAGTTCTGGCGGCGGCTGCGGGCGCAGCGCGCCGCCCTGGTCGCCGTGGCCGTCGTCGCGCTGCTCGTCCTGGTGGCGCTCGCCGCACCGCTGCTCACCGCCCTGGAGGGGCAGGACCCGACCACGTACCACCCCTCTCTGATCGACTCCGCGCGCGGAGGCGTGCCCATCGGCTCGTTCGGCGGCATCAGCACCGACCACTGGCTGGGCGTCGAACCGCAGACCGGACGCGATCTGTTCGCACGGCTCGTCCACGGGGCGCGCGTGTCGCTCGCGGTCGCGCTGGCGGCCACCCTGATGCAGGTCGTCATCGGGGTCGTGGTCGGGGTGGCCTCCGCGCTCGGCAGTGGATGGGTTGATCAACTGTTGAGCCGTATCACGGACATCATCGTCTCCCTGCCCCTGATGATCATGTCGTTGGCACTCCTCGCGATCGTGCCGCCCAGCTTCCCGCGGCCCGTCCTGGTCAGCCTGGTCATCGGCCTGATCGCCTGGGGCACCATCGCGAAGATCGTGCGCGCCCAGACCCTCGCCCTCAAGGGGCTCGACTACGTCTCCGCCGCGCGGCTGAGCGGCTGGGGCGCCTGGCGGGTCGCCCGCCGCGAGCTGCTGCCCGGTATCGCCGCGCCCGTCATCACGTACGCCGCGCTGCTGGTGCCCACCAACATCTCCGCGGAAGCCGCCCTGTCCTTCCTCGGCGTCGGTGTGAAGCCGCCGACGCCCTCCTGGGGGCAGATGCTGAGCGCCGCCGACATCTGGTACCAGGCGGCACCGCAGTACCTGCTGCTGCCGGCCGGCGCCCTGTTCGTCACCGTCCTCGCCCTCACCGTCCTCGGCGACGGTGTACGCACCGCTCTCGACCCGCGCGCGGCCTCCCGCCTGCGCGTCGGCACCGGGAAGGAGGAGACCGCATGAGCGGCTTCGGTGGTTTCGTCCTGCGCCGCGGCGTCGGCATGCTGCTCACCCTGCTCGCCATCTCGGTGCTCGTCTACGGCGTCTTCTATGCCACCCCCGGCAACGTCGCCCAGATCACCTGCGGCCCGCGCTGCTCGCCGCAGCAGGTGCACCAGGTCGCCGCACAGCTCAGGCTCGGCGACCCGCTCCACCTGCGCTACTGGCACTTCCTGGAAGGCCTCTTCGCCGGCCAGGACTTCTCCACGGGCACCTCGGCGGCGCACTGCCCGGCACCCTGCCTGGGGCTGTCGTACCAGAGCGACCGGCAGGTCCTTGACATCATCCTGACCAAGCTGCCGGTCAGCCTGTCCCTCGTCCTCGGCGCGATGGTGCTGTGGCTCGTGCTCGGCGTCGGCACGGGTGTGCTGTCCGCGTGGCGGCGCGGCCGGTTCTCCGAGCGCGTGCTGACCGCCGTCACGCTCGCCGGCTGGGCGACCCCCGTCTTCGTCCTCGGGCTCGTCCTGATGATCGTCATCTGCGGCGAACTCCAGCTGCTGCCCTTCCCGCAGTACGTAAACTTCGGCGACGACCCCGAGCAGTGGGCGTGGAACCTGCTGCTGCCCTGGCTCTCGCTCGCCCTGATCGAGGCGGCCGCCTTCGCCCGCCTGACCCGCGCCTCGATGCTGGAGACCCTCGCCGAGGACCACATCCGCACCTTCCGCGCCTACGGCGTCGGCGAGCGCGCGATCGTCGCACGGCACGCCCTGCGCGGCGCCCTCGCGCCCGTCATCGCGCTGAACGCCAACAACGTCGGCTCGGCCATCGGCGGCGCCGTCCTCACCGAGACCCTGTTCGGCCTGCCCGGCATCGGCCAGGAGCTGGTGCACGCGGTGAAGGTCGTCGACCTGCCGGTCGTCGTCGGCATGGTCCTGGTGATCGGCTTCTTCGTGGTCATCGCCAACGCCGTCGCGGACGTCCTGTACGCGCTGGCCGACCGACGGGTGGTCCTCGCATGAGCCTGGTGGAAGTCTCGGACCTGACCGTCGAGTTCGGCTCCCTGCGGGCCGTGGACGGCCTCTCCTTCCGGCTGGAGAAGGGCGCGGCCCTCGCGCTCGTCGGCGAGTCCGGCTCCGGCAAGTCCACGGTCGCCGGCGCCCTGCTGGGCCTGCACCGGGGCACCGGAGCCCGCGTCGGCGGCTCCGTCCGGGTCGCCGGCACCGACCTGCAGCAGGCCGCCGACGAGGAACTGCGGCGGCTGCGCGGCGGGAAGGCCGCCATGGTCTTCCAGGACCCGCTGTCCTCGCTCGACCCGTACTACGCGATCGGCGACCAGATCGCCGAGGTCCACCGCGTGCACGCGCGCGTGTCGCGCCGTGCCGCACGCGCGCGTGCCGTCGAGGTGCTGGAGCGGGTTGGAATTCCGGACGCACAGCGCCGGTCCCGTTCCCGCCCGCACGAGTTCAGCGGCGGCATGCGTCAGCGCGCCCTCATCGCCATGGCGCTCGCCTGCTCGCCCGAGCTGCTGATCGCCGACGAACCCACGACGGCCCTCGACGTCACCGTCCAGGCCCAGATCCTCGACCTGCTGCACACGCTGCGCGAGGAGACCGGCATGGGCCTGCTGCTCGTCACCCACGACGTGGGCGTCGCCGCCGAGAGCGTCGACGAGGTCCTGGTCATGCGGCACGGCAGAGCCGTCGAACACGGCCCGGTCGGCACGGTCCTGGGGGCGCCCGCGCAGCCGTACACCCGCGAACTCCTCGATGCCGTGCCGCGCGTGGACGCCCCGCGCGCCGGCTCCGAGGCGTCCGACGAGGTCGTGCTGGAGGCCGCCGGACTCCGGCGCGTGTTCGGGCGCGGCAAGCGGGCCTTCACGGCCGTGGACGACATCTCGCTGACCGTCCGCCGGGGCGAGACCCTCGGCATCGTGGGGGAGAGCGGCAGCGGCAAGACGACGCTGGGCCGCATGCTGGTCGGACTGCTGGAGCCGACGGCCGGCGAGATCCGCTACGCGGGGCGCCCGCACACCGGCGTGAACCCCGCCGTCCAGATGGTGTTCCAGGACCCCGTCTCCTCCCTCAACCCCCGCCGCAGCGTGGGCGAGTCCATCGCGGACCCCCTCCGCGCGCGGGGGGCGGGGGTCCCCCCGCTCGGGCGCAGCCGAGAGCGGGGGAGGGACGAACAGCGCATCCGGGGGCGCGTGATCGAACTCCTGGAACGCGTGGGGCTCGAAGCGGCGCACTACGACCGCTACCCGCACGAGTTCAGCGGCGGACAGCGCCAGCGCGTCGGTATCGCGCGGGCACTCGCCGCCGACCCGCGCGTCATCGTCTGCGACGAGCCCGTCTCCGCACTCGACGTGACGACACAGGCCCAGGTGGTCGAACTGCTCGGCCGGCTGCAGCGGGAACTCGGCCTCGCGCTCGTGTTCATCGCGCACGACCTCGCCGTGGTCCGCCAGGTCAGCGACCGGGTCGCGGTGATGCGCCGCGGACAGGTCGTCGAGTCCGGGCCCGTCGACGAGGTGTACGACACCCCGCGCGAGCCGTACACGCAGCAGCTCCTGGCCGCCGTACCCACCCTCGACCCCGGGCTGGCGGCCCAGCGGCGGGCGGCCCGGCGAGAGTTGGCCCTGGCGTAACGTTTCGTACTCGGGTGATCACCGTCCGATCGCCTAGCGCGGTGAAACGCGACCTGCACGCGAAAGTTACGACCGTTCACCCCTTTTGGTGGCGCGATGGACAACCGTCCGTCGCGCCACCGCCTTGTCCGCTTACGTTCTTCCCGCTGCGAGCCGCCGGGACCAGGGCGGCTCCCACTCACGGGAGATCGGGGGTGCACACGTGCGCATCGGATTGCTTACGGAGGGTGGCTATCCGCATGTGAGCGGTGACGCCGGGCTCTGGTGCGACCGGCTCGTGCGCGGGCTCGCACAGCACGAGTTCGACATCTACGCGCTCAGTCGCAGCCGAGAGCAGGAGGACACGGGCTGGGTCCCGCTCCCCGAGCAGGTCAGCCGGGTGCGTACGGCCCCGCTGTGGACGGCCGAGGACGACGGGGTCGCCTACGGACGGCGCGCGCGCCGGCGCTTCACCGAGTGCTACGGGGAACTGGTCGGGGTGCTGTGCGCCGGAAACGATGCAGCCCCCGACGACGCTGCCCCGCATCACTTGGCGGACCGTTTCGGCAATGCGCTGTACGGACTCGCCGAACTCGCCCGCGACGAGGGCGGACTGGTCGGCGCTCTCCGCTCCGACACCGCCGTACGCACCCTGGAGCGCGCCTGCCGCGCCCCCGGCGCGCTGCGCACGGCGCGCGAGGCGCGCGTACCCGACCTACTCGCCATCGCCGCGCACCTCGAACGCACCCTGCGCCCCCTCTCCCTCGACTGGTACGGCGACGACGGCCTCGGCGCGGCCGACCTCTGCCATGCCACCGCCGGCGGCCCCGCCGCCCTGCCCGGACTGCTCGCCCGGCACTTCGGCGAGGTACCGCTGCTGGTCACCGAGTACGGCGTGCAACTGCGCTCGCACTACCTGGCCCTCGGCCCCGACGCCGCCGCCCCTGCCGTGCGCGCCCTGCTCGCCGCCTTCCACGGCCGGCTGGCCGCCGAGGTCTACCGGCGCGCCGCGATCCTCACGCCCGGCAACGCCCACACCCGGCGCTGGCAGGAACGGTGCGGCGCCGAGCGCGCAAGGATCCGTACCGTCCACCGGGGCATGGAGGCCTCCCGGTTCGCGGAGGTCGGCGAGTCCCCGGACCGCGGCGACGCGGACACGCTCGTCTGGGTCGGGCGCGTCGAACCCGCCAAGGACCTGGTGTCCCTGCTGCACGCCTTCGCCGAGGTCCGCAAGGAGGAGCCGAAGGCCCGGCTGCGGATCGTCGGCGCCCCCGCGGACCCCGAGGGCGCGTCCTACCTGGGCCACTGCCGGGCCCTCGCCGCCCAGCTCTTCCCGGACGAGGCGGAGGGCGTGCACGCGGTCGGCGACAACCCGGTCTCCTTCGAGGAGATCGGCGGCCCCGAGGCACCGACACTGCCCGACGCGTACGCAGCCGGCGCCGTCGTCGTCCTCTCCAGCGTCGTCGAGGGCTTCCCGATCAGCCTGGTCGAGGCCATGTTCTGCGGCCGGGCCACGGTGTCCACCGATGTCGGCGCGGTGGTGGAGGTCATCGGCGGCACCGGCCTGGTCGTGCCCCCGCGCAATCCACGGGCGCTCGCCGAGGCGTGCGTGGCGCTGCTGCGCGACCCCGAGCGCCGTGAGCGCCTCGGCGCCGCCGCGCGCGCCCGCGCGCTCGAACTGTTCACCGTCGACCAGAACATCGCGGCATTTCACAGCATTTACCTGGAGATCGTCTCGCGCTGCCCGGTGCGCCGGGTCGTCCTCGACGAAGCGGGCGACCCCCGGCCCTTCGCCGCCCCGGCCGAGGCCCACGTCCCCGTCCGCTGGACCGGCCCCACGGCCCGCGCCCTGACCCGGGGCGTTCCCGGCTGGGCGGCAGGCGGCCCGGTCCGCGGGACCCCGCTGGCGGCTCCGGAGGGGGCGCGATGAATGGCTTCGGCGGGGTGGACGGCACCCACGACGGCAGAGACGCCGCGCACGAGTCCGGCGGCTCGGACCGGACCGCGCGGCCGAGCGGCGCGGACGCCTGGGACGAACGGTCGGGGGAGTGGCTGACCGGAGCGGGGACGCACGGCGGGCAGAGACCGGTGCCTGTGGGGACCTCGGCCGGGGCGGGTGCCGAGGATTCCTGGCACTGGGACGCTCCCAACGAGGCCGGAGGGTGGCTCGGCGCGCCCTCGGCGGCCTCCTTCGGGCGGGGCACCTCTGTCGGCCAGGGCACCCCCGTCGGCCAGGGCACTTCCGTCGGCCAGGGCACTTCCGTCGGGCAGGGCGCCAAGGAGCCCTCGGACGGGAGGGCTTCGGCAGGTGCGGGCCGGCCGTCCGTGCCCTCGGCACCGATGCGGGCCGGAGCCGAGGCCGAGCGCGCCAGGGGCCGTAGAGCCATGGCCCGGCGCGGTGCCGCCGACCCGGTGAAAGCCCTGTTGCACCGTCACCGGGAACTGTGCGAGCGGGCCGTTGATCCCCTGGAGATCGCCGCCGGACTGGAGGCACACGGGGTCACCGACCGTACCGCCGCCCGCTTCCGCCACCGCGACGTCTTCTCGCTGGCAGAGGAGCTGTACGCGCGCGTGCCCCGCGACGGCGCACCGCGCCCGCAGCCCGAACCCGTGCCCGCACCCCGCGTCCGTGCCGTCTGGGCGCTGCTGACCCTCCTGCCCGGAGCCCTCGGCGCGGCCGCCGTGACCGGCCTGCGCCTCACCCATGGCCAGGCCCGCCCGCTGGTGGCCCTCGGCGGGCTCCTCGCCGTAGCCCTCGCCGTCCGCGCGGCCCTGCGCCACGGCCCCCTCGCCACCCGGCCCGGCACACCCCCGTGGCACACGGCATCCAGCACGCGCGCGTGGACCCTCTGGCTGCTCGCGTACGCCCTCCTCGGCGACGGACTGCTGAGCGCCGTCGTGGCAGGCGGCCCCGACGCGCTGCCCACCGGCGCCCCGGACGGCCCCTGGCCGGTGTCCACCGCCCCCGCCCTGGCGCTCACCCTGGCCTGCGCCCCGGCCGCCTGGTGCGCCCACCTCCTCACCGCCGGTGCCCGCCGCAGGCTCGCCGGCAGCCGAGGCCTGGAGGACTTCACGGCCGCCGCCCGGCCGCTGCTGCTCGGCACGGTCGCCCTGTTCCTGGCCGCCCTCGCCGCCCTGCTCACCCTGTGCGGCGCCGTCCTGCACGAGAGCGCGGCCTACCCGCAGGCCCTCACCCTGGGTGCCCTCCTCCTGCTCGCCCGCCTCCTCGTCGTGCACCACCACCGGCACGCCCCCGCCCTCGCCCTCGGCGCGGCGGTGGCCGTCGAGGTGGCGGCCCCCGCCCTGCTCCTGGCCGGCCGGCTGCCCGGCTGCGCCTTCCTGGCGACCCCCGTCGAGACCCTGGTCGACGCCTGCGGCCCGGCCGGCGTCCCGGCGCTCGCCTGCGGCACCGCGGCCCTGACCCTGCTGGTCCACGCCCTGCGCACCCTCACCCAGGCCTCGGCCCACGCGCCGACGGGAGCACCCGAGTGAACCTTCCGCGACCGGCCCCGACCGAACCTGCCCCAGCCGCCCCGAGCGCAAGGGCACCTGGCCGCGACCGCAGGTGCCCGGCCCACCGCCGGAGGCAACCGCACCACCCCTTCGAAGGAGAAGACCAGATGACCACCTCCCGACACGGAGCGCCCGGAGCGTCCGGGGCCTTGGGAGCAGCCGGAGCGCACACCCCGGGAGTCGCTCGATGAGGGTCCTGCTGATCGGAGCCAACGGATACATCGGCCGCTTCGTCGCCGACCGCCTGCTCGCCGACCCGGCCGTCCAGCTCACCGTGCTCGGCCGCGGCGACGACGCCGACGTCCGCTTCGACCTCGCCACCGGCAGCCCCGGAGCGCTCACCCGCTTCCTGGACGCGGTCCACCCCGGAGTCGTCGTCAACTGCGCGGGCGCCACCCGCGGCGGCGCCCGCGAACTCACCCGGCACAACACCGTCGCCGTCGCCACCGTCTGCGAGGCCCTGCGCCGCAGCGGCTGCGGCGCCCGCCTGGTGCAGATCGGCTGCGGCTCCGAGTACGGCCCCAGCCAGCCCGGCTCCTCCACGGCAGAGGACGCCGTGCCCCGCCCCGGTGGCCCCTACGGCGTCAGCAAACTCGCCGCCACCGAACTGGTCCTCGGCTCCGGCCTCGACGCCGTCGTCCTGCGCGTCTTCTCACCCGCCGGCCCCGGCACCCCGGCCGGCTCCCCGCTCGGCCGGCTCGCCGAGGCCATGCGCCGCGCCATGCAGTCCGGCGACGGCGAGCTCAAGCTCGGCGGCCTCGGCGTCCAACGCGACTTCGTCGACGTCCGCGACGTCGCCCGCGCCGTGCATGCCGCCTCGCTCTCCGCCGCACAGGGCGTCATCAACATCGGCTCCGGCCGCGCCGTCCGCCTGCGCGACGCCGCCGCCGTTCTCGCCCGGGTAGCCGGATACGGCGGCGCCCTCCACGAACTCGACGCCCCTCCCGGGCCGCTGCGCAGCGCCATCGGCCACCCCCGCGCCGAATCCGACCACGCGGGCCCGGTCGCCTACCCGTACCCGGACGGCTGCGGCAGCTGGCAGCAGGCCGATGTGCGCACCGCCCGGGACCGGCTCGGCTGGCGGCCCCGGATCAACCTCGAAGAATCCCTCGCCGACATCTGGATGGAGGCGGCATGCCGCATCTGACCAGCACCACAGCAGGCACCACCGGCACCGGCGTCCGTACCGCCCTCGGCATCCCCGGCTACGCCCACCCGCTCGTCGCCCCGGCCCAGTGGGCCGAACTCGCCCGCCCCGGAACGCCCCTGGACTGGGTGGTGCTCAACGTCGCCGCCGGGCCCGGCACCCGCCCCGACCCGCACTGCCTGGAAGCCACGACCCGGCTGCGCAACGCGGGCGTCCGTGTCCTCGGCCACCTGGACCTCACCTATGGCGCCCGCCCCTTCGCCGATCTGCTCACCGACGCGCACCGCCACCTCGACTGGTACCGCGTCGACGGCTTCCTGCTGGACCGCTGCCCCACCGAGCACCCCGAACTCCCCGAGGTCCGCCGCTCGATCACCGCGCTCCGGACGATCAGTGACACCGCTCACATCGTCCTCGGCCACGGCAGCCACCCGCACCCCGGGTACGCGGACAGCGCCGACCAGCTGGTGACCTTCGCCGGCCCCTGGTCCGACTACCGCTTCTCGCAGGTCGCCGACTGGACCGCCGACTATCCGCCCGACCGTTTCTGCCACTTCGTGCACGGCGTGCCCCGCGGCCACCTGGAGGAGGCGCTGCGCATCGCACGCTGGCAGGGCGCGGCGACGATCTACCTCACGGACCGCACCGACCACGGCGGCCGCGCCGACCCCTGGGAGACGATGCCCGGCTACTGGGACGAAATCGTCTCGCGTATCGGAACGGGTGTCTCGGAATGAAGAAGCCCATGGCAGTGTTGCAGGGAGAACAACTGTAGTGATTGACCGACCAACGGAGTCCCCGTGTCGCTGCCACCCCTGGTCGAGCCAGCCTCTGAGCTCACCGTAGACGAGGTCCGCCGGTACTCCCGCCACCTGATCATCCCCGACGTCGGGATGGACGGGCAGAAGCGGCTGAAGAACGCCAAGGTGCTCTGTGTGGGCGCCGGCGGCCTGGGCTCGCCGGCGCTGATGTACCTCGCCGCCGCGGGTGTGGGCACCCTTGGCATCGTGGAGTTCGACGAGGTCGACGAGTCGAACCTGCAGCGCCAGATCATCCACAGCCAGGCCGACATCGGCCGCTCCAAGGCCGAGTCCGCGCGCGACAGCGTCAAGGGCATCAACCCGTACGTGAACGTGATCCTTCACGAGGAGCGGCTGGAAGCCGACAACGTGATGGACATCTTCAGCCAGTACGACCTGATCGTCGACGGCACGGACAACTTCGCGACCCGCTACCTGGTCAACGACGCGTGCGTGCTGCTGAACAAGCCGTACGTGTGGGGCTCGATCTACCGCTTCGACGGCCAGGCCTCGGTCTTCTGGTCCGAGTACGGCCCCTGCTACCGCTGCCTCTACCCGGAGCCCCCGCCCCCCGGCATGGTCCCCTCCTGCGCCGAGGGCGGCGTCCTGGGCGTGCTGTGCGCGTCCATCGGCTCCATCCAGGTCACCGAGGCGATCAAGGTCCTCACCGGCACCGGTGAGCCGCTGGTCGGCCGCCTGATGATCTACGACGCCCTGGAGATGCAGTACCGCCAGGTCAAGGTCCGCAAGGACCCGGGCTGCGCGGTCTGCGGCGAGAACCCGACGGTCACCGAGCTCATCGACTACGAGGCCTTCTGCGGCGTCGTGTCGGAGGAGGCCCAGGAGGCCGCCGCCGGCTCCACGATCACTCCCAAGCAGCTCAAGGAGTGGATCGACGACGGCGAGAACATCGAGATCATCGACGTCCGCGAGCCGAACGAGTACGAGATCGTCTCCATCCCGGGCGCCAAGCTGATCCCGAAGAACGAGTTCCTCCTGGGCGCCGCCCTCGAGGGCCTGCCGCAGGACAAGAAGATCGTCCTGCACTGCAAGACGGGTGTCCGCAGTGCGGAAGTCCTCGCCGTCCTGAAGTCCGCGGGCTTCGCCGATGCCGTCCACGTCGGCGGCGGCGTCATCGGCTGGGTCAACCAGATCGAGCCGCAGAAGCCGGTCTACTGATCGCTGGTCGCGCTGACCAGCGGAACAGAGGAAGCCCGCGGCTCTGACCAGTTCAGATGCCGTGGGCTTCTGTCGTTGTTGGTCGGCGTCGGGCGCCCTCGCACGGCCCAGGGACGGCCCGGGACGTTGAGGGCTGGCCGGGAACCCGCAAGGAAGCGGTGTCGTAGGGATCGGCTACGTTGCACGGATGACTGACACGGATCCGCTCGTGCCGGCACTCACCGGCCTGCTCGTTGACATCGTTTGGTGGCTGGACAGCTGCGGGGACGAGGAAGTTGATCCGGACTCCGCGGTGAAGATGATGGAGAGCGTGGGTTGGGTGCTGCTGCAACTGCCCTCAGGCCAGCGCGAACGATTCCTGAAGGTGCTCGCAGACTTGGCCGAAGCGGAGCAGGATCCTGCGCGGCGCGAGTTCCTGGAGTCATTCCCTGAGGCCATCGGCGTGGTCGATGACCAGGAGAGTTGAGCGCGAGTCTGGCCGATAGGCGCCAGTTCAGCCACAACTGATCACGGGCGGCCGTGACCTGCGGCCGTCTACTCGATCACCCTCTGAACTGCGGCGCAGCTGTCGCCAGCTGTCAGCGCTGGTCACCAACGAGCGCCCTTCCACGGCCCCAGGACGGCCTGGGACGGCGCTCGTGCGTGAGCACCGCGCAAGAAGTTCGATTGACCTGCCTTGTTAGGCGGAGCCGGTTGCGATGGTCCGAGTTTCTGGCTGCTGTCACTGTCTCAGGGAGGACATCTGGCGACGCCACCCACGACTGCTGCCACGAGATTGCTCGAACCAGTGGCGACCAACCTGAGAAAGGGTCAGAATTGGTTGTAACTGGCACTAGACCTAGGGGGGGCTTTGACTAGTGATCCGCGGAGTGGAAATAAGGCCGGTTCTGACCATGTGCCACCGGATGCAGATATTCGCAGAGGCGAGCTGAACTCATTCATTCGCTACCAGCTTGGGCGCATGAGTTCCCTGAATGAGCATCACAAATTTGAGGATGTTTGCCGAGCTCTAGCGCGCCAACGAATCACGCGGAACATCCTGGCGGCCACAGGTCCAGTCTCTGCTGGAGGGGATCAAGGCCGTGACTTCGAAACATTTCTGAGTTACAGCAAGGATAATGTGCAGGATGCGGGAGTGTTCTTTGGACTCGAGAGCGATCAGGTGGTGGTATTTTGCTGCACCCTTCAGGCCTCAAACGTTCGACGAAAGATACTGGCAGATGTTTCCACTGTTTTGCAGTCGGCTTCCAAACCTCCCGTAGATGCTATCTTTTACTTCGCGGAGGTGGATATAAGTGTAAGTCATAGACATAAAATTGCTCAAGAAGTTCTAGCGGAGCACGACGTAAGGCTAGAGATTATCGATGGCAACTCCATAGCTGAAATGCTCTCCGAGCCCGAGCTGCTTTGGATCGCGCGAGAGTACCTCAATGTCTCGACTGAGCTCATAAATGGCATGCACGAACCAGGTCCCGTGGGTCGGGTTCTGAATACGGGCTCTGTGATCGTACGATCACTTTTTGAGCTAGACCCTATCCGGGATCTCGGTGTTCATCCTCCAATGCAGTTGGATGAGTGGGTTGGCATAACCCCATATGTTCGGCGTTCCGTAGATGATGACCTTGATGCTTTGCTGAGCCGAGGAAACGGATTTGTTGTCCTAGAGGGGAACTCGGCTTCCGGTAAGACGAGAACGGCATATGAGGCTCTCGCGAGAAGCGTAGAAGTAGGCGGAGAGCGCGCCATCGTAGTCGCCAAGGACGGCATATCCCTCCGAGCGCTAATTTCGGCCGGTTTCAGACTGGAGAATACTGTCGTATGGCTGGACGATCTCGAGAAGTTCGTCGGGGCTGACGGTTTGGACGAGGGCCTTATCCGCCTATTTAGCGGGAGTGGCGTCCTCTTCTTGGCGACACTTCGTTCTGCCGCGAAGGGGGCCATGGCATCGGCGACGGCGGGTGCTCCGGGACGGTCCCTGTCAACCATATCTAAAGCGGTCATGACGGGTGCTACTAGAATTCGCATAGACCGAACCCTAAACGATAAAGAGATCAGGGGGGTCGGACGGCAGAGGTCCGACCGTCGCATAAGTATGGCCCTCGATAAAGCAGGGCATGCCGGCCTCGCAGAGTTCCTTGCTGCCGGGCCAGCCGCTCTCGAGCGCTGGCGAGATGGGCAGGATGGGGCCAATGAAGTGGGGGCGGCATTGATATCTGCTGCAATCGACTTTAGGCGCGCCGGATATTTCTCGCCAATTCCTCACGAGTGGATTGAGGCCGCTTTCAGCGCATACTTGGACCCTCGCATAGCGAACAGAGTGGGGCCTGTTCAATTGGGCGACGCTATTTCGTGGGCAACGGAACCCTTGCACGGTGCGAGTTCCTGTCTGGAAGTGGCAGGAGATCGACTCTATTCCCCATTTGACTATCTTGTAGACCATGTCCAGGATGAAGAAGCTGACGAGAATCGAGTAAGTAGAAAGGGTCCCGCCAGGATACTCAAGACGATACCTGACGTAATTTGGCATGAGATTCAAGATCGCATTTCATTTGATGATCCTAGCTATATGAGCTGTGTAGCAACGTCGTCTCTATCTTTTCATCCTGGACTGCTGATGCGCTACGAAGTTCTTGTCGAGAAGGGCGAGATGGCGCCAGAGTCAATGCATGATCCTGGTATTCTCTTGAATTTCGTCCGATCTTGCGTTGAGACCAGCTTGTGCATCCCCTGCCATGTCAGCACCCTTAAGTTGGAGATGAGAGCCGTACTCAAGGTGCTCCTGGATGAATTTGGCACGATCTCGAAAGATACCCGCGCTCGCCCGACTGAATCTCAGGTTGTAGCGGTTAACGGGTTTTATAGTTTGGCAGTAGATGAGGCAAATCTGACGGATCGTGAATCGAAAGTCTATAAGGCTGCGTCTCATTTCTCCCCCGATAAGTGGGAAGAAGTGGGGAAGTTCTTCATGGATATTGGCGCCCCAATCGAAGGGCGCCTGTGGGTATTGTTTGGCGAGGCGCAGAAAGGGTTGCCGGTTAGGTGGCCAGTCTCCCTCCGGAAGAATCACGGAGTTATACTTGCGTCGCCAAAGGCCCCAAAGGATACGGACGAGTCGTGAGTGAATAGGTCGGCGGAGCGGCTTTGGGCTGGAGCTGCTTTGGGGCGAGTGATCATGGCCCGTTAAGCTGATGGCGAGTCGGGCAGTCTGTGGACCTGCCCGTTAAAGCACGACGTTGGGCCATGATCTTAGAGGCTCGCCCCAAAGTGGCTGCCTAAAGCCGTGGAGCCGACCGCCCCAGCCACAGCGGGTGTTCCCTGGCCTTCGCCCGCATGCACGCAGCGGGCCGCCGGGCCCGGCCAGCCGGGGCGGAGACATGAGGCAGGCCGGGCCGCTGAGGCGGCCCGCGCCCGCGCCGTGCGCGGGCCTTGATGACGTAGGGAAACTCCCACCGCACCGTGTCCGGGGCTTCGGCTTCGGGCTGTCGGCCACCCTCTCGACTCGGCTACGGTTCCATCCATGCCGTCTGCATTGGACACGCCCCAGGGTGCGGCCGAACTGGCTGAGTCCCTGCTGCCCCCGCTCGGAAACCGTTGGCTGCACACTCAGGCTGTGGCGGCCGTGCGCGCGACGTCTCGGCGGCGGTGTCCGAGGGCGAGAGGGATCTTCTTGTTGCCGCCGCTTGGCTGCACGACATCGGGTACGCCCCGGAGCTGCGCGAGACCGGATTCCACCCTCTCGACGGCGCCCGGCACCTGGAGCGGCTCGGCGCGCCGACCCGGCTCGTACGACTCGTCGCTCACCACTCCGGCGCCGTCTATGAGGCAGAACAGCGTGGGCTAACAGCGGAGTTGGCTGTGTACGAGCGTGAGGACTCTCCGCTCTCGGACGCCCTCATCTGTGCCGACATGACGACCGGTCCGGCGGGGCAGTCCTTCGACTTCGATCAGCGAATCGATGAGATCTTGGTTCGGTACGAGCCGGGCAGTGAAGTTCACAACGCGATCAGCAAGGCCCGGGCCTACCTCGGGGCAGCCGTCGAACGGACGCTTGGGCGTCTCGCTGATCAGCCGATGTAGGGCTTCGCCCGGTTTGCCAAGCCGTGATCGATCCGCATCCGCATGGACGAATGGATGTTCAGCTCGTCCAGCTTGCTCGGGGCTACGAAGGCCACTTCCTTGCTCTCGCTGCTCGTCCGCAGGTCGCCGCCGACGATGCGTGCCGTGAAGCAGATCGAGAACTGTTGGCACACCTCTCCGTCGTCGTACGCCATGACGTGCGCGGGATTGGTGTAGAGCCCGACCAGGCCGGTCACCTCGACGTCGTACCCGGTCTCTTCCTTGGTCTCCCGTACGGCTGCGTCGGCGACCGACTCGCCAACGTCCATCCCGCCGCCGGGTAGTGCCCACAGATCGTTGTCCGTCTACTAGGCGTACGCCTCCCCCGGTCCCGGAGGGGCTCGGCACCACGTGTGCCGGGCCCCTTTCCGCTGCCTCCTCCACGCGTGTCTGCCCTACGAGCAGACCTTGCCGTCCTTCGGCACCGTCCCCTGCAGCAGGTAGGCATTCACCGTCGAGTCGACGCAGTCGCTGCCGTTGCCGTACGCCCCGTGGCCCTCGCCCTTCCAGGTCAGCTCGAAGCCGACGCCCTTGCCCAGTTCGTCGGCCATCCTGCGGGCACCCTCGTACGGCGTCGCCGGATCCCCGGTGTTGCCGACGAGCAGGATCGGTGCGGCACCAGGGGCGCTGACCTCGGGAGTGTCGTACTGGCCCGGCACCGGCCAGTCGTGGCACCAGCCGGCCGTGTCCCAGCCCAGGAAGTCGCCGAAGACCGGAGAGATCCGCTCGAAGTCGGGCAGCCGCTTCTTCGTCTGCGCGAGCGTGGGCCGCTGCCTGTCGTCCAGGCACGATATGACCCGCTGGGCGTGGCTCGTCGTGCCGTAGTGCCCCGAGGCGTCCCGCTCGTTGTAGTCGTCCGCGAGCGCCAGCAGTTGCGAACCGTCGCCCTTCTCCGCCGCGTTGAGCGCGCTGGTCAGCCGTGGCCAGCCGGCCTCGCTGTACAGCGGCAGGACGATGCCCGTGACCGCGAGTGTCTGGGTCAGCTTCCGCCCGGACGACGTGGGCAGCGGCTTCGCGTCGATCCGCCAGAGCAGGTCGACGATCTTCTGCGAACCCTGCTTCGGGTCCTGGCCGGTCGATTTCAGGTAGTCGTCCAAGGCCCTCTGGAAGCCGCGGGCCTGGTTCTCGGCGTGGCCCACCGTGTTCGCGGCCGGGTCGACGACCGCGTCGAGGATGATCCGGCCGACCTGCTTCGGGAACAAGTGGGCGTACACACCGCCCAGTTCGGTGCCGTAGGAGATGCCGAAGTAGTGCATCGTCCGGTCGCCCAGCACCTGGCGGATCAGGTCCATGTCGCGTGCGGTGTCGGTCGTGGAGACGTGCGCCATCAGCCGGCCGGCGGCCTTCTGGCAGCCCTTGCCGAAGGCGGTGGCGTCCCGCAGATACGCCTTCTCCTCCGCCGGGGTGTCCGGGGTGGCGTCCACGTCCTCGGCGGCCTCGATGTCCCGGTCGCTGCGGCAGCGGACGCCCTCGCTGGCGCCGACCCCGCGCGGGTCCCAGCTCACCAGGTCGTAGCGCTCGTGCAGCTTGGAGACCGTGGCCCCGTAGTACGGCATCATCGACACGCCCGAGCCGCCGGGGCCGCCGAAGTTGAACAGCAGCGAGCCGATCCGGTCGCTGCCCGTCGCCTGGGCGCGGATGAGAGCGAGGTCGATCGTCGTACCACTCGGCTTCGACCAGTCCAGCGGCACCTTGAGCGTGGCGCACCGCCAGTCGTCGCTCGGCGCGGCGGAGTCCCCGGTGGCCTTGCAGCGGTGCCAGTCGAGCTGCTGCGAGGTGAGCGAGGAGGGGAGGTCCACCACGGACGGTGCCGCCGATGCGGGACCCGAGCCGGTCTCCCTGGCCGCACCTGCCCCCTTGCCCTCGTCCCGGCCTCCGCCCGACGAGCCGCCGCCGCATCCGGCCACCAGCAGCGCCGCGGCCACGGCGGCCGTCCACCGCAGGAATCGCATCATGTGTCCCCCCTGGCAGGCCCTCCGCTTCGTGCCGCGGCGGGCGTTCAGGCCATGGTAGGCGGAGCGGGCTCGGCCCGTATCAGCCTGTGGATAACGCTCTGGCCTGCGACTTTCCAAGGTCCCCGGAATTCGGTCCACGGGTTCTCGCGGTCTCAGGAGCAGACCGTGCCGGCCTTCGGCACCTTCCCGTCCAGCAGGTAGCCGTTCACCGCGCTCTGCACGCACTTGTTCTTGCTGTCGTATGCCCCGTGCCCCTGGCCCTTGTACGTCAGCTCCACGGCGACGCCCTTGCCGAGGGCGTCCACCATCCTCCTCGCGCCCTCGTACGGGGTCGCGGGGTCGCCGGTGTTGCCGACGACGAGGATGGGCGCCGATCCGGGCGCGCTGACATCGGGATGGTCGGCGGCACCGGACACCGCCCAGTCGGTGCAGCTGACCATGCCCCAGGCCAGGTAGTCCCCGAACACCGGGGAGGCGGCGCGGAACTCGGGCAGTTTCCGCTGGACGTAGTCCGCGGTGTACCGGGGTTTCTCGTCCGAGCAGTTGATGGCGATGTTGGCCGAGGTGAGGTTGCTGTACTCGCCGTTCTCGCTGCGCCCGTTCATCGAGTCGGACAGCAGCATGAGGATCCTGCCGTCCCCCTCGTACGCCTGCTGGAGCCCCTCGGTGAGGTACTCCCAGAAGTCCTTGGAGTACAGGGACTGCGCGATGCCGTTGGTCGCCGCGGTCTGCGTCAGCTGCCGCGGGAAGATGCCGGGGATCGGCTTCTTCTCCAGGTCGCTCAGCAGTTTGGCGATACGGTCCTTGACGTCCTGCGCGGTGTCGCCGATCGGACACTCCTCTTTCTTCGAGGTGCAGTCCTCGGCGAAGTTGTCGAGCGCGAGCTGGAAGCCCCTGGCCTGGCCGAGCGCGCTCTGTTCGGAGTCCTGGGTGGGGTCGACGACCGCGTCGAAGACGGCCCGGCCGACGTTCTTGGGGAACAGGTGGGCGTAGACGCCGCCGAGTTCGGTGCCGTAGGAGATGCCGAAGTAGTGCAGCTTGTCGTCGCCGAGGACCTGGCGCATCAGGTCCATGTCGCGGGCCGCGTCGGTGGTGCGCACATGCGGCAGGATCTTCTTGGAGTGCTTCTCGCAGGCGTCGTTGAACTGTTTGGTGCGGTCGATCAGTTGGGTCTCCTCGGTGTCGTTGTCGGGTGTCGCGTCCTGCTGGAAGTACTCGTCGAGCTGGGCGTCGCTCTCGCACTTCACGGGCGCGCTGCGGCCGACCCCGCGCGGGTCGAAGCTCACCAGGTCGTAGCGGGTGTTCAGGGCGGTGTAGTCGTCGCCGAACGCGGGCAGCGTGGTGACGCCGCTGCCGCCCGGGCCGCCGAAGTTGAAGATGAGCGAGCCGATCCGCTTGCTCGGGTCGCCGCCTGCCTTGGCGCGGATCAGCGCGATGTCGATGGTGTCGCCCTTGGGGTTGCCCCAGTCCAGGGGTGCCTTCATGGCGGCGCACTGCCACTTGGAGCCGTTCGGCAGCGGGGACGGGGAGCCGCCGCCGCCCTCCGCCGCGGACGGGGCCGGGCAGTCCTTCCAGTCCAGCTTCTGCGCCGTGAGGTCCCCGCCCTTGGCGCCCTTGCTGCAGCCGGCCAGCAGGGCAGCCAGCAGCACGACGCTGGTGGTCAGGGCAGCGGCACGCCGCCGGGAGGGGTTCGCCATGCTTCCATCCTGGGGGCGTACACGCCGGGGCGCGCGGGGCGCGGGCCGTACGAGGTACGCCCCCGGGACCTGCTGCGCAGGCCTTGTCCGGGTGGCGTTTTTACAGGGCGCCCTTGCGCGTGAGCTGGTTGAAGGCGAGCCAGCCCGGCAGCACCGGCAGCCACAGCGTCAGCAGCCGGAACAGCAGGACGGCCGGTGCGGCGACCTCCTTGGGGAGGCCGACGGCGATCAGGCCCAGCGTCAGGCTCGCCTCGACCGCGCCCACCCCGCCCGGGGTGGGCGCCGCGGAGCCGAGCGCGTTTCCGGCGAGGAAGACCACGGCGACACTGGCGATGCTCAGCGAGGTCGAGTCGTTGCCGAACGCCCGGATCGACGCGTCCAGGCACATCACGAAGCAGAAGGTCAGCAGCAGCATGCCGCCGATGCCGGTGACGAGCTTCTGCGGCCGCTGGAGCACGTCGAGCATGCGCGGCACGACACCGGCGAACAGCGACCTCACGCGCGTGACGACGAATTTCCGCAGGAACGGCACCGACGTCACCACGAGCACCAGCACCGCCACGGTTAGCAGGCCTGCGATGACCGTCCGGGACGGCGAGAGCGACGGCGTCTTCTCGGTGCCGGTCAGATAGCCGAAGGACAGCAGCATCAGGATGTGGCAGCCCAGCCCGAACAGCTGCGACGCGCCGACGCTCGCCACCGCGAGCCCCGGGCGCACGCCCTGGCGCTGGAGGAAGCGCGTGTTCAGGGCGACACCGCCGACGGCCGCCGGCGCCACGATCTTCACGAAGGACCCGGCGACCTGGGCCGCCACCGTTCTCAGGAACGGCACGCGTTCCGGCACGAACCCCAGCAGCGCCATCGCGGCGGCCACGTAACTGAGCGCCGAGAACAGCACCGCCGCGATCACCCAGCCCCACTGGGCGCCCGCGACCAGCGGACCGAACTCGATGTGGGTGAGCTGTGTCAGCAGGAAGTACGCACCGATGGCACCGGCGATGAAGCTGATCAGCGTGCGCGGCCGCACCCGCTCCAGGCGGGCCGGCTCCACGGGCGCCTGGGGCCGGATCCGCAGCACCTCGTGCCGGATCTGCGTGAGCAGGTCCTCCTCGCGGGCCTCTTCGAGGGCTTCGTCCAGGGCCCGCTTCTCGGCCCGCTGCTCGGCACGCACCGTCTTCTTGTCGAGCTTTTCGGGCGCCGGCCCAGCCGTCTCGGAGTCCTCCGCCAGCCGGGCCTGCTTGGCCAGCCGAGACGCCTCCAGCACCGCCTCGCGCTCGCGCTGCGCACGCTCCCGGGCCAGCCGGCGCAGCGTCGCGCGCGTGGAGCGCGTCAGCGCGATGGGCTGCAGCATCGGCAGACAGTCGGCGACCGCGTCCGGGCCGAGCACACCCACGGCCGAGGCCACGGCCCGCTCGGCGCCCACCCGCAGGCCGAGCGTGGTGACCAGCTGGGCGACGTCCATGCGCAGCAGCAGCTCGCCGGCCGCGATCTCGCCGCCGCGCAGCTCGGTGAGGATCACCCTGCCGGAACGATCCACCAGAATCGCGTCACCGGCCAGCCTGCGGTGCGCGATGCGCCGGGACTGCAAGGCCTGCACCTGGTGCCAGGTGTGGCGCAGCAGCTCGTCGGTGATCTCCTCGTCCGGCAGCGAGTCCAGCGAGCGCCCGCCGGTGTGCTCGTAGACGAGCATGACCGCGTCCGGGCCGAGCTCGGAGGTGGCGATCAGTTTGGGCGCGTTGGCACCCGCCGCGATCGCCGCGTACGCGAGCAGCGCCTCCTGCTCCAGCGCCTGGCGCAGCGACTGGAGGCTGGAGCGGGTGGCGAAGCCGCGCAGGGTCAGGTTGCGCCATGCCCGGTAGAAGAAACCCTGAGCCTGCTGCTCCCGGTCGACGACCGTGACGTCCAGCGGCGGGCCGTCCTCCAGGGTGACGAAGTAACGCCGTCCGCGGTCGCCGTTCTCCGCCTCCAGGGCCTCCTCGCGGGCCGCGCCGACGGGGTGGAAGCCGACGTGCCTGAGGCCGGCGAGCAGGGTCTGCCCGGTGGGACGGACGTTGGGCGAGCCGACCGCGTACAGCGTGCCGTAGGCGACGGTCCAGCCGATCAGCACGGTCAGGATGATCGAGAACGGGGTCGTGTAGCCGGTGACCAGCATCGAGAACGCGTCGAGCAGCAGCACCATCCACAGCACCGCGCGCCACCGGGGTCTGCGGGACATGCCGACGGCCGTCATATAGGCGATCACGGGCGCGAGATAGCCGTGCACCGGGTCGGTCAGGGCGTGGATGTCGCCCGGTGAGGGCTGGGTGAGCGCCTCCTGGATGGAGTCCGGGGCGGCCTGGGCGACCCACAGGTCGGTGGCGAGGGTCACTCCGTGCGCGAGGACGGCCGCGAGGACGCCGTCGGCGATCCGCAGCCCGTCCCGTTTGATCAGCCGTTCGATCGCGAAGGCGACCGGAACCAGCAGGATCGCGATGCTGGACGCCAGCCCCGCGATCTTGATCAGCAGGTCTGGGGCCTGCCCGGTGCCCTTGTTGATGTCCTGTTCGAGGCCCGAGGTGGTGCCGTGCGCGAACGCGGCGATCGCGAGCAGCACGACGATGGCGAGCACGCCCACCAGCAGCCGCATGAGGTCGGAGGGACGGTGCACGCGCGCGGGGAGCAGCGGTTCGTCGCCCTCGACCTCCTCCGGGTGAGGCTCGTCGCCCGCTCCCGGGTCCTCGCGGCGCGGACTGCCGGGGATGTGCGCCCCGCCGGCGGCGTCGGTCTCCCTGCCGCGCGCGCGCGTGACGCCCTCGTCCTTGGACGCGGCGCCGGTGTCGTCCTGGCCGGAGCGGGCGGTGTCGGGGCGCGCGGCAGCGTCAGGGGTGCCCTCCGCGCCTTCGGGGTGCACACCCTGCTGCTTCATGAACTCTTCTTGGTCTCGTATCACCGGTCACCGCCCGCACGATGGTGGCATGCCCCACCGACACACGCGGGCATCAGGGTGCGGATGGGCGGTCGGACAGTCTGCCGTAAGCGCCGCCCGAGGGCGAGGGGACCGTTGCCGGACGTCCGCGCCGCGTTGTCGGTGGGGTGCGGCAGGATGGGGTGAATGAGCGAGCAGAGCCATGTCGAGGACACCCGAGAGGGGTACGGGGACGCGCTGCCGGAGTACGCCGAGCGGGTCCTCGATGTCGCCGAGCGGATCCCGCCCGGGCGGGTCATGACGTACGGCGACGTCGCCGAATGGCTCGAGGAGGGCGGCCCGCGCCAAGTCGGCCGGGTGATGGCCCTCTACGGGGGTGCCGTCCCCTGGTGGCGGGTGGTGCGGGCCGACGGAATGCTGCTGCCGGGCCACGAACTGCGTGCGCTCGACCACTACCGCGCGGAGGGCACGCCGCTGAAGCAGGCGGGCCGCAGCACCGAGGGCCACCTGCCGCGACTCGACATGAGACGGGCGCGGTGGGACGGCGGCACGGTTGCGGACGGTCACACCTGACAGCTTCCGCCCTCGGATGCCCTTCGGGGGAACCTGTGGCCCGTACGAGGGACACAGGGGACGTCCGTGGCATGACGTACGTTCGTGGGGTGAGGGACCCGCGTGACGCGAGGGCCACGAGCGCCGCGAGGGAAGAAGCGGAAGCCCTGCTTCCGTCCGGGGCGGCGGCGTAGCGTCGGCTGCGCGTGTCCCCCTCACCCCGCGGCCACCGCCTCGCACGCGTGACCGCCTGCCCACCAGCACAACCACCAGGACCGGCGAACCACGTGAGCTCCTCTTCCTCCACCAGGCGCCTGCCGCACCCCCCGGTGCGGCAGGGGACCCGTGGCGCTTACCGACTGGTCCGTACCCCGCCTGCCGAAGTGGATCCCCCTCGTCTGGACGCGGCACAGCGCGCCGTGGTTGACCACAGGGCCGGACCTCTGCTCGTTCTCGCAGGTCCCGGCACCGGCAAGACCACCACTCTGGTCGAGTCCGTGGCCGCGCGCATCGCCCGGGGCGGGGACCCGGAACGCATCCTGGTGCTGACGTTCAGCCGCAAGGCCGCCGTCGATCTGCGCGACCGCATGGCCCTGCGTATCGGCGCGGCGCGCGCGCCCCGGGCGACCACTTTCCACTCGTACTGCTACGCCCTGGTCCGCGCCCACCAGGACAGCGGCCTGTTCGCGGAGCCGCTGCGCCTGCTGTCCGGCCCCGAGCAGGACGTCACCGTCCGCGAGCTGCTCGCCGGGCAGCCCGAGCTGGAGCGGCTCGGCCTGCACCATGTGCGCTGGCCCGACGAGCTGCGCGCCTGCCTGACCACGCGCGGCTTCGCCGACGAGGTCCGCGCCGTCCTCGCCCGCAGCCGCGAGCTGGGCCTCGGCCCCGGCGCCCTGGACGCCTTCGCCCGCCGCATCGGCCGCCCCGACTGGCGCGCGGCCGCCGCCTTCCTAGCCGAGTACCTGGACACCCTCGACCTGCAGGGCGTCATCGACTACGCCGAACTGGTCCACCGCGCGGTGCTGCTCGCCCACCGCCCCGAGGTCGTAGCACGGCTCGCCGCCCGGTACGACGCCGTGTACGTCGACGAGTACCAGGACACCGACCCCGCCCAGGTACGGCTCCTGCAGGCCCTGTCCGGCGGCGGACGCGCTCTGGTCGCCTTCGGCGACCCCGACCAGTCGATCTACACCTTCCGGGGCGCCGATGTGAACGGCATCCTGGACTTCCCGGCGGCCTTCCCGCGCGCGGACGGCCGCCCGGCCCCCGTCGAGGTGCTGCGCACCTCCCGCCGCTACGGCGCCGCCCTGCTGGCCGCGACCCGCCTGATCACCCAGCGCATGCCGCTCCCACGGCTGCCTGCCGAGAAGGTGCGCGCCCACCGAGAGCCGAAGGCCGTGCGCGACGGCGGCCGTGTCGAGGTCTACACGTACCCGACGCCCGGTACGGAACTGGACAACATCGCCGACATCCTGCGCCGCGCGCACCTGGAGGACGGCGTCCCGTGGAGCGACATGGCCGTCCTCGTGCGTGCCGGCTCCCGCACCATCCCGACGCTCCGCCGCGCCCTCACCGCCGCCGGGGTCCCCCTGGACATCGACGGCGACGATCTGCCCCTGCGCCACGAGCCCGCGGTGGCGCCCCTGCTGACAGCCCTCAGGGCGGTGGCCACGGCGGAGGCCGGCCGACGTCCGGGCGGGGAAGAAAACGGCGAAGCCGGGGAGCCGTCGGGCGCCGAGGCGGGCATGCCGGCGCTTGCCGAGCCGGACATCCAGGCGGCTGCCGAGGCCGGTATCGATGAGCCCGTCGGGTCCGGCACGGAGGCGTCCGCCGGGGCCGGTATCCGGGCGTCGGCCGAGTCCGGCCGAGAGGCGTCCGCTGATGCCAGTGCCCAGGCATCCGCCGAGTCCGGCCGAGAGGCGTCCGCCGAGGCCGGTACCCGGGCGCATGCCGGGGCCGGCACACAGGGGCCCGCCGGAGTCGACACTCAGGCACCCGTCGCTGATCAGGCCGCCGACACGTGCTGGCTCGACGCCGAGACCGCTCTCACCCTGCTCGCCTCACCCCTGGCCGGCATGGACACCGCCGACCTGCGCCGTCTCGGGCGTGCCCTGCGTGAGGAGGAGCGGGCCGCCGGGAACCCGCTGCCGCCGCCGTCGGACGAGCTGCTCGCGCGGGCGCTCGCCGAACCCGAGCGCCTGGTGGCGCACGACCCGGCGTACGCGCGCGGCGCGCAGCGCCTCGGCGCGCTCCTGCGCAAGGCCCGCGAGCGTCTTGCGGGCGGCGGCACGGCCGAGGAGGCGCTGTGGGACCTGTGGGAGGGCACGCCCTGGCCGGCGCGCCTGGAGCGCGCCGCCCGGCGCGGCGGCGCGGCCGGCCGCAACGCGGACCGCGACCTCG
Organism: Streptomyces sp. NPDC031100; assembly: GCF_055570785.1. Taxonomy (NCBI): domain Bacteria; kingdom Bacillati; phylum Actinomycetota; class Actinomycetes; order Kitasatosporales; family Streptomycetaceae; genus Streptomyces; species Streptomyces sp. NPDC031100. The sequence continues at coordinate 178,610 of NZ_JBVIGN010000004.1, forward strand.
ACGCCGTGTGCGCGCTGTTCGCCACCGCCGCGCGCGCGGAGGAGCGCACCGGAGGCCGCGGCGCGCTGAACTTCCTGGAGGAGATCGACGCCGAGGACATCGCCGCCGATACGCTCACCCGCCGAGCCGTACGCCCCGACGCCGTCCGCCTGATGACCGCCCATCGCGCCAAGGGCCTGGAGTGGCGGCTGGTCGTCGTCGCCGGCGTGCAGGAGGGCCTGTGGCCCGATCTGCGCCGCCGCGGCTCCCTCCTGGAGGCCGACCGCATCGGCCGGGACGGACTCGCCGAACCGCTCACCCCGGGCGCGCTGCTCGCCGAGGAACGCCGCCTGTTCTACGTCGCCGCCACGCGCGCGCGTGACCGTCTCGTCGTCACCGCCGTGAAGGCACCGGCGGACGACGGCGACCAGCCGTCCCGTTTCCTGACCGAACTCGGCGTCGAACCCCGGGACGTCACCGGCCGCCCGCGCCGCCCACTGGCTGTGGCCGCGCTCGTTGCCGAGCTGCGCGCCACCACCGTCGACCCGCGTGCCTCCGCCGCCCTGCGGGAGGCCGCCGCCCGCCGCCTGGCGAGGCTCGCCGCGCTCGCCGACGAGGACGGCCGCCCCCTGGTGCCGTCCGCGCACCCCTACCGCTGGTGGGGCATGTACGAGCCGACCGAGAGCAAGGTGCCGCTACGCCACCGTGACCAACCCGTCGTGCTCTCCGGCAGCGCCCTCGACCAGCTCGCCAACACCTGCGCGCTGCAGTGGTTCCTCGGCCGTGAGGTGAAGGCCGACGCGCCCGCCACCGCCGCCCAGGGCTTCGGCAACGTCGTCCACGTCCTCGCCGACGAGGTCGCCTCCGGCCGCACCCCCGCCGACCTCGACGTGCTGATGGAGCGCCTGGAGTCGGTGTGGAACGCGCTCGCCTTCGACGCGCCCTGGAAGTCGGCGCAGGAGCAGAACAACGCGCGCGTGGCGCTCGAACGCTTCCTGAACTGGCACGTACTGGACCGCACCGGCCGCACCCCGGTGGCGAGCGAGCAGGACTTCGACATCACCCTCGAAGCGGGCGACTACCAGGTCCGGATCCGTGGCCAGATGGACCGCGTCGAGGCGGACGGCGAGGGCCGGGCCTACGTCGTGGACTTCAAGACCGGCAAGCAGGCACCCGGCGCCGCCGAGGTGGACCGCCATCCGCAGCTCGCCGTCTACCAGCTCGCGGTCCGCGAGGGCGCCGTCGACACCGCCTTCGACGGCGTACGCCCCGAGCCCGGCGGCGCCGAACTGGTGCACCTCAGACAGGGCGCGGCCAAGCGCGACGGCGGCGACAGCCTGCCCAAGGTCCAGGGCCAGGAGCCGCTGGCGGGGGAGTGGGTCGGCGACCTGCTGGCCACCGCCGCCGGAAAGGTCCTCGACGAGCGGTTCACACCCACCGCCGGCCAGCACTGCACGCACTGCGCGTTCCGCGCCTCCTGCAGCGCGCGGCCCGAAGGGCGCCACGTGGTCGAGTGACCTGCCGAGGTGTGAGGGTGACGTACGGCACCACAGGCCCTGACCTGCGCATCTTCCTCCCCGGGAGGCCGATCCGTCCTCGGTTGTCAGTGCCCGCCGCTAGCCTCTGACGACATGCCCGCCCGTATCACCGACCCCGAGCAGCTCAAAGAGCTCCTCGGCATCCCGTTCACCCCGGAGCAGACGGCCTGCATCATCGCGCCGCCCGCACCGCAGGTGATCGTGGCCGGAGCCGGGTCGGGCAAGACCACCGTGATGGCGGCCCGCGTCGTCTGGCTGGTCGGCACCGGCCAGGTCGCCCCCGAACAGGTCCTCGGCCTGACCTTCACCAACAAGGCGGCGGGGGAACTCGCCGAACGCGTCCGCAAGGCACTGATCAAGGCCGGCGTCACCGACCCCGATGTCATCGACCCGGACAATCCGCCCGGCGAGCCGGTCATCTCGACGTACCACGCCTTCGCCGGCCGTCTGCTGACCGACCACGGCCTGCGCATCGGGCTCGAGCCCACCTCCCGGCTGCTCGCCGACGCCACCCGCTACCAGCTCGCCGCGCGCGTGCTGCGCGAGGCCCCTGGGCCCTACCCGGCGCTGACCCGCTCCTTCGCCGACCTCGTCAGCGATCTGCTCGCCCTCGACTCCGAACTCGCCGAACACCTCGTGGATCCCGCCAAGCTGCGCGCCTGGGACGCGGATCTGCTGCGCACCCTGGAGAGCGCCAAGCTCACCAACGCCGACCTGCGCAAGGTCCCCGAGACCGCGGCCGCCCGCCGCGAACTCGCCGACCTGGTCGGGCGCTACCGGGCCGCCAAACGCGAACGCGATCTGCTCGACTTCGGCGACCAGATCGCCCTGTCCGCCCGTCTCGCCGGCATCGGCGAGGTGGGCCGCCTGCTGCGCGAAGAGTTCCGGGTGGTGCTCCTGGACGAGTACCAGGACACCTCCGTGGCCCAGCGCGTCCTGCTGTCGGGCCTGTTCGGCGGCGGCACGGGCCACCCGGTCACCGCCGTCGGCGACCCCTGCCAGGCCATCTACGGCTGGCGTGGCGCCTCCGTCGCCAACCTGGACGACTTCCCCGAGCACTTCGCCCACGCCGACGGCCGCCCCGCCACCCGCCAGGCGCTCAGCGAGAACCGCCGCAGCGGGGGCCGCCTCCTCGACCTCGCCAACGGCCTCGCCGAGCCGCTGCGAACCCTGCACGCGGGCGTGGAGGCCCTCCGCCCGGCCCCCGGCGCCGAACGGGACGGCACGGTCCACTGCGCCCTGCTGAGCACCCACGCGGAGGAGATCGACTGGATCGCCGACTCCCTCGCCCACCTCGTACGCACCGGCAAGGCACCCGGCGAGATCGCCGTACTGTGCCGCACGGCGACCGACTTCGCCGAGATCCAGGGGGCTCTCGTCGCCCGCGACATCCCCGTGGAGGTCGTCGGCCTCTCCGGGCTGCTGCACCTTCCCGAGATCGCCGACCTCGTCGCCGTCTGCGAGGTCCTCCAGGACCCCGGTGCCAACGCCTCCCTGGTCCGCCTGCTGACCGGCCCGCGCTGGCGCATCGGCCCCCGCGACCTCGCCCTCCTCGGCCGCCGCGCCCGCCTGCTGGTCGCCCACGCGCGCGTGGGCGACACCGACGACCCCGACCGCAGGCTCGCCGCGGCCGTCGAGGGCGTCGACCCGTCCGAGGTGATATCGCTCGCCGATGCGCTGGACACCTTCCTGGAGTCGCCGCTGAACGACGGCGAGGGGGATGACGACGGGCTGCCGTTCTCCCCGGAGGCGCGCGTGCGTTTCGCCCGCCTCGCCGCCGAACTGCGCGACCTGCGCCGCTCCCTGTCGGACCCGCTGATGGACGTACTGCACCGCGTCCTCGCGGTCACCGGCCTGGAGGTGGAGCTGTCGGCGTCCCCGCACGCGCTCGCCGCCCGCCGCCGCGAAACCCTGTCCAACTTCCTGGACGTCGCCGCCTCCTTCGCGGCCGGCGACGGCGAGGCCACCCTGCTGGCCTTCCTCGGCTTCCTGCGCACCGCCGCCCAGTACGAGAAGGGCCTCGACAACGCCCTGCCCGGTGGCGAGAACACCGTGAAGGTGCTCACCGCGCACAAGTCCAAGGGCCTGGAGTGGGATGTCGTCGCCGTCCCCGGACTGGTCAAGGGCACCTTCCCGAGCGCCCAGGGCCGCGAGAAGTGGACCGCGCAGGCCAAGGTGCTGCCGCACGCCCTGCGCGGCGACTGCGACACCCTGCCCGACGCCGACTCCTGGGACTCCCGGGGCATGAAGGCCTTCCACGAGGCCATGAAGGAGCACCAGCACACCGAGGAACTCCGCCTCGGCTACGTCACCTTCACCCGCCCCCGCTCCCTCCTCCTCGGCTCCGGCCACTGGTGGGGGCCCAGCCAGAAGAAGCCACGCGGACCCTCCGCCTTCCTCCAGGCCCTGTACGACCACTGCGCCGCCGGGTACGGCGAGATCGAGGCGTGGGCCGACGAGCCCGCCGAGGACGAGGAGAACCCGGCCCTGCACACGGCCACCGCCGACCAGGTGTGGCCCCTGCCCCTGGACAACGCGGCCCTGGCCCGCCGCCGTGCGGCCGCCGACACCGTCCTCACCCACCTGGACGCCCTGGCCGCCCGTCAGGACGGCCGCCCGCCGGCGACCCACGACCCCGCATCCTTCGACGACCCGGACTGGCCCGCACCGCCGGACGACGCGGATCCCGACCGGCCTGCCGCGTCGGACGACGAAGACCCCGACCGGCCGGCCGCGTCGGACGACGAGGACCCGTACGGCGAGTTCCCGTACGACCAGGACCCCTTCACCGAGGACGCACCGTACGACGAGGCCGGCGCCTCCCCGGAGGAGCCCGGCGACTGGGACTCCTGGACCGCCGAGCGTCCGACCGTCCCCCACCAGGCGCCCGCCCCGGCCCAGCGCGCCCACAGGAGCGAGGGCACCCACCCCGCCGAGCCGCAGCACCACGAGCCCCTCACGCCCGAGGAGGCGCGCACCATCGCCTCCTGGGACCGCGACCTCGACGCGCTCACCGGCGAGCTGCTGCGCGCCCGGCAGAGCGTCACGGACGTCCCCCTGCCGGCCACGCTGACCGCATCCCAGCTGCTGCGCCTCGCCGAAGACCCCGACGGGCTCGCGCAGGAACTCGCACGCCCGATGCCGCGCCCCCCGCAACCCGCCGCGCGCCGGGGCACCCGGTTCCACGCCTGGGTGGAGGCGCGCTTCGAGGAACTGACCCTGCCCATGCTGGAGCCGGACGAGCTGCCCGGCAGCGAGGCCGAGATCGCCGACGAACGCGACCTGGAAGCGCTCAAGCAGGCCTTCGAACGCACCGAGTACGCCCACCGCACTCCGTACCGGATCGAGGCGCCCTTCCAGCTCACCCTCGCCGGCCGCGTCGTCCGCGGCCGCATCGACGCCGTTTACAGATACGGCGACGGCGACAGCGCGACCTACGAGATCGTCGACTGGAAGACCAGCCGCACCCGCACCGCCGACCCGCTCCAGCTCGCCGTCTACCGGCTGGCCTGGGCCGAGCAGCAGGGCATACCGCCCGAGTCGGTCGCGGCCGCCTTCCTGTACGTGCGCAGCGGCGAGGTCGTACGCCCCCAGGGACTGCCGGACCGGGCCGCCCTGGAACGGCTGCTCACGGAAGACTCCGATGTGGCACACCAGGGCACCCGAGTGTGACGAACCGCCCGCCGAGGATGTCGGTGCGGGCCGATAGGCTCGTGAGCATGAGCCAGACCCCGGACAGCGCCGTCCGCACGTACATCGAGCAGCACCGCGCCGCCTTCCTCGACGACCTCGCCGCATGGCTGCGCATCCCCTCCGTGTCGGCCCAGCCCGACCACGCGCCCGACGTACGGGACAGCGCCGACTGGCTCGCCGCCCAGCTCAAGGAGACCGGCTTCCCGACCGCCGAGGTCTGGCCGACCCCGGGCGCCCCGGCCGTCTTCGCCGAATGGCCCTCGGGCGACCCCGAGGCGCCCACCGTCCTGGTCTACGGCCACCACGACGTCCAGCCCGCCGCCCGCGAGGACGGCTGGGACAGCGAGCCCTTCGAGCCCGTCATCCGGGAAAACCGGCTCTACGCGCGCGGGGCGGCCGACGACAAGGGCCAGGTGTTCTTCCACACACTCGGCGTCCGCGCTCACCTCGCCGCCACCGGCCGCACCGCCCCCGCGGTCAACCTGAAGCTGCTGATCGAGGGCGAGGAGGAGTCCGGCTCTCCGCACTTCCGGGCCCTCGTCGAGGAGCGCGCCGACCGGCTCACCGCCGACGCCGTGATCGTCTCCGACACCGGCATGTGGTCCGAGGACACCCCGACCGTCTGCACCGGCATGCGCGGCCTCGCCGAGTGCGAGATCCGGCTGTACGGCCCCGACCAGGACATCCACTCCGGTTCCTTCGGTGGCGCCGTCCCCAACCCGGCCACCGTCGCCGCCCGCCTGGTGGCCGCCCTGCACGACGAGCACGCGCGCGTGGCCGTCCCGGGCTTCTACGACGGCATCGCCCAGCTGACCGACCGCGAACGCGAGCTGTTCGCCGAGCTGCCCTTCGACGAGGAGCAGTGGCTGCGCACCGCCAAGTCGTACGCCACCCACGGCGAGGCCGGACACACCACCCTGGAGCGCATCTGGGCCCGCCCCACCGCCGAGGTCAACGGCATCGGCGGCGGCTACCAGGGCCCTGGCAGCAAGACGATCATCCCCTCCTCGGCCATGGTGAAGCTGTCCTTCCGGCTGGTCGCGGGCCAGGACCCCGACCACATCGAGAAGGCCGTACGGGCCTGGGCCGCCGAGCAGGTGCCCGCCGGCATCAGGCACGAGATCAGCTTCGGCTCCGCCACGCGCCCGTGCCTGACCCCGCTCGACCACCCCGCGCTGCAGTCCGTCGCCCGCGCCATGGGCCGCGCCTTCCAGGGCCCGGTCCGCTTCACCCGCGAGGGCGGCTCCGGACCCGCTGCCGACCTCCAGGAGGTGCTGGGCGCCCCCGTCCTCTTCCTGGGCATCTCCGTCCCCTCCGACGGCTGGCACGCCCCGAACGAGAAGGTCGAGCTCGACCTCCTGCTGAAGGGCGTCGAAACGAGCGCCTACCTGTGGGGCGATCTCGCCGAGAACTGGCGTCACGTCCCCTGACCCGAAGGCGCCGTACGGGACGCCACCGCGCGTGGGCACACTGGAAGAACCGCCCGCACGCCCCGCCCGCCCCGGTGCCCTCCCGCCCTACGACCCGCAGAACCGCCCGCCGAAACGAACCGTTCCACTGGGGGAGTTGGAAGCACCCGTGACCACCTGGACCGACCACACCGCCGACCGACCCATCTCCCTGACCGTCCCGAGCGGCATCGACCGCGCCGCCCACCACCGGCTCGACGAGGCCTGGCTCGCGGCGGCGTGGAGCCACCCCACGACCCGCTGCTTCGTGGTCTCCGGCGGCCAGGTCCTCATCGACGAGACGCCCGACGGCCGTACCGAACTGGTCATGACCCCTTCCTTCGAGGCACCGCTCACCGAGGCCCACCGCTACTTCCTCGGCATCGACGACGAAGGCGTCAGCTACTTCGCCCTCCAGAAGGACGCACTGCCCGGTCGCATCGACCAGTCCGCGCGCCCGGCGGGCCTGCGCGAGGCCGGACTACTCCTGTCCCCACGCGACGCGGGCCTCATGGTGCACGCGGTCGGCCTGGAGAACTGGCAGCGCACCCACCGATTCTGCTCCCGCTGCGGCGAGCGCACGGTCATCGCCGCGGCCGGCCACATCCGCCGCTGCCCGGCCTGCGGCGCCGAGCACTACCCGCGCACCGACCCCGCCGTCATCATGGCCGTCACCGACGAGGACGACCGCATCCTGCTCGGCCGCCAGGTCCACTGGCCCGAGGGCCGCTTCTCCACGCTCGCCGGCTTCGTCGAGCCCGGCGAGTCCATCGAGCAGTCGGTGCGCCGCGAGGTCTTCGAAGAGGCCGGCGTCACCGTCGGCCCGGTCGAGTACGTCGCCAGCCAGCCCTGGCCCTTCCCGTCCAGCCTCATGCTGGGCTTCATGGCCCGCGCCATCTCCACCGACATCAACGTCGACGGTGACGAGATCCACGAGGCCCGCTGGTTCTCCCGCGAGGAACTGCACGCGGCCTTCGAGTCCGGCGAGGTCCTGCCCCCGTACGGCATCTCCATCGCCGCCCGCCTGATCGAGATGTGGTACGGCAAGCCGCTGCCGACGAGGAGCTTCGTCTGAGGCGGCACCGGTGACCGCCGGGCCGTACTGGAACCACAACGTCCACTACCACCGGACCGTGCTCGCAGCCGTACCCGACGGCTGCCGCACGGCCCTGGACGTCGGCTGCGGCGACGGCCTGCTGGCCGGCAAGCTCGCCACCAGGGCGCGGGCGGTCACGGGCGTGGACCGCTCCCCGGAGATGATCCGGCTGGCCCGCCAGCGGCAGCTCCGGAACGTCACCTTCCTGGAGGCGGACTACCTCGAGGAGACCGCACTCACCGAGGGCGCCTACGACTTCGTCAGCGCCGTCGCCGTCGTCCACCACACCCGCTTCGAGGACGCGGTGGACCGCCTCGCCCGGCTGGTCGCCCCGGGCGGCCGCCTCATGATCGTCGGCCTGGCGTACAACCACACGCTCGCGGACCGGGTGCTCAGCGGCTTCGGGCTGCTCGCGAGCCGGCTGTACGCGCGACTGCGCGGCGGCAAGCGCAGCCCGGCCGGCATGCCCATGGAGGACCCGCCCATGCACTGGGCCGAAGTCCGCGCGGCTGCCCGCAGACACCTCCGCGAGGGCCACTACCGGCGCCGCCTGCTGTGGCGCTACACGCTCGTGTGGGACAAGACACAAGAAAGCGGCTCCTGAGACACCTACAGCCTCAGGAGCCACCTTTCCCGCAAGCCCGCACCGACCCGTTACGCGGCCAGCTTCTGCTTCACCTGGGCGAGCGACGGGTTCGTCAGCGTCGAACCGTCGGCGAAGAGCACGGTCGGCACGGACTGTAGAGTTTCCACCTGTTGAGGGCGGCCGTGGGGCCGCCCCCTGACGCGTAGGGGTGGGACTTGAGCAAGCCCAGAGCACTCGGCGTGGTGCGGCTCTCGGTCGGTAACGAGAACCAGACCGGCGAGGAGACGCAGACGAATCGCATCACGAAGCGGGCCGACGCGGAAGAGATGGAGCTCATTGATATCGCCGTGGACATTGACGTCTCGGCTTCCATCTCGCCTTGGATGCGTCCGGCCCTGGGGGACTGGCTGAACAACCGGGCCGACGAGTTCGACCACATCATCGTTCTGAAGATCGACCGTATCGCTCGATCGGTCCGTCACCTGTCGGACATCATCGAATGGTGTGAGGCGAACGGTAAGGGTTTGATCTCCTGTGAGGAAGGCTTCGATCTCTCGAAGCCGTGGGGCAAGACCATCGCCAAAATTCTCGCGGTTGTTGCAGAGGCGGAACTCGAATCCATCAAGGCTCGTATTCGGGACTCGCGGGAAACGATGCGTAAGCACGGCCGGTGGCCGGGGGGTCTCGTTCCGTTCGGGCGTAGGGCGGTCAAGGGTGATGACGGCTTTTCTCTGGAGATCGACCCTGAATACGGGCCGATCCTGGTGGAGATGATCCGACGCTTCGTTAAAGAGCCCAGCTTCTCGGCGGTAGCCGACTGGCTCAATGACAAGAATGTTCCCACGGCGCAGGACATCGCTCGCATTCGTGCGGCGGCGGGGGAAAGTACGACGAGACTGAACGACCCAAAGCCCCGGGGGGCGAAGTGGACTCCCACGGCTGTTCAGAGTGTGCTTGCGTCTCGTTCTCTTCTCGGCGAGTACATGCGCGCCGATGGGTCGGTTGTCAGGAACGATGACGGTTCCCCTGTTCTGCGTTCGGAACCGGTCTTGACCGGCGAAGAGTGGGAGAAGCTGGATGAAGCCGTTAAGTCGGTCAAGTTCACCAAGCAGAAGGGTTCTACGTCTCCGCTCGTCGGGGTCATCTTCTGCATGCATTGCAGGAACCCCATCTACTACCACAAGGGTGACCCGCAAAAGGGTCTCAAAGCCCGATACCGCTGCCAAGGGAATAAGAGCAAGGGCGTTAAGGCTTGCCCGAAGCAGACCATTAAAGCGGATGCGATTTACAGCATGCTTCAGGATTCCATTGTTCGGAACATAGGGAATCTGGAAGTGATGGAGTCCGTCACCAAGGTGGATGATTCCCGAGCTGCAAAGCTTGCCGTGATCGACGCGAAGATGAATCAGCTGAACAAGGAATTTCAGAAGGGTGCGCTCAACGCGACGGCCTACGCCTCCATGATCTCGGCGCAGGCGGCCGAACGCGAAAAGATCACTACGGCGGACGGTCCGAAGCCCGTGACGGAATGGATTTCCACGGGGGAGACTTACGCGGAGTGGTGGAGCCGTTCCACTCCTGATGAGCGGCGTGAATTCCTGAGGAAGCACGGCGTGAGGGCGTATGCCAAGCCCGGAATGATGGTCATCACCCCTGGGGATCTCATGAAGAATCTTGAAAGCCAGGGCGCTACTCCTCTGAAGGCTTTCGAGGTTCCTGCAGGGGAGGCCGTAGAGGCGCTGCAAGAGAAGCTGCCTGATGGTTGGCAGATCATTGGAGCCTCTGGACTGGAAGACGCGTAAGTAGCTCGCTCACAGTGGCCCCCGTTGCGTGTAAACGCTTCGGGGGCTTTCCCATGCCCCGAGCGTCTTCCTGTAGTGCGTTTACACGGCCTGACGCTGCCCGTTTAAACGCTCCTAAGCGGTCGTGTTTGATTCCGCCAGGGGTGCCGCTGTAGACATGGCCGAGCACAGCGAGAACGAGGGAGACAGCATGAGCGGGCAGGAACTGAGCGGCGTCAAGGTGGACGACTTTCCGGAGTTCGAGCCGAAGACCGCCAAAACCGGAACCTTCTACAAGTGGTCGGAACTGAGCGACGAGAACTGCGTTATGGTTCTCCGCCCCGTCCACGCTAATCACCTCGGCGTTCTGACTGATGTGTTCGCGCTGGATGGTGACCGACTCCGGGAAGTCAACGGGCGGGAAATGTTTCTCGCCGACGAGTCGGGCCAATACTTCATGGCCGAGAACATTCCTATGGCCTACTACACTGCGAACGATCTACAGGTGATCGCCGACGAATACGCCCGCGCTGCGGCCTTCCTGCGCTCGATAGCGCAAGACTGACACTCACCACGCAAAGAAAGCCTCGGCGAGAGTCGAGGCTTCTTTTATGCCCACGATCACCGACGCCCGAGGAAGAAGTGACCATTGGATTCGGACCCGGCGCCCCGTGGGGCGCCATTTCTCAGCTCGACTGCCGAGCGAAAGCACGCAACCCTTCGATAAAGCCGCTTGCCTTCCGCGTGTACTTCGCTGCCCTCGGCTGGGGCAATCAGGTGGGGCACGCCGAGTTTGCCGAGGGTGCCCTAGCGTCCATCCTGGCCGGGGAGAACGGCCAGGAGTTGACCAGGCAGGCCGTGCAGAAGGGCATTACTGCGGCTAAGGCTATGGACCTGATAGCGCCCGAGTCGGGCGCACGCTGCCTTGTACTGCCTCGCCACCACTTCCAGAAGAACGGCCTAGGGTCGGCATCCTGCCGCGTGCACTCCGTGCGCACTGCTGCGTAACCCTGTGACGGTTACCGAGTAACCCTGTGAGGGTTACCCATTCTTCTCTGACCTGCGGGAACCTTCGCCGCCTCTCTATCTCTATTAGTCATCCCCTGGCCGAAGGAACGGAGGCCAGGCAGACAGCATCACTACGGGCACCCCGTCGAGGGTGCCCCAACTGTTTCTAGCTAAGGGCGCCCCCTCGAAGGGCGCCCTTCTTCTTCTGGAGTAGCTATTGCCTTATCTGATGTGTAGCCGCTGTAAGCGGCTCTTTCCTCTCGGCTCACGGTGTGAGCCGTGTTCCTTGGCCGGAGCGAAGCGACGGGAGCAGAAGAGAAAGCACACGCGCCCTTCACCCTGGGCGCGTGGTTACAACACTCAATACCTGAAGGCTCGGGCCGTAATCCTTGCGGCTAAGCCTCTCTGCTCTATCTGCTATTCGAGGCCGGCTACGACGGCCGATCACATATTGCCATTGAGCCGAGGAGGATCGAACGAAATAGACAACCTTCGCCCGGCCTGCGGGCCGTGCAATAGCGGTAGAGGCAACAGAACGGCCTAGGCGGGCCTCACTCGGCCTCGCCCTGGTCGAGTTCCCTTGAGCTATCCAGAACGGCTCTCACGGCCGTTCAAGTCCGTTCCTGCGGCCTAGGCGAGCCAAAGGCACGGGAGGGGGAGTCTGAAACTCTGAGCGGACGCTTCTCCGCACCCGCCGCCTTCCCTTCGCTTGTGTGCGCGCACATTAGCCCGGGTTGGTGGGAATTAATTTCCATTCTTTCGAATTCTTGTGCATCACTACGGATGCGCCCGCATTCCGGCGCATCGAACTATGGAGGGGACCTTGATGGACATCTATTGCGAGCACTGTGAGCGGCCTAGGGCCGCTTGTCCGGTAGCTCAGGCTGCCGAGGCTGAGCGGTGGCTAGAGAACCGCCGTAAGGCGCGTGCTCGGATCTTCGACCATGGCGGGGCGATCAGTCGTACGGCTGGGAGTAACCGGGCCGCTTCTCTACCGAGGTGACCGAGGTCACTTTCGGAGTTTCGTAGTGAGTTTCCGAACCTAACCGGTCTATAGCAAGTGTAATGAAGAGCTTCGGTTCCCTTCGGGCGATCGAGGGCGGGTAAGGCACTGGGCGGTGCGGTAGCGATAGCGGCTCGGTTTCCACGGTTTGGCTCCAAAGGCCGTGGACCGGGCCGCTTCGTATATGCCCTGCCGGGGCTTCGCCCCGTTCACCTTTGAAGGAGAAGACAGATGGATAACACGGTCAATCTGACGTGCTGGACTTGCGAACGAGAGTTCGCCACCGAGTACCAGACGGGCAGACCGCGCCGGTATTGCTCTGATGACTGTCGAGCACTGGCGCACAAGGTTCGTCGCCGAGTGCGATACGTGGAGCGTGCCGAGCTTCGGCGCATGGCTCATGTCGCTCCGTTCTAACTAAATACCGCCGCCCTGATTCAGGCCGCCCCACCCATTTGGGTGTCGGGCGGCTTTTGCATGGCCAAAATCCCGGCCCTTATCCCAAGAAGGAATACGAATGTCTACTACTGATCTCTACAAGCGGCAGGCGATGGCCGCTCTTGAGGACCGCGAGAAGCTGGTGAAGGAGCTTCGCTCTATCGAGGCTGATACGTCTCTTTCTCCTGCTGCAAAGCGTGCCCGCGTCGAGCGTATCGACAAGGACCTTCACCGCCTGGAGGCGGAGGCCCGAGACGCTATCGAGCGTGGAGAGCGTGAGGCCGAGGTTCGCTCCATCGCTGAGAAGGTGGGGGGCCTTGTTATGCCGATCAGCGGTTCGGCGCTGCCTGGCGATCGCGAGGACCAGTGGCGTGCTTTCATGCCTTCTCGGGATGAATACCGGACCGCTACCAGCGGTTCGGCGGCTGCGGTTATCCCGGTGCCCACTCTTAACAAGGTCTTTGACTTCCTGCGCGCTCAGAGTGTGTTCCTGAGCGCCGGGCCGCGCGTTCTGAACATGGGCAGCATGACGCTGGGCATTCCTCGAATCTCGGCTTCGACGACCAGTGCGATGACCGCTGAAGGTGCGGTTATTGGCGCGAGTGACCCGACCCTGACCACGGTCACCCTGACTGCCAAGAAGGCTGCTGTTCTCACGAAGGCGACCAACGAAGCGTTGGACGATTCTGACCCGAGCCTTCTCCAGCTCATTTCCGAGGATCACTTTAAGGAAGTGGCTCGCCTTCTGGATGCCCAGTTCCTGGCCGGCAATGGCACTTCCCCGAATATGCGTGGCCTGCGGAACTTCACCGGGGTCAACGCTACTTCGCTAGGCGCGAATGGTGCTTCTCTGGCCCTAGATAATCTCGCGGATGCGGTCGGTCGTCTGGAGCAGAATAACGGCGATCTGAATAACGCGGCCTTCTTCATGTCTGGCCGTTCCTGGGCTTCCATCCGGAAGGCCAAGGATTCTCAGTCCCGCTATCAGCTTTCGCCCGATCCGACGAAGGACGGAGAGCGAAAGCTCTTCGGCATCCCGGTGCATGTGTCCAATCAGATCAGCAATGCTGAGACTGTCGGTACCTCTTCGGACTGTTCTTGGATTGGCCTTGTTGACATGGGTCAGGTTGTGGTCGGCCGTCGCCAGGAAATCCAGGTGGTGTATTCGGCGGATGCCTACTACGACACGGACAGCACCGGTATTCGCACGACGTCCCGTTGGGACATTGCTCCGCTTGACCCGAAGGGCGTGGAGCTGATTACGGGCGTTCGCCAGTAATCCTCTAGCTGACGCCCAGGTTCTTTCCCTGCCTGGGCGTCTCTTATCTCCCCCGGTTTGAACCGCCGGGGGTTTGTCTGACCGTTTTCTTGCCGTGACGGTCAGGGCCTCGACAGAGGCCGTGTCGAAGAGAGTCCGGGAGTGGCTTTGTCACCCACTCCCGGACCGACCCCCTTTTTTTACCTTCTTCGATACTTCGACTTGTGACCGAAACTCGCCGTTCGTTTCTCCCGACACCGAAAAGGAAAACCCGATGAAAGAACCTTTGAAGCTGGCCTCCAAGGCCGCCGTTGTCTCTTACCTGCGTGCACGCTCCGTCATTTGGCCCGCTTCCGAGGGCGGATGCTGGACTTGGGAACAGTACCGCGAGCCGGACGGCTACGGCCGATTCACTGCCGAAGGAAAGCCGCGCTATGTGCATCGCGAGGGTTTCATAGCTTCAGGCGGATGGATTCCCGAGGGGTGGACCGTGGATCATCTTTGCGGGAATCCGCCGTGTTGGAATCCTGCTCACTTGGATGTGGTGAGCCGAGAAGATAACACCCGAAGGGCAAGAAACGCGCGCTGGGCGCGTTTCGTTAAGGAGAATCCCGGCGCCCTGAACGTTGTTCGCAAGTTGGGCGGTTCCGTTATCGAGCCTGCGGGGGTGGGGTCGTGACCGCGCTTGAAAAGATTATGGCCCTTTCGACGCCGAACGTTGAAACGGGTTGTCGGGTTTGGGAGGGGAGAACGAATCCCGAAGGGGAGCCGAAGGTTCGCCTTCGCGGAACCTGGGTTCCGGTGAAACGTTATCTCACTTCGAAGAAGCTTAAGCGTAAGGGTGTCTATCCGATGTTTGAGAACACTTGCGGCAATCGCAAGTGTGTGACGGTCGGCCATCTTCGTGTTGTTGATTGGATCGCGCGCTAAGCGCGTCAAGCTCGAAGGGAAAGCAAATGAACGAGCTGATCTATCGGATAGCAAGGAAACGTTTCGAGGCAGAACGGAAGCGCGTCCGTAAGGCATGGCTACTGACTGAAGGGATGAGGGCGCGTACGGCCCGCCTAATGGCTTCCCCTGATTCGGCGAAGTGATTGGATTCCCTCGGCCTGGTGGGGCCGGCTGAGGGCTCCATTTCACGCCTTCGGTTCCACCGTGGCGTAGTCGACGAAGGTTCGCCGATAGTGTTTGTGCCCTGTGTCGCGGGTGTGCTCGGCCATCCACTTGACGGCCGTCTCTTCGTCTGCCTCACCCGAGGATTCTCCGCAATCGGCTTCGTCGCCGGAAACGCATACAGCAGACCAGGACAGTTCCCCGGTTGGGTCCTGTCTGGTCACGTAGTCAACGAAGCGGTATACCGCGCGGCTCACACGTCCGCCCTCCGGTCGATCTCAAACCACACCGTCTTACCGACCGCGTATTGCCCGTTCACCATTCGTGGATCTGTGCCCCATCGAGTAGCGACCATGGCAACAAGAGACAACCCTCTGCCTTCTTCTTCGCTATCGTCGACATGGCGCATGATGGGAACCTGGTTCGAGGCGTCGGAGACTTCGACGCGTAGCCGTTCCTCGGTGACCTCGAATACGGTCTCAATCCTGCGCCCCGGCGATACCTGCGCATGGCGTACGGCATTGGTCACTAGTTCGGACAGTAGGAGAACGGCGGAGTCTGTCAGTTCTTCGGATTTCCAGTGGTGGAGGTACTTCCGCAACTGAGAGCGTGCCAGCGCAACGCACTTCGGGTGACGGGTCCAATTCCAGCGCATCACCTTTGGGGCCGGGGCTTCCTCCTGCATGGTGACGGTCATCCGCTGTTCCCTCCGCTTTGGTAGCCCATCAAAGGTAAGGGCGAGCGTGGATGGGTTCGGGCCCGAGTCGCGTTGTGGACTAAAGATCATGAACGGCAGGAAGCCGACCACTCTGCGAGTCTGGCCCTGGCCTCTTCATCGAACAGCGCGCATTCCTCGTAACCGGAGAACTCATCGAGGTAGCTTTGAATATCGCGGCTGTCACGCAGGACGAGACTTCCAGCTGATGTCTCGATGACGGTCAAGGATGCATCGTAGATCGTGAATGTGTTCAGAGGGGTTCTAGGGGTGGGCGCGCCGACGGGTATCAGGCCGATGCGTACGTTCGGGAGATAGCTCAACGACGAAAGCCGGTCCATCTGCTCAGCCAATGCCAGGGGCGCGACAACGGGCCAGCGAACGGCTTGTTCCGTCAGAATGAACGTGAATCGCTTCGAGGCGTCATAGAGAACGGCCTGCCGTTCCATCTTCCCCGCAATGGCTTTACTGGTGTCTGCCGGGGAATGGGCGAGACTCGCCCGAACGTATTCAGGTGTTGCCAGAAGACCGGTGACCATGGATAGCAGGAAGTAACGCATTTTCGTCGAGGACGCTTCGAGCGCCTTGAGCTCCGCTTGCCTTGTTCCCAGTCCCTTTCGGCGCAACTCTCGAAGGTTCCGCCATTCGGTGTTCGCCATTCTGGCGAGAGCCGAGACTTCTTCGATCATGCTCGGTGGTGCGTCGAGTGCTCTCAGGATTTGCTCGACGTCAACGAGGGACGGCCGAACCTTCCCGTTCTCAATCCGGCTCACCTTGGATTGAGAAATGTTGCAGCGCGCAGCAAGCCGGACCCCTGAGAGCCCGGCTTGCTTACGCAGTTCTCGGAGCTTCGAGGCCAGTTCCTGGCTGGACTGGCCAAGCTGCTCGGGTTCGAACGTCACTCCTTCACGTACTCCAGAAACGGCACTGATTCAGCCTCGGCGATTCGCTGATACTCGACGAATGGGGCCGGATCTCCCTCGTACAGCTCTCGATTGATCTGTGTTCCGTCTTCCTCGTAGTTCATGAGGACGACTTTCGACCGATCGAAGAGCCAGAAGTCTTGAACACCTTGAAGGGGGTTCTCTCGACCCGTCACGTCGAAGATGCGGATATCCTCGCCCGCCAGGGCGTGAGGCGCGTAGTACCGCGAGAACTCGAATCGCAGATACTCGGAAAGCGGCTGGGTCAGTACGTGGACCCGCCCCTTTCGCTTTCCCTCGCCTCGTAGCCGCTTCAGGTCTTCCGTGTACGCGGACGAGTAGGTGTGCGGGTCGATTCGCTTACCCGCCCGGAACGCTTCGATTTCCTCGGACTCCTGGGGTACGAGGTATTGGGGCAGGATCTCCAGCCGCCATGCTTCCGACTGGATTCCTCGGAACATTGCCCGCCACTCGTCACCATCCAAGAGCACGGATGGCCTCCCTGAGAACCGCTTCCGGGATCTCCACCAGTCCCTCACCCGTGGGCGGCGTGAAGGCGTCGGACACGTCACCCTGTACGACGAAGGTTCCTCGTTCCGTGCGGTACACGTTCGGGCAGTCGTCCTCACCGCACTCGCCGTTGCCGTTGCCGGTAAGCCGAGTCAGTTCCTCGCGTGCCATAGCGAAACCCCCTGATTCGTGGCCCTGGTTGGGCCGTCGCGTACGACGGTACGAGGGGGCATGTCGGGGCGTCTATGCGTTCACGCGACTATGCGCGTTGTCGCATAAACCGGTGTCGAGGACGCTCGCGGATCGCCGCCCCTTGGCGGGCCGATCCTGAGCCGAGGGGGACGAGTCCCCTACATAGGCCGCCCCCTCCGACGGATCGCCAGAGGGGGCGTGTGGTGCGCGATGGGTCAGGCGCTGAGCGCCTGCTTCACCTGGGCGAGGCTGGGGTTCGTCATGACGACCTCACCGCCGCCGTTGGTGGAAACTACCCGAACCGTCGGGACCGTCTGGTTTCCGCCATTCGCCTTCTCCACGAAAGCAGCGGACTCCGGGTCCTGCTCGATGTTGATCTCGGTGTACGCGATGCCCTCGCGGTCCAGCTGGCTCTTCAGCCGACGGCAGTAGCCACACCAAGTCGTGCTGTACATCGTCACAGTGCCCTGCATGTCTCTCGCGCTCCTCAGGCAGCTCGGGGAATGTCGTCCTGCGGCACAACATAAGGGACCGGCCAGGCATTCCCGCCCGGGGTATCCGGCCCCCGGCGTGACGCCTGCCGCATTAGTACGACTGCAAGCCCCCGCCTGTGGACAACCGGCACAGCGGTCTCGGACGACCTGGCAGCATGGCTGTGTGACAGCAGCAACGCACTCCACCCTCTTCCCACAGGCACCCGGCTCCGCCGACGCTGTGCTCGAAGGGCTCGACCCCGAGCAGCGCGAGGTGGCCACCGCCCTGCAGGGCCCGGTGTGCGTCCTGGCCGGAGCGGGCACGGGCAAGACACGGGCGATCACCCACCGCATCGCCTACGGAGTGCGCGCGGGAATCCTCCAGCCGTCCAGCGTGCTCGCCGTCACCTTCACCAACCGCGCCGCAGGCGAGATGCGCGGCCGCCTGCGCCAGCTCGGCGCCCACGGCGTACAGGCCCGCACCTTCCACTCCGCCGCACTGCGCCAGCTCCAGTACTTTTGGCCGAAAGCGATCGGTGGCGCCATGCCCCGGCTCGTCGACCGCAAGATCCAGCTCGTCGCCGACGCCGCCGCCGCCTGCAACCTCCGCCTCGACCGCGGCGAGCTGCGGGACACCACCGCCGAGATCGAATGGTCCAAGGTCACCCAGACCGTCCCCGCCGACTACCCGTACGCGGCCGCGAAGGCCGGCCGTGAAACCCCGCGCGACCCCGTCGAGGTCGCCCACCTCTACGCGGCCTACGAAGACCTCAAACGCGACCGCGCGGTCATCGACTTCGAGGACGTCCTGCTGCTCACCGTCGCCGTCCTCCAGGACCGGCACGACATCGCCGAACAGGTCCGCGCCCAGTACCAGCACTTCGTGGTGGACGAGTACCAGGACGTCAGCCCCCTCCAGCAGCGACTGCTGGAACTCTGGCTCGGCAACCGCGACAGCCTGTGTGTCGTCGGCGACGCCAGCCAGACCATCTACTCGTTCACAGGCGCAACGCCCGACCATCTCCTCGACTTCCGTGTCCGCCACCCCGGCGCCACCGTCGTCAAACTCGTCCGCGACTACCGCTCCACCCCCCAGGTCGTCCATCTCGCCAACGGCCTGCTCGCCCAGGCCAGCGGACGCGCCGCCGACCACCGACTGGAACTGGTCTCCCAGCGCCCCGCGGGCCCCGAGCCCGTCTACACCGAATACACCGACGAGCCCGCCGAGGCCGAAGGCGCCGCCCGCCGCATCCGCGAACTGATCGACGCCGGCGTCCCGGCCGCCGAGATCGCCGTCCTGTTCCGCACCAACTCCCAGTCCGAGACCTACGAGCAGGCCCTCGCCGACGCCGGAGTGCCCTACCAGCTGCGCGGCGCCGAACGCTTCTTCGACCGCCCCGAGGTGCGCAAAGCCGGCATCGCCCTGCGCGGCGCGGCCCGCTTCGGCGGCAACGACTCCCTCCTCGACGACGCCGTCGACCTGCCCTCACAAGTGCGTGCCGTGCTCTCCGGCGAAGGCTGGACCGGCCAACCCCCCGCCGGCTCCGGCGCCGTCAGAGAACGCTGGGAATCACTCGCCGCCCTCGTCAACCTCGCCCACGACTTCGCCGCCGCCCACCCCACCGCCACCCTCGGCGACTTCGTGGCAGAACTCGACGAGCGGGCAAGCGCCCAGCACGCCCCGACCGTCCAAGGCGTCACCCTCGCCTCCCTGCACGCGGCCAAGGGCCTGGAGTGGGACGTCGTCTTCCTGGTCGGCATCGCCGAGGGCATGGTGCCGATCACCTACGCCAAGACGGACGAACAGATCGAGGAAGAACGCCGCCTCCTCTACGTCGGCGTGACCCGCGCCAGAGAACGGCTCCACCTCTCCTGGTCCCTGTCCCGCTCACCCGGCAGCCGCCCCAATCGCAGGCCCAGCCACTTCCTCGACGGCCTCCGCCCCGGCTCGACCGCCACCGTCGGCCGCACCGGCGCGGCAGTCGCCGGAGGCATCGAACGCGGCACCCTCACCGGCGCCCCGGCCGTCCCCCGGCGCGCCCAGCGCACCCCTGCCCGCTGCCGCGTCTGCGGCCGTACGCTCACCGACGCCGGCGAGATGAAGCTGATGCGCTGTGAGAACTGCCCCTCCGACATGGACGAAGGCCTCTACGAGCGGCTGCGCGCATGGCGCGCGGTCCAGGCCGAGCACAGCGGCCAACCGGACTTCTGCGTCTTCACCGACCGGACCCTCATGGCCATCGCCGAGGCGCGCCCCGACAGCCCGGCCGAGCTCTCCCGCATCCCCGGCGTCCTCAGCCGCAAGCTGCAGCGCTACGGAGCCGACGTTCTGGCCATCTGCGCAGGCCAGGAGGGTGCGGGAGGCGACGAGGACGACTGATACGAACTCGTCGAAAAAATAGTTTGCGCATGCCCCAGCGATCCCCATAGGTTCTAGGCACGGAAACAGCGGCCTTCTCGAAGGCCCTGATTCCGTGTTCTACTTGCATATCCGAACGGACTGGCTCACCCCAGTCCCCAAGACGCCGAGAGGAGGCGAGTCCAGTGATCAGCATCAACTTCAGCACCATCAGCACGGCCAAACTGACCGATCGCTCGACCGTCTCCACGTGCATGCTCGGCGCCTCGAACCAGGGCACCGGTCTGTCCGGCATCCGTGCCGCCCGTCCGGCGTCCTCCCTGTCTCTCGCGGGTCTTCCCATCCGTGAGCGCAATGAGCGACCGACCAAGGCACTGGAAGCGGTAGCGGCACAGGCACATGCCTATGCCTTTGCGGCGGCCGGTGCCGGATTCCGGAAGCTGACGACGCAGCACCACCTGATGTGGGCCTTCCGTGGGCCAGAACCCTGGAGTGATCCAGCCTGACGCAGATCAGGCCGGCGCCTTCAGGGCCGCGGAACCCCACCCGGGATCCGCGGCCCTTCTGTTTGCCCCGAACGGGGACAACGGAGCGAAGGGGCCTCGGGACAAGAAAAGAACCCGGTACCCAGCCGATCCCCGGTCAACCGGCCGGACCGACCAGACGAGGAAGACCAACCGTGCAACTCGAAGCGCACGCCCCGTCCGTACCGCCTTCACAAACGATCCCCCCGCCCGGTCTCACGGAGGACTCCACCTTGACCCCCCTCACTGCGCTCACCGCGCTCGACGACGCCATCGAGAACCTCGGCGTACCCGTCCCCTGCCGTTCCTACGACCCGGAGGTCTTCTTCGCCGAGTCGCCGGCCGACGTCGAGTACGCCAAGTCCCTCTGCCGCACCTGCCCGCTGATCGAGGCCTGCCTCGCCGGCGCCAAGGAGCGGCGTGAGCCCTGGGGCGTCTGGGGTGGCGAGCTGTTCGTCCAGGGTGTCGTCGTCGCCCGGAAGCGGCCCCGTGGCCGCCCGCGCAAGAACCCGGTCACGGCATGAACACCGCAGGAACGATCGACCGCCCCCTCACGCACGACCCCCAGAAGCAGGCCCCGATGAAGCCGTCCACCAGCGAGCCCGCAGGCTCCGCGACCCCAGACTTCACCCCCAACGGCGCGAACGGCTCGCGTCAGAACAGGACCCGAGAGATGCAACTCATCCCAGAAGCCCTGGCCCGTGCGCATATGCACCAGCGCCTGCATGACGCCGAGCAGGAGCGCCAGGCCGTCCGCCTGGTGACCGCCCGGCGGATGCAGCGCCGGGCGGAGCGTGCCTCGCGGCGCGCCCGCCGTGCGCTCGCCATGGCCGTCATGCAGTAATCACGCACACCCGAAGCGGTGGCCTCCCGATCCAGGGAGGCGAAGCCTTCCCCGCGGGGGCCGGTCCGACCGAACGGACCGGCCCCCGCGGTGCGTTGTGCACGGCGATCCGCAGGCCGGAGAGTTATCGTCGGCTGGTGACGAGTCCTTCCGGAGGAAGTGATCAGGGCGGCTCCACCACGGAGCCTCACCCCCTCGTGTGCGCCCGCTGCGGCGCCCCCGCCGGCGGCTCCCAGCCGGCCACCTGGACCTGCTCCGTGGAGAACGGCATCCGTCAGTACTTCTGCGACGTGTGCTCGCGGGAGAACCTACGGGCTATCGAGGGCCGACTGGACTCGTCCTGGTGGTGACAACGCAAAGCCGTCACGGCCGCTCGGTCAGACCTATCGGGATTCGGGCTTCGACCGGTCACGCATGCGGTGATCAGCGCCCCGTCCCGAGTGACACGTACCGTGCCCACGTCCAGGCCATTTCCCCCGCAGCCGGAGCGGCTGCCGGGCGGGCTGAGGCCGGGTCACCGGTCACGCCTCCGCTGCCGGTTCCTCCTCGGGCAGTTCGTCCTCGAGCACGAACCCGGGCAGCCACTCCTCCAGTTCCTCCCGCAGGCGGACCGTCGCTCCCAGCTGGCACAGCACGCCGATCGTGCTCAGTGTGACCCGGTGTATCAGCAGGTAGGCCGGCGGCAGGTTGAGCTGCTTGCCCAGCTGGTACGCGGGGGAGCGGGGGTCGGCGATGCGGGCGGCCTGGCTGCGTATCCATGAGCGGGTGAAGGTGAACGCCTCGACCCGGGCAGGTTCGATGATCGGCAGCAGGTAGTCGAGGACTGCGTCAGGGTCCAGCTCTATGGACTCCTTGACGAACCCTTCCTCGCACAGCAGCTCGTAGACCGTCTCCGCCTCGTCGTCCAGGGTCATCCGCAGCGAGATGCCGATCGGTTCCGGCAGGCCTCCCGGGAGCCGGTCGACGGTGCCGAAGTCGAGCACGCCCAGGCGCCAGTCCTCGTCGCCGTCCGGGCCGCCCGGCAGCAGACGGAAGTTGCCCGGATGCGGATCGGCGTGCAGGAGGCCGGTGCGGGCGGGGCCCGAGAAGAGGAAGCGGGCCAGGAGCTGGCCGGCGCGGTCCCGCTGCTCCTCGGTGCCGTCGGTGATGATCTCCGACAGGGGGATCCCGTCGATCCACTCCGTGACGAGGATCTGCTCGCACTGGTGCACCACCGCCGGGACCACCACGTCCGGGTCGCCCGCGAACTCCTGCGCGTGGGCATCCTGGGCCTGGGCCTCCAGCGCGTAGTCCAGCTCCTCGGAGACACGGTCCCGCATTTCGGTGATCAGCGGCTTGATGTCCATGCCGGGAACGAGCGGCCCCAACAGCCGTGCGAAGCGGCTCAGTTGGCTCAGGTCGGACAGCAGGGCCTCGCCCGCGCCCGGGTACTGCACCTTGACCGCCACCTCGCGGCCGTCGTGCCACACCGCCCGGTGCACCTGCCCGATGGAGGCCGCGGCGGCCGGCTTGTCCTCGAACTCCAGGAACAGCTCCCGCCAGTCCGGTCCGAGGCGTTCCTCGAGCACCGCGTGCACCGTGCGGGTGGGCATCGGCGGTGCCGCGTCCTGGAGTCTGGTCAGGGCCGCGCGGTAGGGGCCGGCGACCTCCTCCGGCAGGGCGGATTCGAAGACCGACAGGGCCTGACCGAACTTCATGGCCCCGCCCTTCAGCTCCCCGAGGACCTTGAACAGCTGCTCAGCCGTGCGCTGTTGCAGCTCGCGGCCGACGATCTCCGCGGACTCGCCCACGATCCGCTTGCCGAGCCCCCAGGTCGCCCGGCCGGCGAAGCCGAGCGGGAGCGCGGCCAGCTTGGCGGTACGGGTGACCGCCTTCCGGGGAAGATCAGACATGCGCCCTCCAAGTCCCAGTCGGCCGCGCCGCGCCTGCCTTGCGTCGTCGCTCCGGTGACGGCCGTTGCACCGCCATTGTCTCGCGCGGCTCCCCGTCGGTTGAGGAGTGCTCCCCCTTTCCTTGCGTCGCCGCTCCGCACCCGCATTCCGGGTGCGGCCACACCGGGCGGGAGCGCCAGTTCAGGCCGGGCAGGGATGCTTCCCAGCGTGCGCCCGCGCTGGACGGCGGCTGTCCGTCGAGGAAGGCGAGGGCGTGCGCGGCGGCCAGCCCCGCGACGGCTGTGGCCAGTGCCAGATCGCAGGCGCCCACCCGGCGGGCCTTGCCGGACCGCCACTGGGCGACCAGGCGGGGCCAGGCCGGGTCCCGGTCGGTGCGGTCCCGGTCCAGACAGCCGGCGCAGCTCGTTTCGCCGGGCAGGACAAGGGGGCCGACGACGCCGGTTCCCTCCGCGACGCCTGCGTACAGGTGTGGCGTTCCCGAGGCCATGAGCGGTTCGGCGCCGGAGGGGTCCGGGGTGTGCACGGCGACGTCGTCCCGGGGGGTGAGGATCACCAGGGAGAGTCCCGGGTCCTCCGTGGCCGGGCGGGAGGAGGGGGTGCGGCGCTGCGGGCGGTCGGGGGCGGCGCGGCGGACGGCTGCCCGTGCCGCTACGTCCCGGCGTTCGCGGAGGGACTCGGCGGGCAGCCCGCCGGGGGCCACGTCCCAGGGCTCCACGCGTCCCACGTCGCGCACGTCGACGTCGCCGACGCCCGCGCCGGACAGTACGGAGGCCAGGACGGCTCCGACCCGGCCCGCGCCTCGTACCTGGACGCGCAGCGAGCGGCGGGCGGCAAGCCTGCCGAGGGCGCCGCCGGGCTCGGCTGTGGTCAGGGACAGTGAGGCGAGGTCGGGGCGCAGCCGGTCCAGGACGCCCGTCTTCTCGCGCAGCGCGTCCGCGCCCGGTCCGCCGCCACGCGTGTCGTCGAGCAGGCCCGCGTGGGCCAGCCGGTCCACCAGGGCGTCGACATGGCCGTCGGACAGGTCCATGCGGCGGCCCTCCTCACGCAACAGGGGCAGTCCGCGGGTGCCGTTGAGCAGTTCCAGGAAGCTGCCCGTGGCAGTGTCCATCGGCCCCAGCGTCATCGCGTGTGCCGGAGTCATCCCGAACTGCACGGTGTTGAGGTCGCGCCAGCCGCGCCGCAGCGCCGGCTTCACCATCGGATGCATGACAGGCCCCCGTATGCCGTGAATTGCCGCGAAAGGTTGCTTGGATCAGCGGACATTCCTTGTGCTCGCAAAGCCGGTCGTGCTTCGCGACGTGTGCCAGCATGCCGGGTCGTGCCGGCGGGTGGCGGGAGTTGTCCACAGGCGGGGGGTGATTGTCGTACGAATGGCCGGGACAGTCGGGCATATCGGTCGTACAAATCAAACGCACGGTGGGGCATCGGCATCGAACCGCTCCGGAGCCGGGACTTCGGCCCTGTGCAGCGGGTAACGTCGGGGCGTGCCCGCCGACCCCCTGCACCGCGCCGGAAAGTCACAGCGCAGCACGACGAGCCAGCCGCCGAGCGGCTCGGGGGCGAGCGCGATCGAGGTCCGCAGGAGTACCCGGCGCCGCCGTACGGTCTCCGCGTACCGCGAGGGCGATCGCACCGTCGTGCTGATCCCCGCCCGGATGTCCGAGGCGGAGGAGCAGCGCTGGGTGACCGTCATGCTCGACAAGCTCGCCGCCCAGGAGAGCAAACGGGTGCTGGGGGACGCCGAGCTGACCGAGCGCGCCGAGCGCCTGTCGGAGCAGTACTTCGCGGGCAGGGCACGCCCCGCCTCCGTGCGCTGGGTCACCAACCAGAACACCCGCTGGGGATCGTGCACCCCGGCCGAGGGCAGCATCCGTCTCTCGCACCGGCTGCAGGGGATGCCGGAGTACGTCGTCGACTACGTCCTCTGCCACGAGCTGGCGCATCTGCTGGTGCCCGGTCACGGGCCCGACTTCTGGCGGCTGCTGGAGTCCTACCCGCGCACCGAGCGGGCCCGCGGATACCTCGAAGGCGTGGTGGCCGCGGACCGGTTGCCGCATGTGCCCGGGGCGCGCGGGGAGTGAGCCGGGCGCCGTACGTCTGCCTCCAGGCGCGGTTGTGTACCGGGTCTGTACCGGCTGCGTCCGATGTCGGAGTTTGCCGTTAGCCTGGCGCGACGCACTCATATTCGGGATGGGGGACGGTCGTAACGCATGGCCAGGGAATTCCAACGCGGCCACAAGGCCAGGATCAGTGACCTCACGGCGGGCATGGATCTGTACGTAGGCGTGCAGATCTCCGCCCCCGGACTGACCTTCGACATCAGCTGCTTCGGTCTGGACGCCGACGAGCGTCTCTCGGACGACCGGTACTTCGTCTTCTTCAACCAGCCGAAGTCCCCGGAGGAGTCCATCCAGCTGCTGGGCGCCCAGGCAGGCGACACGGAGTCGTTCCGGGTGACCCTGGACCGCATCCCCCCTCAGATCCGCAAGCTGTCCTTCACCGCGACCCTCGACGGCGCCGGGCAGATGTCGCAGATCGGCCCCGGATACCTGCGCATCGTGGCCGGCGGCGAGGAGGTCGCGCGGTACCCCTTCGACGGCTCGGAGTTCTCCACCGAGCGGGCCGTGATGCTCGGTGACTTCTACTTCAAGGACGTGTGGCGGTTCGCTGCGGTCGGGCAGGGCTTCGACGGCGGTCTGGAGGCGCTGCTGAAGAACTTCGGCGGTGAGGTGCTGGAGGAGGAGGCGCCCGCCGCCCCGCAGCAGCAACCGCAGTCCGGTGCCGCCCCCGGCTTCGCCCCGCCCGCCCAGACCGGCCCGCCGCCCACGTTCGGCGTCCCGGCCGCGCCCGCTCCCGCTCCGGCACCCGCGCCGCAGGGCTTCACCCAGCCCGGCACCACGCCGCCCCCTGCCCCGGCCCCGGCGCCGGCGCCGAACGTGCACGCGGCGCCGACCGTCATCGCTCCCTTGACCCCGCCCGCCGGCGGTACGGTCCATCCGCCGGCCCCGGCCCCGGCCCCGGCCCCGGCACCCGCGCCCTACGGCCAGCCGCCGCAGCAGCCGTCGTACGGCGGTCAGCCCGGCGCGCCGATGCCTCCGGGGTACGGCCAGCAGCCCTCCTACGGCGGTCAGCCGGGCGCGCCCATGCCGCCGGGCTACGGCCAGCAGCCCTCGTACGGGCAGGTGCCCGGCCAGCAGGCCGCCCCCTACGGAGTGCCGCAGGGCGCCCCCCAGGGCGGTGCCGGTGTGACGGCCGCGCTCCAGGCGTTCAAGGAGACGCCCACCGGGCAGCGCTGGACGCAGCAGAACAAGAAGCTCATCCGGGTCGACCTCGGCATCGGCGGGCAGCCCGTGCTGGCCCGGCAGGGCAGCATGGTGCTCTACCAGGGCAAGGTCGACTTCAGCTACAAGGGCGCCGGGTTCGCCGGGCGGATCGTGGGCAACGCGACCGGCCAGGAGATGCAGCTGATGCGCTGCACCGGCCAGGGCCAGGTGTTCCTCGCCGAGAACGCCACCCACCTGCACCCCGTCGAGCTCCAGGGCGACGCGATCTGCGTCTCCGCGGAGAACGTCCTCGCCTTCGACGAGAGCCTCCAGCACGAGGTCCGCCGTATCGAGGGCCACGGCATCCCCGGCGGCGCACTGTTCACCATGCAGTTCCAGGGCACCGGCACGATCGTCGTCAAGACGCACGGCACGCCCGTGGTGCTGCCGGTCACCCCGACCACCTTCGCCGACTGCAATGCCGTCGTGGCCTGGTCGGCCGCCTCCCAGGTGATCGTCTCCAGCCAGGTCCGCATGCGCCGCAACGCCTACCCGGGCGACACCGGCGAGAGCGTCAACCTCCAGTTCCGGGGCGCGCCCGGCAACTTCATCGTCGTCCAGCCCTACGAGGTCTGAGGGAGCCCGTCATGAACCAGCCGCTCGCGGGCTACGCCCCCGCACCCGTCACCGCCCGCATGGAGAACCACGGCAACCACATGCTGAAGGTCGCCATGCAGACCGGAAACGACCTTCTCGCGCGCGTGGGGTCGATGGTCGCCTATGAGGGCTTCATCCAGTACGAGCCCAACCCGCCGGCCGTCCGCCAGATCGCCCGCGACTGGATCACCGGCGAGGGCGCCCCGCTGATGAAGTGCTCCGGCGACGGACTGCTCTACCTCGCCGACTACGGCGCGAACGTCGTCGTGATCAACCTCAACGGCGACGGCATCTCGGTCAACGCCACCAACCTGCTCGCCTTCGACGCGCACCTCAGCTGGGGCGTCGAGCGCGTCAAGGGGCTCGCCAAGTTCGCCGGGCAGGGCCTGTGGAACACGAAGATCTCCGGGCAGGGCTGGGTCGCGCTGACCTCCCGGGGCAAGCCGATCGTCGTCGACTGCGGTGGCGGGGAGGACGAGACGTACGTCGACCCCGACGCACTGGTCGCCTGGTCGCCGAACCTGAAGGTGAAGGGCAAGCGCAGCTTCAAGGCGCAGTCACTGATCGGCCGGGGCAGCGGCGAGGCCTACCAGATGGCCTTCTCCGGCCAGGGCATCGTCGTCGTCCAGCCCAGCGAGGACAGCACCGACCGCCTCCGGTTCCGGGGCTGAGGGGGAGCCAGAAACACCATGCAGAGCCCGCTTTTCGCGCACAACGACCTCCAGACGCAGGAGCGTTGGAGCCTGCAGAACAAGCAGATGCTCCGCGTCACCTTGGAGGGCCACGACGACCTTCTCGCCCGCAAGGGCACCATGGTCGCCTACCAGGGACTCGTCGAGTTCGACGCCGAGTACCGCAGCAACAACCAGGCACGCGCGCGTGCGTACACCGGCGAGGGCCTGGACCTGATGCGCTGCCATGGGCAGGGCACGGTCTACCTCGCCAACCTCGCCCAGCACGTGCACGTCATGGACGTCGAGCAGGACGGGCTGACGGTCGACAGCTCCTACGTCCTCGCCATGGACTCCTCACTGCACCACGAGGTCATCGCCGTCGACAGCCTCTACGGCATCTCCGGGTCCGGGAAGTACCAGCTCAACATCACCGGACGCGGCAAGGTGGCCCTGATGACCTCGGGCGCGCCCCTGCTGATGCAGGTCACGCCCGACAAGTACGTCAACTGCGACGCCGACGCGATCGTCGCCTGGTCGACCGGGCTGCGTGTGCAGATGCAGGCCCAGACACACTCCTCGGGAGTATGGCGGCGGCGTGGCAACACCGGTGAGGGCTGGGAGCTGAGCTTCATGGGCTCCGGGTTCGCGCTCGTGCAGCCCAGCGAGCTGCTGCCGCCGCAGAACGCGCAGATCGGCCAGGGTCTCGCCGCACAGTTCGGCATGGGCCAGCAGGGGGCGCGTGGCCAGAACCAGGGCAACGTCTGGAGCTGACCGTCCGGGAAACAAACGTAAGGGGCGGCCGCCCAGGCGGCCGCCCCTTACCCGTTCAGAGCCTGGCGCGCGTAGCTTCCACCAGGCGTACGACGGACTCGTCCGCTACGTCGGCCACCTCGTCGTAGGCGAACCAGCGCAGGTCGAGGGACTCGTCGCTGATCGCTTCCACGGCGCCGCCGGGCGCGACGGCGGCATACTGCACGTCCAGGTGCCAGGCACAGGGAGTGCGATGGCGGTCCAGGCGCACCGGGCGGCTGCTCAACAGACGAAGCGAGGGGATCCCCGACTCCTCCGTGGCCTCACGCAGTGCCGCTCCCGCGAGTGTGATGTCCGTCCGCTCGCAGTGGCCGCCCATCTGGAGCCACATGCGGAGCTTCCTGTGGAGGGTGAGCAGCACTCGCTCACCCTCCGGATCGATCACCAGCGCACTCGCCGTGATGTGGCCGTCCTTGCAGTCCTTCCACATCCCGTCGGGATGCCCGTCGAGATGGTCGAGGTAGACCTGACGCAGATCCTGCTGGTCCTCGTACCCCTCCAGGACCCGGACCGCATTGCTGTGCAGGGTCACTCCTTGTCGTCGCCTTCGTCCTTGGAGCCGTCCGCCGCCTCGCCGAGCATCTTGTCCAGCTCGGAGAAGTCCAGCTGCTCGCGGTGCACGAAGCCGTCCGGGTCGTCCAGGTCGGTGGCCGTCGGCAGCATGTCCGGGTGGCCCCACAGGGCGTCCCGGCCGTCGACCCCGCGCGCGTCCGTGAGCGAGGCCCACAGGCGGGAGGCGTCGCGCAGCCGGCGCGGGCGCAGCTCCAGGCCGATCAGCGTGGCGAACGTCTGCTCCGCGGGGCCGCCGGTGGCGCGGCGCCGGCGCAGTGTCTCGCGCAGGGCGTCCGCGGACGCCAGACGCGGCTTCGCGGCCGCATGGACCACCGCGTCCACCCAGCCCTCGACAAGCGCCAGAGCGGTCTCCAGACGGGCCAGGGCCGCCTTCTGCTCCGGAGTGTCCTCCGGCTGGAACATGCCCTGCTGGAGGGCGTCCTGCAGCTGCTCGGGGTTCTGCGGGTCGAACTGGCCGACCACGTCCTCCAGCTTGGCCGTGTCGACCTTGATCCCGCGCGCGTACCCCTCGACCGCGCCGAACAGGTGCGAGCGCAGCCACGGCACGTGCGCGAAGAGGCGCTGGTGGGCGGCCTCGCGCAGGGCCAGGTAGAGCCGGACCTCCTCCTGGGGCACGCCGAGGTCCTTGCCGAAGGCCGCCACGTTGGCCGGGAGCAGCGCGGCCTTGCCGGACGGGCCGAGCGGCAGGCCGATGTCGGTCGAGCCGACGACCTCGCCCGCCAGCACGCCGACGGCCTGCCCGATCTGCGTGCCGAACATGGCGCCGCCCATCGAGCGCATCATGCCGATCAGCGGGCCCGCCATGGCCTGCATCTCCTCCGGCAGGACATCGCCCATGGCCGCGCCGACCCGCTCGGCGACCGGGTCGACCAGCTCCTGCCACGCGGGCAGGGTCGCCTCGACCCACTCCGCGCGCGACCAGGCCAGCGCCGAGCCGGAGCCCGACGGCAGGGACGTCGCGTCGTCCAGCCACAGGTCGGCCAGGCGGACGGCCTCCTCGACCGCGAGGCGCTCGGCGGAACCGACACTCGCGTCCTTGACGCCGTCCGGGGTGCCCTGGGAGACCGTCTGGCGGGCGATCTGCTTGGCCATGTCCCAGTTCACCGGGCCGCCCTCGTAGGAGAGCATCTGGCCCAGCTGCTGGAACGCGGCGCCCAGGTCGGTGGGGTTCAGGGAACCGAACATCGCTGCGAGCGGGTTATCGGAGCCGGGGCCGCCAAAGCCTCCGGCTCCGGGCAGCCCGAAACCGAACGGGTTGGCCGGTCCCTGCCCACCACCGCTCTGCTGGTCCTTCTTCTTGCCCTCGTCGCCGTCTTCCGGCTCCTCCGGCGGAAGGCCGAATCCGAATGGGGTGTCACTCACGGGATTCCTCGGCTGGTAAGGCCGCCGGTCTGTCTCCGGCGGCACGGCTGCCCGACATCACCACCCAGCGTAGACACCCGGACCCGATCGGGGCTCGGTGCTTCGTCCACTGACGGCCTGCGGCAGGATGGATGCACCTGGTACGTACGCGTCACTCGCGCTCGTATTGAAGACAACCGCTGGAGACGCCCGGTGAGTTCCCCAGATCCGCAGGTTCGCGCAGCGCGAAACCCCTCAACCCCTTCCGCCCTGCGCGGACCCGTCGTCGCGGTCACCGGCGCCGCCACAGGGGTGGGTGCCCGGCTCACCGAGCGGCTCGCCGCCTGCGAGGAGATCAAGCAGGTCATCGCCATCGACGAACGGCGCGGGGAGTGCGCGGCCGCGCAGTGGCACATCCTCGACGTGCGCGACCCGGCGATCGCGGACAAGCTGCGGGGCGCGGACGTGGTGGTGCATCTCGCGCTCGACCTGGATCTGGGCAGCGACGCGGCGGCACGTACCGCCTACAACGTGCGGGGGACGCAGACCGTGCTGACCGCCGCCGCGGCGGCGGGGGTGCACCGGGTGGTGCTGTGCACGTCCGCGATGGTGTACGGCGCGCTGCCGGACAACGAGCTGCCGCTGTCGGAGGACGCGGAGCTGCGGGCCACCGCCGAGGCCACCGGGGTCGGGGACCTGCTGGAGATCGAGCGGCTGGCGCGGCGCGCTCCGCGGGCGCATCCGGGGCTGAACGTCACCGTGGTGCGGCCTGCCGTGCTGGTGGGGGGCACGGACACCGCACTCACCCGGTACTTCGAGTCGCCCCGGCTGCTCGTGGTGGCCGGGTCGCGGCCGGCCTGGCAGTTCTGCCATGTCGAGGATCTGTGCAGCGCTCTGGAGTACGCCGTTCTCGAGAAGGTCGACGGGGAGCTGTCGGTCGGCTGTGACGGGTGGCTGGAGCAGGAGGAGGTCGAGGAGCTGAGCGGGATCCGGCGGATGGAGCTGCCGTCGGCGGTGGCGCTCGGCGCGGCGGCCCGGCTGCACCGGATCGGGCTCACTCCGTCTCCGGCGGGGGATCTCGCGTACACGATGTATCCGTGGGTGGTCAGCGGGAGCCGGTTGCACGACGCAGGGTGGCGGCCGGGGTGGACCAATGAGGAGGTCCTCGCGGAGCTGCTGGAGGAGGTTTCCGGGCGGCATACGGTTGCCGGGCGGCGGCTGGGCCGGAAGGACGCGACTGCGGCCGGTGCCGCGGGGGCGACGGTGGCTCTGCTGGGCGCCGCCGCTGTGGTTCGGCGGGCCCGGAAGGCTCGGCGCCGCTGAAGCTGTAGAAGACTCCAAAGATCCCCGCGCGCATGCCTGGTGAACGTTGTATTCCTCGGGGTCGGAGGGATGCGGCACGATGGAGTCATGGCAGCTACGAACGAGCACCCCGGTGAGCAGGCCGCTCAGGATCCCATCAAGCTGATCGGCGTCCGGGAGACCGCGCTGTCCGTGGACGAGGTGTTCCGGGCCGTCGGGGACGACGCCGCCGGCGGGATCGCGCTGTTCGTGGGGACCGTGCGGAACCACGACGGGGGCGCCGACGTCGACGCGCTCGGGTACTCCTGCCATCCCAGCGCCGAGGCCGAGATGCGGCGGATCGCCGAGAAGGTCGTCGCCGAGTACCCGGTGCGGGCGCTGGCCGCCGTCCACCGGGTGGGGGACCTCGCGGTCGGGGACCTCGCCGTCGTCGTCGGCGTCGCCTGCCCCCACAGGGGCGAGGCCTTCGAGGCGTGCCGCAAGCTGATCGACGACCTCAAGCACGAAGTGCCCATCTGGAAGCACCAGAAGTTCTCCGACGGGACCGAGGAGTGGGTCGGCGCCTGCTGACCCCGGCGGCATCGCTGTTCACCCACAGTCCATCACCCCTTCCGGTTGCGTAACCGCCCCCCTGCCGTGAGCGTTGTCAGTGCGGATGGTTAATCTGCTGATCAGTCAGTCGCGGACACTCATGGGGTTGGGAGGTCGGCATGGCAGCACTTGCCTGGTTGCTGATTCCGCTTGTGGCTGCGGTCGCCGCCGGTCTGTGGGGCAGCTGGGCCAACCGGACACGGAAGGCACGCAGCGACGGGCCCGAACTGGACGGGTACGCACGCTTCCGCGAGGCCATGGAGAAGCCCGGCTCGGGTGCGCGCGGCGCCTGACGGGGGTGCCCTGACGGTGCGCTGACAGAGGCGTCCCGTACTGTCGTGGCATGCCACGCCGCACCGCGACGATGCTCGCCTCCACCCTGATGCTGATCGCGCTCCTGTGCGCGGGAGTGCTCATCCCCGTGCCCTACTCGGAGATGTCCCCGGGGCCGACCGTGAACACGCTCGGGAACCACGGCGGCGAGCCGGTGCTGCAGATCGCGGGGCGCAAGACCTACCCGACGGACGGGCACCTGAACATGACCACCGTCCGGGTCACCAGCGCCGACTTCCGGATGACCCTGGTGGAGGCCGTGTACGGCTGGCTGGCGCACGACAGCAAGATCGTGCCGCACGACACCCTGTACCCGGACGGCAAGACGGAGGAGCAGTCCACGCAGGAGAACGCCGAGGAGTTCAGCCAGTCCCAGGAGAGCGCCAAGGTCGCCGCCCTGAAGGAGCTGGGTGTCCCGGTGAAGTCCTGGGTGATCGTCTCCACCGTCGTCAAGGACTCCCCGGCCGAGGGCAAGCTGCACGCCGGTGACGTGATCAAGGCCGTGGACGGCACGGCCGTCAAGCAGCCGTCCGACGTCGCCAAGCTCGTCACCAGGCACAAGCCCGGTCAGGACGCCGTCTTCACCGTCGTCCCGGCCAAGGAGCAGGCCGCCGCCGAGAAGAACCACACGACGGCGACCAGGACGCAGGACGTCACGATCACGACGGCCACCTCCGACGACAGCGGCGCCAAGCGGGCCATCGTCGGGATCTCCGCCGGCACCGACCACACGTTCCCGTTCAGCATCGACATCAAGCTCGCCGACGTCGGCGGCCCCAGCGCCGGACTGATGTTCGCGCTCGGCATCTACGACAAGCTCACGCCCGGCAGCCTCACCGGCGGCAAGTTCGTCGCCGGCACCGGCACCATCGACGACAACGGCACGGTCGGGCCGATCGGCGGCATCGAGATGAAGACCGTCGGCGCGCGCAGCAAGGGCGCCCAGTACTTCCTGACGCCCGCCGACAACTGCGCGGCCGCCGCCAAGGACACTCCGAGCGGGCTCACCCTGGTCAAGGTCAAGACCATCGGTGACGCGCTCGGCGCCCTCAAGGACATCCGCAGCGGCAACACCGCCGACCTGCCGAGCTGCACCGCCAAGGGCTGACGAGCAGGCCCCGGTGGACGGCTGGGGGCGCCCCCGCCAGGAAGGCAGGGGCGCCCCCGTAGCCGTATCGCGGAAGGTCAGTCCTCGAACGTCGCGGACAAGGCCTCCGCCAGGCCCGGCACCAGGTCCGGGCCCGTCAGGACCTCCGTCGCGGAGTCCTTCTCGCGCAGGCGCAGCGCCGAGTCACGGCTGCCGTCGCGCAGCACCGCGACCGTCATACGGACCTCCTGGCGCTCGGGGTGGTCGGCCACCCACTTCGCCAGCTTGGCCCCGCTCAGGCCCTGCGGGACCTGCCCCTCGACCGACGGAGGCAGCATCAGGCGCTCCACCGTGAGCGCGCAGCCCACCACCGCATCCGGCCAGGCGATGGTGCCGAGGAACTCGTCGAGCGGCTTGTCCGTTGGAACCTCGTCCTGCTCGATCGGGGTGAGACCGGTGGTCTCGGGCTCGTCCTCCAGGCCGAGCTGGGCGGCGAGCGAGGGTTCCTGAGCCCGCAGCCGTGCGGTGTCTACGAGGGCGAAAAGGCGAGCGGGCTGGTCCCAGCCGAGGCCGGAGGCGTACTCGTCGATCTCGAGTACGGCCCGGGTGAGCGGGCTCGCTGCCATGGGAGTGTTGGACATGGTCACAATCCTGCCTCGTTCATGGCCGGAATCGGGAACCGAGTAAACCGTGAGTAAGTTGCATAGGTGTGGGCCCGCGATCACGGGGGGCCACGGAGGGCCCGCGAACACGAGGGCCTGACGGATCGACAGCGAACTTCGAGGGGCGCACCTTGGCTTTCCAGATGCCGGACCGCGGCGGAGGCCCGACGGGGCCGCGGATCAGAGCGGGCCGCCCGTCCCGGCGCGTCCGGACCCTGCTGACGACACTGGGCGTCCTCTCCGTCCTCGGTATGGCGTTCACCATGTTCGCCGGCTTCTGGACGGACTGGCTGTGGTACCGGTCGGTGCACTACTCGTCCGTGTTCACCACCACCCTGTCGACCAAGATCGGGCTGTTCTTCGTCTTCGGCCTGCTGATGGCCCTCGCCGTGGGCTTCAACATCTGGCTCGCGCACCGGCTGCGGCCCCCGCTGAGCGCCATGTCCATGGAGCAGCAGAGCCTGGACCGCTACCGGATGGGCATCGCGCCGTACAAGACGTGGCTGCTGCTCGCGGTCACCTCCCTCGTCGGCCTGATCGCGGGTGCCTCGGCGGCCGGCCAGTGGCGCACCTGGCTGATGTGGGTCAACGGCGTGCCCTTCCACCAGAAGGACCCGCAGTTCCACCTCGACGTCGCCTTCTACGCCTTCGACCTGCCCTGGTACCGGTTCCTGCTCGGCTTCGGCTTCGCCACCGCCATCCTCTGCCTGATCGCCGCAGCGCTCACCCACTACCTGTACGGCGGGCTGCGCGTCACCAGCCCCGGCGCGCGCGCCACCGCCGCCGCGACCGGGCATCTGTCGGTGCTCCTCGGCATCTTCGTGGCGCTGAAGGCGGTCGCCTACTGGCTCGACCGGTACGGCCTCGCCGTCAAGTCCAGCGACTTCAAGGCGACCGGCAACTGGACCGGCCTGCGCTACGTCGACGCCAACGCCTATCTGCCGGCCAAGACGATCCTGTTCTGCATCGCCGTCATCTGCGCGCTGCTGTTCTTCGCCACCCTGTGGCGGCGCACCTGGCAGCTGCCCGTCATCGGCTTCGGCCTGATGGTCCTCTCCGCGATCCTGATCGGCGGCCTGTACCCGGCCATCGTGCAGAAGTTCCAGGTCCAGCCCAACGAGCAGGCCAAGGAAGCCCCGTACGTCCAGAAGAACCTCAAGGCGACCCGCGAGGCGTACGGCATCGACGACACCGAGGTCACCGAGTACGCGGGCAAGTCCGCCACCAAGGACAAGACCAAGCTGCGCGACCAGGTCGACGACACGGCCAGCATCCGCATCATGGACCCGAACGTCGTCTCGCCGACGTTCCAGCAGCTCCAGCAGATCAAGGCCTACTACGGGTTCCCGACCAACCTCGACGTCGACCGGTACTCCACCAAGGACGGCAAGGACCAGGACACCGTCCTCGGCCTGCGCGAGCTGAACCTGGACGGCATCCCGAAGAACAACTGGATCAACGACCACTTCCGCTACACGCACGGCTACGGCGTGGTCGCCGCCAAGGGCACCGAGGCCGACGAGGGCCACCCGGTCTTCACCGAGAAGAACCTGCCGTCCAAGGGCGACCTGGGCGCGTACCAGCAGCGGATCTACTACGGCGAGAAGACCAGCACGTACTCGATCGTCGGCGGCCCCCAGAAGGAGGTCGACTACTCCGACAACGAGCGTGAGCGGACCACCAGCTACCAGGGCAAGAGCGGGGTCAACCTCGACAACCCGATCAACCGGGCCGCGTACGCGGTGGCGTTCAACGAGCCGCAGATCCTCTACTCGGGCGCGATCGGCAAGGGCTCGCGGATCCTGTACCACCGCACGCCCAAGGACCGCGTCGAAGCGGTCGCCCCCTGGCTGACCATCGACGGCGACGCCTACCCGGCGGTGGTGGGCAACCGCATCCAGTGGATCGTCGACGCGTACACGACGACGAACGGATACCCGTACGCCTCCCGTACGACCCTCGGCGACACGACGGCCGACTCGCTGACCGCCACCAACAACTCCCGTGCGGTGGTGGCCCAGCAGAACCAGGTCAACTACATCCGCAACTCGGTGAAGGCGACCGTCGACGCGTACACCGGCGACGTCAAGCTGTACCAGTGGGACACCAAGGACCCGGTGCTGAAGACCTGGATGAAGGCCTTCCCCGGCACGGTGAAGCCCCGCGCGGACATCTCCGACGACCTGATGGCCCATCTGCGCTACCCGCAGGACCTGTTCAAGGTCCAGCGCGAGCTGCTCACCCGCTACCACGTGCCGGACGCGCAGACCTTCCTCAGCGGCAGCGAGGTGTGGGAGGTGCCGGACGACCCGACCAACGACTCGGGCAGCGCGGTGCCGCCGTACTACCTGACCATGAAGATGCCGGACCAGAGCGCCCAGGCGTTCTCGCTGACGACGACGCTCACGCCCAACGGCCGGGACAACCTCAGTGCCTTCATGGCCGTCGACTCCGACCCGCGCACCAGCGACTACGGCAAGATCAGAATCCTGAAACTGCCGACGAGCACCAACTTCGACGGCCCCAAGCAGGTGCAGAGCCAGTTCAACTCCGAGTCGGACATCGCCGAGACGATCAGTCTGCTGAGCAGGGGCCACTCCAAGGTCGAGTACGGCAACCTGCTGACCGTGCCGCTGGACGGAGGACTGCTGTACGCGGAGCCGGTCTACGTCCGCGGTGGTTCTCTGAAGTACCCCTTGCTGCGCAAGGTGTTGGTCACCTACGAGGGCAAGACCGCCTTCGAGAACACCCTGGACGAGGCGCTCAACAAGGTGTTCGGCGTGAAGGGTTCGACCCCGCCGTCGGACACCGGCACCACCGAGCCGCCCGGCTCCGGCAACCCGACGGTCCAGCAGGCCCTGCAGGACGCCCAGAAGGCCTTCGAGGCCGGGCAGCAGGCGCTGAAGGCGGGGCCGGACTGGGACGCGTACGCCAAGGCGCAGAAGGATCTGGCGGACGCGCTGAAGCGGGCCGAGGAGGCACAGTCCAAGGCCGACAAGACCAGCGGCAGCGGTGGAAAGAGCACCGACAAGAACACCGACAAGAGCGGGAGTACGACCGGGAATAACACCGGGAGTTGATCAAGGCCCTCCGCGCCGTGGTACGGTTGCCGAGCAACGGCGCGGGGTGGAGCAGCTCGGTAGCTCGCTGGGCTCATAACCCAGAGGTCGCAGGTTCAAATCCTGTCCCCGCTACTGAAGTCGAAGGCCCGGATCCTTACAGGGATCCGGGCCTTCGTGGTGTGCGAACTCATGTACAGACGGGAGGGACGGCCGCGCCGCCGCGGGGAGTTGAGGGGACTGTGTTTGACTTATCTCTCTGTGGGCATGTCGACAAAACGCTGAAGTGACCTCACGGGCTGCGGTATACCGGGTGTACCCAGGTTGCAGGTGGTGCGACGATGGACGTTATGGGGGACAAGGCAAATCTGTTCGAGACAGGGCGATTTGTGCGGCCTTCGGGGGAGGAGCCGACGCGGGACGAGATGGGCGACATGGGGGAAGCCGCCGAGGAGGTACGCCTCCGGCTCGCCGCGCAGACCGGCGACCCCGAGGCGATGAGCGTCCTCGGAGCCATGCTGCTGCGCCGCGGCGACCTCGACGGAGCCGAACCCCATCTGCGTGCGGCCACCGCGACCGGGGACCGGGCCGCCGCCAACAATCTCGGTGTCCTCCTGCACCAGCGCGGTTACGCCGAGGACGCCGCCGGCTGGTGGCGGATCGCCGCCGTCGCCGGCTCCGCCGCCGCCGCGCACGCGCTCGGCCGGCACCACCGCGAGCGCGGGGACGAGCCCGCCGCCGAGTACTGGCTGCGCCAGTCCGCCGAGCAGGGCCATGCGCTGGGCGCGTACGCGCTCGCCGACCTGCTGGAGCACCGCGGGGACGCCGGCGCCGAGCACTGGATGCGGGCCGCGGCCGAACGCGGCCACCGCGAGGCCGCCTACCGGCTGGCGCGCACGCTCGACCGCAGGGCCGCACACGAGGACGGGACCGCCCCCGACAACGCTGTCGAGGAGATCGAGCAGTGGTACCGGCAGGCCGCCGCGCGCGGCCACCGGCGGGCCGCGCTGCACCTCGGGGCGATCCTGGAGCGGCGGGGAGAGCTGAAGGAGGCCGGGCGCTGGTACCTGACCTCCGCCAAGGACGGGGAGCCGCGGGCCGCCTGCGCCCTCGGATTCCTGCTGCGGGACGCCGGGGACACCGAGAGCGCGGCCGTGTGGTGGCTCAGGGCCGCCCAGGACGGCGACGGCAACGCGGCCAACGCGCTGGGCGCCCTGCACGCCGAGCGCGGAGAGACCCAGACCGCCGAGCGCTGGTACCGGGCGGCGCTGGACGCCGGGGACGACAACGGGGCCTACAACCTCGGGCTGCTCTGCGCCGAGCAGGGCCGGACCGCGCAGGCCGAGCAGTGGTACCGGCGCGCCGCCTACGCCGGGCACCGGGAGGCGGCGAACGCGCTGGCCATCCTGCTGCTCCAGGGCGGCGACGCGACCGGGGCCGAGCCGTGGTTCTCCAAGGCGGCCGAGGCCGGGAGCGTGGACGCCGCGTTCAACCTCGGGATCCTGCACGCCGGGCGGGGCACCGAGGAGGACGACAGGGCCGCGCTGCGCTGGTACGAGCAGGCGGCCGCCGCCGGGCACACCGAGGCCGCGCTGCAGGTCGGGATCGCGCGGCTGCGCGAGGGGGACGAGCAGGACGCCGAGCGGCATCTGCGGTGCGCGGCCGGCGGCGGCAGTGCGGAGGCAGCGTACCGGCTGGCCACCGTGCTGGACGCGCGGCGGCCGCCGGAGCCCGCCCACGAGCTGGGCGAGGTGGTCCACGAGAAGACGGAGTGCGAGGAGTGGTACGAGCGGGCGGCCTCCCAGGGGCACCGGCGCGCGCAGGTGCGCGTGGGCATGCTCGCGGCTGCCCGGGGCGATGTGGTCGAGGCGGCGCGGTGGTACCGGGCGGCGGCGGAGGCGGGGTCGCGCAACGGGGCGTTCAACCTC
This sequence comes from Streptomyces sp. NPDC031100, assembly GCF_055570785.1. Classification (NCBI taxonomy): domain Bacteria; kingdom Bacillati; phylum Actinomycetota; class Actinomycetes; order Kitasatosporales; family Streptomycetaceae; genus Streptomyces; species Streptomyces sp. NPDC031100. Next base: position 218,263 of record NZ_JBVIGN010000004.1, read on the forward strand.
GGGCTGCTGCTGGCCCGGGAAGGGAGCGAGCCGGAGGCGGCCGTGTGGTGGACGCGGGCCGCCGACGCGGGGCACGGCCGGGCGGCGCTTCGGCTGGCCCTCGTCTACGCGCGTCGCGGAGAGCTGGCGGAGGGGCAGAAGTGGGCCGACCGGGCGGTGGCTCTCGGGCCGGCGGAGGTCACCGAGCGGGCGGGGCGGTTGCGGGATGCGTTGCGGGAGGAGCTCTCGGCGTGACCCCGACCACTCGTCCCCTAATCGATTTGCTTCGCCGGGCTCCCTTCACGTAATGTCGTGTTCACCGACGCGGGGTGGAGCAGCTCGGTAGCTCGCTGGGCTCATAACCCAGAGGTCGCAGGTTCAAATCCTGTCCCCGCTACTGAAGGCCTAGGGCCGGAATCCAGAGATGGATTCCGGCCCTAGGTGTGTTCGCGGGCAACCCAAGGGTGTGTTCGCGAGCAAAAAGTTCACGAGCAAAAAAAGAAGGGGGCTTGCGCCCCCTGTCTCACGCTCCCGCGCAGTTCGGGCACAGCCCCCGGTACGTCACCTCGACGTCCGACACCGTGAAGCCGAAGCGCTCCGTGTCGGGGAGGTCGGCGAGCGGGTTGCCCGTAGGGTGCACGTCGCGGATCGCGCCGCACCGGGCGCAGACCAGGTGGTGGTGCGGGCGGTGCGCGTTCGGGTCGTACCGCTTGGCGCGCTTGTCCGTGCTGACCTCGAGCACCTCGCCGAGGGAGACCAGCTCGCCCAGCGTGTTGTAGACGGTCGCCCGGGAGATCTCGGGCAGCTTCGCGACAGCCCGCGCATGGACCTCGTCGGCCGTCAGATGGACGTGTTCGCCGTCGAGGACCTCGGCCACGACGCGCCGCTGCGCGGTCATCCGCCATCCGCGTCCGCGCAGCCGTTCCAGAAGGTCGCTCATGGAATCCAGCGTAACAGCAAGGGACCAGGTTCCGAACGGGTGTGACTTTGGAACGTTGTCTGAATTGGACTGAGTCCAATATGGGACGGGACTGGCTTTGGTCATGAGGCGCGGCCCGATGCTCGTGCAGGACCAGCTGCTCCTGGGCCGGTTCCCTCGGGGGGCCGGCCCGCTCGCATGTCCGGGATCGGTGTGCGGAGAGGCGGTGTCAGGCCGGTACCTGCTGCCGTGCGGGTGCCCAGCAGCGGATGATGTCGCGGACCGAGACTATGCCGGCGGGCTCGCCGCGATCGAGGACGACGAGATGCCGGAAGCCGCCGTGCGCCATGGCGCGGGCCGCCTCCTCCAGGGTCCAGGTCGGGGCGGCGAAGACGACGTCGGTGGTGGTGTGGGCGTGGGTGCGTTCGGTGTCCGGATTCTGGCCGAGGCCGACGGAGTTGAGGATGTCGCGCTCGGTCAGGATGCCGATACCGCCCGCGTCCGGGTCGAGGACGACCGCGGCGCCGACGCGGCGGGCGGACATCAGGGCTGCTGCCTGGCGGAGGGTGTGGTCGGGGCCGAGGGTGAGAACCACGGTGCTCATGGCGTCACGGACGAGCATGGGATGGGCCACCTCCTATGGGAATCCCGGACCTGCTTCGGCCTGGCCGATAGTTCAGGGATTCACAAATTCACAAGTGGGGTGACTTCAGGGTGCCAGGTAAAGAGCGGGTCAACAAGAGGGCGCGCGGGGCCAGTTGAGGGCGTGCGCGGGCTTCTCTCCTTGCTCAGTAGCGCTGGTTGAGATACCCCAGCAACTCGTCGTGCAGCAGACCGTTGGACGCTGCCGCGTTGCCGCTGTGCGGGCCGGGTCGGCCGTCGAGGCCGGTGAAGGTGCCGCCGGCCTCGGTGACGATGATCGCGTTGGCGGCCATGTCCCACAGGGACAGCTCCGGCTCCGCGCAGAGGTCGACCGAGCCCTCGGCGACCATCATGTACGGCCAGAAGTCGCCGTACGCGCGCGTGCGCCACACCTCGCGGGTGAGGTCGAGGAAGCCGTTCAGGCGGCCCTGTTCCTCCCAGCCGGAGAGCGAGGAGTACGCGAAGGAGGCGTCCGCGAGCTTGCCGACGCGGGAGACGTGGATGCGGGTCGCGGAGGTCAGGCTGCGGCCGGTGAAGGCGCCGTGGCCCTTCGCCGCCCACCAGCGGCGGCCCAGGGCGGGGGCGGAGACGACGCCGACGACGGGCTGGTAGCCGCCCTCGGCTGCCTCCATCAGGGAGATGAGGGTGGCCCAGACGGGGACGCCGCGGACGTAGTTCTTGGTGCCGTCGATCGGATCGATCACCCAGCGGCGGGGACCGGTGCCCTCGATGCCGTACTCCTCGCCGAGGACCGCGTCCCTCGGGCGGGCGCGCTGGAGCTGGCCGCGGATGAGTTCTTCCGCCGCCTTGTCCGCTTCGCTCACCGGGGTCATGTCCGGCTTCGTCTCCACCTTCAGGTCGAGGGCCTTGAAGCGGGCCGTGGTGGCGGCGTCGGCCGCATCCGCGAGGACGTGGGCGAGACGGAGGTCGTCGAGGTAGTCCGGCATGGGACGAACGGTATCTGTCGAGGCGGTACGGGGCTACAGGGGGCCCGCGCGACGGCGCGCCCTGTGCTGCGGCTTGGTGGGGGTGGGGACGCTTGCCGGCGCCGGCGAGGTGCCGCGGCGCGGGTTGCGTCATGGCCGGAGGGCGCCCCCCTGTGCCCCCGCGAACCCTTGACAGTGCATGTATGCGCGTCAAATCTGGGCGCAGAGTCGCTCGCCCCAGGGAGGCGATGATGCCTGCAGCCCGGGAATCTCTACTGGACGCCGCCTACACCGCACTCGCACGTCGGCCGTGGTCCGCGGTGCGGATGGTCGACGTGGCCGCGGCGGCCGGGGTGTCCCGGCAGACGCTGTACAACGAGTTCGGGAGCAAGGAGGGGCTCGCCAGGGCGCTGGTGCGGCGGGAGGCCGACGGATATCTCGCCGGAGTGGAGCGGGCCCTCGCCGCGTACACCGACCCGCGGGAGAGGCTGACCGCCACCGCCGAGTGGATGGCGTCGGCCGGCCGGGACAACGCGCTGGTGCGGGCCATGCTCACCGGCTGCTGGAGCGAGCGTCTGCCGGCGCCGACGCTGTCCGCGGTGCCGTCCTCCTCCGCCGTACCCGCGCAGCGCCGCGCCGACGGACCGCTGCCGTCGCCCGGCGACTTCGTGCGGATCGTGCGGGACCGGGTGGTGACGGTGCTGACCGGTTCCGCCGCGCCCACAGCCGACACCGGCGAGCTGACCCGGTCCTGTGAACTGGTCGTACGGGTCGCGCTGTCCTGTGTCGCGGCCCCGCCGGGGGAGGGCGGCATGGCGGACCTGGTGTGCAGCGCCCTGCCCCGGCAGACGGTGTGAGCCCCGCTCGTTCAGCGGGCCGGGCCCGGTTGCCTGATCAATGGGCCGGGCCCGGCGGCCTGTTCAGCGGGCCGAGCCCGACAGCTGGAGGCCGATCACGCCGACGATCACGAGGGTGATCGAGACGATCTTCAGGGTCGACACCAGGTCGCCGAGGAAGACCATGCCGTAGATCGCGGTGCCCGCCGCGCCGATCCCGGTCCACACCGCGTACGCGGGGCCGACGTCGAGCTTCTTCAGGGAGAGGGTCAACAGGCCGAAGCTGCCGAGCGCGAAGGTGGCGAAGGCGACCGTCGGCCAGAGCCGGGTGAACCCGTGCGAGAGCTTCAGGCACACGGCGAAGCCGGTCTCCAGAATCCCGGCCACGATGACCAGCAGCCACGCCATGTGCTGTCCTCCCGTTGGTCCGGCCCTCCGGCTCGGTGCGATTATGCACTTACCTGAGGCAGGCCCCGGCAAACAACGCGGTGCTCAGTCGCCTTCCCGGCGCTCCCGCGTGGCCAGCAGCCGGCGCAGCGAGTACAGCCGCGCCGGGTCGGCGTGACCCTCCTCCACCCATGCGTCCAGCGCGCAGTCCGGCTCGTCGTGGCTGCACGCGCGCGGGCAGCCCTCCGTGCCCGGCTCCAGGTCCGGGAAGGCGTGGATCACCCGGGACGGATCGATGTGCGCGAGGCCGAAGGAGCGCACGCCCGGGGTGTCGATGACCCAGTCGTCCGTGCCGGTGAGGGGCAGGGCGAGGGCCGAGGTGGTGGTGTGCCGGCCGCGGCCCGTGACCGCGTTGACGCGTCCCGTCGTACGCCGGAGATCCTTCGGGACGAGCGCGTTGACGAGGGTCGTCTTGCCGACGCCGGAGTGGCCCACGAACGCGGTGATCCTGCCGTCCAGGTGCGCGCGCACCTGGTCCGCCGCGTCGCCGTTCTCCAGTTCCTCGCGGCTGGTGACGACGTAGGGGATGTCGAGGGCGCCGTACAGCTCCAGCAGCTTGTCCGGCGGGGCCAGGTCCGACTTGGTCATGACCAGCAGCGGCTCCAGACCGCCGTCGTAGGCCGCGACCAGACAGCGGTCGATCAGGCGCGGGCGCGGCTCCGGGTCCGCCAGGGCCGTGACGATGGCCAGTTGGTCGGCGTTGGCGACGACCACCCGCTCGAAGGGGTCGTCGTCATCGGCCGTGCGGCGCAGCACCGAGGTGCGCTCCTTGATGCGCACGATCCGCGCGAGCGTGTCCTTCGTGCCGGACAGATCGCCGACCAGGGCCACCCGGTCGCCCACCACGGCCGCCTTGCGGCCCAGTTCGCGGGCCTTCATCGCCGTGACCGTACGATCCTCGACCAGGCAGGTCAGCCGGCCCCGGTCGACGGTGAGGACCATGCCCTCGGCCGCGTCCTCGTGCTTGGGCCGGATGTTCGTACGCGGCCGGTTGCCCTTGCGGTTGGGGCGGCTGCGGATGTCGTCCTCGTCGGTGTGCTTGCCGTAGCGGCGCATGGTTCCAGTCCGCCCGTCAGTTCCCCAGCATCCCGGTCCACAGATCGGGGAAGTCGGGCAGGGTCTTCGCGGTCGTCCCCACGTTCTCGATCTGCACGCCCTCGACCGCCAGGCCGATGATCGCACCGGCCGTCGCCATGCGGTGGTCCTCGTAGGTGTGGAAGACCCCGCCGTGCAGCGTGCGCGGGCGGATGTGCAGGCCGTCGGCCGTCTCGGTGACGTCACCGCCGAGTTCGTTGATCTCCTTGGTGAGCGCGGCCAGCCGGTCCGTCTCGTGCAGCCGCAGATGGGCCACGCCGCGCAGCGTGGAGGGGGAGTCCGCGAGGGCGGCCACCGCCGCGATGCCCGGGGTCAGTTCGCCCACGTCGCTCAGGTCCACGTCGACGCCGTGGACGGCGCCCGAGCCGGTGAACTCCAGCCCGTACTCGGTGAGTTCGCAGGAACCGCCCATCTCGGTGAAGATCTCCCGCAGCCGGTCCCCCGGCTGGGTGGTGCGGGCCGGCCAGTCCGGGATCAGCACCTTTCCGCCGGTGACCAGGGCCGCCGCCAGGAACGGCTGGGCGTTCGACAGGTCCGGCTCGATCGTCAGGTCCCGGCCGAGCAGCGCGCCCGGCGTCACCCGCCACACGTTCGGCTCGCCGCCCGACTCCGGGGTGTCCACCTGGGCGCCGACCGCGCGCAGCATGTCCACGGTCATCCGGATGTGCGGCAGGGAGGGCAGGGTCGCGCCGGTGTGGCGGACCTCGACGCCCTGGTTGAAGCGCGGGCCGGACAACAGCAGCGCCGACACGAACTGGGAGGACGAGGAGGCGTCGATCGACACCGGGCCGCCGTCCAGCGCCCCGCCGCCGTGCACGGTCAGGGGCAGCGCGCCCCGGCCGTCGTCGTCGATCCGGGCGCCGAGCGCGCGCAGCGCGTCGATCACACCGTTCAGCGGACGCTCGTACGACCGCGGGTCCCCGTCGAACCGGATCGGGCCGTCGGCCAGCGCGGCCACCGGCGGCAGGAAGCGCATCACCGTGCCGGCGTTGCCGACGTCCACCGTGGCCGGACCGTGCAGGCCCGTGGGCAGCACCCGCCAGGCCTCTCCGGAGCCGTCCGGGCCCCCCGCGACGGAGGAGCTGGATGACACGGTCTCCTCGATCTCCACGCCCATGGCCCGCAGGGCACCGGCCATCAGCAGGGTGTCGCGCGAGCGCAGCGGGCGGCGCAGCCAGCCGGGCTCGGAGGCGAGGGCGGCGAGCACGAGGGCGCGGTTGGTGACGGACTTGGACCCGGGCACGTGGACCGTCGCGTCGACGGCTCCGCTCGCGTGCGGGGCGGGCCAGAGGGCGGGGGCGGTGTTCGGGGCCATAGGGCCACTTTATAAGGAGGGCCCGGCGTCAACCTTCCAGCAGCCAGCGGCCCCCGCCGATCAACGAGCACACCGACACCGCGTGGAACAGGAACAGCCACAGACCCGCCGGAACGTGCGTCAGCCGCGAGAGCTGGTCCGCGTCCGAGTCGCCCGCGCCTCCCCGGGCCCGCTTGGCCTGCAGCTCGAACGGCGGTCGTACACCGCCGAACAGCAGGAACCACACCACCGCGTACGCGAAAGCGGCCTGCACCTGCGGTCCCGTCAGCCACGACACCAGCAGGAAGGCGCCCCCGGCGAGGACCACGGTCAGGACCCCGTACGCGTTGCGGATCATCACCAGCATCACCACGAGCAACGCGGTCGCCACCCACAGCAGCAGGGTGATGCGGCCCGCGGCCAGCAGGGCTGCACCGCCCAGGCCCAGCAGCGAGGGGGCCGTGTAGCCCGCGGCCGCCGTGAGGATCATGCCCAGGCCGTACGGCTTGCCGCGGCTGACCGTGAGGCCGCTGGTGTCGGAGTGCAGGCGTATGCCCGTGAGCTGCCGGCCGGTGAGCAGGGCCACCAGGCCGTGGCCGCCCTCGTGCGCGATGGTGATCGCGTTGCGCGAGAGCCGCCACACGCCGTGCGGGACGACGACGGCGAGTGCGGCGCCCAGGGTGGCGAGCACCACCCACAGGTCGGGGTCGGGCTGGGTGCCGGTGAGCCGGTCCCAGAGGTCGGGCAGCGCGGTGGCGGCGAGGCTGTCCATGTCCGGAGATGGCTCCTGTCGTCGTACGGAGTCTGGCAGTGTGGCACGTATGTGCGGACGGTATGCATCCAGTCGTAGGCCCGAGGATCTCGCAGGAATCTTTGAGATCGAGAAGTGGGAGCCCGAGGAGACCTTGGAGCCGGACTACAACGTGGCTCCGACCAAGGAGGTCTACGCCGTCCTGGACCGTCCGGTGAAAGACGCGGACGACCCTCGCCCGGTTCGCCAGCTGCGCAAGCTCAAGTGGGGACTGGTGCCCTCCTGGGCCAAGACGCCCGAGGGCGGCGCCCGGATGATCAACGCGCGCGCGGAGACCGTGCACGAGAAGCCGTCGTACCGGCGCGCCTTCGCCGCCCGGCGGTGCATCCTGCCCGCCGACGGCTACTACGAGTGGGTCACCGGCAAGCAGGAGCGGGACCTGGAGGAGGAGGGGAAGAAGAAGCGGCCCCGCAAGCAGCCCTACTTCGTGCTGCCCGCCGACGGCTCGGTGTTCGCGATGGCCGGGCTGTACGAGTTCTGGCGGGACCGGACCCTGCCCGACGACCACCCGCAGGCCTGGTGGGTCACCTGTTCGGTGATCACCACGGACGCGGAGCAGACCCCGCTGGCCGTGGCCCCCGCCGAGGGCCCGCACTCCCTCGCCGAGATCCACCCCCGGATGCCGCTGATGCTCACCCCGGACCGCTGGGACGCCTGGCTCGACCCCTCCCGCACCGACCCGGACGACCTGCGCGAGCTGCTGGCCCCGCCCCCACCCGGCCTGATGCGCGCCTACCCGGTCGCCACGGCCGTCAGCAACGTCCGCAACAACGGCCCGGAGCTGCTGAAGGAGCTGGAGGCGCCGGAAGAGGGCACACTCTTCTAGCGTGATCGAGATTGTCGAGACCGACGCCGGGACCGCACGCCTCACCTGGCACCGGGCGAAGAAGGCGCGGCTGGTGCTGGCCGTGAGCCATGGGGCCGGCGGTGGCATCGAGGCGCGGGACCTGCAGGCGCTCGCCCAGGTGCTCCCGGGACACGGCGTGACCGTGGCCCTCGTCGAGCAGCCCTGGCGGGTCGCGGGCAAGAAGGTCGCACCCGCCCCGAAGACCCTGGACACCGGCTGGCGCGGCATCTGGCCCGCGCTGGCCGGGATGCAGCTGCCGGTGATCTCCGGCGGCCGCAGCGCAGGCGCCCGGGTCGCCTGCCGGACCGCCACCGAGCTGGGCGCGCATGCCGTGCTCGCGCTCAGCTTCCCGCTGCACCCGCCGGGCAAGCCGGAGAGGTCCCGCGCCGACGAACTGCTGGGCGCGGGGGTGCCCACGCTCGTGGTCCAGGGCGGGAACGACCCTTTCGGGAAGCCGGAGGAGTTTCCCGAGGGGGCGTACGAGCTGATCGAGGTGCCGTACGGCGATCACGGGTTCGCCGTCCCCAAGCGCGCGGAGATCACCCAGGAGCGCGCGCTGGAGATCGTCACCGGTGCTGTCGTGGAGTGGGCCGCGTCACTCGGGTGACCCCGGGGAATGTCAGGCGGCGGACCACTGTTGTGGCGGACAGAAGTGCTGAAGCACCGGCACCGACGTCGTAGGAGAGGAAGTCCGCCGCATGGGTTCGACCATCTGCCCGAGCCGCAGCAGCCGCACTGACCTGGACTGGACGGTGCTGCACGCGGCCAGGACCCCTCCTATTCGAGCGGCGGCAGGCACGGGTGGTGTTCTATCCTCCGAATCGAGTGGGACCGGTTTCGGTTCCGCCCGGGAACTTGAGGAGGTGGGTCCGGTCACTGGGACGGACGCAGGGACCGACAACGGCCAGGCGGAGCTGCCCGAGGGCCGGGGCGACAGCGCGGAGTCGAGCGCGGAGCGCAGCGCCCGCTTCGAGCGGGACGCGCTCGAATTCCTCGACCAGATGTACTCGGCCGCGCTGCGCATGACGCGCAACCCGGCGGACGCCGAGGACCTGGTGCAGGAGACGTACGCCAAGGCGTACGCGTCCTTCCATCAGTTCCGCGAGGGCACCAACCTCAAGGCGTGGCTGTACCGGATTCTCACCAACACGTTCATCAACTCCTACCGCAAGAAGCAGCGCGAGCCCCAGCGCTCCGCCGCGGAGGAGATCGAGGACTGGCAGCTCGCCCGCGCCGAGTCGCACATGTCGACCGGTCTGCGCTCCGCCGAGTCGCAGGCGCTCGACCACCTGCCCGACTCGGACGTGAAGGAAGCGCTGCAGGCGATCCCCGAGGAGTTCCGCATCGCCGTCTACCTCGCGGACGTAGAGGGCTTTGCGTACAAGGAGATCGCGGACATCATGGGGACACCCATCGGTACGGTGATGTCCCGGCTGCACCGGGGCCGCCGTCAACTGCGCGACATGCTGGAGGACTACGCCCGTGAGCGCGGGCTCGTCCCGGCGGGCGCCGGAGAGTCGAACGAAGCGAAAGGTTCGGGCTCATGAGCTGCGGGGACGAGCACGAGACGGACTGCAGTGAGGTCCTCGACCATCTGTACGAGTTCCTCGACAGCGAGATGCCGGACGTCGATCGCGACAAGTTCCAGCACCACTTTGAGGAATGCTCGCCGTGCCTGGAGAAGTACGGCCTGGAGCAGGCCGTGAAGAAGCTGGTCAAGCGGTGCTGCGGCCATGACGACGTGCCGAGCGACCTGCGCGCCAAGGTCATGGGGCGGATCGATCTGATCCGCTCCGGGCAGGCGGTCCCCGAGCACGACGTGACCGCCACGCCTCAGGAGAGCTGAGCCCGGGCCGTATGAGCCCAGCCATCACCCGAATGTGCTAATCCTCGGTTCATAGGCCCCCGGATCCCCCGATTCCCGCCCTACGCTCCGAGCCTGGGCAGGCACGGTCGGGGGAGGGGCGTCATGGAGGCGGTTCCGCCGAGGGCACGGGCCTATGTGGGCTGCATCGCCCTGCTGGCCGTGGTCTGCTCCCTGCACGTGACGGCCACCCACGCTCCCTGGTGGGCCATCACCCTGCTCGCCGCGGTGTACGCGGCCTGCGACCAGGTCGTACAGCGCCGTTTCGGCGGCACCTTCTACCCCGTTCTGCTCGCCGGGGCGTTCCTGCTGCCGCCGCCCGCCGCCGCGCTCGTCCCGCTGCCGGCCGCCCTCCTCGCCCGCGTCGAGGAGCCGCCCGTGTGGCTGCGCCGGGTGTGGCGGGCCGCGCAGCCCTCGCTCGCGGTGTGGGGTGCGGCCAGCGTCCACTGGGCGCTCGGCGGCCGGGACGCCGTCGTGGGCTGCGACTTCCCCTACGCCCTCGTGCCCGCCGGGGCGGCCGTGTTCGCCTTCTGCCTGGTGCTCACCGCGCTCGACGGCGGGATCCTCGCGGCCGCCGAGAGGGTGCCCGTGCGCAGGGCCTGGCGCGGGCTGCTGCCCCGCTCCCTCGCCCCCGTCGCGGTGCACGGACTCGCCGGGCTCATGATGGCCGTCCTGTGGCGCAGCCGGTACGGGCCCGTCGCCGCGCTGCTCGTGCTGCTGCCGATGTGCGTCTCCTGCTGGGTCTTCGCCCAGTACCACCGGGAGAAGGCCGCCCACCAGAACACCATCCGCGCGCTGGTGCAGGCCGTCGACATCAAGGACGGCTACACCCGCGGCCACAGCGAGCGCGTCGGCCAGGCCTCGGTGTTGATCGCCCGCGAACTCGGCATGGACGACGAACGCGTCGAGGTGCTCCGCTTCGCCGGCATCCTGCACGACGTCGGCAAGCTCGGCGTACCCACCCGACTGCTGCGCAAGGACGGCCCGCTCACCCCGGAGGAGCGGCGGATCATCGAGCTGCACCCCGAGTACGGCCACGAGATGGTCCGCGGGATCTCCTTCCTCGGCGAGGCCCGCACGGCGATCCTGCACCACCACGAACGGCTCGACGGCAGCGGCTACCCGTACGGTCTCGTGGGCACCCAGATCCCCGAGTGCGCCCGCGTGGTGGCCGTGGCGGACGCCTTCGACGCGATGACCTCCACCCGCTCCTACAGCAGGGCCCGCCCCGTCGAGTGGGCGGTCACCGAGCTGGAGCGGTGCGCCGGGACCCAGTTCGACCCCCGCATGGTCACGGCGCTCGTCCGGGCCCTCGGCCGCCACGGCTGGCACCCGGCCGTCACCGCCGACGAGATGGCGCAGGAGATCCCGGCCCAGCAGTCGGTCGCCGGCAGCAGCAGCGGAGCACCCCGATGACCGCCCTCCGGCTCATCCACGCCTCCGCCGCGCTCACCGCCGCGGCCTCCCTCGCCGTCACCCTGTGGACCGGCATAGCCGACCGGGAGGTCGGGCTCGCCTTCGGGGTGCTCATAGCCGTCGGCGAACTGACCCGGTGGAGCTGCGCCCAGGTACGGCAGGCCGCACCGCTGGGCACCGCCGGATCGCTCTCGTACGCCCTGCTCGGACCCGACGCGGGACACCAGACGCTGCACGACGCGCCGCAGGTCGTCACCATCGTCCTCGCCGCCTCCCTGCTCGGCAGCGTCCCGCACATCTGGTGCGGCCGCACCCCGACCCTCGACCACCTCGCCCGCCGCGTCCTGACCGTCGGCTTCGCCGCCGTCTGCTTCCAACCCCTCTCCAACAAGGGCGTGTTCGCGTCCTGGAGCGGCCCCGCCTACGCGCTGCTGCTCGTCGCCCTCCTCGTCCTCACCGCCCTGTGCGACGCCCTCCTCGCCGCCGCCCTCGCCCACTCCCGCACCCACTGGCCCTTCGGCCCGCTCCTGCGCGAGGAACTGCGCGGACTGCTCGGCATCGGATCCGCTGTCTGCGCGACCGGCGTGGTGATGGCGCTCGCGGTCGCCGTCGTCGGACTGTGGGCCCTGCCGGTGTTCTGTCTGCCGCTGCTGCTCGCCCAGCTGTCCGTACGCCGCTACCGCGCCGTGCGCGCCACCTACCGGCAGACCATCGCCTCCCTCGCCAGGGCCACCGAGATCGCCGGGTACACCCCGCCCGGGCACGCCCGCCGTGTCGCCACGCTCAGCCTGGCCGTCGGCCGCGACCTGGGCCTGTCCGGGCCGGGGCTGACCGTCCTGGAATACGCGGCCCTCATGCACGACATCGGCCAGCTCAGCCTGGTCGACCCGGTACCGGCCGGCGCCACCGCCGCCCTGCCGTCGCAGGAGCAGCGCCGCATCGCGCTGCTCGGCGGGGCGGTCGTACGGCAGACCGGGGTGGACGCGGCGGTCGCCGTGGTCGTGGAGCGGCAGGCCGACCCCTGCCGGGAGCAGCCGCTCGCCGCGCGCATCGTCCGGGCCGTGAACGCCTATGAGGAGAAGGCCCGCGAGGCCGGTCCCGACGGGCCGCTGAGGGCCCTGGAGGAGCTGCGCCTGGCCACCGCCGGGGACTACGCTCCCGAGGTGGTGGAGTCGCTGGCCCGGGTTCTCTCCCGGGACCGTCTGACCTTGCCTGCGGCGGGGTAACCCATGGGTAATGAGCGCCCTTCCCGCCGTACGTGGTTGGATGCGAGGGAGAGGGTGTCCGGGGGCACAAGCCAGCCCACGTGCGGAACTGGAACTGGCAGGCGGGAATAGTGAGGATCTTCGGCAAGGGACGGCACCGGCCCTCCGCCTCCTGGCGGCAGGCCACCGACCGCGCGTTCACGCTCATCGGCGACGGCCGGTACGAGGACGCGGGCGAGCTGCTGACACGCGCCGCCGACCTGGAACCCTGGCTGGCCGAGTCCTGGTTCAACCTCGCGCTGCTGCACAAGTTCCGGCACGACTGGGAGCAGGCCCGCGCCGCCGGACTGCGCGCGGTGGCCCTCCTGGACCGGGAGACCGGCGCCCCCGACTGGTGGAACGTGGGCATCGCCGCGACCGCCCTGCAGGACTGGCCGCTGGCCCGCCGCGCCTGGCAGGCGTACGGGCTGCGGGTGCCCGGCGGTGCCGCCGCCGCGGGCGAGCCGCGCGGCATGGAGCTGGGCAGCGCGGCCGTACGGCTCTCCCCGGAGGGCGAGGCCGAGGTGGTGTGGGGCCGCAGACTGGACCCGGCCCGGCTGGAGGTGCTGTCCATTCCGCTGCCGTCGTCCGGGCGGCGCTGGGGCGAGGTCGTGCTGCACGACGGCGTTCCGCACGGCGAGCGCACGACGTCCGCCGGCCACTCCTACCCGGTCTTCGACGAGATCGAGCTGTGGGCTCCCTCGCCCGTCCCCACCTGGGTGGTGCTGCTGGAGGCGGCCACCGAGGCCGACCGCGACGCCCTGGAGCAGCTGGCCGCGGACGCGGGGTTCGCGGCGGAGGACTGGTCCTCCTCGGTGCGGCTGCTGTGCCGGATGTGCTCGGAGTCACGGATGCCCTCCGATGAGGGCGATGGGGTCCACCTGGATCCGCACGATCACAGTGAACCCGGTCACCCGGGGCCGCTGGGACATCGCACGGACGGGCAGCTCTGGGTTCCCGAGCGGGAGTGCGGGGTGGCTGCACCGGCTTCGCTGGTGCGGGGACTGCTGGACGGATGGGTTGCGGACAGCCCTGATTCCCGGGACTGGCGGGATCTGGAAGAGGTTTGCTGAGCCACTGGTGACCGGCCCCCTTTAGGCTGTACTCGCAGAATTTTCCAGGCTTGCAGGAAGGCGTACGTCGGTCATGGCTCAGCAGGACACCGATCAGCAGCACGCGGGCGTGCTCCCCGTCGACGACGAGGGCTATGTCGTCGACACGGAGGACTGCGAGGAGCGCGAGCAGGCCTGGCGCGAGCGCGGCACCTCGCGGCCGATCACGGTCGTCGGCAACCCGGTCCTGCACAAGGAGTGCAAGGACGTCACCGAGTTCGGCGCGGAGCTGGACCAGCTGGTCGCGGACATGTTCGCCAGCCAGCGCACCGCCGAGGGCGTGGGCCTGGCCGCCAACCAGATCGGTGTCGACCTGAAGGTCTTCGTCTACGACTGCATGGACGACGAGGGCGTCCGGCACGTCGGTGTGGTGTGCAACCCGAAGCTGGTCGACCTGCCCGCCGACAAGCGCCGCCTCGACGACAGCAACGAGGGCTGCCTGTCCGTACCGACCGCGTACGCCCCGCTCGCGCGTCCCGACTACGCCGAGGTGACCGGCCAGGACGAGAAGGGCAACCCGATCAAGGTCCGCGGCACCGGCTACTTCGCTCGCTGTTTGCAGCACGAGACCGATCACCTGTACGGCTACCTGTACATCGACCGTCTGTCCAAGCGCGACCGCAAGGACGCGCTGCGGCAGATGGCCGAGAACGAGCCACGCTACCCCGTGGTCGCCAACGACTGAGACGCACGGCCGGGACGACCGGCCACCCTGCGAGAGCAGCGACGACGTCGGCCGCGACGCCCGGCCGGGATCCTTCCCGGCCGGGCGTCGTTCGTTTGTTCGTCGCATGATTCCCGGCATCTTGGGGTGGTGAGTGAAGCAAATCCGTTCCCATAACGGTCAGTTGTGGTGCTGAATGGGAAGGGCGGGGATACGCAACGCCGCACGCCCAGCACGGATCGGAGGGGGTGTGCGCTCCTGGCAGCTGAGAGGGGACTGTTCGTGCACGCTTTCTCACACGGCACCACATCGTCGACAGCGGTCGCAGTGCCGCCGTCCCTCGCCCTCCCGATGATCGAGGACGTGTTTCCCCGGCAACTCCACCCGTATTGGCCAAAGCTACAAGAGAAGACACGCCAGTGGTTGCTGGAAAAACGGCTGATGCCGGCGGACAAGGTGCGGGAATATGCCGACGGTCTTTGCTATACCGACCTCATGGCGGGGTACTACACCGGCGCCTCCGATGAGGTCCTGCAGGCCATAGCCGACTACAGTGCCTGGTTCTTCGTCTGGGACGACCGCCATGACCGTGACCGGGTGCACGGCCGGACGGCCGACTGGCGCCGGCTCAGGTACCGTCTGCACGCGGCCCTCGACGCACCCCGGCACCATCTGCACCACCCGGACCCCCTGGTGGCGGGGTTCGCGGACAGCGTGCTGCGGCTGTACTCGTTCCTGCCGTACACCTGGAACCAGCGCTTCGCCCGGCACTTCCACGACGTGATCGAGGCCTACGACCGCGAGTTCCGGAACCGGACCGACGGGTACGTTCCGAAGGTCGAGGAATACCTCGCCCTGCGGCGGCTGACCTTCGCCCACTGGATATGGACGGACCTGCTGGAGCCGAGCGCAGGACGTGAACTCCCGGACGCCGTGCGGAAACATCCGGACTATCGCCGTGCGGCGCTGCTGAGCCAGGAATTCGCCGCCTGGTACAACGACCTCTGCTCGCTGCCGAAGGAAATAGCGGGCGACGAGGTGCACAATCTCGGAATCTGCCTCATCACCCATGAGGGTATGACGCTCGAAGAAGCCGTCGAAGAAATCAGGCGGCGCGTCGAGGAATGCATTCATGAGTTCCTCGACGCCGAGCAGGACGCCTTGCGATTCGCCGCCGAACTCGCGGACGGCACCACCCACGGAAGGGAATTGAGCGCCGCCGTGCGCGCCTGCGTCGGCTCCATGCGGAACTGGTTCAGCTCCGTCTACTGGTTCCACCACGAGTCCGGCCGCTACATGGTCGACACCTGGGACGACCGGTCCACGCCCCCCTACGTCAACAACGAAGCGGTAGGTGAGAAATGACCGTCGAGTCTGTGAAGCCCGTGCCCTCCGAGAGCACCGAACTGCGCGAACCGCCCCTCGCCGGCGGCGCCGTCCCGGTCCTCGGGCACGGCCTGAAGCTGGTCCGCGACCCGCTCGCCTTCATGTCCGGGCTGCGTGCGCACGGCGAGGTGGTGCGCCTGAAGCTCGGCCCCAAGACGGTGTACGCCGTCACCACGCCGGCCCTCACCGGCGCACTCGCGCTCAGCACCGACTTCAAGATCGACGGCCCGCTCTGGGAGTCCCTCGAAGGCCTGCTCGGCAAGGAGGGCGTGGCCACGGCCAACGGACCGCGCCACCGCCGCCAGCGGCGCACCATCCAGCCCGCGTTCCGGCTCGACGCGATCCCCGCGTACGGCTCGGTCATGGAGGAGGAGGCGCACGCGCTGACCCAGCGCTGGCAGCCCGGCGAGACCATCGACTGCACCTCGGAGTCGTTCCGGGTCGCCGTGCGCATCGCCGCCCGCTGCCTGCTGCGCGGCGAGTACATGGACGAGCGTGCCGAGCGGCTGAGCGTCGACCTCGCCAGCGTCTTCCGCGGTATGTACCGCAGGATGGTCCTCCCGCTCGGGCCGCTGTACCGGCTGCCGTTGCCCGCCAACCGCGAATTCAACCGGGCGTTGGCCGATTTGCATCTGCTGGTCGACGAGATCGTCGCCGAGCGGAGGGCATCTGGTCAAAAGCCGGACGATTTGCTGACGGCATTGCTGGAGGCGAAGGACGACAATGGCGAGCCCATCGGGGAACAGGAGATCCACGACCAGGTGGTCGCGATAGTCACCCCCGGCAGTGAAACAGTCGCCTCCACGATCATGTGGCTGCTGCACGTGCTCGCGGAACATCCGGAACACGCCGAGAAGGTGCGTGCCGAGGTCGAATCCGTGACCGGCGGTCGGCCCGTTGGATTCGCGGACGTGCGTGTGCTCCGGCACACCAACAATGTCGTCGTCGAGGCCATGCGACTGCGGCCCGCCGTATGGATATTGACGCGGCGCGCGGTGACCGACACTTCGCTCGGCGGCTATCGCATTCCGGCCGGGGCGGACATCGTCTACAGCCCCTACGCCATCCAGCGCGACGGACAGTCCTACGACCACCACCTCGACTTCGACCCCGACCGCTGGCTGCCCGAGCGGGCCCAGGAGGTGCCGAAGTACGCCATGAGCCCCTTCAGCGTCGGCAACCGCAAGTGCCCCAGCGACCACTTCTCCATGGCCCAGCTGACCCTGATCACCGCGGCGATCTCGGCGAAGTACCGCTTCGAGCAGGTCAGCGGGTCGAACGACACCACCCGCGTGGGCATCACCCTGCGGCCCCACCGGCTGCTGCTGCAGCCGGTGCCCTGGTAGACGTGTGGCGGCGCGCGCTCAGGCGCCCTTGGGCCCCGGAACGCGCGCCGGATCGATCGTCACTGGGAGCGGCCGGGACTCAGAAGTCCTCGTCCAGGTCGACCTTGCCCTCCACCGCGACCTGGTACGCCGACGGGCGGCGCTCGAAGAAGTTGGTCAGCTCCTGAACGCCCTGCAACTCCATGAAGGAGAACGGGTTCTCCGAGCCGTACACCGGGGCGAAGCCGAGACGCGTCAGGCGCTGGTCGGCGACGCACTCCAGGTACTGCCGCATCGAGTCGGTGTTCATGCCCGGCAGGCCGTCACCGCACAGGTCGCGCGCGAACTGCAGCTCGGCCTCCACGGCCTCCCGCAGCATGTCGGTGACCTGCTGCTGCAGCTCGTCGTCGAACAGGTCCGGCTCCTCCTTGCGGACGGTGTCGACCACGTCGAAGGCGAAGGACATGTGCATCGTCTCGTCGCGGAACACCCAGTTGGTGCCGGTCGCGAGACCGTGCAGCAGACCCCGGCTGCGGAACCAGTAGACGTACGCGAAGGCGCCGTAGAAGAACAGGCCCTCGATGCACGCGGCGAAGCAGATGAGGTTGAGCAGGAAGCGGCGGCGGTCGGCCTGGGACTCCAGGCGGTCCAGCTTCTCCACCGAGTCCATCCACTTGAAGCAGAACTCGGCCTTCTCGCGGATGGAGGGGATGTTCTCGACCGCCGCGAACGCCGCCGCGCGGTCCTCCGGGTCGGGGAGGTAGGTGTCGAGCAGCGTCAGGTAGAACTGGACGTGCACGGCCTCCTCGAAGAGCTGGCGCGACAGGTACAGGCGCGCCTCCGGGGAGTTGATGTGCTTGTACAGCGTCAGCACCAGGTTGTTCGCGACGATCGAGTCGCCCGTCGCGAAGAAGGCCACCAGACGGCCGATCAGGTGCTGCTCCTCGGGGGACAGCTTCGCGAGGTCGGCGACGTCCGAGTGGAGGTCGACCTCCTCCACGGTCCAGGTGTTCTTGATGGCGTCCCGGTAGCGCTCGTAGAAGTCCGGGTAGCGCATGGGGCGCAGGGTCAGCTCGAAGCCTGGGTCGAGCAGGTTCTTGGCTTCGGTGGTCATTACTGGCAGGCCTCGCAGGACTCGGGGTTCTCAAGGGAGCAGGCGACGGCGTCGGGGTCGGCGACCTGCTGCACGGGGATGGTGGTCTGGGTCTGCGCCTGGGCGGCGCGGGCGATGCGGGTCGCCGGGCGCGAGCGCAGGTAGTACGTCGTCTTCAGGCCCGACTTCCAGGCGTACGCGTACATCGAGGAGAGCTTGCCGATGGTCGGCGTCTCCATGAAGAGGTTCAGGGACTGCGCCTGGTCCAGGAACGGGGTGCGGGCCGCCGCCATGTCGATCAGGCCGCGCTGCGGGATCTCCCACGCCGTGCGGTACAGCGCCCGCACGTCGGCCGGGATCCACGCGAAGTCCTGCACCGAGCCATTGGAGTCGCGCAGCGCCTCGCGGGTGCGCGCGTCCCAGACGCCCAGCTCCTTGAGGTCCTGCACCAGGTAGGAGTTGACCTGCAGGAACTCGCCGGACAGCGTCTCGCGCTTGAACAGGTTGGAGACCTGCGGCTCGATGCACTCGTACACGCCCGCGATGGAGGCGATGGTGGCGGTCGGCGCGATGGCGAGCAGCAGCGAGTTGCGCATGCCGACCGCGGCGATCCGCTCGCGCAGGGCCGCCCAGCGCTCCGGCCAGGTCAGGCGAACGCCCGGGAAATGGTCGGGGTGCAGGACACCCTGGGCGGTACGGGTCTTCTCCCAGGCCGGCAGCGGGCCGCTGCGCTCGGCGAGGTCGGCGGAGGCCTCGTACGCGGCGAGCATGATGCGCTCGGCGATCCGCGTGGACAGGGCCTTGGCCTCGTCCGAGTCGAAGGGCAGACGCAGCTTGAAGAAGACGTCCTGCAGACCCATGGCGCCGAGGCCGACGGGCCGCCACTTGGCGTTCGACCGGCCCGCCTGCTCGGTCGGGTAGAAGTTGATGTCGACGACGCGGTCGAGGAAGGTGACGGCGGTGCGGACCGTCTCGTCCAGCCGCTCCCAGTCGATGTCGCCGCCTGCGACGAACGCGCCCAGGTTCACCGAACCCAGGTTGCAGACCGCCGTCTCGCCGTCGTCCGTGACCTCCAGAATCTCCGTGCAGAGGTTGGAGGAGTGGACGACATGGCCCGGCAGGGCCGTCTGGTTGGCCGTCCGGTTGGCGGCGTCCTTGAAGGTCATCCAGCCGTTGCCGGTCTGCGCGAGGGTACGCATCATCCGGCCGTACAGGTCGCGGGCCGGGATGGTCTTCTTCGCGAGCCCCGCCGCCTCCGCCTTGCGGTAGGCCGCGTCGAACTCCGCGCCCCACACGTCGACCAGCTCCGGCACGTCCGCCGGGGAGAACAGCGACCACTGCTCGTCCAGGTTGACCCGGCGCATGAACTCGTCCGGGATCCAGTGCGCCAGGTTGAGGTTGTGCGTACGGCGGGCGTCCTCACCGGTGTTGTCGCGCAGCTCCAGGAACTCCTCGATGTCGGAGTGCCAGGTCTCCAGGTACACCGCGGCCGCGCCCTTGCGCCGGCCGCCCTGGTTCACGGCGGCGACGGAGGCGTCCAGGGTCTTCAGGAACGGGACGATGCCGTTGGAGTGCCCGTTGGTGCCGCGGATCAGCGAACCACGGCTGCGGATCCGGGAGTACGACAGACCGATGCCGCCGGCGTGCTTGGAGAGGCGGGCGACCTGGTGGTAGCGGTCGTAGATGGAGTCCAGCTCGTCCAGGGGGGAGTCGAGGAGGTAGCAGGACGACATCTGGGGGTGCCGCGTGCCGGAGTTGAAGAGCGTGGGGGAGGAGGGCAGGTAGTCGAGGCGGCTCATGAGCCCGTAGAGCGCGGCGACTTCGTCCAGTGCGCGGGCGGTGTCGTCCTCGGCGAGGCCGCTCGCCACCCGGAGCATGAAGTGCTGGGGCGTCTCGATCACCTTGCGGGTGATCGGGTGCCGGAGCAGGTAGCGGCTGTGCAGGGTGCGCAGGCCGAAGTAGCCGAAGCGGTCGTCGGCGTCCGCGTCGACCAGTGCGTCGAGGCGCTCCGCGTGCAGCCGCACGAACTCGGCGGTCCGGTCGGCGACGAGCCCTTCCCGGTGTCCCACGGCCACGGACTCGGTGAAGGACGTCACGCCCTGCGAGGCGGCCTCGGCGCGGATGGAGAGGGTCAGCAGCCGGGCGGCCAGCCGCGAGTAGGCGGGGTCCTCGGAGATGAGTCCGGCGGCCGCCTCGGTGGCCAGCTCGCGCAGCTCCGTCTCGTCCGCGCGAGCGGACCGGCCCCGCAGCGCGGCCGCGGCGACCCGGCCGGGGTCGGCGTCGGGGAGGTCGGCGGTCAGCTCGGTCAGGGTCCGCAGCAGCGCGGCACCGGGACCGTCGGTCTCCACCGGGGCTTCGATGGCCTCGATGGCTGAAGCCGGGTCGGCTGGCGCGATGGTCACGTGGGGCTCTCCCTCGCTCGGCACGGGGGCCTTGCGGAGGGCAGGGGGCAGCACGAGCGCACACGGCGTCGCGTCCACCGGCCCACTCCACGAGGCCCGGACGTCTGAAGGCACCCGGACCGGACGGCCGGGCGCACGCTGCCGGCAGGTCCTCGGACTGACACAGGCGTGCGGATGCACGCAAGTACACCGTTGCGGGACAGTTCCGGATTCGCACCGGATTCCCCTGCGGCGACAGCGAGGATGAGCATACATCTAGTGCCGGGTCGTGGTGTCACCCCCAGATGTTGTGTCTGTTGTGTGTCGTGGTGGCTTCAGAGCGTCAACTTGTGTATGGCGGGAGGCATGAGAACGGGCCGCCGTTGTTGCTCGATGCCGGCGGCCCGCTGCGGGTTGTGCGCTCCCTAGGGTGTTGCCGTCGGGGTCAGTTCCACCTGGACCCCCGGCTCGCCCGCGTCCGCCGTGTAGTCCTCCGGCCTGGTCTCGTCCAGGCCCTCGGGGGCCTTCACGGCCCTCAGGACGAGGGTGAGGACCACGGTGACCACGACGTTGAGGACGAACGCCGTCAGGCCGATGTAACCGATCTCCCCGATGCCCGGGATCTCCTTGGCGTTGCCGCCGAAGTGCTTCTGTGCCGGGTTCGTCGGGGAGGCGATCCCGTACGCGGCGAGCGTGCCGTAGACCATGCCGACCGCCCAGCCGGCGAGCAGCGCCCAGCGGTGGAGCCAGCGCGTGAAGAGGCCGCCGACCAGGGCCGGGAAGGTCTGCAGGATCCAGATGCCGCCCAGCAGCTGGAAGTTGATGGCGACCGTCTTGTCCATCGTCAGGACGAAGACCAGCGCGCCCACCTTCACCAGCAGCGAGACGAGCTTGGAGACCCGGGTCTCCTGCTCGGCCGTGGCGTCGGGCTTGATGAAGTCCTTGTAGATGTTGCGGGTGAAGAGGTTCGCCGCCGCGATGGACATGATGGCCGCGGGCACGAGGGCGCCGATGCCGATCGCCGCGAAGGCCACGCCCGCGAACCAGTTGGGGAACATGTCCTCGAACAACTGCGGGATCGCCAGCTGGTTGTTGGAGACCTTCACCCCGGCCGCGATCGCCATGAAGCCGAGGAGGGCCAGCAGGCCCAGCATCAGCGAGTACAGCGGCAGGATCGTGGTGTTGCGCCGGATCACCTCACGGCTGCGGGAGGACAGCGTCGCGGTGATCGAGTGCGGGTACATGAACAGCGCGAGCGCCGAGCCGAGCGCCAGCGTGGCGTACGTCCACTGGCCCGCGGGGGCCGGTACGAGACCGCCCGCACCCGCCGCCGTGAACTTGTCGCCGGCCTTGGCGAAGATGTGGTCGAACCCGCCCAGCTTGATCGGGATGTAGATGATCGCCACCGCGATGACGATGTAGATCAGCGTGTCCTTCACGAACGCGATCAGCGCGGGCGCCCGCAGACCCGAGGAGTAGGTGTACGCGGCCAGCACGCCGAAGGCTATGAGCAGCGGCAGGTCCTTGACGAACCAGTTGGTGTTCTCGCCGCCGCCGACGCCCATCACGTCCAGCACGGCCTGGATGCCGACGAGCTGGAGCGCGATGTAGGGCATCGTCGCCAGGATGCCGGTGACCGCCACGGCCAGCGACAGGCCCTTGGAGCCGAAGCGGCCGCGCACGAAGTCCGAGGTCGTGACGTAGCCGTGGCGGTGCGAGACCGACCACAGGCGGGGCAGGAACGTGAAGATCAGCGGGTAGACCAGGATCGTGTACGGCACCGCGAAGAAGCCGGCCGCGCCCGCCGCGTAGATCGCCGCCGGTACGGCGACGAAGGTGTACGCCGTGTACAGGTCGCCGCCGAGCAGGAACCAGGTGATCCAGGTGCCGAACGACCGTCCGCCCAGGCCCCATTCGTCCAGGGAGTGCTCGTCGTCGGCCCGGCGCCAGCGCGCCGCGAGGAAGCCCATGACCGTGACGGCCAGGAAGAAGAAGATGAAGACGCCGAGCGCGACGCCGTTGACGCCGTCCTTCATCGGGCCGCCCCCTCGTTCTGCGTGGCCCTGCGGGCGTTCTGGTCACGCTGCCACAGCTTGTACGCGATCATCGTGAGGGCGGTGGAGATGACGACCCACAGCATCTGGTACCAGTAGAAGAACGGGATCCCGATGAGCGCCGGATCCTTCTTGCCGTACGAGCCCACCCACAGCATCGCCACGAAGGGCGCGACGAGACACAGACCGATGATCACGCGGACCGGTGTCACGACCGGTGGTCTCACTTCAGGTGTTTCGGACATGCCACGTTCCGTCCCCTCGCTGATCACCTGTTGTAATGCGCAGGCAATCTAGGTGACGGTGTCGCGGCAGCGGAAGACCTCGTCCGCATAACGGTATGTCGATTTCGGGGGTGTGGCGTGAAGACGCCAACTCGGCTCAGTCCTGGGGGCGCTTGAGCCTCGCCACGAACTTGTACCGGTCGCCTCGGTAGACCGAGCGCACCCACTCCACGGGATTGCCCTCCCGGTCCAGCGAGTGGCGGGACAGCATGAGCATCGGCAGGCCCACGTCGGTGCCGAGCAGGCCTGCCTCGCGCGGGGTGGCCAGCGAGGTCTCGATGGTCTCCTCGGCCTCGGCGAGATGGACGTCGTACACCTCGGCCAGCGCGGTGTAGAGAGACGTGTACTTCACGAGCGACCGCCTGAGGGCCGGGAAGCGCTTGGCGGACAGGTGGGTGGTCTCGATGGCCATCGGCTCGCCGTTGGCCATGCGCAGTCGCTCGATGCGCAGCACGCGCCCGCCGGCCGTCATGCCGAGCAGTTCGGCGAGCCGGTCGTCGGCGGTGATGTAGCCGACGTCCAGCAGTTGCGAGGTGGGCTCAAGGCCCTGGGCGCGCATGTCCTCGGTGTACGAGGTGAGCTGCAGCGCCTGCGAGACCTTCGGCTTGGCGACGAAGGTGCCCTTGCCCTGGATCCGCTCGAGCCGGCCCTCGACGACCAGTTCCTGCAGGGCCTGCCGGACGGTGGTGCGGGAGGTGTCGAACTCGGCCGCCAGCGTCCGCTCGGGCGGGACGGGAGTGCCCGGCGCCTGCGTCTCCGTCAGGTCCAGAAGGTGCTTCTTCAGGTGGTAGTACTTGGGCACGCGGGCGGTACGGACAGTCGCGCCGGCCTCGTTCTCCGCGCTGCTGACGTCGGTGCTCATGCTCTGCCTTCCCGGCTCCGGATGCCGAAAGCGACCGACAGTCCCATCGGCCCCGGCTCACATCGTGGCACGGCTTCGTGGGGCAGGGGTCCACCCGCACGCGCCGTGATCTCCTCCCTCTATCTTCGCGCTCCCGGTTGGTCTAGTCCATGGGGGTGTGGAGGGTGTGTGGTCCACCGGAACGCGATCGTCCGATCTGCCGCTTGCGCAATGAAAGGTCCCTGCATATCTCGGTCGCATCACGGACGCCCGGCCCCTGTCGGAACACCCTTGACAGGCCTATTGGTCTGGGCCAAGCTCCCCGTACTGGTCTACACCATTGATCCAGGACCCGGCCCCAAGGGCGGTACGGCGCGTTGACGTGACACCGCGGGGAGGCAGGGGGGTTTGTGGCATCCCTGAGGAGGGTGGCGTGAAGCGCAAGCTGGCAGCCGCGATCGGTATCGCGGGCATGGTCGTCTCCATCGCGGCGTGTGGCAACGACAAGGACGACAACAAGGCGCAGGGGGCGGACGCCAAGGAGCTGACGGTCTGGCTCACCGTCGACGCCCAGAACAACTGGCCGGACCTGGTGAAGGCCGCGGACGCCGCCGTGCAGAAGAACCACCCCGGCATCAAGATCAAGCACGAGTACTACGGCTGGCCGGACAAGAACACCAAGCTGGACGCCGTCCTCGCCACCGACAAGGCCCCCGACGTGGTCGAGATGGGCAACAGCGAGATGCTCGGCTACATGGTCAAGGGCGCCTTCGCGCCCGTCGACCCGGCCAAGTTCGACAGCTCCTCCGCCTGGCTGGACGGCCTGAAGACCTCGGTGACCTACGAGGGCAAGACCTACGGCGTGCCCTACTACGCCGGCGGCCGGGTCGCCAACTGGCGCAAGGACGTGGCCGCTTCGGCCGGCATCAAGGCCGTTCCGAAGACGTACAGCGAGCTCACCGCCGACCTGGACAAGATCCAGAAGAAGCAGGGCGACAAGTTCAACGCCTGGTACCAGCCCACCCGTGACTGGTACGCGGCGATGTCCTTCGTCTACGACGCCGGCGGCTCCATCGCCAAGCAGGAGGGCGGCCAGTGGAAGGCCGACCTCTCCTCGCCCGAGTCCCTCAAGGGCCTGAACGAGTTCAAGACGATCGTCGACAAGTACATGCACGGCGACAAGACCAAGGACGAGTCCGACCGTTACATCGTCTACGGCCAGGGCAAGTCCGCCATGATCTTCGGCGCGGCCTGGGAGGGCGCGAGCGCGGCCGACCCGAAGGCCGACAAGACCGGCAAGCTGAAGGACAACCTCGAGAACTTCGTGATGCCCGGCCCGTCCGGCAAGAACATGCCGGTCTTCCTCGGCGGCTCCGACCTCGCCATCCCGGTGAAGTCCAAGGCCCAGGCCGTGGCCGCCGAGTGGATCAACGCCTTCACCGGTCCTGCGGGCCAGAAGGGTCTGATGGCCAAGGGCAACCTGCCGAACAACAAGACCGACCTCGCCACCCTCAAGAACGACCCGGCGACCGCGGTCCCGGCCACCGCGGCCGAGTCCAACTGGTTCGTCCCGATGGCACCCGGCTGGAGCCAGGTCGAGAAGGCCCAGGTCCTGCAGACCATGCTGCAGAACATCGGCACCGGCAAGAAGTCGGTCGAGGCGGCCGCGAAGGAAGCGGACGCCGCGATCGACAAGGTCATCAACACCAAGTGACCTTCAGGCAGGGCCCCGAGACCCCGGGGGGATGTCGGGGCGGGGCCCTGCCTTTCCGTACGACCATGCGCGGGTGCGCTCGCGCACGGCTTGAGGGACCGCTGAGGAGCGCGCGATGAGTGCCGCAGACACGACCACCCCTGCAAAGGTGCCGCCACCGCGGCAGGCGCCGCCACCGGGCCCCACGGACCGACCACGCCGAGCGCGCAGGTCGGACGGACCGGCCACGCCGTGGCTGCTGCTCGCCCCCTGTCTGCTCGTCCTCGCCCTGGTCATGGGCTACCCCCTGGTCCGGCTGGTCACCCTGTCGTTCCAGAAGTTCGGCCAGTCACAGCTGTGGGGCTTCCAGGCGCCCGAGTCGGCCGGGTTCGACAACTTCTCCAAGGTGCTCGGAGACGGCGAGTTCTGGCAGGTCGTGCTGCGCACGATCGTCTTCGCGGCCGGCTCGGTGATCTTCACCATGGTCCTCGGCATGCTCGTGGCCCTGCTGCTGCAGCGTGTCTCCGGCTGGGTGAAGACCCTGGTCAACATTGCGCTGGTGGCCAGCTGGGGCATGCCCGTCATCGTCGCGACCACCGTCTTCAAATGGCTCTTCGACGCCGACTACGGCATCCTCAACGCCCTGCTCAGCAAGGTGCCGGGCATCGATCTGATCGGCCACAACTGGTTCGCGAGCGGACCCGAGGGCCTGGCGGTGATCATGCTGCTGGTGGTCTGGGGAGCGGTCCCCTTCGTGGTCATCACGCTCAGCGCCGGCCTCACCCAGGTCCCGAAGGAGCTGGAGGAGGCGGCCCGCCTGGACGGTGCGGGCGCCTGGGGCGTCTTCCGGTACGTCACCCTGCCCATCCTCAAGCCGATCATCGTGATGCTCACGACCCTGTCGGTCATCTGGGACATGGGGGTCTTCCCGCAGGTCTTCGTGATGCGCAACGGGCACCCCGAAGCCGAGTTCCAGCTCCTGACCACCTACTCCTACGACCGTGCCTTCGTGGTCAACGACTATGCGCAGGGCTCGGCGATAGCCCTGATCACCGTCGTCCTGCTGCTGGGTGTGGTCGCCGTGTACATGCGCCAGATGCTGAAGATCGGAGAGGTCGAATGAGCACCCTCACTGCCGGGCGGCGCCGGTCGTCGCGGCTCGGCTGGAACCTCCTCGGCCTGCTGGTCTTCGTCACCGCCGGCTTCCCCGTCTACTGGATGCTCAACACGGCGTTCAAACCGGCCAAGGACGCCATCGACCCGGACCCGAGCCTGCTGCCGACCGGCGTCACCCTGTCCAACTTCAGCCGGGCACTGGACATCGCCGACTTCTGGGGCCCGGTCGGCCGCAGCCTGATCGTGTCGCTGTCCGTCGTGGCGATCGGCATCGCCGTGGGCCTGCTGGCCGCGCTCGCCATCTCCCGGTTCGCCTTCCGCGGCCGCAAGGTCGTGATCGTCGGCATCCTCGCGGTGCAGATGGTCCCGCTGGTCTCCATGATCATTCCGGTCTTCCTGCTGCTGAACGACCTCGACCAGTACGACAAGCTCTCCGGCCTGATCATCACGTACCTGACCTTCATCCTGCCGTTCACGGTCTGGACGTTGCGCGGCTTCATCGTCAACATCCCCCGGGAGCTGGAGGAGGCCGCGATGGTCGACGGCTGCTCCCGCACCGGGGCCTTCATCCGTGTCGTCTTCCCGCTCCTCGCCCCCGGCATGGTCGCCACCTCGGTCTACGGCTTCATCCAGGCCTGGAACGAGTACCTCTACGCCCTGATGCTGCTCAGCCAGGAGCACCAGACCGCGACCGTCTGGCTCGGCAACTTCACCACGAAGCACGGCACCGAGTACGCCCCGATGATGGCCGGATCCACCATGATGGCCGTGCCGATCGTCGTCCTCTTCCTCCTCGTCCAGCGCAAGATGGCCGCGGGCCTGACCGCGGGCGCCGTGAAGGGATAACACCACCCGATGACGACACTGGCCAGCGGCACCGACACCCTGACCCAGGACGCGCTCGCGGTCCTCCAGCCCGGCTTCACCGGCACCACGGCCCCCGACTGGCTGCTGCGCCGGCTCGGCGAGGGCCTGGCCTCCGTGGGCCTGTTCGGCCGCAACATCGCCACACCCGAGCAAGTGACCTCCCTGACCGCCCAGTTGCGCGCGGAGCGCGACGACGTCCTGGTGGCCATCGACGAGGAGGGCGGGGACGTCACCCGCCTGGAGGTACGGACCGGATCGTCGTTCCCCGGCAACCACGCCCTCGGCGCGGTCGACGACGTGGAGCTGACCCGCGAGGTGGCCTTCGCCCTCGGCCGCCGCCTCGCGGCATGCGGAGTGCACTTCGACTGGGCCCCGTCCGCCGACGTCAACTCCAACCCCGCCAACCCGGTCATCGGCGTCCGCTCCTTCGGCGCCGACACCGACCTGGTCGCCCGGCACACCGCCGCGTACGTCACCGGCCTGCAGTCGGCCGGGGTCGCCGCCTGCACCAAGCACTTCCCCGGGCACGGCGACACCGCCGTCGACTCCCATCACGCGATGCCCCGCATCGACGTGGCCGCGGACGTCCTGGACGCGCGCGACCTGACCCCCTTCCGCGCGGCCATCGCCGCCGGCAGCCGGGCGGTGATGAGCGCCCACATTCTGGTCCCGGCCCTGGACCCGGACCGCCCCGCGACCCTCTCCCGGCGCATCCTCACCGACCTGCTGCGCGGTGAACTCGGCTACGACGGCCTGATCGTCACCGACGGCATGGAGATGCGGGCCATCGCGGGCACCTACGGCATCGAACGCGGCAGTGTCCTCGCCATCGCGGCCGGGGCCGACGCCATCTGCGTGGGCGGCGGCCTCTCGGACGAGCAGACGGTACGGCGCCTCAAGGACACCCTGGTCACGGCCGTGCGCGCCGGGGAACTGCCCGAAGAACGGCTCGCCGACGCCGCCCGGCGAGTCCGGGAGCTGGCCGCCTGGACCGTCGGCGCAGGCGCCGGGGCCCCGGCCGCCGACGCCGAGGTGGGTCTGCGGGCGGCCCGCCGCGCCCTGCGGGTGACCGGCGGGGAGTCCTTCACCCCGCTCACCGAGGCGCCTTACGTCGCCGCGTTCACGCCGGGCGCCAACATCGCCGTCGGCGACGAGACTCCCTGGGGCATCGCCGCAGAGCTCGCCCGCCTGCTGCCCGGCACGGAGACGGGTAGCTTCGCGGGGGAGAAGGCGGGGCGGGAGGCGCTGGCCGCGGCGGGGGAGCGCCGCCTTGTCGCCGTCGTCCGTGACGAACACCGCCACCCCTGGATGACGGCGGCCCTCGACACCCTGCTGGCGGCCCGCCCCGACACGATCGTGGTCGAGATGGGAGTACCTCAGGCTCCGGCCCGTGGCGCGCTGCACCTCGCCACCCATGGTGCGGCCCGGGTCTGCGGCCGAGCGGCGGCCGAGGCCATCGCGGGGGCGTAGGAGCCGGCCCGATCCGCCGGACAGGCCCTGGCCGCAGTGACACTGACGGGGGGGGGGGGGGGGGGCGGGGGGGGGGGGGGGGGGCGGGGGGGGGGGGGGGGGGGGGGGGGGGGGGGGGGGGCG
>NZ_JBVIGN010000004.1:246999-501152 GCF_055570785.1 Streptomyces sp. NPDC031100
ATGCCGGCGCGATGGCAGCTATGGGTCCCCAACCCCCCCCCCACCCCCCCCCCCCCCACTCCCCCCCCTCCCCCCCCCCCCCCTCCCCCCCCCCCCCCCCCCGTCAGTGTGCGGGAAGTGTCAGATCCCCTGCCAGTCCGGCTTGTTGGCGTAGGTGTGCCGGAAGTAGTCGGCCAGCTTCAGCTTGGACGCGGCGGCCTCGTCGACGACCACCGTGGCGTGCGGGTGCAACTGGAGCGCGGAGGCGGGGCAGACGGCCGCGACCGGACCCTCGACGGTCGCGGCGACCGCGTCCGCCTTGCCCTCGCCCGTCGCGAGCAGCACCAGGTGCCGGGCCTCCAGGATGGTGCCGATGCCCTGGGTGATCACGTGGTGCGGCACCTGCTCGATGTCGCCGTCGAAGAAGCGCGCGTTGTCGATCCGGGTCTGCTCGGTCAGCGTCTTGATCCGGGTGCGCGAGACGAGCGAGGAGCACGGCTCGTTGAACCCGATGTGCCCGTCCGTCCCGATCCCGAGCAGCTGCAGATCCACGCCGCCGGCCTCGGCGAGCGCCCGGTCGTACGACTCGCCCGCCGCCTGGACGTCCTCGGCCGTGCCGTCCGGCCCCATGAACGCGTCCATCCCTATCCCGAGCGGCTCCAGCACCTCCCGGCGCAGTACCGAGCGGTAGGACTCGGGGTGATCGGCGGGCAGCCCCACATACTCGTCGAGCTGGGCTATGCGCGCCCGCGAGGCGTCCACGGCGCCGGAGCGCACCTTGGCGGTCAGCGCCTGGTAGATGGGCAGCGGAGTCGAGCCGGTGGCCACACCTAGCAGGGCGTCGGGCTTGCGTCGCAGCAGCTGGGCCATGGCCTCGGCGATCAGCTCGCCACCCGCCGCGGCGTCTGGAACGATGACAACTTCCACGCTGGGCCTGCCGTTCTGAAGAGGGCCTGGAGGTCTGGGAGAGTCAGAGCAAAAGTCTCTATGTGGTTTAGACCAATCTAACAGAATCGGCGTTCGAAGGCGTGCCGCACGGTGCCTCTTCCCATGGCGCGGAGGGCGGTCCTTCCTAGGTCAGCGAACCCCCCGTCGCGTCCACCCAGCTCCCCGTCACCCACCGCCCGGCGTCCGACGCGAGGAACGCCACCACGTCCGCCACGTCGGCCGGTGCTCCCACCCGGCCGAGCGCCGATATCGACGCGGCCTGTGCCCAGCCGCCCGGCGTTCCGTGCAGGAGCCCGGCCGTGTTGTCCGTGTCGATGATGCCCGGCGCCACCGAGTTCACCGTGATCCCGCGCAGGCCCAGGACCTTGGACAGATCGCGGGTGAAGACGTCCAGCGCGCCCTTCGTCATCGCGTACGCCATCTTGTCCGGCATGACCGCGGTCCGGGCCAGCCCCGACGAGATGTTGACGACTCGCCCGCCGTCCCGCAGCCGCGACAGGCCGTGCCTGGTGAGGAAGAACGGCGCCTTCACGTTCACCGCGAAGACCCGCTCGTACTCTTCCTCCGTCATCTCGTCGATCGGGGACGCCGTACCGATCCCCGCGTTGTTCACCAGGATGTCCAGCCCGTCCGCATGCCGGTCGAACTCCTCCCACAGCCGCTCGGCGTCCCCCGGCACCCCCAGCTCCACCCCGAGCGCGAACGCGGAGCCGCCGTCCGCCTCGATCGCGGCCACCGTCTCCTTGGCCGCCGCCTCGTTGCTGCCGTAGTGCACCGCGACCCGCGCCCCGTCTCGCCCCAGCCGCTCGGCGATACCCCGCCCGATGCCCCGGCTCCCGCCCGTGACCAGCGCCGTCTTCCCCGCGAGCACACCCATGTCCGCCACCCCTCCGTAATTTCCTAGTGGTCGCTACAGAAAGACCGTACAACATCCCGCGGACATTTCTCTAGGGGGCGCTATAAAATGCACTCCATGGTGAACGCCCGGGAGACGGCACAGGGGACGGCTGAGGCGAAAGAGCAGGTCAGGACGTCCAGGTCCCGTGGCCGTCCGCGCTCCTTCGACCGTGCCACGGCACTGGAGAAGGCGCTCATGGCCTTCTGGGAGCACGGCTACGAGGCCACCTCCGTCTCCGATCTCACCCGGATCATGGGTATCGGCGCCCCGAGCCTCTACGCGGCCTTCGGTGACAAGAGGACCCTGTTCGAGGAGGTGGTCCAGGTCTACGCCGGCACCCACGGTGCCTTCGGTGACCGCGCCCTCGCCGAGGAGCCCACCGCCCGTGACGCCGTGGAGCGGACCCTGCGCGAGGCCGCAGTCGAGTACACCGACCCCGCCCACCCCTACGGCTGTCTGGTCGTCCACGCGGCCACCAACTGCACCAGCCCCGAGGTCGAGCAACTGCTGCGGGAGCGGCGCAACGCGAGCATCGCCGCGCTCGCGTCCCGGATCCGGGCCGACATGGCGGCGGGGCGGCTGCCGGCCGGCACCGACGCCGCAGCGCTCGCCCGGCACACCGGAGCCATGATCCAGGGCATGTCCCAGCAGGCCCGGGACGGCGCGAGCCGGGAGGAACTGGAGGCGCTGGCGGAAATTGCCATGGCCATCTGGCCCCGCGGCTGACCGGGGCGGGCTAGGCTGCGTGGCATCGCGTGCCGTCGGACTTCAATGCATGCCCTCGCGTGCATGGACACGCCAGCGTGGTCTAGTCCACAATGCGTAGGGGAAATCGTAGAGAAAACTGAACAGCTTCCGTCTTCCCCGCACAGGAAGACGGACCGAGGAACCGGAGCTCTCTGCCCTGACTGCCCCGGCTCCTCGACCTTCGGCCGACCGGGACCGCACACCCCACGGCCGATGATGCTCCGGGCTGCGGTGCCGGGTGGGTTGAGGGTCCCTCCCAGGCGCCGCGGCCCGCGGGTGTTTTCCGGCCAACCCGAAGCCCCGGGTACGCTCACAGCGTGCCCTCCATGAACGAACTCGTACGCCAGCACACGGCCCTCGACGACTCCGACCTCGAGTGGCTCCACCTGCTGGTCTCGGAGTGGCAGCTGCTCTCCGACCTCTCCTTCGCCGACCTGGTCCTGTGGGTCCCCACCCGGGACGGCACCCGGTACGTCTCGGTCGCCCAGATGCGCCCCAACACCGGCCCCACCTCCTACCAGGACGACATGGTCGGCCACCTGGTCCCGCGAGGCCGGCGGCCCATGCTGGACGCGGCGCTGGACGAGGGCCGCATCGTGCGCGAGGGTGACCCGGAGTGGCGCGAAGAGGTCCCCGTCCGGGTCGAGTCGATCCCCGTACGGCGTGAGGGCCGCGTCCTCGGCGTCATCGCCCGCAACACCAACCTGCTGACCGTGCGTACCCCGAGCCGGCTGGAGCTGACCTACCTCCAGAGCGCCTCGGACCTCGCGCAGATGATCGCAGCAGGATCGTTTCCCTTCTCCGGCCAGCAGGTCGACATGGACGCCTCGCCGCGCGTCGGTGACGGCCTGATCCGGCTGGACGCGGAGGGCATCGTCCAGTACGCCTCCCCGAACGCCCTCTCCGCCTACCACCGCCTGGGCCTCGCCTCCGACCTGGTCGGACAGCACCTGGGGCAGACCACGGCCGAACTCGCCCCGACCCGGGGCCCGGTGGACGAGGCGCTCGCCAAGGTGGCGAGCGGCTGGGCGCCGCGCGAGTTCGAGATCGAGGCCAACGACGGGGTGATCCAGTTCCGGGCCATCCCGCTCAAGCCCAAGGGCACCCGCATCGGTTCCCTGGTGCTGTGCCGGGACGTCACCGAACTCAGGCGCCGCGAACGCGAGTTGATCACCAAGGACGCGACCATCCGGGAGATCCACCACCGGGTCAAGAACAACCTGCAGACCGTCGCGGCGCTGCTGCGGCTGCAGGCCCGGCGTATCGAGTCCGAGCGCGGCCGGGAGGCGCTGGAGGAGGCGGTACGGCGCGTCGGTTCGATCGCGATCGTGCACGAGACGCTCTCGCAGAACCTGGACGAGCGCGTGGAGTTCGACGACATCGCCGACCGGGTCCTCGCGATGGTCGCCGAGATCTCGCCGGGCAAGGTGACCGGCCGCCGCAGCGGACGGTTCGGGATCCTCGATGCCGAGGTCGCCACCCCGCTGTCGATGGTTCTCACCGAGATCCTGCAGAACGCCCTGGAGCACGGCTTCCGCGAGGGCGACACCGGCACGGTCGAGGTCTCCGCGGTCCGTGGCGGCACGACCAAGGAGGCCCGCCTCCTCGTCACCGTCCAGGACGACGGCGTCGGTCTGCCCGAGGGCTTCGACCCGCAGACCGCGGGCAACCTGGGTCTGCAGATCGTACGAACGCTGGTGGAGGGCGAGTTGGGCGGAACCTTCGACATGGTCCCGGCCCCGGAGCGGGGCACTCGGGTGATCCTCGACATTCCGGTGCGTGCGCAGAAGTAGGAAGCACCCGGACGGCCCAACGGGAACCGCACCGACGCCCCGCAAAGGGGCCCCGAACAGCATTGAGCCCCGGGCCACTTGGTGGTCCGGGGCTTAAGCTCGTTGCTGCTCCGCTATGTCGCGAAGGGGGTCCCCCCGGCTCGAGCGCAGTCGAGAGGTGGGGGAGCATCGGGGGTACTGCGCGCTGCGGCTCGGGGGCGGGAGATGCGTACTCGTTGCACGCGCCGCCAAGCTCAGGCTGTCAGCTGGGGTGGGAGTGTCAGGCGGAGGCCTGACGGGCCCGGTTGCGGGCGGCGCGGCGCTTCATGGCGCGGCGCTCGTCCTCGCTGAGACCACCCCAGACGCCGGAGTCCTGGCCGGACTCGAGCGCCCACTGCAGACACTGCTCGATCACCGGGCAGCGACGGCAGACGGCCTTGGCTTCCTCGATCTGCAGCAGCGCAGGACCGGTGTTGCCGATGGGGAAGAAGAGCTCGGGGTCTTCCTCGCGGCAAACGGCGTTGTGACGCCAGTCCATGGCTGCTACCTCTCCTTGGTATTACGTGCTTGTTGCTTGTGAATGTGAACGCTTTCACGAATCCCTCAACAAGTGAAGGGCCGACCGCCGAGTCTTCCCCGGCGTGGTCCTTGGTTTAAAGAGGGGTTCCGGTGATCAGTGGAGGCCGGTGTTGCGGGCCGTCCCGATCGCCACGTAGAGACTCGCAAACCTCAGCGACGGATACAACCCCTTCCGGAAAGTTTTTTTTGATTCCTCGGTGTCGACTGGGTCACAGCCGTACTTCCATGGGGTGGATCCTGGCCTAAACGTTCGAGTGAAAGGACTTTGGCCCGTTCCGCTCACACAATCACACGCAGTGCGCGGCGTACGCCTGTGAACGTCACGCTCGTACGCAATCCCAGGTGGTCGCCGTCCATCTGAAGGGGGAGAGGTGCCTTCGAATGCAAGGTGAACTGGTCCAGATCGTGCAGCGCGACCACATGCCTGCCATGGGGTCCGCGCTCGGGGGACGAAGTGAGCAACTGGGTGCCATACCGGGCAACCGCGGCCGTGGACAGACGGCTGAGACCGAGCACGTCGATCCCCGTATCGAACGACGCCTTAGGTGACGTGTACATCGGGCGATTGCCGAGATACGTCCAAGGGGACGTGTTCGAGACTATGGCGACAACAAGATCGTTGATCGGGTCGGCGCCGGGCTGCTCCAGGGTGATCGCGCCGTGCCGGCGGTTCGGCTCGCCGAGGAACTGCCGGACCACCTGTCGTACGTACAGCGCGTGCGTCGACTTCTTGCCGCGCTCGCGCTGCTGCTCGACCCGGCCGACCACGCCCGCGTCGAAGCCCAGTCCGGCGTTGAAGGTGAACCAGCGGTCCGGCACCGCCTCGTCCTCGGTGCCGGGCGTGCCCGAGGTCAGGCCGAGCCCCACGACCCGCTCGGTCCTGTCGCGCAGTGCGTCCAGCAGGGCGCCGGTGGCCTCGACGGGGTCGTTGGGCAGCCCGAGGGCGCGGGCGAAGACGTTGGTGGAGCCGCCGGGGACCACCGCCAGGCCGGGCAGGCGGTCCGGGTCGGGGCCGGCGTGCAGAAGACCGTTGACGACCTCGTTGACGGTGCCGTCGCCGCCGAGGGCCACGACCAGGTCGATGTCGTCGCTCTCCGCAGCCTGCCGGCCCAGGTCGCGCGCGTGGCCGCGGTACTCGGTGGTGACCGCCTCCAGCTTCACCTCGCTCGCCAGCGCGTGGATCAGGACGTCACGCCTGCGTGCGCTTGTGGTGGTTGCCGCCGGATTGACCACGAGAAGTGCACGCATGGATGGCAGCGTACCTACTGGGGGGTACCCGGCCCAGACCGAGGTAGGGATCCGGTAAGAGGTGCGGGCGTGAGCCTGACCACGGACGACTGCGCCGCGCGCGGGGCGGAGGCGGCCGCGGCGAGGCGCGCGGCTACGCTTCCGGGGTGAGCAGTGAGCATGTGCCTACGGCGGTGAAGGCCGACGGAACTGATGGGCCCCGTCCGCGGCGGCTGACGTATGCGGCCGCGCTGAGCGGGCTGGAGGGGCTCGCGTTGCTGGCCGCCGGGGTGTGGAGGGTCGCGCTCGGGCTCATCGGGTCGCCGGACGACCCGGGGCAGGCCGTGGCCCTGGGTGTCATCGTGATCGTGCTGGCCTTGCTGCCGTTGCTCGCCGCGCGGGGGCTGCTGCTGCGGAAGAGCTGGAGCCGAGGGCCGGCGGTGATCACGCAGATCATGGCTATGCTGTTGGCTTACGGCCTGCTTCAGGCCGACGGCGTGCTGATCCCCGTGGGGATCGCTCTCGCCGTGGTGGCGATTGCTTCGCTGGTGTTGTTGGTGAACTCTGCTACGACCCAGGCCCTTGGGATCAAGGGGCCGGGTCGTAGGTGACCTCCGGTGTGACCTACTCCTCCACCAGCAGCTTCTCCCGCAGCTGAGCCAGCGTCCGGGCGAGCAGCCGGGAGACGTGCATCTGGGAGATGCCGACCTCCTGGGCGATCTGCGACTGGGTCATGTTCCCGAAGAAGCGCAGCAGGAGGATCCGCTTCTCGCGCGGCGGCAGGTCCTCCAGCAGCGGCTTGAGGGACTCGCGGTACTCCACGCCCTCCAGCGCCTCGTCCTCGGCGCCGAGGGTGTCGGCGACCGCCGGGGACTCGTCGTCGGTGTCGGGGACGTCCAGGGACAGCGTGGAGTACGCATTGGCGGACTCCAGGCCCTCCAGGACCTCCTCCTCGGAGATGGCGAGCTTCTCGGCCAGCTCGTGGACCGTGGGGGAGCGGCCGTGCTGCTGGGACAGCTCGGCCGTCGCCGTCGTCAGCGCAAGGCGCAGCTCCTGCAGGCGGCGCGGCACGCGGACCGCCCAGCCCTTGTCGCGGAAGTGCCGCTTGATCTCGCCGACGACGGTCGGGGTGGCGTACGTGGAGAACTCCACGCCTCGGTCCGGGTCGAAGCGGTCGACCGACTTGATCAGGCCGATGGTGGCGACCTGGGTGAGGTCGTCCAGCGGTTCGCCGCGGTTGCGGAAGCGGCGGGCCAGGTGCTCGACGAGCGGCAGATGCATCCGGACCAGCTGGTTGCGCAGCTCCGCGTACTGGGGGCTGCCCTCCTTCAGCGTGCGCAGTTCGACGAACATCGCACGCGCCCCGCTGCGGTCCTGGGGGTCGTGCTGGGTGGCCTGCACGGCCTCCTTGCCCAGCGCGTCGTCCTCGGCGTATCGCTCGTGCTCGCTCATCGTCCCGCCCGTAGCCCTTCCCCGAGCCCTCGCCTCCGCGCGGGCGGCGGACCCGATCCCGCCGCCCCCCTCCGAAGGCGCGCCCTGCACGGCACCGTCGCTGCCGGCCTCAGCGGAGTCGTCCTCCGGGTGCGGCCTGGCCTGCTCGGGGATGCCGTCGATGCCGTCCGCCATGCGTCGGGAACCGTCCGCGGGGCCTTGGTCCCCCGTCGGCAGCTCCCGTGTGCCGCGCTCTTCGTCCCGCACCGGCCCGTCCCCGTTCCTCACGCCGGCCCGGGGCCCGCGCCGCGCTGTTTGTAGAGGCTGATCGACACGGTCTTGTCCTCGTCGACGGCGGACGAGACCTTGCCCGCGAGGGCCGAGAGCACCGTCCAGGCGAAGGTGTCCCGTGAGGGGGCGTGGCCGTCGGTGGTCGGCGCCGAGACCGTGACCTCGAGCGAGTCGTCGACGAGTCGGAAGACACAGCTGAGCACGGAGCCGGGCACGGCCTGCTGCAGCAGGATCGCGCAGGCCTCGTCCACGGCGATGCGCAGGTCCTCGATCTCGTCCAGGGTGAAGTCCAAGCGGGCCGCCAGACCGGCCGTGGCCGTCCGCAGCACCGACAGGTAGGCACCCGCAGCCGGCAGCCGGACTTCCACGAAGTCCTGGGTCGCGGGCTCGCCTGCGATCTGGGACACCCTCACCTCCATGGTGGTACAAGCTTTACGGGGCCGAGGGTCGCCCCTCGGGGTAACGCATACGTGGTTCCGCGGTGACGCTATCGCGCTCCGAACGGTCCTGTCCCCGGGACCCCAACCCCCTGGCGTCACTCACAGTAAAGCTGTGGATACGCTCCGTGTCTAGAGGGTTTGCGGGCCCAAATGGGAAGAGCGCGCGCCGGGTTGACGTACCCCGGTGTCAGACGCCCGAACCGTCGACGGCCACGACCGTATGCCGTATCAGTGCAGTGTCACACGAGAACGTGGTCCACGAAGCACCACCGCCAGTCCTCGCCGGGTTCGAAGGTGCGCATCACCGGGTGTCCGGACGTCTCGTGGTGCTCCGTCGCGTGTCTCCCCGGCGAGGAGTCGCAGCAGCCGACGTGGCCACAGGACAGACAGAGCCGCAGCTGCACCGGATGCGTTCCGCGCGCGAGACACTCCGGGCAGGTCTCGGTCAGCGGTTCGGGCTCCGGGTGCGGCAGCGCGTCGGCGTGCGTGCACTGTTTCATGATTGCCAGATTACGACGGGTGTGCGGGTGGCCGCGCGGAAAACGAGGGTGGGCGAGGACCATGGACGTGATGCCGCTGCTGTTGCTGGTGGCGGGCAGTGCCGCGGTCGCCGGAGGGGCCCGGCGCGGACCGGTCCCGGCGCCGCTGCTGCTGGTCGCCGTCGGTCTGGCGGTCTCCTACGTGCCCGGGATTCCGGACTACACCCTGGACCCCGAGATCGTCCTGCCGCTGCTGCTGCCCCCGCTGCTGTACACCTCGGCCAGCGACAGCTCCTACCTCGACCTCAGGGCCCAACTCCGGCCCGTGGCGCTGCTGTCGGTGGGCTATGTGCTCTTCGCGACCTTCGTCGTCGGCTGGGCCGCCTATCTGCTCATCCCCGGAATGCCGCTGCCCGCCGCGCTGGTGCTCGGCGCGGTGGTGGCCCCGCCGGACGCGGTCGCCGCCACGGCGGTCGCGCGCCGGGTCGGGCTGCCGTCCCGGATCACGACGATCCTGCAGGGCGAGTCGCTGCTGAACGACGCCACCGCGATCACCGCCTACAAGGTGGCCGTCGCCGCGGCCGTCGGCGAGGGCGCCACCTGGGCGGGCGGGATCCGCGAGTTCATGATCGCGGCGGTCGGCGGTGTCGGCGTCGGCCTCGTCCTCATGGCCCCGCTGCACTGGCTGCGCACCCACCTGACCGAACCCCTCCTGCAGAACACGCTCTCCCTGCTGATCCCGTTCGTCGCCTACGGAGTCGCCGAGCAGCTGCACGCCTCCGGAGTCCTCGCGGTCGTGGTCGTCGCCCTCTACCTCGGCCACCGCGCGTGGGAGGTCGACTTCGCCACCCGGCTCCAGGAGGAGGCGGTGTGGAAGATGGTCGCCTTCATCCTGGAGTCGGCGGTCTTCGCCCTGATCGGCCTGCAGCTGCCGGTCGTCCTCAAGGGGCTCGGGGCGTACGAGGGCGCCAAGGCGACCTGGTACGCGGTGATCCTCTTCCTCGTCGTCGTCCTGGCCCGGTTCGTCTGGGTCTACCCGGCGGCCTTCCTGCCCCGTCTGTGGTCGGCCCGCATCAGGGAGCGCGAGGAGAACCCCACCTGGAGGGGGGCGATGGTCACCGCGTGGGCCGGCATGCGGGGCGTGGTCTCGCTGGCCATCGCCTTCTCCGTCCCGGCCACCGTGCACGGCCACCCCTTCCCGCAGCGCAACCTGATCCTCTTCCTGACCTTCACCACCGTCATCGGCACCCTGGTCGTGCAGGGCCTCACCCTGCCCCCACTGATCGGCCTGCTCAGGTTCCCCGGCCGCGACCCGCAGGCCGAGACGCTCGCCGAGGCCAACGCCCAGGCACAGGCCTCCAGGGCCGCCGAGGGCCGCCTGGAGGAACTCCTCTCCGACGAGCGCAACGCCCTGCCCCCGCCGCTCGCCGACCGCCTGCGCGCCGTCCTGGAGCGCCGCCGCAACGCCGTCTGGGAGCGCCTCGGCCAGGTCAACCCCATCACCGGCGAGTCCGTGGACGACACCTACCGCCGCCTGTCCCGCGAGATGATCGGCGCCGAGCGCGAGGTCTTCGTCAGACTCCGCGACCTGCGCTACATCGACGACGAGATGCTCCGCGCCCTGCTCCGCAGGCTCGACCTGGAGGAGGCGGCCGCCTACCGGGAGGCGGCCTGAGACCGCACCGGGGGTCACGCCCTGAACGGTGCGCCGGTGACGACCGCCGCGATCGTCGTCCCGCGCCGGAACGCGCCCTCCTCGGCCAGGGCGGCCAATCCGTAGAGCAACTTGGCGACATAGAGACGTTCCACCGGCAGTCCGTGCCGGTGCTCGAAGTCCTCGGCGAAGGCGTCGAGTTCCGGGGTCGTACGGGCGTAGCCGCCGAAGTGGAAGCGGTCGTCGAGGGACCAGGCGCCGGTGCGGGCGCCGAAGGCGCGCTCCTGGAGGGCTTGTATGTCGTCCGTCAGGAAGCCGCCCTTGAGCACCGGTATCCCGAGCGCGCGCTGGTCGGCGGCCAGGCCGGCGGCGAGTCCGGCGAGCGTGCCGCCGGTGCCGCAGGCCACCGCGACGACGTCGGCGCGGCCGCGCAGCTCCTCGCCCAGGGCCCGGCAGCCGCGTACCGCCTCGGCGTTGCTGCCGCCCTCCGGGACGACGTACGCCTCCTCGGCACCGGCCGCGCGCAGGATCGCGGCCAGGGTCTCCGGTTCGCTCTTGCGCCGGTATGTCGATCTGTCGACGAAGTGCAGCCGCATGCCGTCGGCCGCGCACCGGGACAGGGACGGGTTGAGCGGGCGGCCGGCCAGCTCCTGGCCGCGGACCACACCGGTGGTCGGCAGCCCGAGCAGCCGGCCCGCGGCCGCTGTGGCCCGCAGATGGTTGGAGTAGGCCCCGCCGAAGGTGACCAGCGCCCGGCCCCGCGCCGCCTCGAGGTTCGGCGCCAGCTTGCGCCACTTGTTGCCGATCAGCTCCGGGTGGATCAGGTCGTCCCGCTTCAGGAGCAGCCGCAGACCGTGCCGGCCGAAGCGGTCGTCCCGCACCTCCTGAAGCGGGGAGGGCAGGCGCGGGGCGAGCGGGCCGGTGCTGGTCACGCCCTCATTGTCGCCCGGCGCCGGGTGACGCTATGCCTTCAGGCGCTCCTCGACGCGGTCCCGCAGCCACGCCATCGAGAAGCCGCGCGGGTCGACCTTGCCCGGCTGCCACTCCAGGTGGCCGATGACCGAGCGCTCCGTCCAGCCGTGGTGGCGGCACACGGCCGTGGCGGCCCGCACGATCGCCTCCAGCTGTGCCTCGGGCCAGGGGTCCTCGCCGTCGCCCAGGTTCTCGCACTCGAAGCCGTAGAAGTGCCGGTTGCC
This sequence comes from Streptomyces sp. NPDC031100, assembly GCF_055570785.1. Taxonomy (NCBI): domain Bacteria; kingdom Bacillati; phylum Actinomycetota; class Actinomycetes; order Kitasatosporales; family Streptomycetaceae; genus Streptomyces; species Streptomyces sp. NPDC031100. The sequence continues at coordinate 258,641 of NZ_JBVIGN010000004.1, forward strand.
GTCGGTGTTCGCCTCGGTGTCCGGCGGCAGCCCCTTCTCGGCGATCACCGCGCGCAGGACGTCGTCGTCACCGAGCCCGGCGTGGTTGGCGCGGCCGTAGCCGACCAGGTGGACCGTGCCGTCCTTGGTGATCACTCCGTGGCACAACGGGCCCGGCAGGTCCGGGTGGCCGTCGCGGCAGACCTGCACGGTGTGTTCGCTGCCCTGGGTCACCGTGTGGTGGATCATCACGCCGTGGACGGGCCCCCAGGGGCCCTTGTGGTTGCGGTTGTGGGTCCGCCAGTCGCCGACCTCGGCGACCTCGACGCCCTCCGCCCGAAGCGCGTCGAGAAACCCGTTCGCGGACATGGGTGGGGCCATGACCGCCTCCTTCGTGCTGTGCCCGGTGGCCGTCGGTCGCGGCCCTGTCGTACCGCTGCTTCTACCGAAAACGGACGTCCCGGACTAGATCGTTCGCACACTGTGCGAGCCGATCCGGACAGCGCGGCCGGCATGGGAGCGCTGGACAAGGTCCCTCTTTCTGCCCAGTAGTCCGATCATCCATTCCCGCTCATTCGGGTAATGGTGCGTGTGCGCTCCGTGATGGAAGGCTCGCTCGTGAGACCGGTGTGCGATGCGGCGCCGGGCAACACATGAGAGGGCAATTTCTTATGTCGGTAGGCGAAGAGGTCCGCACAGAGCAGGGCAAGCCGCAGCAGTCTCTCGGTACGGCGGCAGCGCGGAACCTGGCCACCACGACCAAGTCCGTCCCGCAGATGCAGGAGATCACCTCCCGCTGGCTGCTGCGGACGCTGCCCTGGGTGGACCTGCAGGGCGGCACGTACCGGGTGAACCGGCGACTGACGTTCGCCGTCGGCGACGGCCGTATCACCTTCGTGAAGACCGGGGACCAGGTGGAGGTCATCCCGGCCGAACTCGGCGAACTCCCGGCACTGCGTTCGTACGAGGACATCGACGTGCTCAATGAGCTGGCCCGACGCTGCCGCCGGCGGGACTACGCCCCCGGCGAGGTCATCGCCTCCTTCGGCAACCAGACGGACGAGGTGTACCTGCTCGCCCACGGCAGGGTCGAGAAGGTCGGCACGGGCCCGTACGGCGACGACGCGGTCCTCGGCGTCCTCGCCGACGGCGCCTACTTCGGCGAGCAGGCACTGCTGGACCCGGACGCCATCTGGGAGTACACCGCCCGCGCGGACACCGCGTGCACGGTGCTGATCCTCGGCCGCCAGGACGTCGAGCAGGTCGCCGAGCGCTCCGACACGCTGCGCGAACACCTCCAGCACATGCGCGCGGTCCCCGAGCAGCGGACCAACAAGTACGGCGAGAAGGAGGTCGCGCTGGCCGCCGGCCACAGCGGCGAGCCGGACATCCCGCACACGTTCGTCGACTACGAGGCGCGGCCCCGCGAGTACGAACTGAGCATCGCCCAGACCGTGCTGCGCATCCACACGCGCGTGGCCGATCTGTACAACCAGCCGATGAACCAGACCGAGCAGCAGCTGCGGCTCACGGTCGAGGCGCTGAAGGAGCGCCAGGAGCACGAGCTGGTCAACAACCCCGACTTCGGGCTGCTGAACAACTGCGAGTACGAGCAGCGGCTCCAGCCGCACGACGGCGTGCCCAGCCCGGACGACATGGACGAGCTGCTCAGCCGCCGGCGCGGCACCAAGCTCTTCCTCGCCCACCCGCGCGCGATCGCCGCCTTCGGGCGCGAGCTGAACAAGCGCGGACTGGTCCCGGAGACCGTCGAGATCGGCGGGAACCGCATCCCGACCTGGCGCGGTGTGCCGATCTACCCGTGCAACAAGATCCCCGTCACCCCGGAGCGCACGACCTCGATCATCGCCATGCGTACCGGCGAGAGCGAGCAGGGCGTCATCGGCCTGCGGCAGTCCGGCATCCCGGACGAGATCGAGCCGAGCCTGTCCGTCCGCTTCATGGGCATCAACGAACAGGCCATCATCAAGTACCTGGTGACGGCGTACTACTCGGCAGCCGTCCTGGTGCCCGACGCCCTCGGCGTGCTGGAGAACGTCGAGATCGGCCGGTGGAGGTGACGTTTCCGCACTTCGCGGCCGTGTTCCCGCCCTTCGGGGCGGGTACATCCTCGGGGTATGCGTCCAGCCGGAGCGGAGGCGGCACTGTCCGCGGACTGTGCGAAGGGGACCCATGACCGAGTTCTTGACGGAGGCCAAGCAGCGTTCACCGGGAGCGCGCGAGCGGCGGGGATCCGACGGCGGCGCCGGGCCCGGACCGTTCGACGGGCAGGAGGCGGCCGCGCTGCTGGAGCGGACCCGGGCCCTGGTCGACCCGGAGCTGCGGGCGGCCGTCGAGTCGCTGCCCGGCTCGATGCGCCGGATCGCGCTCTACCACTTCGGCTGGGAGCACGCGGACGGCACGCCGGCGGCGGGCAGCGCGGGCAAGGCCATAAGGCCCGCGCTCGTCCTCGCCGCGGCCGCCGCGCTCGGCGGACCGAGGGCGCGGTCGGCCGCGGTCCGGGCGGCCGCGGCCGTCGAACTGGTCCACAACTTCACGCTGTTGCACGACGACGTGATGGACCGGGACACCTCGCGCAGGCACCGGCCCACGGCCTGGACCGTGTTCGGAGTCCCCGACGCCATCCTCGCCGGGGACGCCCTGCAGGCGCTGGCCCTGCGGCTGCTCGCCGAGGACCCGCACCCGGCCTCCGGTCCGGCAGCGGCCCGGCTCGCCGGCTGTGTCGTCGAGCTGTGCGCCGGACAGCACACCGACACGGTCATGGAGCAGCTCGCGCCCGACGAGGTCACGCTGGACGAGGTGCTCGCCATGGCCGAGGCGAAGACCGGCGCGCTGCTGGGCTGCGCCTGTGCCCTCGGCGCGCTGTACGCGGGCGCGAGCGAGGAGGACGTGGCGGCGCTGGACGGCTTCGGCCGCCAGGCCGGGCTCGCCTTCCAGCTGATCGACGACGTCATCGGCATATGGGGCGATCCGCAGCGCACCGGCAAGCCGGCCGGCGCGGATCTCGCGGTCCGCAAGAAGTCCCTGCCCGTGGTGGCGGCCCTGGCCTCCGGCACCCCGGCGGCGGCCGAACTCGCCGAGCTCTACGGGAAGCCGTACGTCAAAGGGGAGTCCGGGGACGGCGGGGAGATCGCGCGGACGGCGCTGGCCGTGGAGCAGGCCGGCGGCCGGGACTGGGCGCAGGCCGAGGCGGCCGACCGGATGGCCCGGGCCATGCAGGAGCTGGTCCGTGCCGTGCCCCTGCCGGAGGCGGCGGGCGGTCTGCTGGCCCTGGCCGAGTTCGTGACCCGCCGCACCAGTTGAGGCCGCCGCAGACCTGCGGCTGCTCGTCGAGGCCGCCGCCGACCGGCGGCCGAGGAAGGACCCCGGTGCCTCCGGGGCCGTGCGGTTCCTGACCCCGCACGGTCATTGGGGGCACCGGTCGCCGGGCCCCGCGCATCCCCACAGTGCGCGGGGCCCACCGCATGCCAAGCGGAATCTCGTCTCTTACTTGCCCTCACTGCCGACGGCATCCCGGAAAAGGCTTGCAACCACTCCAGTTGAAGTACTACAACTGAACCACTTCAACTGGAGTGGTCCCCTGCTCCGCAGCCTGACGAAAAGAGACCAAGCTTGCGAAAGCTCACGTACTTCATCGCCTGCTCGCTCGACGGCTTCATCGGCGACGAACAGGGCGATGCCTCCGCGATGTTCCGGTTCCTGGACGAGGAATACCTCGGCTTCCTGAAGACGGAGTTCCCGGAGACCCTGGCCACCCACGCCCGCCGGCCCCTCGGCTTCGACCACCTGGAGAACAGGCGGTTCGACACCGTCGTCCAGGGCCGCGCCAGCTACGAGCTGGCGCTCAAGGAGGGCATCACCAGCCCCTACGCCCACCTGCGCGAGTACGTCGCCTCGCGCACCCTGGGCGCCTCGCCCGACCCGCACGTCGAGATCATCGACGGCGACCTGATCGGCCGTGTCCGCGAACTGAAGGCGGAGGACGGCGGGTTGGACATCTACCTGTGCGGCGGCTCGCAGCTCGCGGGAGCCCTGCTCGACGAGATCGACGAACTCGTCATCAAGACCTACCCGATCGTCTACGGCACCGGCATGCCGATGTTCGGCACCGGCCTCGACATCAAGGAGTTCACCCTGGACTCCGACTCCGTACGCGCCTTCGGCAACGGCGTGCTCGTGCGGACGTACCGCAGGAAGCGCTGAACCCCCGCCCGCCCTACCCTGAGGACATGGACAGCGAGAAACACGTCTGTCCCGTCTGCGGACAGCCCGTCGAAACGGTCGTGGGGCGGCACAAGACCCTGGGCATCTGGGTGCCGCTGTGGGGGCCCGGCCCGTGCCGCAACCCCGACTGCGCGACCTACGGGGCGCATGCCGAGCCCGCGGCCCCGGACACCAGGACCGCCGACACACCGCACCCCGAGAAATCCGACGCGAAAAAATCCTGAGCCCGTGTCGAGAATCCCGGCCCGGCTCCGACGTCCCCTGTGAGAGCCGCCCACCCAGGGCGGCCGAGCCGAAGGAGCGGACCATGAAGTACCTGGTGATGGTGCAGGGCACGCAGGCGGACTACGAGGCGATGGCCGGCAAGCCCTCCGCGAACTCCCCGGCCTGGACGGAGGAGCAGCTCAAGGCCATGTACCTGTACATGGGCGCGATCAGCGACGACCTCGCCGAGTCCGGCGAACTCGTCGACGCCCAGGGCCTGGCCGAGCCCGCCCGGACCCGGCTGGTCGGCCGGGACAAGGACGGCAACACGGTGATCACCGACGGGCCGTACGGCGAGACCAAGGAGCTGATGGCCGGCTACTGGGTGGTCGACTGCGCGAGCCTGGACCGGGTCACCGAGATCGCCGAGCGCGTCACCCGCTGCCCCGGACCCGAGGGCCTTCCCGAGTACCCCGTGGTGATCCGGCCGATCATGGACGGCGCCGGGGACATCTGCGCCGAATGACCGGGACCGCCGCATGCCCGGGACCGCCGCACGACTGGGATCGTCGTATGACTGAGACCTCCGCATGACCGGGATCGCCGTATGACCGGGATCGCCGTATGACCGAGACCACCGGCATCGAGGACCTGCTGCGCCTGCACGCGCCGCAGGTCCTCGGCGCGCTGGTGCGGCGGTACGGTCACTTCGACGCCGCCGAGGACGCCGTACAGGAAGCCCTGCTCGCGGCGGCCCGGCAGTGGCCCGAGACGGGGGTGCCGGACAACCCGCGGGGCTGGCTGATCAGGGTGGCGGCGCGCCGGCTGACCGACGCGTGGCGTGCGGAGGAGGCCCGGCGGGCGCGGGAGGAGCGGGCGGCGGCCCTCGCTGTCCGGGACGCCCCGCCCGATCCGGCGCCCCGCGAGGACGACACCCTCAGCCTGCTCTTCCTGTGCTGCCACCCCGACCTGACCCCGGCCGCGCAGATCGCCCTCACTCTGCGCGCGGTCGGCGGCCTGACCACGGCGGAGATCGCCCGCGCGTACCTGGTCCCCGAGGCGACCATGGCCCAGCGGATCAGCCGGGCCAAGCAGAAGGTGCGGGGTGTGCGGTTCGGGCGGCCGGACCACTGGGCCGAGCGGCTGCCCGCCGTCCTGCACACCCTGTACCTGATCTTCAACGAGGGCTACACGGCGACCTCCGGAACCACCCTCCAGCGGCGCGACCTGGCCGCCGAGGCGATCCGGCTGACCCGCACCATCCACCGGCTGCTGCCCGACGACGGCGAGGTCACCGGCCTGCTCGCGCTGATGATGCTCACCGACGCCCGCCGCGCCGCGCGCACCGGCCCGGACGGCGAGCTGGTCCCGCTCGACGAACAGGACCGCGACCGCTGGGACCGGGCCGCGATCGAGGAGGGCGCCGCGCTCGTCACCCGGGCACTGTCCCAGGGCCCCGCCGGACCGTACGCGCTGCGCGCCGCGATCGCCGCCGTGCACGACGAGGCACCCTCCGCCGAGGACACGGACTGGCGGGAGATCCTCGGTCTGTACGACCTCCTCGTCCGCCAGGTCCCCGGACCGGTGGAGCGCCTGAACCGCGCGGTGGCCGTCGCCATGGTGCACGGCCCGCAGGCCGGCCTCGCCGAACTGGAGGGCCTGGAACGGGAGCTGGGCGGCAGCCACCGCCTGGACGCGGTGCGCGGGCACCTGTGGGAGCGCGCGGGGGAGTACGACCGCGCCCGTGCCGCCTACGCGTCGGCCGCCGCCCGGACCCTCAGCCTGCCGGAACGGCGCTATCTGCAGACGCGTGCGGCCCGGCTGAGGCCGTAGCGTGGCCGCATGCCGAAACTTCCGCACATCGTCCACATCACCGAGCGCTCCCTGTGGGAGGCGGCCCGCGAGCGCGGCGCCTACGAGATGTCCACCCGCGGCCGCACCCTCCAGGAGGAGGGGTTCATCCACTTCTCCACCCGGGACCAACTCCCGCGCATCGCAGCCTTCCTGTACGGCGACTACGAGGGCGCCGACGAGCTGGTGGTGCTGGTCGTGGACCCGGCCAGGCTCGATGTTCCGCTGAAGTACGAGGCCATGCCGCCCCACGGCGAGGAGTTCCCGCACGTGTACGGGCCGGTGCCGGTCGAGGCGGTGGTGGACGTGGAGCCCTGGGGGTGACCGGGCAGGGCGGGTGCGCGCCGCCGCCGGGTATGGCGCCGGGCTGGAGAACGGGGACGGGCCGACGCCCCGGAACACGTACGGCAGCACGTCGGGCGGGGACGACGTCGGGTGCCCGCCGAGCCCGGAGCCCGCGCCGACGCAGGGGACGGGCCGGATGGCCGTCGCCTGCCTGTACGTGACTACGCGTCGCTGACCGCCGCGGGCAGCCCGCCCGTCTCGGGGTCCCGGCCGGTCAGGCAGTACGTGCCACCGGTCGGGTCGCGCAGCACCACCCAGTGCGGGCCCTGGTGGACGCGGACGGCACCCAGGCGCTCGTGCCGGGCGCGGGTCGCCGCGATGTCCGCGCAGGCCAGGTCCAGATGGGCGGAGGCCGGGCGTTCGTCGTCGAGCCGCTGGAGCAGGATCCGGACGGGCAGGCCCGCCTGCGGCCTGAGCACCCGGAACTCCGGCCGGGAACCCGCCAGCAGGTCCCAGCCGGTCAGCGCGGCCCAGAACGCGGTCTCGGTGTCGTATGCGGAGGGCGGGATGTCCAGGCACACCTGGTCCAGGCGGCTGCCCTCGACCACCGGCGGCCGTACCGCCTCGCCGTGCCACGGCACGGCGCAGAACAGCAGCCCGGCGGGCGAGCGCAGGACCGCCCAGTCGCCGTGGTCGGCGACCAGGTCCGCGCCCAGTTCCCGGGCCGTCCGGGCCAGGGCCGCCGGGTCCTCGGCGCAGAAGTCGAGGTGCGCGCCGCCCGCGCCCTCGGCGACTCCCTGGAGCTTCACGCACGCGTCCGTCCCATCGGACAGCAGCGTCATGAACTCGCCGTCCTCACCGCGTGGTTCGGACGGCCGGGTGCCGGTGACGGCCGTCCAGAAGGCGCGGGCGTCGACGAGGCGGGCGGCGGGGCGGTCGACGAAGGCGTAGGTCCAACGGATGCTGTTCATGGCGGGGATCGTAGGCAGCCGTCCCCGCCGCGTCGGCGGAATTTCAGTCCGCGGGCCGCTCCAGGAACCGCAGCATGTTCCCCGCCGGGTCCCGGAAGGCGCAGTCGCGCACCCCGTACGGCTGGTCCATCGGCTCCTGGAGCACATCGCCGCCGGCCTCCCGGACCCGCTCGTACAGCGCGTCGCAGTCGGTGGTGGTGAAGATGACACCGCGCAGCAGCCCCTTGGCGAGCAGCTCGGCGATGGCCATCTTGTCGGCCGGGGAGATGTCCGGGCTCGCGCCGGGCGGCTCCAGCACGATCTCCACGTCCGGCTGGAGCGGCGAGCCCACGGTGACCCACCGCATGCCCTCGAAGCCCACGTCGTTGCGGACCTCCATGCCGAGCACGTCGCAGTAGAAGTGAAGTGCCTTGTCGTGGTCGTCCACGGCGATGAAGCACTGCTTGAGTTTCAGGTCCATGGCTTCACGCTAGAACCTGTCCTGCGGATCCTCAGTACGGGCGGCGGCGCGGGCGGGTGAAGGAACGGGCCACGCAGGACGGGATCACCGCGCTCTCCTCGTGGGAGCGGGCCCGGTAGGCGCTCGGGGTCTCGCCGACCAGCTCGGTGAACCGGGAGCTGAAGGAGCCGAGCGAGGTACAGCCGACGGCGATGCACACCTCGGTCACGGTGAGGTCGCCCTGGCGCAGCAGCGCCTTGGCCCGCTCGACCCGGCGGGTCATCAGATAGCTGTACGGCGTCTCCCCGTACGCCTCGCGGAAGCTGCGCTGGAAGTGGCCGGGTGACATGTGGGCGCCGCGGGCCAGCTCGGTCATGTCGAGCGGCTCGGCGTACTCGCGGTCCATGCGGTCGCGTACCCGCCGCAGCCGTACCAGGTCCTCCAGGGTCATCCCGTCAGCTTGGCACAGTGTGCTCGCACCTCGGCAGAGAACGCATTCACACGCATTCGCACAGGAATACACAACAGAGTCCCACGAGTTCGACGCGCCCTTCGCCTTCAGTTCGCCCCAGATTGGTCTGCACCTGCTTTCCTCTGGGAATGGATCACATCACGTTCCTCGTGGCGGTCGTCATCGTCACGGCGCTGGCCTTCGACTTCACCAACGGATTCCACGACACGGCGAACGCGATGGCGACGTCCATCGCGACCGGGGCGCTGAAACCCCGGACGGCGGTCCTCGTGAGCGGTGTCCTGAACATCGTCGGTGCCTTCCTGTCCACCGAGGTCGCCAAGACGATCTCGGGCGGGATCGTGGACGACACGCTCGTCTCCCCGGCGATGATCTTCGCGGGGCTGGTGGGGGCGATCCTGTGGAACCTGCTGACCTGGCTGGCCGGGCTGCCGTCCAGTTCCTCGCACGCCCTGTTCGGCGGGCTCATCGGGGCCGTCTGGGTCGGTGCGGGGTCCGACGGCGTGCACGGTGACAAGGTTGTCGAGAAGGTGCTGGTCCCCGCCGTGGCCTCGCCGGTGGTGGCGGGCATCGCGGCGCTGATCGCCACCTACCTCGCCTACCGGCTCACCGAGCGGGCCCGCAAGGAGTCGGTGACCAAGGGCTTCCGGATCGGACAGATCGCCTCGGCCTCGCTGGTCTCCCTGGCGCACGGCACCAACGACGCGCAGAAGACGATGGGCGTCATCACCCTCACCCTGATCTCGGCGGGCGCCCTCGGCCACGAGGCGGGTCCGCCGGTCTGGGTGATCGCCTCGGCGGGCCTCGCGATCGGCCTCGGCACCTATCTGGGCGGCTGGCGGATCATCCGCACGATGGGCAAGGGCCTCACCGAGATCCAGTCCCCGCAGGGCTTCGCCGCCGAGACCGCCTCCACGACCGTGATCCTCACCTCCGCCCACCTCGGCTTCGCCCTGTCCACCACGCAGGTCGCCTCGGGCTCCATCCTCGGCGCGGGCCTGGGCCGCCGCCTTGCGGAGGTCCGCTGGGGCGTCGCCGGGCGCATGGTGGCCGCCTGGCTGATCACCCTGCCCGCGGCCGCGCTGGTCGGCGGGCTCGCCGCGAGCGTGGTCAAGCACGGCGGCAACGCCGGTACGGCGGTGATCGCGCTGGTCGCCGTCGCCCTCGCCACGGTCATCGTCTTCGCCGCGCGCCGCAACCCGGTGCACGCGAACAACGTCAACGACCACCACGAGGTCACCATCCGCACCCCCGAGTCGGCCCACGTCGACACGGCCGCCTGAACCACGGAGAGCTGACATGCATCTGGACTGGACCGCACTCGGCCAGGTCACCGCGGTGAGCATCGGAGTCACCGTTACGGTGGTCGCCGTCTTCGCCCTCGGAGTCCTGGGCCTCGCCCGGGTCGAGGGTTCCCGTGAACACCCGGGCACCGGCCGTGCGTTGGGTATCACCCAAGCGGGGCTGTGCTTCCTCGCCTGCGTGGCGGTGGTGGCGTACGGGATCTATCTGATCGTGCCGCAGTTCCACTGACCCGGAGGAAGGGGGACGAGATGACGCCGTTGGTCACGGAGGGCCTGCGGGTCGACTACACCGACCACGACGACCCCGTGCTGATCCGGCCCGACGGCACCCCGGTGGACACCTGGCGGGAGAACTACCCGTACGACCACCGGATGGAGCGCAAGGAGTACGAGCGGCACAAGCGGCTGCAGCAGATCGAGCTGCTGAAGCTGCAGAGCTGGATCAAGGAGACCGGCCGCCGGCTCGTCATCGTCTTCGAGGGACGGGACGCGGCCGGCAAGGGCGGCACCATCAAGCGGTTCACCGAGCACCTGAACCCGCGCGGCGCCCGCGTGGTGGCGCTGGAGAAGCCGACCGAGCGCGAGCGGGGGCAGTGGTACCTCCAGCGGTACGTCGAACACCTGCCGACCGCCGGCGAGATCGTGCTCTTCGACCGCTCCTGGTACAACCGCGCCGGTGTCGAGCGGGTGATGGGCTTCTGCACGGACGACGAGTACCGGCGCTTCATGCGCCAGGCCCCGCTGTTCGAGCGGATGCTGGTGGACGACGGCGTGGACCTGGTCAAGTTCTGGTTCTCGTTCTCCCAGGGCGAGCAGCGCACCCGCTTCACGATCCGCCAGGTCGACCCCGTACGGCAGTGGAAGCTCAGCCCGATGGACCTGGCCTCCCTGGACCGCTGGGACGAGTACACCGCGGCGAAGGTCGCCATGTTCCGTGAGACGGACACCGAGCACGCCCCGTGGACCGTGGTCAAGAGCAACGACAAGAAGCGCGCCCGCGTCGAGGCGATGCGCAGCGTGCTGGCCCGCTTCGCGTACGCCGACAAGGACGAGGAGGTGGTCGGCACGCCCGACCCGCGCATCGTCGGCGCGGCGGCCGGGCTCCTGGAGGCGGGGGAGGACGAGCGGGACCAGCCGTAGGGGCGGCCGCTCTCACTCGCAGGGCGGGTGGTACCGCCGGTCCGGGAGATAGCGTTTCCACTGCTTGTGGGTGATGGGATCGCCCACCGCGTTGCAGAGGTTGGTGATGACGGGCTTCGGGCTGATGTCCCAGAGGTCGACGCCGGCGCTGGCTCGGACGACGGCGAGCTTGCGGCCGCTTGGCGTGAAGGCGAGCGAGTAGAGCCCGAGCGACACACCGGGCAGGTGGGACTCGCGCGTGGGGTTGCCCGGATCGGTCAGGTCCCATATTTCGGGACGGGTTCCCTCGTCATCCGATGAGCTCGACGCGATCAGTGCGAGGTGGGTTCCGTCGGGGGCGAAGGCGAGCGGGCCCCCGTAATCGCCGACCCTCACGCTGGCCGGTTGACCGGTGAGCCGGTGCTGGTCGACGTGCCACACCTGCAGTGTTCCGTTGCTCTGGTAGATCGCGAGCACCTTGCCGTCCGGCCGGAACGCCAGCTGCGCGGACTCGACACCCGCGGCGAGACGCCGTGACCACAGCTGGGTGGGGTGCGCCGGTTCCGTGAGGTCCCAGCTCTTCAGCTGCATCGCGGCGGTCGGCTGGGAGTTCCGCTCCTTCTTCAGGGGCGAGTCGTCGGCGATGAGCGTCTTTCCGTCCGGGGAGAAGGCGAGTTCCATCGTGGTCGACTTGATGCGGGCGGCCTGCCGAGGGTGCCGGGGGTCCGCGATGTCGAAGATCCGGACGTACGGCGTCGAGTGGTTGCCGGCGATCCAGCCGTTCATGTCGGACACGGCGAGCAGCGGCTTGGTGGGGCTGAAGGCCAGCGCCGCGACGCCGTTCTCCAGCTCGTCGCCGATCGTGGCCAAGGGTGAGCCTTTGGGGTGAGCCGTGTCGCGTAGGCGCACGCCGACGTACTCCGTCTTGCTCTTCTTCCCCTGCTTGTAGACCTCGGCGTCGGCGAGGAGGCTCCCGTCCGGGCTGAGGGCGATGTCCGCGCCCGTGAACATGTCGGGGGCCCGCATGCCGGCCAGGAACTTCCGGTTCGGGGCCACTTCCACCAGGTAGTTCGCGCCCACCCCCTCCAACGCGAGGAGCAGCCTCTTGCCCGCCGACCGGAGGTCCATTTGGGCTCCGGTTCCTGGCGTCAGTGCCAGAAAGTCCTGGGCACCGGGTTGCAGGGCATTGGACAGGGACCAGACGTACACGCCGCGGTCCGTGGTCTGCAAGAGCCGGCGGGCCCTGCCCGGGTCGAACAGGACCGCTCCGGCACTGGTCGTCATCTCGCCCAGCTTGGCCCCGGACACAATCAGGCCAGGATCTTCGTCGGTCGAGTACACCCACGCGTACGCTTGGCCGCCGCATGCCCCGACGATGGTGTCGCGAGCCGGGCTGAACGTCAGGGAAGTCATGCTGTCGATGCAGTTGAGCGAGGCCGACTCGTCCTTCTTCCCCCGACTCATCCGCCGTGGGTTGCGCGGGTCACCGAGAGTCCACAGGCCCAGCCGTTCTTCGGACTTCACCCGCACCGGTGCTGCCAGCAGCTTCCCCGTGCGGTCGAAGGCCACCCGGTGGAACTGATTCTTGTTCGCCCACGCGTTGGTGACCGGCGCTGCCTTGAGTGTGGCGACCCGGCCGACATGGCTGGTGTCCGCCACGCCCCAGAGCCGGATCCCGCCGTCCACGCTGATGCTCGCGAGCAGGTTACGCCGGGGCGAGACGGCCAGGGAGTCGACCTGCTTGGTGTGTCCTCGCAGAGTCGGGAGCGCAGTGGGCGCATTCCGGTCGGCGATGTTCCAGAGGAGGATCTCGCCGGAGGAGACGCCGGCGAACAGGGTCCTGCCGTCCCTGCTGATGGTGAGCGCGGAGGTGATGTGCTTGACGCTCAGCGCGGCCGTCTGTCTCGGCTGCGTGGGGTCCGCGATGTCCCACAGCCGTACCGTCGCCGTGCCCGAGCGGCCGCTGCCGTAGGTGACCGCCGCGAGTGTCCTGCCGTCGGGGCTGAGCGCGATCGGGCCGATTTCGCCTGCCTTGATCCGCTCGGGCCCGCTCCGGGTGCGCAGCACGATCGAGTCGCCGGTCGAGATCGCGAGAACCCGGCCGTCCCTGTTGAAGGCGAGGTCGTAGGCCACCTGATCCGCGTTGATCACACCCGGGGTGCGCTGGCTGTTCAGCAGCGCGCCCCGGCCGGCCTCGTGGTTGATCTGGTACGAGAGCAGACTGAGCTGTTTGGCCAGGCCGGGCTCGGTGTTGCGGAGGTTCTCGGCCTCGGCGGCGAGATACCGGGCGAGGTCGCGTTCGTGCGCCCGTTCGGCCTGACGCTGGAAGGAGACGGAGCCGGCAAGTCCCGCCGAGGCGAGCAGCGCCAGCAGGGCGAGGAAGGCCACGGCGATCCGGCGGCGGCGGACGCCCCGGCGTTCCTGACGTGTGGAGGTGTCCACGAACTCGGCGAGCAGGGGGTCGAGATCCTTCGCTCGCGCCGGGGCGGCCTCGGCGCGCTGGCGCAGGGTGGCCAGGCGGTTTCCCCGGTACAGCAGGGAGGGATCCCGATCGAAGCGTTCCCAGGCGGTGGCGTCGTCGGCGAGCTGCTGCCGGTCGCGCAGCCAGTCGCGGTCCGCGTCCACCCACCCCCGCAGCACGGGCCAGGCACGTATCAACGCCTCATGGCTGATCCGCGCGGTGTCCTGGTCGACCGTGAGCAGTCGGGCGCTGGTGAGCCGGTCGATCGCCTCCTGCGCGGCACGGGTGTCGGGCAGTCCGTGCAGCAGGGCGGAGCGGTCCATGGGCCGGGCCGTGTCGGCAGCGTCCTCGGCGACCCGGACCAACCGGGGCAGCATGTGCTTGACCGCCTCCTGCCCCGCCGGGCCGAGCTCGTCGTACACCTCGTCGGCGGTGCGCGCGATCGCGTGTGAGATTCCGCCGGTCGCGCGGTATCCGGCGACGGTGAGACGCGATCCGGCGCGTTGCTGCCAGGTCGCCCACAGCGCGTGGGACAGCAGCGGCAGTGCACCGGCCGCCGGCCTGTCCCCGCCCATCGCGCCGAACTCGTGCAGCATCAGGTCGGCGAGCCCGTCGTCGAGTTCCAGCCCGGACTTGGCGGCCGGTTGTTCGATCGCGGCGCGGAGTTCGTCGGGGGTCATGGGCTCGACGAGCAGCTGCCGGTCGCGCAGGGCGGTGAGCAGGTCGGGTTGAGCGGCGGCCTGGTCGTAGAAGTCCGCTCGCAGTGCGAGGATCACGAAGGTTCGCGGCGGGTCGTCGTCCACCGGTGTGGCCATGGCGGTCAACGCCCGCAGGAACACGGCACGTTCGGCTTCGTCCCGGCAGAGGGTGAACAGCTCCTCCAGCTGGTCGACGAGCACGACCAGCCGCTGCCCGGGCCGGTCGGTGAGGAGCCGGTCGACCCAGCCGGCCGCTCTGTCGGGGTCCTCGCGCAGGACCTCGACGCTCTCGGTGGGTGCGTCGAACTGCTCGGCAAGGCGCCGCAGCGGGTTGGCGCCGGGGGTGAGCCGCAGGACCGGCCAGCCGGCCGACGCGGGCAGAGCGTTGTCACGCAGCCTGTTCAGGAGCCCGGCGTTGAGGAGAGAGGTCTTTCCCGACCCGGACGGGCCGACCAGCACCAGCGGCCCTGCCGCGGCAGGGGCGTCGGCGCACTCCTGCAGCGCGGAGAGCACCCGCTCGACCATCGCCTCGCGCCCGCAGTACAGCTGGGCGTCATCCGGACCGAACGACTGCAGGCCCGGGTAGGGGCTGCGGCCGGCCGAGGGCTCCGGTTCCTTCTGCGGTTCCGTCTGTGCGGGCACCGCCGGGTTCGGCGCGACGACCAGGCTTCCGGAGCGGCCTTCCGCCTGCCTGCGGGGCAGCGGCAGCTGCTGGTCCCACATGGTCCGGAACACCGCGTCGTAGACCAGGTCCAGGGTCAGCTGATGCGGCCCGCGCGGGTCGCCCTGGGTCAGTACGTCGACGAGCGCCCCCGTGAACGCCGTTCGCCCGGCCTCCGGCGGAGCGAGGGCGAGCTGTTCCGCTGACCCGATGAAGTACAGGCCGGGAGCGGGATCCATGCTGAACGCGGGCACGGATGTGCCGCGCCCCAGATGGCGGCGTCCGGAGAAGCAGCAGTCGAGGACGAGGACGACCGAGGACGCCCGACTGGCCGTGAGCGCCTGCCGCAGGGCGGAGAAGGACAGCGCCTGGTGTCCGGCCATACCGGGGGTGAGCCGGTCGGTGTTGCGGGCGGCCAGGTACAACTCGCCGTCCGTGTCGAGCAGTCCGTGACCGATGAAGTAGACCAGCAGCACCGTGTCGGCCCGCTGTGCCTCGTCCGCGACCGCCTGCGCCATGGTCATCGCGTCGGGCGGGTCGAGCAGCTCGCGCACCTGGTCGGACGGCACCCCGCACCGTTCGACGAGGGCCGCACGCAGGGCGTGGAAGGTGGGGACGACGGAGGGCACCGAGGCGAGCATGGGCCCGTCGTGGGTGGCGGTGGCGATCAGCAGGACCCGTACTCCCGGGCCGGACAGACCGGTCATGACTCCCCCGTCACTGCCGCATGGTGCGCCTGCCCTGTCACGACTGCAAACCGAGGCTAGCAACGCCCGGCGATGCCTGACTAGAACTCTGTGTGGTCCAGGGGGAGTTGTGGATCCCGCGGATCCCGCAGTTAGTTTCAAACGATACCGTATCGAATGGGACGATAGCTGCTATCGTGTCTTTATGTCCGCCGACGTTCCTCACCGAGCCTCCGCCTCCACCTCCGTTTCGCGCGCGACCGACCGCCCCGGGGATACGTCGCCGTTCGCCCTCGGCTTGCTGCTGCGCCGGGCGCACTGGCGGGCGGCCGCGGTGATGGCGGAGGCGCTCCGGCCGCTCGGCATCGAGTTGCGCCATTTCGCCGTGCTGATCGTCCTGGTCGACCGCGGGCCCACGGTGCAGCGGGACCTGGCGGCGGCGACGGGGTCGGACAAGGCGGGAATCATGCGGGTCGTGGACGACCTGGAGCGCATGGGGCTGGCCGTACGCAAGACCGTTCCGGGGGACCGGCGGGTGCGGGCGGTGGAGATCACGCCTCAGGGCGTCGAGCTTTTCGATGCGGCCCATGTGGCGGCGGAGCCGCTGGCCGAGCGTCTGGTTGCGGAACTGGGGCCTGGTGAGCGTGAGCAGCTGACGGATCTGCTGACCCGGTTCGCCCACCCTGCGGACGACGAGGCGTGAGCGCGCCCGCGCGACCGGTTGCCTGCGCAGGGCCGGTGCCCTTCGCCTCATGTCCGCCCGGCGCGTAGCGCGCTGTCCAGCCATGCCTTGGCGGGTTCATGTGCATCGATAGTCGCGCTCGAAATGGTATCGAGTGATACCATCTTCAGTGTGACGAAGTCGGACCCGTTGAGCGTATGGAGGCGGGTGATCATGGACGTCTATGAGGCGGTCACGAGCCGGCGGGCAGTGCGCGGGTTCACCGACCGGCCCGTTCCGAGGGAGGCGCTGGAGCGGGTGCTGTCTGCCGCGGCCTGGGCGCCGTCCGGATCGAACATCCAGCCGTGGCACGTCTACGTGCTGACCGGTGCGCCGCTGGCCGAGCTCAAGAAGCGCACCGGCGAGCGCCTGGCCTCGGGCGACCCCTGGGACGAGCCGGAGTACGAGATGTACCCGCCTTCGCTGAAGTCCCCGTACCGCGCGCGTCGGTCCGCCTTCGGGGAGCAGCGCTACGGCGCACTCGGTATTCCGCGCGAGGACCTGGAGGCGCGCCAGAGGGCCGCTGCTGCGAACTGGGACTGTTTCGGCGCGCCCGCCGCCCTGTTCTGCTACATCGACCGCGACATGGGCCGGCCTCAGTGGTCGGACGTCGGCATGTATCTGCAGACCGTCATGCTGCTGCTCCGCGCCGAAGGGCTGCACAGTTGCCCGCAGATGGCATGGGCGAAATTCCACAGGACCGTCGCACAGGTCCTGTCACCCCCGGAGGAGCTCGTCCTCTTCTGCGGCATGTCGATCGGGTTCGAAGACGTCACCGTAGGTGACGCCCGTATGGGCCGGGCTCCGCTCGACGAGACGGTCACGTTCGTCGACGGTCTCTGACGCCGCCCCTTCCCGGCCGATCAAGGCGTCGATTCTTGCCCCGTCCACCTAGTTGTTCATATGCCATATTCCGCACGTAACTCCGACGAAAGGCATGCCATGAAGATCGCAGTCATCGGCGGTACCGGGCTGATCGGTTCGCAGGTCGTCAAGAATCTGAATGCCGCCGGGCACGAGGCCGTACCGCACTCGAAGTCCACCGGCGTCGACGTCATCAGCGGCCAGGGACTGGACGAGGCGGTGGCGGGAGCCGACGTCGTCGTCAACCTCACGAACTCCCCGACCTTCGACGAAGCCTCCCCGGCCTTCTTCCAGACGTCGATGGACAACCTTCTGGCCGCGGCCCGCAAGGGCGGCGTCGGCCACTTCGTCATCCTCTCGATCGTCGGCGTCGACCAGGTGCCGGAGCTGGACTACTACCGCGCCAAGGCGCTCCAGGAGAACATCCTCGCGGCCGGTTCGATCCCCTACTCGATCGTCCGGGCGACGCAGTTCATGGAGTTCATGGACGCCGTCCTGTCCTGGACCGCCGACGGCGACACCGTCCGGTTGCCTGCCACTCCGATCCAGCCGATCGCTTCCAGGGACGTGGCCGCCGCGGTGGCGGAGGTCGCCGCGGGTGCCCCGCTGAACGGCATTCGCAACATCGCAGGTCCCGAGATCTTCTCCCTGGACGAGCTGGGCCGGATCACCCTGTCCCACAAGGGTGACAACCGCACCGTCGTCACGGACCCCACCGCCGGCATGTTCGCCGTCGTGAAGGGCGACGTCCTCACCGACAAGGACGCTCACCTCGCGGCCACCCGCTACACCGACTGGCTCTCCTGACTCGCTCCCCCATCAACGGACGGCGAACGAAACCGCACCCGGTCCCCAGCGACGCCGTGTGCGGCGAGCCGGGGGCCGGGTGCGGGCAGAGAGACGCTGCAAACAGAGAAGTTGCAGGTCAGAAGGGGTGGGGCTCAGGCCTTCTTGGTCTCCTAGTAATGGGCCGGGTCGGTGACCTGCGGGGATGTTTCCTGTGGGGCGCTGACCTGGCCTTTTGGTGATTGATGGCGATGGGGTGCGATGGTCTTGAGCGGGTGTCTTGCGGACTGTGTGCGGACTGATGGCGGCTCGGCGTTATCCGTGATTACGGACATGACGTCGCCCTGGTGACGGATGCAAGGCCCTGTGACCGTCATTCACCGGCCGATCCAGGGCCTCATCCTTCGTGCTGTAGAAGGAGTTCCTCCTGCGGCGGAGCCGCCGAAGGAACTCATGGCTGCCTCGTAGTCAAGGACGACGGCACTTCTCATCCTGCGGGTACAGGGGGGCGTCGTCTCGGTGGCTGCAGAACGCTCGGCACCTCTGCGGTACACGATCCGTGACGCAGGAGTGGAGGCAGCTATCGCCCGGAGGTCTCTCTACTCGATCTATTGCGACGCTGGATCGGGCCGAGAGCCGTTGTAGCACTCGGAGCAGAGTCTCGGGATATAGGTAGAGATGATGACTCTGTATGCGCCGTCGGTACCTAGACCGTTTCCACCCCCTCGCCTGGATGGGGAACGCCAGGAACCAACGGATGGTCGTAGGTGAAGTGCAGTTCGCCGTATTCATTCGGCGTCTCAGTAGGGACGCTATTATCCGCAATGATCATTTGGAATGATTCGCTGAATTCTCGCTGCAGTTGCATGATGTACTCGTAGACCTTTGCTGCTACTGCCGAGTCTTCAGGCGTCTGCCCCACGTTTTTACGTGGACTGTCGACAATCAAGAGCGTAGGGTACGGAATACCTTCATGCTGGAGTCCATATTTCAAGTTCGCCAGGTGATATGCGAGGTTCACTATCGTCTTTCGGGCTCCGCCAACTGAAAGTTGGTCGAATGCCTCTCCATTCACGATAGGGAGGTACGTATCCTCGTCAATTTTCGCGCTCGTGTACCACGGAAGCTGAAGAGAACGAACGATCTCGTTAAATACGTCTGATAGCTCTTCGATCCGCTCCTGGTTACGGGCTAGATCGTCCTGCAGCGCGTTTTCTCGCTCAGATACTCGGCTAGCTTCTACTTCGGCGTCCTGCGCAGCCTCTACTGTGGATTCGTAATTACTCCAGCGCGCTCCAGACGCTTCTAGCCGCTCCAATTGGCCTTCAAGTCGGGCAATCTCCATAGCCAGTGTCTGCACCTCTTCAAGCTGCGGGCTGATCAGCTCCGAGGCAGATCGCTCCAGCTCGATGCTAACTTCGGCCAGTTCTGACTCTACGGAACGAACCTGTTCCCGCTGTCCTTCCAAAGCCTCTTCATCTTCGTCCAGCAGAGACTGTGTCTCACGAATTTGCGCCGCCAGGCGCTTCATTTCTCCGCTGTCAAACTCGCTGGCTGCTGGTTCGGACTGGGTGCAGAGCAGACAATGCCCGCTCGGTACCTCGCGATCCGTCAAGTCCTGGAGGCAACGTGGGCATGATGTGAATTCGAGCCCACTCAAAGCCCGATTCGCGACTTCTGCACGCTCTAGGGCTTGCTGTTCCAGGCGAAGTTGCGCCATTAGGGACCTGCTCTTGAGAACATCAGCTGCGGTGGCGTCGCGTACGGCAATTAGCTCGCTCAACTGAGCCCGTAGTTGGCTTACCCGCTCGCGCGTACTGCGTTGCGCCTCAAGGGCAGCCCCGCTTTCAGTCCGAACGGCATTAAGTAGCGACGTGGCCTCTTCAAGAGCACGCCTCGCCTCTCCCTCCAGATCCTGCAATCGCTCTGGTTCTGGCTCTTCTGCTTGGACCAGGAAGTCCTTAATTGCCTCCGCTCTGACTTTCAACTGCGCGGCGCGATCTACCCACTTACCTCTCATGATAGCCAGGTCGATCAGTTCGGGCGAATTCAGTCCGTACACAAGCTCGAAGACGGCGCGGCGTTTAAGGTCGAGGTGGGTATTTCCATGTCCAACTACCTGCGTGTCGATCTCGTTTTGCCCGAGATAGACATAACGATATAGATCGAAGAAACTCAATCCGACGGTCTCGCTGGTCGGTTTCGTGCGCTTCCTTGGAATCCGAAGATCAGGAGGAAGCCCCAATGCTGCCAGCAATTGCTGACTGGCCTTAGGCATATACTTTCGGTTGGTCACGGCCCACGGGCCGATAATTTCCCCGGTGGACTCATCAACCACATCGATGGTGTTCTGATTCATCTCCCTGATGAGTCTGTACCTGCGCTCGCCAAGGATAATCTGTAGCTCTATCGAGGCAACGTGCTGCCTGACTGCTGGCATAAGTTTGGCGTTTTGCGACCCGAGGCCGAATTTAATCAGCTCGAGCAGACTACTTTTGCCCACTCCAATGCTGCCGGTCACGATAGTGACCTGATGCTCAAATCGGTAAACGGCCTGTTCGGAGTTCGTCTTCACGGTAAGCTGGCGAATTCGAATGATAGATCCCACTAGATCTCCTCCCAATGGGGACGATTCACCGCGTCCGGAAGTGACTCGTAAATCATTCCTTTCAGGCGATTTCCCGAAAGATTGAAACGGCGTCGCAGCATTTTGGAGCGCTCGAAAACAATGCGCCACTCCGGACTTGCGCCCAGTTCGCCAGCCATCTGATCGCCGGTGTCCGTTAGGCGAATGCAGATCCGCCCTTTCCCGCGAACGATTTCAGCAAGCCCGTAACCTACCAATTTGCCAATCAAAGGGTAATATCGATTATCCCAGGGTCCGTACTTATATCGAATCATTCGACTTTCTACTGCATTGCGTTCGTCAGGATTCGGCTCACAGTCAGGGGGCCAACTGGCGTCCCTCTCGGGAAGCAGGCGATCGGTGAAAGATGGGTATCTGAGAAGGAAGTCAAGCTTGGCCAACTTGGTTAGGCCGTCGAGACCGCTTGAGTTCGGCTTACCGAAATGGTGCAGAAGGATAAGCAGGCGAGCCATGTGATACTCATAACTTTCATCCGCTCGCATCACGCCACCTCCCCGTCATCCTCATCCGGTATGTCGAATTTTGGCGACCACCAAACTTTACATTCATCGGTTAGCTGGTAGGCCAATCCAAGCAGGTGAAGTCGATCCACCGGCACTTCTGGTGGTGTCCCCATACGCTCCGGAGCTAGCCTCTCACTGAGATTCGCGAGCATCTGTCGCCCGTAGGGGGCATCAGATTGCATGGTCTCCATCTCGGCCATGCCGGCTTCATGGAGCACCCGTGTAGTGAGATCATCCACTAGGTCGTCTTGGTGTGGCAGGGGTGAACTGAACTGGGCGGAAAATCTTGCCCAAGAACTTCGGGTCCTTCTAGCCGACTGAATCGTCGTTTCGCCGATCTCGCCTTGCCGCAGCTTCCTTGACAATCTTGTTTCCGCTTGTTCCGCGGGCATGGACCCAGTCTGCAGCAATGGGGTTCCGAACTCGGGCACGGTCGAAATGGAAATTTCGACACGGTCTGGAGTTATGAGCCTTCGCTTCATATCCTCCTGCTGGAGAACATCATGATCGAGTGAGTCGAAACACGAAAGCGCCCAAGTGACGTCTTCCCGCTCGGTCGCCACGGAGCGAGATGCATCCTCCACGACCTGGACGAGGGCGTCATAAACCCGGCCTGCATCAAGGTTTCTTTTCCCGATCCGCCTCAACATGGGGCGCGCGTACTCTTCTATGTTTTGCGCCCTTATGTGTCTCCGCGATGGGATGCCATCCTCGATCCTTAGCCTTGCCAGAAATTCTTGAGCTTCATTCGAGTCGGTGCACCCGAGCTTGGTGTAGAGCTGTTCGGAAAATTCCGCGAGGAGGCGTGTATCG
Source organism: Streptomyces sp. NPDC031100 (assembly GCF_055570785.1). Classification (NCBI taxonomy): domain Bacteria; kingdom Bacillati; phylum Actinomycetota; class Actinomycetes; order Kitasatosporales; family Streptomycetaceae; genus Streptomyces; species Streptomyces sp. NPDC031100. The sequence goes on from NZ_JBVIGN010000004.1 coordinate 280,347, forward strand.
CCAGCGGCGCATGCCTTTGCTAGCTTCTTTGCTGTAGGATCGAGACCCCCATTGGTGACGAGGCGTGCCTGATCCGGCTTTCGGCATTCCATCCATCGGGCACATAGTGTGTCGAGCCCCCCATCGCCGCACAGACGTGCGATGGTCCAGCTGCCTTGGCTCTTCTCGCGGTGCTTGACGCTGACCAGCACGTACCTATTGCCCGATAGCGCCAAGATGTAGTCCGTGTGCCACTCGCAGAGAATCCAGAGCAGTTCGCTTGATCCGAACTCGCAACAATGCCGGGCTATGGCCTGGTACTGAAACCGATACCTATCCCCGGTGTCGCTTCCACTGTCCTCCGCTGGCTCATGCATGAGCTCCCAGGGCACGTCCAAGCCTGCTCCCCCTAATCCCTCGTGACCACTAGAAGTTACGCGGCTACGGTCAGCGAGGCTAGAGGTGCTTCAAGATTGATCCATTGTTCGACGTGTCGCAGATCGCCGGCCGAGCGACTGGTTGCGTCTGGCGGGGGTGAGGTCCAGACGGGGGCACCGTCCAGCCGCATCTCACCCATTGGTGGGTGCTCCGGAGCATCCGCAAGCTGGGACTGCGTCACCGTAACCGCAGTGAAGTATCGTCGCAGGTCAGAGGCGTTTTGGATGCGCACCGGGCGTGTCTCGTCTTCTGAGTTCCGATCGGCGCATCTACTTCGGGCAAGGCCGCCAGCAGCCCAGCCGACGCTGGAGATGGGAGTGTCCTCCTCCCGGGTCGAATCATGCAGCAGCGCGATGGATCTCGATGGCGAGGGCGCCGAGGGCATCCTTACTCGGGTGGGTAGATGGCGCGGACGTTGGCCAGTTGCTGGTTGCGGGTGGCGGTCGGATGAGCCCGACAGTTGGTGGAGCCGAGCGCATCAGTTGGCGGGCGAGCACGGCCTGCAGCGCTTGCCTGCGGATTCCTCAGGGGGCTCGGGAGATCCAGCCTGGGAGTTGGATCTCCGAAAGTGCAAGGTGGCCTCCGCCTACCTCAAGTACGGTGAATCGGCATGATCGAATCCGAGATTGAGATTAGCGAGGGTCTGGTCCGCGACCTGCTTCGGGAACAGCATCCGGACCTGGCCGAGTTGCCCATCCGGGAAGTGGCGGGCGGCTGGGGCAACCAGATGTGGCGCCTCGGTAGCGAGTTGGCCGTCCGGATGCAGCGGATGGACACGAGCCCCGATCTGCAGCTCAAGGAGCGGCGGTGGCTGCCGACTCTGGCCGCGCGCCTGCCGCTGCCGATTCCTGTCCCCCTACGGGACGGTGTGCCGTCCGAGCGCTTCCCCAAGATCTGGACCGTCATGACATGGGTCGAGGGCACGCCGCTGGACCACGGCTCGATCACTCGCGGCGACCACGCGGCCGAGACGCTGTCGGGTTTCCTCAGGGCGTTGCACGTGGAGGCGCCCGCCGACGCACCGACCGCTTCGGACTTCGGCGCTCACCCCAAGGACTGCACGGACGGCTTCGAGCACTTCTTCCAGGATGTTGCCCCTGCCGACCTTGCCGACGAGATCCGTGAAGTCTGGGGTGAAGCGGTGGCGGCCCCGGGGTGGGAGGGCCCACCGGTGTGGGTGCACGGCGACCTGCATCCCGCGAACGTCGTCGTCGCGGACGGGACATTGGCGGGTGTCGTCGACTTCGGCGCACTCGTCGCCGGCGACCCGGCGTGGGACCTCGCGGCCGCCTGGCTGCTCCTCCCCGCGGGCGGCGCCGCACGGTTTTTCAACAGCTACGCACAGGCGGACGAGGCAGCGGTGCGCCGGGCGCGCGGACTGGCCGCGATGAGGAGCCTGTTCCTGATGGCGATGGGTCAAGCCGGGGATCGCGGCCTGCCTGGCGGCAAGCCGAACTGGGGGCCCGCAGGCCGGTCCGCACTTGATCGTGTCCTGAAGGGCCTTTGACGTCGGCGTGGCTCGACGGGGCCTCCCCGGCGGCCATGCACTTGCCGACAGGTAGTCCCGCACCAGACGCCGGAGGGGGGTCAGCCACGACAGCGTCCGCTCGGCCCTCGCCTACTTCCAGCCGTCGAGCGACACCTGGGGCCCGTCGGTGAGGTAGCGGTGGAGGGCGCTGGCCGTGGTGTCGACGAACGTCTCGGGGATGGCGGTGGCGTCGATCCAGCGTACCTGGGCGTGCTTGCGCGGCTCGCGGTTTTCTGGCTCGCCCGTCCATTCGTGGGCCGTGAAGACGACGGTGAGGAAGCCGTTGGGGGCCTCCACACCCCAGGCGCCGTGGATGATGTGCGCGACCTTCAGAGACTCCGGCTTCACGGTCAGACCGGTTTCTTCGTACAACTCCCGCACTGCCGTCTCGGTGATGGGCTCGCCGGGTTCGCTCTTGCCGACGGGGAGGTCCCACATGCCCTGGGCGAACTTGGCGTTCTGGCTGCGTTGGAGGAGGACGACGCGGTTGGTGGCCTTGTCGTGGACGATGACGGCGGCGACCAGCAGGGTCATGGATTCGAGGGCGGGCGGCAGGGCTTTGGGCTGGTCGTCTGTGGTCCGCTGAGCCACGGCTGGTGTCCCTTCGTCGGCCGGTTGGTGGCAGCTTAGGCCAGTGCTTCGCGTGCGCGGCGGGCGAGTTCGGCGGCTCCGGGCACTTTGCGGCGCTGGTAGATGGAGAGGGTGGAGCGGAGCGAGGTGATCGCTTTGCGGGTGCGGTCGGACGTCATTCCCTCCATCAGGGTCAGGGCCTGTGACCAGGCGGCGACGGCTTCGTCGGCTCGGGCCTGGGCGGCGAGGCTGTCACCGAGGTCGGCGTAGGTGAGGGCGTGGACGCGCTTGTACTTCTCGGGGTCCCAACGCACCAGGGCATCGCGGTGTTGTTGTTCGGTGCCGACGTGGTCGGCGAGGTCGGTCAGGGTGCGGGCGGTGTGGCTGGCGACGGTGCCGGCCGCGGGACCGCTGACGCGGGAGTAGCTGGGCTGCGGGCCGTCTTCGCGTAGGAGGGCGTCTTCGGCGGCGAGCAGGGCGCGGGCCGCTGCGGGCTTCGCGCCTACCGCGGCGTAGGCGCGGGCGTGGGTGATGTGCAGCAGCGCCTCGGTCTGGCCGTCGACGTGGCCCAGACCGCGGGTGAGGGCTCCTTCCACGAGGTCGACGCAGTGGTGGGGCCGCTTGAGGCTCAGCGCCTGGTGGGCGAGGGCGCGCATCATCCAGGCGGCGTGACCACGCGGGTCGGCTTCGCAGGCGAGTTGGTAGCCGACCTGGTAGTAGCGCTGGGCGGCGCCTTCTTGGCCGAGGTCGTGGTGCTTCCAGCCAGCGAGGTAGGCGAGTTCGGCGACGGCACCGAAGGCCGCTTGCCGTAGCGCTTCGTTCGGGAATTGGCCGCGGAGCATGGGAGCGGCAGTGTCGGCGAGGTAGGTGGTGACCGTGGTCAGGCCGTGGCCGCCACCGAGGCGTTCATCGGCCGCGCTGAAGGCCGCGGTGATCTGCCCAACGACGTCCACGTCCTCCATCCCGACCAGGGAGCTGCCGGTGCGGGCCCGCAGCATGCGCGCCGTGGCCTCGTGGTCGTAGAAGAGCGGCATGGCCACCCCGGCCGTGGTGAAGGCAGCCACGGCAAGGAAGCGGCGGCGTTCGACGTCGGCACGGCCTAGATCGGTGGCGGCCAGAACAGGATCGAGCTCCTGCGCCACCATAGTTTCGGGTGCTCGAAGGCCAATCTCGACCAGAGTGATGGGTCGGCCTGCTCGGCGGGACAGCGCCTCAGCGAGGTATTGGCCGGTCCGTCCGGTCGGCTGGCGTGCGCCGTTCACCCAGTGCGAGACGGCCGACTTGTTGGTCTGGAGGATCTCGCCGTTCTCGGCTGCGATACGCCGGACGTCCTTCGCCAGAGCCTCGTAGGTGCAGCCGATCGCCTCGATGACGTCACGCAGGCGGGAGTTGGGACCTCTCGGCGCTGCTGCCACGATCGCCTCCGCTCAGGAGCTGTAAACCGCGTATACCGCTTCAACTGCCTCTCACCGTACCCACTGTGCGTGACGGAGGGTTCACTAAACATCAGCCGCCCGGCCCCGGTCCGACACCGTGACCAGGCTCCCCCCTTCGGCCGGGCGGCCCCCGAAGTTCCGTACGCCTACACCGGGTTCGGGCATTCCTGTGCCCGAGCCCGGCCGATCAGAGACGGAGACACGGTGACCACCATCGACACCAAGGCCGCCATCACGGTCGTACTGCCTGAGGCGTTCGACGAGCGCTGGAGCCGTTTGCCCGGCATCCAGGTCGAGGGCCGGCGCATCACCATCGACCCGGCCGAGTACTTCTTCCGCTTCGAGTCCAACACCTGGCTCGTCGCCGATTGGGAGCTGGTCAAGTCCCAGCTCCTGGACGTGGAGGAGACCACCGAGAGCGCGGTCGAGCAGCTCGCGCTGGACTTCATCAAGGCCCACGCCGCCTCTACCTCGGACGCCGCCCGAGTCCTGTCCACCGCCTACGAGGTGTACGCCTACCTCTTCCGCGACGAGCATCTCGCCAGCCTCGGCCTGCCGCAGATCACCGCCGAGCACCTGCGGATGCTGCGCGAGGCAGCCACGCTGATGGCGCTCAACAAGGTGGAGCTGGACGGGCACATCTCCAACGTCGGCCCGTGCTGGTTCTTCCCCGCCGCCACCTCCGTCGTCTTCGACCTGGACGACGAGATGGGTGGAACGCTCGACGAGGTCTACCACGGCGGCTGGTTCAACGAGCACCGCCGTATCGAGTCCATCAAGGCCCACGCGGCCCTCGGGGGCCGACTCGTGCACGGCTGCCAGTCCGTGCCGGACCAGTCCGGCGGCGTCGTCGCGCCCTACGGTGCGTCGATGACCGCCTTCCGCGACGACCTCGCGGCCTTCAAGTCCAGTTGGATCGGTCAGGTCTACGCCCACCGCGTGAGCCCTGCCGCGTAGCACCACACCGCACGCCAGGCTCCGGGGCGGGCCGGCACCTCTCGCCCGCCCCGGACGCCTTCAACCTCTCTGGAGCCCTCACGTGACCGCGAACCCCAGCGCCGAACTCCTCGACAACCTGCTCACCATGGCCGGACGGGCCACCGCCGTGCGCGAGGAGGTGCGCGTGTGGTCCATGTCCGGTGTCGAGCGCCTGACCTTCCCCGACGCCAGCACCGCGATCTTCAAGTATGCGAAGCGGCCCTTCGACAGCGAGGACCAGGCTCTGCGCCTGGCGCACACGCTCGGCGTCCCTGTCCCGCAGGTCCACGCCTCCGCTGTCCTGGACGGCTGGCTCGGCATGCTCATGGAGGACCTCGGCTCCGCCGTCCGCGATGCCGACGACCTCGACGGCACCGCCGCCGCCGTGGTCCTGTACGGCACCCGTACGGCTGCCGCCTTGCCCGTCCTCGACCAGGTCCGCCTCCGATCACTGCCGCACCGGGCACTGGAGCATCTCGCCCAGCTCCGCAAGGCCGAGCGCTGGCAAGACACGGACGACATCGAGGACGCGCTCGACCGGATCGCTCAGGCCGCCAAGGCCCGGTCGGCCGGTACGACGGTGGCGCCGTTCGGCTGGGTGCACTCCGAGTTCCACCCCACGAGCCTCCACATTGGCCAACAAGGCTGGCGGCTGCTGGACTTCGCCCGCGCCTTCACCGGCCCCGGCCTGCTCGACCTCGCCAGCTGGCACGGCACCCTCGACACCCCCGACCCTGTACGCCTCCGTGTCTTCCTGGAGCAGTACGTCACCGCTGGCGGCACCCCGGACGCTCTCACCCGGCGCGGCGGGCTCACCGCCGAGAACTGGGCGCTGGGCTGGCACCGCATGTGGGCCGTCGAGTGGTTCATGGAACAGTCCATCCGCTGGATCAACGACCCGGCCACCGACCCCGGCTACATCAAGGCGGTACGCCGCCACCTCACCGACGTCCTCCACCTCCTGGAGGTCTGACGTGCTCGCCCAGGCATCCCCCTGGTACGTCCACGCCCTCCAGCGCAGCACGGCCAGCCCCGCCGAGCCGCTGTCGGTACCCGCACGGATGGAATGGACCACCCGGCCGGGCAGCGGGCCCGGAGCCGAGATTCTCGGCTCGGACCTGCGCCGCAAGCGGCTGCTGGAACTCGGCTGCGGCCCCGGTCACAACGCCGCCCACCTCGCCACCCGCTACGGCGCCCAGGTCACCGGTGTCGATCTGGTCGGCCTGCAGGTCCGCCGGGCCCGGTCGCACTACGGGCGGCTGAACAATCTGACCTTCGTCGCCGGCCATGCCCTGCACTACCTGCAAGCCTCCGACGAGCGTTTCGACGCCATCTACTCCGTCTTCGGGGCCATCGGCTTGGTAGCCCCCGAGCTTCTGCTCCCGGCCATCGCCCAGCACCTCAAACCCGGGCGCACCCTCGCCTTCTCTGTCCCCCACCCCAAGCGCGGCGGCTTGCGACCCACCGCCGACGACCGACCCCGCCGGGACTACGTCACCCTCCCTGACCGCACCCGACTGCCCATCGCCCGCTGGGACTTCGATGCCGACCGCTGGGAGAAGCACCTCGACCGCGCCGGCCTCTGGCTCACCTCGGCCCAGGAGTTCCACGACGCCCGCCGCGGCCTCTGGCCCACCGCGTTGCTGATCACCGCGCGCAAGCTCTGACCCCCACTCGGCCGTCTCTTGGGAGAAACTGATGCGCCCGCCCTATCTGCTCCTCGACGTCGACGGCGTCCTCATCCCCTTCCCGGACGCCGATGGGACCAGTCCGGCCACCCACGACCGCCACGATGTCGTTCCCACCGGCCGTAGCGCCGACGATCCGGTCACCGTCTGGCTCAGCCCGAGCCATGGCCCCTTGCTCATGGACGTGATACGGACCGGCCTGGTCACCCCGGTCTGGTGCACCAGCTGGCGCCAGGACGCCACCACACTGATTGGGCCGCTCCTCGGCCTCCCGTCTCTGCCATACGTCGACCTCCCGCGTCCGCAGATCACCACCAGCCACCCCGACGGCTATCTCTGGAAACGAGACCATGTCGATGTCTGGCTGGGCGACATGCCTGTTGCTTGGGTCGACGATGACTTCGCCGCCCTCGACCATGCCTGGGCAGCAGAGCGCACGGCGCGGGGTATGGCGACTTTCTTGGTCCAGCCTGATCCCCACATCGGGTTGTTGGCCGAGCACCTGGCTGAAGTCATGGAATGGGTTGGCCGCTTGTCCGTCGTGCCAGCCGGCGAATCCGCTTCTGCTCCTGGAGCCGGAGCAGCCTGAAGTGATCACAGAGCAGGACGTCAACACCGTCCGAGAGCCAACTGCTTGATCTATCGATGTCGTCCACGTTCCTCGGGCCTGGAGGCCGGCGTCGTGGCCGAGGGCTGGAGGGCCAGGGGCCGAGAGGCCGCTCCCGGTGTGCTGCTTCGCTTGCGTGCTGCCTGTGCTCGCCTATTCGGCTGGACGGTGATGCGCCAGTTGAGGATCTCGGCGGGGCGTTCGGCGGTGTCGAGTTTTCGCAGGGCGGCGACTTCGGCCAAGAGACGCCGGGGGTTGTGGCCGGCGATCTCGGCGCGGGCGAGGGTTGTGGTCAGGGTTGGCCAGGCGGGATCGGCGAGGATGCGGTCGGCCTGGTCCGGGAGGGCTGCGCGCAGATCCTGCTCGAAGCGGCTGATGGTGGCGGAGCGTGGTGCGCGTCGGGTGAGATCCGCCAGGACCGGCGCGGCAGCTTCCTGGTAACCGGCCTGTAGGTGGCGGAAGGCTTGCTCAGCCGCGGCGGCCTGCTGCTCGTGGCCGCGTTGTTCGTGCCACTTGGCAGCTGCCCGCGACAGGCAGAGCGCAGCGAAGATCAGGGCGATGGCGAGTCCGCCCGGATCGTGTGTGGCGTAGGCGAGTTCCCTGGTGGCTTCCCGCAGGGCGGTGGCTGCTTGATGGTCGGCCCGGATCGCTGAACGGCGGGCGCGGTTGAACACCTGTGCCGCTGCTTGTAGTTCGGCCCGGTGCGGGCCGTGGCTGGCGAGGGCCAGGGTGTGGAGGGTGTCGCCGAAGGCATCCAGGTGGCCCTGGGTCACGGCCTCGTCACCTGAGTCGAGGACGGCGTGCGCGTGGCGGATGGCGGTTTCGGCGCGGTGCCACGGCTCGGCCGGGTCCGTCCCGGTCGGCGAGGTCGTCACCGACGCGCTGCTCGCGCACCTCGCCGCACGCCCCTCCAAGGAGTGGCTGTTCACGATGGAGGAGGGTGAGCCGCTCAACTACCGCCGCTGGAAGACCGAATGGAACTGCGCTCGTAAGGAGCTGCAGAAGGCGGAGAACGAGGCGGCCGAGCGCGAGGGCCGCAAGCCCGTCGAACTGCCGCACATGGTGACCCACGACCTGCGGCACTTCTACGCCTCCGCCCTCATCGCCGGCGGAGCGAGCGTCAAGCAGGTTCAGCTCGTCCTCGGCCACGCGTCCGCCGTCATCACGCTGCGGATCTACGCCCACCTGTGGCCGGGCGAAGAAGACCGCACCCGGACCGTCATGGACGCCGTGCTCGGCGGCCTGCGGACCGGGTGCGGACAGGTAGGCGATGCGACCCGCGAAACCGCAGGTCAGGCTGCCTAGCCATAGATCAGGCCTTCTTGGTCTCCCAGAAGATCTTGTCGATCTGGGCGATGTAGTCCAGCGCCTTCTGGCCGGTGGCCGGGTCGGTGGACGCCTTGGCGGCCGAGAGGGCCTTCAGGGTGTCGTTCACCAGCTGGTGCAGCTCGGGGTACTTCTCGAAGTGCGGGGGCTTGAAGTAGTCGCTCCAGAGCACGGAGACGTGGTGCTTGGCCAGCTCCGCGCGCTGCTCCTTGATGACGGTGGCACGCGCCTGGAAGTGCGGGTCGTCGTTGGCGGCCATCTTCTCCTGAACGGCCTTCACGGACTCCGCCTCGATGCGGGCCTGGGCCGGGTCGTACACACCGCAGGGCAGGTCGCAGTGTGCGCTGACCTTGACCTTGGGGGCAAACAGGCGGGAAAGCATGGAGCATTCCTTCCTCGTGATCGTCTTCTCAGGTGCGACATTACTCCCTGAGGGACGGGATTTCGTGAGTGCCCCCTAGGGCTTAGGACAAAAGTCCAGGGTCAGACTGAGACTGGTGGAGGAACGGACCGGGGAGGTGCCGGGGATGCCGGAGCTGTCGCAGGGGACCGAGCGGGGGAGGGCCGGGGCGCCGTTCGGGGTGGCGGAGGTGACGGGGCCGTCCATGGTTCCCACGCTGCAGCACGGCGACCGGCTGCTGCTGCAGTACGGGGTCGCGATCAGGCCGGGGGACATCGTCGTCCTGCGTCATCCGTTCCAGCAGGACCTGCTGGTCGTCAAGCGTGCCGTGGAGCAGCGCGAGGGCGGCTGGTGGGTGCTCGGGGACAATCCGTACGCGGGCGGTGACAGTACCGACTACGGGGTCGTGCCCGACGAGCTGATCCTCGGCAGGGCGCTGGCGCGGTACCGGCCGCGCAAGGCGGGTCAGCGCTCGCCGCTGGCGCTGGCGCGCTGGGCATTCTCCGCCGCCAGGCCGCTGCTGCCCGTCAGGTCGGCCTCCAGGCGTTTGCGGGCCCGGTAGGCGGCCACGTTGGCGCGGGTCGCGCAGCGGTCCGAGCAGTAGCGCCGGGAGCGGTTCGTGGACGTGTCGAGGTAGGCGTTGCGGCAGGGGGTCGCCTGGCACAGGCCGAGGCGGTCGACGCCGTGCTCGGTCAGGTGGAACGCCAGGCCCATCGCCGCGATCGCCGCGTACCCGGCGGTGGCGTTGGACGGGTGGTCGGCCAGGTGCATGTGCCACAGCGGGCGGCCGTCGTCGTCCCGGACGTCGTGCCCGGAGATCTGCGGGCTCACCGGGAACTCCAGCAGGAGTGAGTTCAGGAGGTCCACGGCCAGGGTCTCGTCGCCCTGGTCGGCGGCCTCGAACACCGAGCGGAGCCGGCCCCGTACCGAGCGGAAGCGCGTGACGTCGGCGTCGGTGGCGCGGCGGGCCGCCGACGAGTTCGCCTCGAACAGGTCGCGGACGGCCTCGACCGAGGTGAGGGAGTCCTTGCCCCGGGCCGGGTCCTCGGTGTTGACGAGGCGTACGGCGTAATCCGAGTAATAGGCCAGTTCCACGTGTAGTCCTTACGGAGCGCTCTATGGTCGTGTCTGCGGTCGGGTAACAGGCGGTCGTGTGCCAAGCGTATTACGCCTGCGCGAGGAGGCGGGGATTCCATGACCAACAGGGCCGGAACCGACCAGGCGGCTGGCAGGAGAGCCGGGGCCGGCGCCAGGAGTGGTACGTCGTCAATCGAATTGCTTGCTCTGGTGTGCTCGACCGTACGAGTGGTTAGTTCGGTGAGCAGTTATTCGGAATGAATGCCCGGGTAGCTTGGCGGCGACGTGTTGTCCTAGATGAGGCGGAAATCATGCGAGCACGTAAAGCCCTGGCCATCGCGATCGCCACCCCTGTCCTACTCGCCGCGATCGGAATGACCGGCGTATCCGCGGCACCTCTGCAAAAGCCCACACCCGAGGGTCCTGCCATCCAGCCTGAGCCCAACGCTGACGGTACGGGCCAAGGGAGTGAAGAGTTCGGTGATGACCAGATGAGCCAGGACGAAGGTCTCGACACCTTCTCAAGTGAACACTTTGGTCGCGTTTCTCCCGAGAAAACGGGCAAGACCGGGGACTTGTCACCAGGGAAGTTCTGAGAACGCGGAAAGTTCTGAGAACATAAGAGGTCCCGGCAAGTCTGCATACTTGCCGGGACCTCTTATGTACGTCGCCGTCGGTGGGTTCTCAGAGCACCTTGGACAGGAACGACTGTGTCCGTTCGTGCTGGGGATTCGTCAGCACATCGCGCGGATGGCCGGATTCGACCACCACACCGCCGTCCATGAAGACCAGGCTGTCGCCCACCTCGCGGGCGAAGCCCATCTCGTGGGTGACGACGACCATGGTCATGCCCGATTGGGCGAGGTCGCGCATGACGTCCAGGACGTCACCGACCAACTCCGGGTCGAGGGCCGACGTCGGCTCGTCGAACAGCATCAGCTTCGGGTCCATCGCGAGGGCCCGGGCGATCGCCACACGCTGCTGCTGGCCGCCGGAGAGCTGCGAGGGGTAGTTCCCGGCCTTGTCCGCGAGGCCCACCCGCTCCAGGAGCTGCGTCGCCCGCTCCCTGGCCTGGGCCTTGCTGGTGCCCTTGACCTGGACCGGCGCCTCCATGACGTTCTCCACGGCCGTCATGTGCGGGAACAGGTTGAAGCGCTGGAAGACCATGCCGATGTCCCGGCGCTTCATCGCTACCTCGCGGTCGCGCAGCTCGTACAGCTTGTCGCCGTGCTGCCGGTAGCCGACCAGCTCGCCGTCGACGTACAGGCGGCCGGCGTTGATCTTCTCGAGGTGGTTGATGCACCGCAGGAAGGTCGACTTGCCGGAGCCGGAGGGGCCGATGAGGCAGAACACCTCGCCCGGCTTCACCTCCAGGTCGATGCCCTTGAGGACCTCGACGGGACCGAAGGACTTGTGGACGCCCTCGGCCTTCACCATCGGGACGGAGGACTGCTTCGGCGCGGCGTCCGTCTTGCTCAGCTTGTCGGTCATGCCGTGACCTTCCTGCTCGAGAAGGTCGTCAGGTGCGCCCTGACCTTCTGCCACGGGGTGGGCGGGAGGCTGCGGCTGGAGCCGCGGGCGTAGTACCGCTCGATGTAGTACTGGCCCACGCTCAGCACCGAGGTCATGATCAGGTACCAGGCCGCGGCGAGGAAGTACATCTCCACCGGGGCGCCGGAGTTCTGGCCGATGTCCTGGGCGTAGCGGAACAGCTCGGGATACTGGACGGCCGCCACGAGCGAGGTCGTCTTCAGCATGTTGATCACTTCGTTGCCCGTGGGCGGCACGATCACGCGCATCGCCTGCGGGATGACGATCCGGCGCAGCGTCTTGCCGTAGCTCATGCCCAGCGCGTGGGCCGCCTCGGTCTGGCCCTCGTCCACCGCGAGCAGACCGGCCCGGCAGATCTCGGCCATGTACGCGGCCTCGTTCAGGCCGAGGCCGAGCAGTGCCGTCAGCAGCGGCGTCATGAAGGACGACCAGTAGTCCTTGTAGATCGGGCCGAGGTCGATGTACGTGAAGACCAGACCCAGGTTGAACCACAGGAACAGCTGCACCAGCACCGGGGTGCCGCGGAAGAACCAGATGTAGAACCAGGCGATCGACGAGGTCACGGGGTTCTTCGACAGGCGCATCACCGCGAGGACGATGCCGCCGACGATGCCGATCACCATCGACAGGACCGTCAGCAGGAGGGTCTTGCCGACACCGGTCATGATCCGGTCGTCGAAGAAGTAGTCCGGGATCGCGTTCCAGTTGATCCTGCCCTGGCCGAACGCGTAGATGATCGCGACGAAGATCGCGATCGCGATGACGGCGGAGACGTAGCGTCCGTAGTGCCGGACCGGGATGGCCCTGATGGCCTCCGGGCCGGCCGGGGGCGTGTCCTGCTCCCCGGCCGTCTTCTCGATGTCAGTCACGGGTGTTGCCTCTCGGTGGCCGCTGGGTGCCGCGGGTCACTTGCCGCCGTTGATCACGGACTCCTTGACGGCGCCGTCCTCGGCGCCCCACTTCGTGAGGATCTTCTGGTAATCGCCGCTCTTGATGATCGCGTTCATCGCTGCCTGGAGCGCGTCCCGCAGCTGGGTGTCGTTCTTGGCGACGGCGATGCCGTACGGGGCCGCCTCGACCTGCTGGCCGACGAGCTCGAAGTCCTTGCCGCCGCCGGAGTTCTTCACCGCGTAGGCGGCCACCGGGAAGTCGGAGGAGGCCGCGTCCACGCCGCCAGAGCGCAGCCGGGTCTGGGACTGCTGGTCGTCGTCGAACGCCTCGATGGCGAGCTTCTTGCCGCCCGGGCACTTCTTGGCCTCCTGCTTGGCCAGGTCCTCCGAGACGGTGCCGCGCTCGACGGCGAGCTTCTTGCCGCACAGGTCCGACCAGGACGTGATGCCCTTGGTGTCGCCCTTGCGGGTGTAGATCGAGACACCGGCCGACAGGTAGTCGACGAAGTCGACGCCCTCGCCGACCTTCTTGCCGGTGTCGGGGTCGATGCCCTCCTGACGGTTCTTGTTGTCCGTCATCGCCGACATCGCGATGTCGTAGCGGTCGGAGCGCAGACCGGTGAGCAGGGCGTCGAAGGTGCCGTTCTGGAACGTGAGCTTCACACCCAGCTGCTTGCCCATGGCCGCCGCGAGGTCCGGGTCGATGCCGACGACGTTGCCGGAGGAGTCCTTGAACTCCACCGGGGCGTAAGCGATGTCCGAACCGACCCTGATCTCGCCCTTGTCGCGGATCTTCTGGGGGAGCTTGTCGGCCAGCGGGGCGTTGGACACGCTGCCGGAGCCGTTGTTCTTGTCCTTGGTCTGGTCACCGCAGCCGGTGAGCAGCAGGGCGCCCGCGACCGCGATCGCACCGACCGCAGCCAGACGGGAGTGCGCGGCGGTCGTACGACGGGTGGAGCTTGCGGTCATCGTGGTTCCTCCGGCGGATGGGAAGAGGTGCCGATGGGTCGACGGAAACACACGCCATCGGGTGTCGCGACCTCGTGGGTTTACGGCATCCTGCCATTCGGACTGCGCCAATCAGGCGACTCGCTATGTCAAAATCGGATAACGGGCGACCCCCGTGCCGCGTCAGGTCCCGTCAGTACGGGACTTCGGGGCCGCAGATCTGCGGCCGTTCCCCGCTCAGGCCGGAAAATCTTCGGACCGTCTCACCATGTGGTCCATTGTTGCGCGTGCCGCGCGTCCAGGTGCGAGTTACCGACGAGTCACATCCGTGTCGTGCTCGTGTCAGCCTCAGGTCATCCACGTGTGGCGTTCTGGTCCACAGATGTGACCTTGCACCTAATGGACTCGTCGTGAGCGCCGTCCGTCCGGTAAGAAGGTTCTTTACACCCCTCATCCGGGGCTCAGGGCGCGTGTGCGGCGCGCCCGTCGCGTCTGACCCGTACGTATCAGTCAAACCGGGCCTGACGCGGTGCCCGCCCACCCCTCACCAGGAGTGGTCGACCCTCAAACCATGCATACCTAAGGGGTAAGACAAAGTGGCAGCGGAGATCGTCAATCCTCGCAGCGACGGCAGTACGGATCAGGACGGGGCCGAGCCCCTCGATTCCTTCGATCCGGTGTTCGCGCTGCACCGCGGCGGCAAGATGGCCGTGCAGGCCACCGTGCCGGTCCGTGACAAGGACGACCTTTCCCTCGCGTACACGCCCGGCGTCGCGCGCGTGTGCACCGCGATCGCGGAGCAGCCGGAGCTGGTCAACGACTACACGTGGAAGTCCTCGGTGGTCGCCGTCGTGACCGACGGAACGGCCGTGCTCGGACTCGGGGACATCGGTCCCCAGGCCTCCCTCCCTGTGATGGAGGGCAAAGCGATCCTGTTCAAGCAGTTCGGCGGCGTCGACGCGGTGCCGATCGCGCTCGACTGCACGGATGTCGACGACATCGTCGAGACCGTGGTCCGGCTCGCTCCCTCGTTCGGCGGAGTGAACCTCGAGGACATCTCGGCACCCCGGTGCTTCGAGATCGAGCGCCGGCTCCAGGAGCGCCTCGACATCCCGGTCTTCCACGACGACCAGCACGGTACGGCCGTCGTGACGCTCGCGGCGCTGCGGAACGCGGCGCGGCTGAGCCGGCGCGAGATCGGGCAGCTGCGGGCCGTCATCTCGGGCGCCGGCGCGGCCGGTGTCGCCATCGCCAAGATGCTGGTCGAGGCCGGCATCGGGGACGTGGCCGTGGCGGACCGCAAGGGCGTCGTGTCGGCGGACCGCGAGGACCTGACGCCGGTCAAGCGCGAGCTGGCCGGTTTCACCAACAAGGCGGGCATCACCGGCACGCTGGAGAACGCCCTCGCGGGCGCCGACGTCTTCATCGGCGTCTCCGGCGGTACGGTCCCGGAGGAGGCCGTGGCCTCCATGGCGGAGGGTGCCTTCGTGTTCGCGATGGCCAACCCGAACCCGGAGGTGCACCCGGAGGTGGCGCACAAGTACGCGGCGGTCGTCGCGACGGGGCGCTCGGACTTCCCGAACCAGATCAACAACGTGCTGGCCTTCCCCGGGATCTTCGCGGGCGCGCTGCAGGTGCGGGCCACGCGGATCACGGAGGGGATGAAGATCGCCGCGGCTGAGGCTCTGGCCGCGGTCGTCGGTGACGATCTCGCCGCCGACTATGTGATTCCGTCGCCGTTCGACGAGCGGGTTGCTCCGGCCGTGACGGCGGCGGTTGCCGCTGCTGCTCGTGCCGAGGGCGTTGCGCGTCGCTGACGTTGCGCCGAATGGCCCCGTCCGTTCGGGCGGGGCCATTTCTTTGCCCACTCGCCTGCCCGTTCGGGTGTCGTGAAGGCGCCGTTCGGGCCCGTCGGTGTCCGGCTGCGCCGCATGGGTGCCCCTGCGCAAGAGGGCATGTGTCACAGAGGCCCCTGGTTCCTTCGGCGGCAGCCGGAACCTATCGTCGAGGCCATGTTCGCTGTCTACGCCGCCCGAATCGACCGCGACCAGCCGCTCTCCGGCCTTGAGTTGGGGGACCGTCCGGCCCCCGAGGCCCGCCCCGGCTGGAGCACGATCCACGTGCGGGCCGCCTCCCTCAACCACCACGACCTCTGGTCCCTGCGGGGCGTCGGACTCCCGGAGGACCGGCTGCCGATGATCCTCGGCTGCGACGGCGCCGGGGTCGACGAGGACGGCAACGAGGTCGTCCTGCACTCCGTCATCGGCCAGAGCGGTCACGGCGTCGGCCCCGACGAGCCGCGCTCCATCCTCACCGAGCGCTACCAGGGCACCTTCGCCGAGCAGGTCGCCGTGCCGACCTGGAACGTCCTGCCCAAGCCGAAGGAGCTGTCCTTCGCCGAGGCCGCCTGTCTGCCGACGGCCTGGCTGACCGCGTACCGGATGCTGTTCACCAATGCCGGGGTACGGCCCGGTGACTCGGTTCTCGTGCAGGGTGCGGGCGGCGGGGTCGCCACGGCCGCGATCGTGCTCGGCAAGGCGGCCGGCCTGCGGGTCTTCGCCACCAGCCGGGACGAGGCGAAGCGGAAGCGGGCCGTGGAGCTGGGGGCCGTCGAGGCGGTGGAGCCGGGGGCCCGGCTGCCGCAGCGGGTGGACGCCGTCATCGAGACCGTGGGCGCGGCCA
This sequence comes from Streptomyces sp. NPDC031100, assembly GCF_055570785.1. Classification (NCBI taxonomy): domain Bacteria; kingdom Bacillati; phylum Actinomycetota; class Actinomycetes; order Kitasatosporales; family Streptomycetaceae; genus Streptomyces; species Streptomyces sp. NPDC031100. Next base: position 296,445 of record NZ_JBVIGN010000004.1, read on the forward strand.
CCTGGTCCCACTCGGTGAAGTCCCTGCGGCCCGGCGGCACGATCGTCATCTCCGGTGCCACCAGCGGCGACCGCCCCTCGCACGCCGAGCTGACCCGGATCTTCTTCCTGGAGCTGAAGGTCGTCGGCTCCACCATGGGCACCAAGGACGAGCTGGAGGACCTGCTCTCCTTCTGCGCCGCCACGGGCGTACGGCCCGTCATCGACGAGGTGCTGCCCCTGGACCGGGCCCGCGAAGGCTTCGAACGGCTGGCATCGGGCGACCAGTTCGGGAAGATCGTGCTCACCAACGCCTGAACTCCCCGCGGAGGGCGGGGTGTACGGCAGGGCGGGTCCGAAGTGCCGGGCCCGCCCTTTTTCTCACCCCCACTGTCAACTTTGGTTGACGCGGGCAGGGGTGTCAACGTAGGTTGACACCATGACCGACGCAACGGATCTCGCCCAGCGGGCCGGTGACCGCGATCCGCGGGTGGGGCTGCGTGCCGTGGCCGCGCTCCGCCGGGTGCTGGAGCAGCTGGAGGCGGTGCAGGTGCGCAGCGCGCGCAATCAAGGCTGGTCGTGGCAGGAGATCGCCGCGGAGCTGGGTGTCAGCAGGCAGGCCGTGCACAAGAAGTACGGGAGGCAATGATGTTCGAACGCTTCACCAAGGACGCCCGCGAGGTCGTACAGAGCGCGGTCGAGTACGGGGAGCGCGAGGGGACGCAGTCCATCGGTGCCGAGCATCTGCTGCTCGCCCTCCTCGACCGCGAGGCGAGCCGCGCCTCCTTCGCGCTGACCGCGCTCGGGCTCGCGGAGCGCAAGGCGTCCGTACGGGAGGCGCTGGCCGAGGCACGGCGGCGGGCCGGCCTGTCCCGGGCCGAGGTGGACGCCCTGGCCGGACTCGGGATCGACGTCACGGAGATCGTCTCCCGGGTCGAGGAGGCGCACGGCGCCGGGGCGATGTCCGGGGACCGCCGGGACAGGGGCTGGTGGTCGGGGCGCCGCGCCTTCAGCCGCGACGCGAAGGACGTCCTGGAGGGAGCCCTGCGCACCGCCGTCGGCCGCCGTGACCGCCACATCGGCGACGAGCACATCCTGCTCGCCCTGACCGCGCGCCCCGGCGTCCCCGCGGAGGCGCTCGCCGACCACGAGGTGACCTACGAGTCGCTGCGACGGGTGCTGTACGGGGAGGGGGCGGCACAGGCCGGGTGACGGTGACCGCGATGGCCGGCCGGCAGTGACCGCGATGGTCGGCCGGCGGCGCCGATGCAGGTGGGCTGAAGGCGCCCGCTGGGGCTGGCTGAGGGTGCCCGTGCAGGTCGGCTGACGGCGCGCGCAGGTTGGTTGAGGGCCTGGTGCGCAGGTTGGCTGAGGGTGCGTCGGACGGTGCAGCCCCGCCGGCCGCCCGCCCGGGCCGTGTCCTGGCGGTCGGGGCGAGATCCGTAGGCGCCGCCCCGCGTAGGACTGCTGAGGGTGCACGCGCAGGACGGCTGACGGCGCGCGCGCAGGCTGGCTGAGGGTGCCGTGCGCAGGTTGGCTGCGGCGCCGTGCGCAGGTCGGCTGAGGGTGCGTCGGACGGTGCAGCCCCGCCGGCCGCCCGCCCGGGCCGTGTTCTGGCGGCCGGGCGAGATCCGCAGCGCCAGCCCGTGTAGGACTGCTGAGGGCGCCTGTGCAGGTTGGCGGACGGCGCTCGCCCGGTCGGGCGGCGCGTCGGCGGGTGTAGCCGGCGCGTGCGGTGGGAGTGCGCGGGCGGCCGGTGAGAGTGGTGCTTTCGGTAGGAGTGAGCAGGGCGTCTGGCGGACGGGGGCAGGGCGTCGGCCGGCAGTGGGCAGCGTGTTCGGTGGGAGCGGATGGCGCTCCGGCGGGAGTTGGCGGCGCGTCCGGTAAGGGCGGGGCGCGCCGCCGGGTTCGGGGGGATCAGGGCTTGGGGGTGCGCAGTATCGCTCCGATGTGGGCCGCCGCCGTCGACAGGTGGCGGCGGGCGTCGCGGAGCTGGTCGTCGGTCACGCCGTGGTCGCGGGCCGCGTCGCGGATGTCGTCGCGGAAGCGGTCGAGGAGGCGGTCCAGGTTGCGGGCCGGGTCGCCGGTGGTGTCCTCGTGGGCCCAGGACGGCTCGTACTCGGCCGGGAAGTCCTCCGGGGTGGAAGAGTAGTCCGGCTGCGTCGTGGGGGCGGACTTGCGGGGACCGCCCTTGCCCGGCTCCTCGGTGGTGCGGCCGAAGCCCCAGTCCTTCCCGTAGTCCTTGCCGAACTCGCCGAACTCCTTGGCGAGTTCGGTCAGGCCTTCCCGTAGGCCGGTCGGCCAGTCGCCGCGGGTGAAGTGGTCCTGCACCTGCTCCTGGACCCGGCGGGCGATGCGCTGCATCTCCTCCTGCGCCTGGGCCCGCGCCCGTGCCTGGGCCTCCTGGGCCTGGTGACGGGCCCGCTGGGCCTCCTCGCGGGCCCGGCGGCTCTCGTCCTTGGCGCGGCGGGCCTGCTCCTTCCACTCCTGCTTGACCCGGCGCATCTCCTCCTTGGCGGCCCGCCAGGCCTCCTTGTCGGTGAGGTCGCCGTACTCCGCGAAGGGGCCCGCCTCGCCGCCACCCGCCTTGGCGCCCCGGCGGGCCTCGGAGGCGGCCGCGCGCATCTCGCGCCGCAGATCGCCGGCCGCGCCGCGCACGTCGGCCCTGATCTCGGCGGCCAGCTCTGCGACGGACTCGCGGATCTCCAGCTCCAGGTCGGCCAGTTCGCCGCTACGGTCGGCCAGTTCGGCGCGGCCGGCGTCCGTGATGGCGTACACCTTGCGGCCGCCCTCGGTGGTGTGCGTGACCAGACCCTCGGCCTCCAGCTTGGCCAGCCGGGGGTAGACCGTGCCCGCCGAGGGGGCGTACAGGCCCTGGAAGCGCTCTTCGAGGAGCCTGATCACCTCGTAGCCGTGGCGCGGGGCCTCGTCCAGCAGCTTGAGCAGGTAGAGGCGGAGGCGGCCGTGGGCGAAGACGGGGGGCATGTCAGAGCACCTTCTTGTCGGTCGTGCCGTCGGCCGGGGTGTCGGTTTCGTGCGCACCCTGACCGGAGACGGAATTGTCCCCCGAGGCGGTGTCGGTGCCGGTCGCCGGGTGGGGTGCGGTGTGCTGCTCGTCCTCTCCCGGCGGGCGGCGCAGCAGGGCGATCGAGCCGGAGACCGTGGTGGCCCTGAGCTTGCCGTTGCCCGCGCCGAGGCGGCCGGTGATCTTGTGGGCGCCCCACTGGCCGTGCACCCGCAGGCCGTCGAAGGCGTTGGAGATCGTGCCGCTCGCGGTGTTCGCCTCCACCTCCGCGTCCGCCGGGTGCGGCAGGCGGATGGCGATCTCGCCGGAGACGCTGGTCAGCCGGACGTCGGTGGGGCCGTCCGGGTCGAGGTCGATGATCATGGAGCCGCTGACGGAGTCGGCGCGGACGGAGGGGCCCGCGCCGTCGACCACGGTCAGGTCGCCCGAGACCGAGTTGAAGCGCAGGTCGCCGGTGACGGCCTGAGCCTCCAGGTTTCCCGACACGGTGTCGGCGCGGACCTGGCCGGAGAGGCCCACGAGGGTCGTGTCGCCGCTGACGCCCTTGACCACCGCGGGGCCGTCGATGCCGGAGACGACCGCGGCGGCGCTGACCACGCCGACCTCCACGCGCGTGTCGGCGGGGACCGCGAGGGAGACGACGGCGCTGCGCCGCCAGCCCTTGCGGTCGAGCCACTTGAGGAAGCCCTTCCAGGGGAGGTCCTCGTAGGCCACCGTCAGGGTGCCGTGCTCCTGCGTGACGATCAGGGGTGGGCCCTCGATCTCCGAGACTTCCAGGCGGGCGGAACCCTCGTCCGTGCCCACGACGTTCACCGTTCCGTTGACGATGCGTACGTGCAGGTCGCTCACGGGGGTGTCGAAGGTGAGCTTCTGGGGCTCGGCGACGGACCACACGGACATGGGAAGCCTCCTCGGCTGGCGGACGCGGTCGCGCTCGCGACACGCCATATCGCGTCTTCTATAAACACGATATATCGTGGTCACGGAAAGTCAAGACTCCTTTTGCATAGGCTGTCCCTGAACCCATTCACCCCGGACGTAGACGCAGGAGACGCAGTTCATGTACTTCACCGACCGCGGGATCGAGGAGTTGGAGAAGCGGCGCGGCGAGGAAGAGGTCACGTTCGAGTGGCTTGCCGAGCAGCTGCGCACGTTCGTGGATCTCAATCCGGACTTCGAGGTGCCCGTCGAGCGCCTCGCGACCTGGCTCGCCCGGCTCGATGACGAGGATGACGAGTAACGACGACGCGTAGCGACGACGAGTAGTGACGACGTGCAGCAGCGGCCACTCCCGTCACAGTAGGGGCGATCATCAGCCGTATCGTTCGTTGACCCTCCCCCTCCGCTTTCTCCGGAGTTAGCCTTCTCCTCCCATTCAGCGAACGGGGGCGTCATGGGTGGAGGAGTCGAACGCGTACGGCTCGACGACGGAACCGTCGTCTGGGCCCGGATCAGCGAGGCCGACGAGGAGGCGCTGGACGAGGGCGGGTTCTGGGACACGGGGCTCGGGGACCGGGTCATCGACATGGCGGGCGGCCTCGCCGGCACGGTCGGGGGCGTCGTGCGCTCCCTGCGCGCCGGTCTGGACACACCCGCCCCGGTGGAGGTTTCCGTCAGCTTCGGAATCGAACTGACGGCGCAGTCCGGCAAGATCGTGAGCGCCATCGCGGAGGGCGGCGGCAAGTCCTCCCTCACCGTGTCCCTGACCTGGACCGAACCGGCCACGACGGACGACGGCGCGGATCCCGCGACGCCCGGCGGGGCTGTCGTACCGCCCCAGTCCCCGGCCCCCGGCGCCGCATGAGCGCCTTCGACGAGATGGTGCGCCCCTCCCTCGCACGCATCGGCGCACCGGGTGACGGGTATGCAACGGACCGTGACCCGTACTGGGGGTCGGGGTTCTTCATAGCCCCGGGCTGGCTGTTGACCTGCGCCCATGTCGTGGGGAAGGGGGGAGCCGCGGTGTGCCGAGGCGAGAGCCCCATGCGCGTGACCTGGCAGGAGCGCGCCGCAGCCGACGCCTGGGAGGAACGCACTGGCACCGGGGCCGCCGTACTCCTCGCGCCACGGCCCCAGGCGGCGGAGTCGTTCCGCGATCCGTGGCCGTTTCCCGACCTCGCGCTCGTCCGGGTCGAGGGCGCCGACGACGTGCGCTGTCTGTGGCTGAGCGACCGGGAGCCGGGCGCCCGTGCACCGGTCGGGCTCTACGGCTGGTCCGTGCAGACCGGCGAACTGGGCATCCGGCACGGCACCGGCGAACTCGCGGGCTCCGACGCGCGGGCCCTGCTGCTGGGCGGCAGCCTGCCGATCGGCGGACTGTCCGGGGGGCCCGTCCTCGACCTGCGGCACGGCTCCGTCATCGGTGTGATCAAGGGGCGCCGCCGGGAGGAGGGCGTCGCCGTCCCGGTCACCGCGCTGCACGAGCTGCTCGACCTGCGCGAGGGAGCCGGCGTGCTGCACGAGGTCCTGCGCGCACACGACCTGCACCACCTCCGCCTCCTCGACGACCCGTCGCCGTACGCGAACTGGACCACGCTCCAGGCCGCACTGCCCGGCCTCGCACCTCCCGCCTCCGGTATCACCGCCGCCCTCCGCGCCCGGCTGTACGGTCACCTCGCCGAGCTGCCGCCGCCCGCCGGAGCGGGCGAGATCGTCCACCTCGTGGACGAGGTCAAGGAGCAGGTGCGTGGCGAACGGCTGCGCTCGCTGGTGCTGCAGGACGTGCGGACCTGGCGTGAGGGCGCCGCGCTGCTGTACGGGCTGCGCACCCTGGAACCGGGCGGCGGCGGAACGCCGGTCGACCTCGACGCCGTCCTGCTGTACGCGGCGAAGGCGGTGCGCAGGACCGTACTGGAGCGTCCCGGAGAGGTGGACCCCGCGCGGCTGCGCGCGTTCGCCGACTGGCTCGGCGAGCAGGCCGACGGCCACCGGAACTGGGCGGTCGGCGAGGCCATCCGGGGGCTGCTGGAGGGCGCCGACGCGCAGGGGCCCTCCACCCCCGCGCCCTCGCCCGTCGCGCGCCCCTCCGCCCCGCCCGTCGTCCAGCCGTCCCCCACCCGTACCGACGTCCTCGTCAAGGTGGGCGCCCCCATGTACGACGGCCGCTACCCCTGGAGCGTGCAGCTGATCTACGACGGCCTGGACGTCACCCCGGTCGACGCCGACGACCGGGGTGTCCGCGTCGAGGAGCTGGCCGCGGTGCTGCGCGAGCCGCTGGCCCGGGCGCTCAGCCAGGGCGACCACGGGGAGCATCTGGCCGCGATCGAGGTGTTCCTGCCCCGCAAGCTGTTCGACCTGCCGGTGGACGAGTGGCAGCTGCTGCCCGACGGGCCCGCCCTGGAGGGCGCAGGAAGCGACGGCGATGAGGACGACGAGGACTTCGTCGACGAGCGGTCCATGCCGCTCGGGATGCGCCGGACCGTCGTCGTCCGGGACCTGCGGCGCAGCACCCGGCCGCCCGCCCCGGAGTGGCGCAGGCGCTGGCGGGGCGCGGTCCGCGGGCCGCTCGCGCACGAGCCGCTGCACGGCAGGTCTCCGGCCGACGGCCACCCGTCCGCGGCCCGCTCCGGGGGCAGGTACCCGTACTACGGTGCGCTGTCGGCGCTGGACGACTGGTGCGTTCCGGTCTACTGCGGTCCCGTCGGCAGCGGGGAGGGGCAGGCGGCGATGAGGGACGCCCTGATGGCCGGCCACTCGGTGGTGCTCTGGCGCCGGGACCGGCACGACCACGACGAGTGCAAGGACTTCCACCGGCAGGCCGCACACGCCCTGGGGGAGGCCCGGCACGCCGAAGGGCTGCACGGCCCGGTGCGTGACCTGCGCATCCGCCTGTACGACCCCGACTCGGCCCGGGCTCAAGGCCTGCGCGGGAAGCTGGCGGTGCTGTTCGACCCGCCGGACCGGCCGCCGTACGCCACCGAGACGATGCGACCGCCTCCCCTGGCCGCGCCCGGCGGCTGACCGGTCCGGCGCACCCGCCGGACGCCCCGTCAACCCGCTTGACTCGCAAGGCTGTTCGGCGGGCCGGAAGTGAACGCCGGACACCCCGAACCTCGGCAGAGGAGGCCGCCTGACGGTAGCCTCGTACGTCGGACGGCCGGGCCCGCTGCATGATCACCAGAGCCGGGAGGAGCCCAAGGTGAACGACTGGCGGATCTACCGCGGAGTGGGTCAGCCGCACGACGGCATGCTGCGGTTGCCGGCGCCGCCGCCCTGGCGCGACTTCGCAGCCTCCCGGGAGGACACGGAGGGCGGCCCCGAGGACCCCAGCAGCGCCCGCAGGCTCGGCGTCCGGCGCCGTATGGTCGAGAACTACGCGCCCAGGCCCGCCGAGGTGGACGCGGTCAACGCGGCCCTCTATCTGCGCCGGCCCCTGCTGGTGACCGGCAACCCGGGCACCGGCAAGTCGACCCTGGCGTACGCGATCGCCCATGAACTCGGCCTCGGCAAGGTGCTGCGCTGGCCCATTGTCAGCCGCACCACCCTCCAGGACGGCCTGTACCGCTACGACGCGATCGGCCGCCTCCAGGACGTCCAGCTGGAGCGCGCCCGCGGCGCCGAGGGCACGACGGCCGCCCCCGGCATCGGCTCCTACATCCGGCTCGGCCCGCTCGGCACCGCGCTGCTGCCCGCCGAGCAGCCCCGCGTGCTGCTCATCGACGAGCTCGACAAGAGCGACCTCGACCTGCCCAACGACCTGCTCAACACCCTGGAGGAGGGCGAGTTCTCGATTCCCGAGCTGGAGCGTCTTGCCGACCGCGAACCCGTCGTCGAGGTGCTCACCGACGACGGCGACCGGGTCGCCGTGCACGGCGGACGGATCGCCTGCACCGCCTTCCCGGTGATCGTCCTGACCTCCAACGGCGAACGGGACTTCCCGGCCCCGCTCCTGCGGCGCTGCATCCAGCTGGAGCTGGACCCGCCCGGCGAGGAGCAGCTCACCGCCATGGTCGAGGCGCACCTCGGCGCGGACGGCGTCGAGGCCGGTGCGGATCTCATCCGCAGGTTCCTCGAGCGCGAACCCGGCGAGGTGCTCGCCGCCGACCAACTCCTCAACGCCCTCTTCCTCACCCGGCACGACCCCCGCGCGCAGAGCCTCACCCGGGAACGGATCGCCGAGATGCTCATGCAGCCGCTCGACCGTACGAGGTGAGGGACGGATGCCCGGGATGCGCCTGGACGAGCTGATCGGCAAGCTGCGCCAGGGCGGGCTCGACCTCACCGCGGAGGACGTGGCGGACGCGGTCTGGCTGGCCCGGCGGCTCGGCGCGGCCCCGCCCCGCGACGCCCCCGCACCACCCGGCACGGTCCCGGCCGGCCGGTCCGACGGCGACGCGGAGACACCACGCCCCGACGCGGCCGCAGCCCCGGTCCCCGACGAGCCCAGGACCCGGGCGGACGCCCCCGCCGCCCCGGTTCCACTGCTCACCCCCGGCCTCACCGAGCGCCCGCACGGCGACGCCGGCGCCCCCGCCGCCTTCCCGGTCCGCGCGCCGGCCGCCGGGGCGCTGCCCGGACTGCTCGGCCTGGAGAAGGCGCTGCGCGCGCTCGGCCGCTACCAGGTCGCCTCCGTCCGCTCCGCGGACGAGCCCCTCGACGAGGAGGCCACCGCCGACCGGGCCGCCGCCAGCGGCATCCTGCTCCCGGTCACCCGGCCCGGCCGCCGCCGGCGCTGCGACGTGCAGCTGCTCATGGACACCGGGCCCGCCATGGCCGTCTGGGGACAGCTGGTCGAGGAACTGCGCCAGGCCTGCCAGCAGTCCGGCGCGTTCGCCTCCGTGCGCGTCCACCACCTGTACGCCGACGACTCCGGCGCGCCCCTTGTCGGTACGACCGCCGGTCCCGGCCGGCACACCCGGCTGCGCCCGGCCGACGAACTGCACGACCCCACCGGCCGCCGGCTCACCTTCGTCATCAGCGACTGCGTGGGCCCGCTGTGGCAGAACGGCAGCGCGCAGCGCCTGCTGCACCAGTGGCCGCGCACCGCCCCGCTGGCCGTGGTCCAGCCGCTGCCGCCCCGCCTGTGGGGCCGCACCGCGCTGCCCGCGGAGCCCGGACTGCTGCTGCGCCCCGCGGAGGTGGGCGGGCGGCTCGCCTTCCTGCCCGACGACGAGCCCTGGGAGGAACCGGCGCCGGGCGCCCGGCCCGTGCCGGTGCTGCAGCCCACCCCGGAGGCCTTCGAGGCCTTCGCCCGGCTGCTCGGCGGCGCGGGACCCACCCGCGAACGCGCCTGGGCGGCTCTCACCGACCCGGACACGGCCCCCGCGGCCGCCGCTCCCGCCGGTACGGCACCGCGCAGCGACGACGACCTCCTGCGCGCCTTCCGCGCCGGAGCCTCACCCGGCGCCCTGCGCCTGGCCGTCTATCTCGCCGCGGCCCCCCTCACGCTGCCCGTGATGCAACTGGTCCAGCGGGCCATGCTGCCCGACACCGGCCCCATGGAGCTGGCCGAGGTGCTGCTCGGCGGGCTGCTCAGGCAACTCCCCGGCACCGGGGAACAGCCCTGCTTCGCCTACTCGGGCCGGGTCCAGGACCTGCTGCTGTCCTCCCTCGACCAGGACACGGCCGGCCTCGTGCTCAAGCACTGCTCGGCCTATGTGGAGCGGCACTTCGGCAAGGGCACCCGCAACTTCGCCGCCCTCGCCGCGGCCCGGCTCGCCGACCACGACCCGGCCGCCGGCGCCGGGACCCTGCCCGAGGACACCGGCGCGCCGGAGGGCGGCGGCAGCGTCGAGGCCGAGCTGTTCGCCCGCATCCCGGCCCGGGTCCTGCGCTTCTACCTGCCGGACCTGGTCACGCCCGACCCGCTGACCGAGGCCGAGCGGCTGCTCGCCCAGTGGCACCATCTGGCCGACCCCGACGTGCTGCGCAGTGCCCGGGAACAGGCCCTCGCGGCAGCCGGGCCCGGCACCGGGACCGCCCCCGGCACCGGACTGCGGCCCCACCTGGTCCTCGGCCGCATCCTGCGCGCCGAGGCGGGCCTGGCCGCCGCGCGGACGACGGGACGGCGTGCCCAGCTGCTGCGCGAGGCCGCGGCCGAACTCGCCGCGGCCCATGCGGCGGCCCCCGCCGACAGCCGCGAACGGGCCGAGGCGGCCCTGGAACTGGCCGCCTGCCGACGCGAGGTGTGGCAGCTGACGGCGGAGAGCGACCACCTCACGGCCGCCCTGGACGTCCTGGATCCCGACCTGGCTCCCTGGCCCGGGCTGACCGGGCAGGCACGGGAATGGTCCCGCCCCAGGATCCCGGACGACGCGGTCGACGCGGTCGGAGTCGGTGATGCCGTCGGTGACGCCGGAGAGGGGGAGCAGACCGAGTCCCAGGACACCGCAGGCAGCCGTCGGGGCGCCGCGCCCTGGGCCGTCACCGCCCACCGGTCCCGGCTGCTGCTGCGCGGCCGGATCCTGCTGGACCTGAGGCATCCCGAGGCCGCCGTCGCCGAACTCCGCGAAGCCTGCGGGATCCTGGACGCCGAGGGCACCGCCGACGCCGTACGCGGGCCCGCGCTGCTCGATCTGGCGCGGGCGCTGCGGGAGGCCGGGGCCGAGGACGCCGAGACCCGGCGGGTGCTGCTGCGGGCCCGGCGGGTCGCCGGGGACGACCCCGATCTGCTGCTGCCCTGCCTGGCCGCACTGGCCGCCTTCCACGACGCGGCGGGCGAGGCCCGGGAGGCCGACGAGGCGTACGAGCGGGCCGCGCTGCTCGCACCGGCCGAGGGCACCGTGCGCTGCCAGCTCCTCACCGCCTGGGGCGAGTCGCTGCTGCGGCGGGCCTCGGCACGGGACGGCGCGGGCATCGTGGACCGGGCCGAGTACGTGCTGCGCGAGGCGCTGAAGGCGCTGCCCGCCCGGTCCGCGCAGCGCGGCCGCCTCCAGGGCCTGGTCGGCAGCGCACTCGCCCAGCGGTTCCGCCATCTCGGCTTCCTTCCCGACCTGTTCGAGAGCCGGCACCTGCTCGGCCAGGCGGTGCGCGCGGCCGCCGACGCCGCCCTGCGGGCCGAGGTGTGGCTCCAGTTGGGGCGGGTGCGGCTGGAGGGCTGGCACCAGGCCGGAGCGCCGGTGCTCACGGACGCGCTCCAGGCGTACGAGAACGCCGAGCGGGAGGCGCGGGCCGCCCACGGCGGCGACCCGGGCTCGGTGACCGCCGCCCGGGCACGGCACGGCAGCGGGGCGGTGCTCGCGCTGATGGGGCGGACCGGAGCGGCACGCAGTGCCTACCGGGCGGCCCGGGAGCAGTGGCAGCGGCTGGTGGGCGCGCTGCGCGAGGTGGACTGGGCGGACGTGGAGCTGAGCCGGCGGGCGGAGGAGGAACTGGCGGCCGATACGGCCCGGCGCCCCCCCGAGGCCGACTGGTCCGAGACGGCCCCGCCCTGGTGGCCGTGGTCGCAGGAGTGGGCCAACCGGGCCGACCTTGACCGGAGTTGATCCGGGGAGTGTTTCTGCCTCCGGTCTGTCGGGAAGAACTGGGCAGCCGTTGTGGCTGTGCGGGGCAGGCGCAGGCAGGGAGGAGCAGAGGGTGGGGGAGCCAAGGACATGGGCGGCCGGCCCCGGCGAGGACGCCGGACGGACCGCGCTCCTGCCCGACCTGACCGGCATCGACGTGGCGTCCTTGCGTGCCATGGACGACCCCGGGCTCATCGCCGCCGTGGAGCACCTGCTGCACCGTTCCGGTGAGTTCCACGAGGTCTGGTACTCCGGCGGCGGCGAGGGGCCCCAGCGACTGTTTCCGGCCGCACTTTCCGAGGGCGTCCAGGACGAGGACACCGGGGGATGACGGGGCCGGGCGCCGCCTCCGCGATCCTGACGGAGGTGGCCAGCACCCGTCCCCTGCCCGCGAGCACCGGGGCACTGCGCGCCGCACTCCACGCGCGTCGCATGCTGCTTCTCAAGGCCCTCCTCGTCCGCGTGGAAGGCCGGCAGGCCCGGACCGCGCCCTCGGTACGGCGCCGGTTCGAGCGGGACTGGGCGCTGCTGGAGCGGGCCGCGCCCGGCGCCGTCCGGGACGTCGTCGACTATCCGACCACCGGGGTGTGGCTGGCCGAGACGCTCACCACGACCGACGGCGACCTCTTCGAAGCGCATCTGGCCCAGCTGGGCGGGGTCGCCGTCGCCGCCGCCGTCCGCGCGGGAGAGCGCGTCGGCGGCATCCTGGCCGTGCCCTCGGGCGCACTGGTCCTGCCCGGCCTCGGCGTGCTGAGCGTCCCCTCGGGCCGGGTCCGGCTCGGCGGCGGCCCCGGGGCGTTACGCATCGGCGACGCCCTGGGCGGCAGCGGTGTCGCCCTGCGCCCGCGGGCCGAGGCGGGCGCGGAGCCGGTCGGCGAGCCGCACGGCTGGTCCGGGCTGCACACCCTGCCCGGCGGCGCCGCCGTCCTCGAGGATCTGGACCCCTACCGGGTGCCGCCGCCCGGGATCGGCCCCCAGGGCGTACCGGCGGCAGAACGCCCGCACTCCGCCCCCGAGGCCTGGACCCGGCGCTGGCGCGCGGCGCACGCCCTGCTCGCCGCGACCGACCCCGGCCGCAGCGCCGAGGTCGGGGCCCTGGTCCGCGCCGTGGTGCCGCTCGCGCCGGCCGGCCGACCCGGCGTCGAACCGATGAGCGCCACCCTGCGCGCCGCCCCCGGTGCCGTACTGGCCCAACTGCCCGCCGACGCCGCGGAACTGGCGGAGTGCCTGGTGCACGAGGCGCACCACACCAAACTGGCCGCCCTCGAAGGGGTCGTGGCGCTGTGCCGGCCGGGTCCCGGAGCCCTGCACCGCGTCGGCTGGCGGCCCGACCCGCGGCCCGTCCCCGGAGTGCTCCAGGGGGCGTACGCGCATCTGGCGCTGGCCGATCTGTGGTGGCGGGCCCGGGCCGACGGCACCCTTCCGGCGGCCTGGCGGTCCCGGGCGGCGCAGCAGTTCGCCGTCTACCGCGACCAGGTGGGCGACGCCTTGTCCGTTCTCCGGGAATCCGATGAACTGACCTCAGCCGGAAGGGAGTTCGTCCGAGTGATGAGCGGACATCACGCCGGCCTCGGCTCGATGGCCCACGCCCGGGAGTGACGCTGCATGAGCCGACGGTTGCGTTACGTTATGCAGACGGATGTCCGCGAGTGCGCCAGGTGCGGGAGCAGGGAGTGACGATGGTGGGACAGCGGCGGTCGGACACGGACGGTGCGACGGCACCCGAGCACTTCCTGGTGGTCTTCCCCGGATACCACCGCTCGTGGGCGGCGTGGATCGCGCAGACCCTGGAACGCCACGGCCATCGCGCCACCCTGCAACGCTGGGATCCGCCGCGCGAGGTACCGCTGGAGGACTCGCTCGGCGACCTGCTGCTCTCCAGCGGCCGCGTCCTGCTGGTCCTCAACGACTGGTTCTTCGAACTCGGCCCGCGCCCGGCCGGCGAGTGGAACGACGTCCTGCGCGGCTTCGTCGCCCACCACGCCGACCGCTTCGCCGCCGTCAACCTCACCAACCGCTCCCTGCTCCCGGCCACCGCCGTCCTGGAACCGGCCAGCCTGTGGGGGCTGAGCGAGGACGCCGCCGAGGAACGGCTGCTGGGCCGGCTCGGCGTGGAGCGCCGCCGCACCCCGCGCACCCCCTCCACCCGCGTCCGCTACCCCGACACCCGCTGCGAGATCTGGAGCGAGGTCCCCCGCCGCAACCCGCGCTTCACCGGCCGCGACGACCTGCTCACCGACCTCCACCAGCGCCTGGCCGACGCCGAACGCGGCAACGCGATCTGCACCCTGCTCGGCATGTCCGGCATCGGCAAGACCCAGCTCGCCGCCGAGTACGCGCACCGCTTCAGCACCGACTACGACCTGGTGTGGTGGGTCAACTCCGACGACCGCAACATCCAGCGCGACCGCTTCGGCGAACTCGCCGTCGAACTCGGCCTGAGCATCGGCAGCGAGCCGGGCGAGCGCATCCGCGCGGTCCGCGACGCGCTGCGGCGCGGCGAGCCGCACACCAACTGGCTGATCATCTTCGACGGCTGGGACGACATGGCCGGGGTGAACACGCTGCTGCCCCAGGGCCCCGGACACGTGATCATCACCTCCCGCAACCGCGGCTGGAGCGAACACACCGACATCCTCGAGATCCCCGCCTTCCTGCGGGCCGAGTCCACCGCCTACCTGATGCGGCGCGCCACCCACATCACCGGGGCGGAGGCCGACGAGGTCGCCGCCGAGTTCGGGGACGTACCGCTCCCGCTGGTGCAGGCCGCCTCCTGGCTCGGCGAGTCCGGGATGGAGGTGGCCGAGTATCTGCGCATGGTGCGCGAGCGCCGGCTCTCCACGGTGGACGAGCCCGCCACCGGGGACGGCTTCCCGCAGTCCTCCATGACCTCCTGGTCGATACTGCTCAACCGGCTCCGCGCGTCCCAGCCGCACGCCATCGACGTCCTCGGCCTGTGCACGTCGTTCGCGCCCGGACGCATCCCGCTCGGCCTCATCCGCGCCTACCCGCAGATCGACCTCCCCGAGGAGCTGCGGTGGATGACCAGCGACCTGCCCGCCTGGACCCGGGCCCTGGACACCCTGGTCAACTACTCGGTCCTCACCCGGGAGACCCGCGGCCCGGTCGGCGCCGACATGGGGCCGCACCAGGAGTCCGTGCACATGCACCGGCTCGTCCACGACATCGTCTCCAAGCTGACCGGCGAGCCCGGCCGGGCCGCGCACCAGCGGGCCGTGCGCAGCCTGCTGGCCGAGGCCGACCCGGGCAACCCCATGGACAGCAGGAACTGGCCCCGGTACGCCGAACTCCTCCCGCACCTGGAACCCTCCGGGGCGCTGGAGAGCACCCAGCCCCGGGTCCAGCAGATGGTCCTGAACTGCCTGCGGTACTGCTTCCGCAGCGGGGAGTACAAGAGCGGACTCGACCTGGCCCAGCGGATCCGCGAGCGCTGGTCGCGCACCATGGACCCGCTGTCCCAGCTGATGCTCGACCTGACCTACCAGGAGAGCAACATCCTGCGCGCCAGCGGCAGGTTCCGCGACGCCTACGACCTCGACAACGGCCTCCACCAGCGGCTCCAGGCGGCCGAACGGCCCTCCCCGCTGGCCGAGCTGTCCACCAAGGGCAACATGGCCAACAGCCTGCGCCACCTCGGGCGGTACAGGGAGGCGGACGAACTGCAGCGGGGCGTCCTCGACGGCTACGCCGAACTCCTCGGCGCCGACGAGGTCTCCACGCTGATGGCCCGGCACAACGTCGCCGTCGGCCTGCGGCTCCTCGGCCGCTACCAGGAGGCGTACGAGCTCGACCTGGACACCCTCACCCAGCGGGAGAACGTGCTGCGCCCCCGGCACATCAGCACGCTCAACTCCGGCAGCGCCGTCACCCACGACCTGCGCCTGCTGGGCCGCTACCGCGACGCGCTCGCCCGGCAGGAACCGCTGGTGCGGCTGCACGTCCAGGTGCTCGGCCCGCAGCATCCGCAGACCCTCGGGGCCCGCACCCACCTGGCCATGTGCCGGCGCCGGGAGGGCGGCCACCAGCAGGACGTGGGGCCGTACATGGCGAGCCTCCTGGACCAGCTGGAGCAGGT
Source organism: Streptomyces sp. NPDC031100 (assembly GCF_055570785.1). NCBI lineage: Bacteria > Bacillati > Actinomycetota > Actinomycetes > Kitasatosporales > Streptomycetaceae > Streptomyces > Streptomyces sp. NPDC031100. Next base: position 311,985 of record NZ_JBVIGN010000004.1, read on the forward strand.
GCACGGCCGCGAGCACTACCGGACCCTGGCCTTCATCACCAACTACGGCAACTATCTGCGCGAGCACGGCGACCTCGTGCAGGCCCGCGAGCTGATCGACGAGGCCGAGGCCGGCTACCGCAGCCTGCTGGGCCCGGCGCACCCGGTGGCGACCGGCATGCTCTCCAACACCGGTCTGGTCATGCAGGCGGCCGGCGAACGCGCCGAGGCCCTGTCGATGTTCGAGGCGGCCCTCGGCGGGCTCACCGCCCCCCTCGGCCCCGACCACCCCTGGGTCCTCGGCTGTGCCCTCAACGCGGCCAGCGCCCGGAACTTCAACGGCCGGATCGCCGACGCCGTGGAGCTGAGCCGGGACACCCTGCGCCGGGCCCGGCACACGCTCGGCCACGACCACCCGCTCACCCTGTCCGCGCAGGTGGCCCTGTCCGCCGATCTGCGCGCCGCCCGGGAACAGGAGGAGGCCGGAAAACTGGAGGAGGACGGCCTCCTGGGCCTCACCCGAACCCTGGGCGCCCAGCACCCGCACACCATCTCGGCCCGCCAGCGCACCCGCCCCTACTGGGACTTCGAGCCGTACCTGGGCTGAGTGTGCTTCGGGACAGCAGCTCCCCAAGGGGCGCGGGGAACTGCGCGACCAGCCCCCACGCACCCGCAGCCGCGTACGGTCTCGACCGCCCCGACGGGTAGGCAAAGGGCCCGGTACCGAGTGAGAACTCGGCACCGGGCCCTGGTGTTCGGCGAACCGCCGGAGGCTTACGCCTCGAACACCTCACGCACCAACTGCTCCTGCTCCGCCTGGTGGCGCTTCGCGGAGCCCACCGCCGGGGACGAGCCGTGCGGGCGCGAGATGCGCCGCAGCCGCTCGCCGGCCGGGATGTCCGCGCCGACCGCCAGGTCCAGGTGGTCGATCAGGTTGAGCGCGATGAACGGCCACGCACCCTGGTTCGCCGGCTCCTCCTGGGCCCACAGGTACTTCTCGGCGTTCGGGTACTTGTTGACCTCCGCCTGGACCTCCGCACCCGGCAGCGGGTACAGACGCTCGATACGGATGATCGCCGTGTCCGTGGCACCGCGCTTCTGACGCTCGGCCTCCAGGTCGTAGTAGACCTTGCCCGCGCAGAAGACGACCTTCTTCACGGCCGCCGGGTCGGTGATCGACGCGTCGCCGATGACCGGGCGGAACTCGCCGCTCGTGAACTCCTCCGCCTTCGAGGCCGCCGCCTTCAGACGCAGCATCGACTTCGGGGTGAAGACGATCAGCGGCTTGTGGTGCGGGTTGTGCACCTGCCACCGCAGGAGGTGGAAGTAGTTCGACGGGAGCGTGGGCATCGCGACCGTCATGTTGTTCTGGGCGCACAGCTGAAGGAAGCGCTCCGGGCGGGCCGAGGAGTGGTCCGGGCCCTGGCCCTCGTAGCCGTGCGGGAGGAGCAGGGTGACGCCGGACGTCTGGCCCCACTTCTGCTCCGCCGACGAGATGAACTCGTCCACGACCGTCTGCGCGCCGTTGACGAAGTCGCCGAACTGCGCCTCCCACATCACCAGCGCGTCGGGGCGGGCGAGCGAGTAGCCGTACTCGAAGCCCATCGCCGCGTACTCGGAGAGCAGGGAGTTGTAGACGTTCAGGCGGGCCTGCTCGTCGGAGAGGTACATCAGCGGGGTGAACTCGTCGCCGCTCTCGCGGTCGATGATCACCGCGTGCCGCTGGCCGAAGGTGCCGCGCTGGGAGTCCTGGCCCGCGAGGCGGACCGTGGTGCCCTCGAGCAGCAGCGAGCCGACGGCCAGGGTCTCGCCCATGCCCCAGTCGATCGTGCCGTCCTCGACCATGGCCGCCCGGCGCTGCAGCTGCGGCAGCAGACGCGGGTGGACGGTGATGTGGTCGGGGATGTTGACCTGGGACTCGGCGATCCGCTTGACGACCTCCGCGGAGACCGCGGTCGGGACCGAGACCGGGAAGCCGTCCTGCGGCTCCTGGATCTGTCCGGCGGCCGGCTGGGCCGTAGCCTCGCGGACCTCGGTGAAGACCTTCTCCAGCTGGCCTTGGTAGTCCTGCAGGGCCTGCTCGGCCTCTTCCAGGGTGATGTCGCCGCGACCGATCAGGGACTCGGTGTAGAGCTTGCGCACCGAGCGCTTCTTGTCGATCAGGTCGTACATCAGCGGCTGGGTGAAGGCCGGGTTGTCCGACTCGTTGTGACCGCGGCGGCGGTAGCAGATGAGGTCGATCACCACGTCCTTGTTGAACGCCTGGCGGAACTCGAAGGCGAGCCGCGCGACGCGGACCACGGCCTCCGGGTCGTCGCCGTTCACGTGGAAGATCGGGGCCTCGATCATGCGGGCCACGTCCGTCGCGTACATGGAGGAACGCGAGGACTCGGGGGCCGCGGTGAAGCCGACCTGGTTGTTGATGACGATGTGGACCGTGCCGCCGGTGCGGTAGCCGCGCAGCTGCGACATGTTCAGGGTCTCGGCCACGACGCCCTGGCCCGCGAAGGCCGCGTCGCCGTGCAGGGCCACCGGCAGGACGGTGAAGTCCGTGCCGCCCTTGTTGATGATGTCCTGCTTGGCGCGGGCGACGCCCTCCAGGACCGGGTCGACGGCCTCCAGGTGGGAGGGGTTCGCGACCAGGGAGACCTTGATCTGCTCGCCGTCCAGGCCGGTGAAGGTGCCCTCGGCACCCAGGTGGTACTTCACGTCGCCGGAGCCGTGCATCGACTTCGGGTCGAGGTTGCCCTCGAACTCGCGGAAGATCTGTGCGTAGGACTTGCCGACGATGTTGGCGAGGACGTTCAGGCGGCCGCGGTGGGCCATGCCGATGACGACCTCGTCCAGGCGCGACTCGGCGGCGCTGTCGATGACCGCGTCCAGCAGCGGGATGACGGACTCGCCGCCCTCCAGCGAGAAGCGCTTCTGGCCGACGTACTTCGTCTGCAGGAAGGTCTCGAAGGCCTCCGCCGCGTTCAGCCGGCGCAGGACGCGCAGCTGCTCCTCGCGCTCCGGCTTGGTGTGCGGGCGCTCCACCCGGTCCTGGATCCACTTGCGCTGCTTGGGGTCCTGGATGTGCATGAACTCGATGCCGATGGTGCGGCAGTACGAGTCGCGCAGCACGCCGAGGATGTCGCGCAGCTTCATCAGGGACTTGCCGGAGAAGCCGCCGACGGCGAACTCGCGCTCCAGGTCCCACAGGGTGAGGCCGTGCTCGGTGATGTCCAGGTCGGGGTGCTTGCGCTGGCGGTACTCCAGCGGGTCGGTGTCGGCCATGACGTGGCCGCGGACCCGGTAGGAGTGGATCAGCTCGAAGACGCGGGCGGCCTTGGTGACGTCGTCGTCGTGCGAGGCGTCGATGTCCTTGAGCCAGCGCACCGGCTCGTAGGGGATGCGCAGCGCCTTGAAGATGTCGTCGTAGAAGCCGTTCTCGCCCAGCAGCAGGTTCGCGACCTGGCGCAGGAACTCGCCGGAGGCGGCGCCCTGGATCACCCGGTGGTCGTAGGTCGACGTGAGCGTCATGACCTTCGAGATGCCGAGCTTGTTCAGGGTGTCCTGGCTGGTGCCCTGGAACTCCGCCGGGTAGTCCATGGAGCCGACGCCCATGATCACGGACTGGCCGGGCATCAGACGCGGCACGGAGTGGACGGTGCCGAGGCCGCCGGGGTTGGTCAGGGAGACCGTGACGCCGGTGAAGTCGTCCATCGTCAGCTTGCCGTCGCGGGCGCGGCGGACGATGTCCTCGTAGGCCTGCCAGAACTCGAAGAAGTTCAGCGTCTCGGCCTTCTTGATCGCCGCGACGACGAGCTGGCGGTCGCCGTTGGGCTTGACCAGGTCGATGGCGAGGCCGAGGTTGACGTGGGGCGGCTTGACGAGGGTCGGCTTGCCGTCCTTCTCGCCGAACGACCAGTTCATCGACGGCATGGCCTTGATGGCCTGGACCATCGCGAAGCCGATCAGGTGCGTGAAGGAGATCTTCCCGCCCCGGGCGCGCTTCAGGTGGTTGTTGATGACGATCCGGTTGTCGAACAGCAGCTTCACCGGGACCGCGCGGACCGAGGTGGCGGTCGGCAGCTCCAGCGAGGCGTTCATGTTCTTCGCGACCGCGGCGGCCGGGCCGCGCAGCGTGATCAGCTCGGGGCCCTCGGGGGCTTCCGCGGCGGGGGCGGCCTTGGCCTTCGGCTGAGCCGGCGCCTGTGCGGGCGTCGCCGGCTTGGCCGGGGCGGGGGCCGCGGCCTGCGCCGCGGGAGCAGGGGCCGGAGCGGCTGCGGCGGGCTTCGGGGCCGCAGGGGCGGGCGCGGGAGCGGCCGGGGCCGCGGGCGCGCTCGGGGCCGGGGGAGCCGTGGTGGTGGTCCCTGCGGCCCCCGCGGCCGCAGTACCCGCCGGAGCCGCGGCGGCAGGAGCGCCCGGCTTGTAGTCGGCGAAGAAGTCCCACCAGGCACGGTCTACCGAATTCGGGTCCTGGAGGTACTGCTGATAGATCTCGTCGACGAGCCACTCGTTGGGGCCGAACGCAGCAGCGGGGTTCTTCCCGGCTTGGTCGTCGGTCGAGATGCTCGAGTTACTGGGGGACTGTGGCGACACGGCGGCAACCGCCCTCTTCCGCTTCACAAGGTGATGGACAGCGGGAATAAAGGCTACGCCTCCAAGCCGGTGAAGGTGAGGTCGGGCCCGTTCATCGTCGCGTAAGTCACACCGGAGATCTTGTTTCAGGGCTTGATATGGCGGGAAACAAGCGTGGTTCCGTGTGTGCACGAGGGTGTGCGGGATCGCCGAGCGGGGCCCGGCGCGGCTGCGTCCGCTGCGCGTCCCGGGCCCGTCCCAGATCACACGTGTCCGGCTGCGCGGACGCCCGTGGATCTTGTGGCTCCGATTCGGACTTTACGTCAACCTGGGACGGAAGTCAGTCCCGGGAGAGTGATGATGATCCGGCACCCTCGGTCGGATTCGGCCACACCGATCCGGCCGCCGTGCAGATCCACCGCCCAGCGGGCGATCGCGAGACCGAGGCCGGTGCCGCCGTCGCTGCCCGGACCGTGCGGCCGGGTCACCGCACCGCGGTTGAACCGCTCGAACACACGGCGCCACTCCGACCGGGGGATACCGGGGCCCTCGTCCAGGACCTCCAGCTCCAGCGACTCCGGCTGCGGCCCGCGCCGCGCCTTCACGGTGACCCGCCCGTGCGGCGGGCTGTGCTTGACCGCGTTGTCGATCAGGTTGGCCACGACCTGGTGGATGCGCTCGGGGTCCGCGTGCGCGGTCAGCTCCGGCGGGGAGACGTCGAGGTGCAGATGGACGTCCGTACGCGTGTGGCTCCCGGAGCCGGACGTCATGCCCGCGCGCGCGGAGGCGACCATGTTGGCCTCCTTCAGCACGCCCGACAGGTACGGCCACACCTCGAAGCGGCGCATCTTCAGCGGGACGACGCCGTTGTCGAGCCGGGAGAGGTCCAGCAGGGTCTCCACGAGCCGGCCGAGGCGCTCCGTCTGCTTCAGGGCCGTCCGCATGGTCTCCGGGTCGGCTTCGGTGACCCCGTCGACGATGTTCTCCAGCACCGCGCGCAGGCCCGCGATCGGGGTGCGCAGCTCGTGCGAGACGTTCGCCACCAGCTCTTTTCGCTGGCGGTCCTGCGCCTCCAGCTCGTCGGCCATGACGTTGATCGTCTCGGCCAGGTCGCCCAGCTCGTCACGGCGGTTCTCGCGCACCCGGCGCGTGTAGTCGCCGTGCGAGATCGAACGGGCCACCGCGTTCATCTCGTCCAGCGGCGCGGTGAGCGAATGGGCCACGAACTGCGTTATCAGCAGTGTGGCGATCATCGAGAAGACCGTGATGAAGCGCAGCTCCGTCTTGGTGTGCACCGCGACGATCGACAGGCCCGTGGTGATCAGCACCGAGATGACGACGAGCGTACCCAGCTTCGTCTTGATCGAGAACGGGCGTACGCCGCCCCAGGGCTCCTCTCCGGGGGCCTGGGGGCTCCTCCGTGCGGCCTCCCGCCCGTCGCTCATGGCGTCGGTGTCTCCAGGGCGTAACCCACGCCGTGCACGGTACGGATCCGCTCGGCGCCGATCTTCCGGCGCAGCGCCTTGATGTGGCTGTCGACGGTCCGGGTGCCGGAGGCGTCCGCCCAGTCCCACACCTCGGCCAGCAGCTGCTCCCGGGAGAGCACCGCGCGCGGGGTGTTCGCCAGGCACACCAGCAGGTCGAACTCGGTGGGCGTGAGGTGGACGTCCTCGGACTTCACCCGGACCCGGCGCTGCGCGTGGTCGATCTCCAGCTCGCCGAGGCGCAGGATGCCGGAGCGCGGCGTGGACGCGGCGACGACCGCCCGCTCCACGCGCCGCAGCAGGACGTGCACCCGCGCGGCCAGCTCCCGCATGGAGAACGGCTTGGTCATGTAGTCGTCGGCGCCGACGCCGAGGCCGACCAGCATGTCGGTCTCGTCGTCGCGCGCGGTGAGCATCAGCACCGGCACCGGACGCTGGGCCTGCACGCGGCGGCAGACCTCCAGGCCGTCGAAGCCGGGCAGCATGATGTCGAGGATCAGCAGGTCGGGCTGCCAGGCCTCGGCCGTGTCGACCGCCGCCGGACCGTCGGCCGCGGTCTGCACGAGGAATCCCTCGGCGCGGAGCCGGGCCGCGATGGCGTCGACGATCGTGGGATCGTCCTCGACGACCAGCACGCGGCGCTGCGCGCCCTGGGTCGTCGTGGCCGCTCCGGTCTGGGAGGTGTGTGTCTGCTCCATCGCCCGCCCCTGTTGCTTTCCGGAATCCGTGGGGTGATCCCATGACTGCGATTGACGCTTGAATGATCCGCGTCAGGGCAGCACATTACGGGGACTCACCGCGCCGTCGCTATCCAGGGCGGACGGCGAGGTGTACGGCGTCCGGAACGCCCCGGGCAACGGGCACCTCTTCGGTACGCACCTGACGGAACCCGGCATTCCACAAGCTTCCTTCAAATTCCGGAGAGGGTTCGGCAGACCATACCGCCAGTACCCCGCCCGGCTTCAACACCCTTGCACAGGCGGCGAGTCCGGCCGGTGCGTACAGACCGTCGTTTTCCTCGGTGACCGTCCAGCCGGGGCCGTTGTCGATGTCGAGACACAGGGCGTCGAACGTGTCCGAAGTCTCATTGACGTACCTCACAAGATCGGCCTCGACGATCTCGGTGCGCGGATCGGCGAACGCACCAGCGGAGAGCTGCTGCAGCGGTCCGCGGCGGTGCCAGTCGATGACCGCGGGCTCCCGCTCGACGACGGTGATCCGCCCCCACCTGTCGTCCGCCGCGGCGTGTGCGAGCGAGAATCCCACCCCCAGCCCGCCGATCAGCACGTCCGGCGCCGGGCGACCGTCCAGGGCGCCGTACGCGGCGTCGACCAGCAGTCGCTCCGAGCGGCCGTCGGAGGTGTCCATCAGGAAGCAGCCGTTGGCGATGATCTGCAGCAGCGTGCCGTGCCTGCGCAGCACCACCTCGCCATAGGGGCCGTCGCGACGGTCCAGGACCACGGGGGAGTCATGCACGGCAGTCATACCCCCATCCTGCTCGAACGGGGCGTTGCGTTCACGGGAATTAGCCGGGAACCGGCCGCGAACCGGCGACGCGGTGCACCCGTTCGCGGGACACGGCCGGGCGCCCGGCGAACTCGCGTACGAACCGGAGGCGGACGCCTCCGACACCTTTCAGGTTGCTGTGAATCCGCTCTCGCGTGGCGTCGGTCATAGACAGCGGCCTCATGAACACGAAGGGTGGGGCGCGACGGAAGGAGCGCCTCACGTGGAACGCACCGTGACCGGCCCTGCGACGGCCGCGTCCCCGCCCCTGGGCATGCCTCTTCCCGCCGGTCCGCTGCCGGACGTCGCCGGCCTGCTCGACGGGGTCCCGCGCCAGCGCGAGCTGCCCGCCCCGGCAGTGGTGCAGGCACCGGCGGTGGTGCAGGCCCCGGCCCCGGCTGCGACCCGTCCCGCCTTCCGCCCCTGGCGCCTTCTGCCCACCCCCGCCGGTACTCCGTTCACCTTCGCCTACGCGGCCCTCCTCGCCGTCACCTCACTCGTGGCGGCCTGGGCCGACCCCGCGCTGGTGCACCGGCTGTACGAGGACTCCAGCACCGACGTCGCCCACCTGGTGCGCACGCCGGTCCTGGTGCTGCTGGCGAGCGCGCTGTGGATCGCGGGCGGGGTCCTGTCGCCGTACGCGGCCGCGTTCGTGCTGGTGCTCACCGCGCTGGAGCGGCGGATAGGGGGTGCCCGGGCGGCCTGCGTGTTCCTGGCGGGCCACGTCCTGGCCACCCTCGCCACGGAGGTCCCGGTGGGCCTTGCGGTCCTGTTCGGCGACCTCCCGGACACCTCCCTGCACCGCCTCGACTACGGCATCAGCTTCGGCGTCGCCGCCAGCATCGGCGCCCTGTCCGGCCTGCTCACACCCTGGGTCCGCTGGCCCCTCCTCACTCTGGTCACCGGCACCCTGGTGAGCGACCTGATCGCCTTCCTCGACCCGATGACCAACTGGGGCCATTTGATTGCCCTCACGCTCGGAGTCATGAGCTGGCCTCTGGTGCGCCGCTGGGCGCGGCCGGCCTGAACGCGATCGCTCACGGCGAACACCATCCCGGGAACACCAGCACAGCTCCGCAGGTTGAGTCGGCATAGCTCAAGTTGACTGCCTAAGGGGAGATCATGGCTGCTGAGTCCACGGCGTTCACGCTCGTTCTGCCCGTGCTGCCGCTCGACGACGAGGTCGTGCTGCCCGGGATGGTGGTTCCGCTCGACCTGAGCGACACCGAGGTGCGGGCCGCGGTGGAGGCCGCCCAGGCCGCCGCCCGGTCGGAGCCCGGGAAGCCCAAGGTCCTGCTGGTGCCGCGCATCGACGGGACGTACGCCAAGACCGGTGTGCTGGGCACGGTCGAGCAGGTCGGCCGGCTGGCCGACGGCGACCCGGGGGCCCTGATCCGCGGCCGCGGCCGGGTGCGGATCGGCGCCGGTACGACGGGTCCGGGCGCCGCGCTGTGGGTCGAGGGCGCGCGGGTCGACGAGACCGTGCCCGAGCCGCTGCCCGGCCATGTCGCCGAACTCGTCAAGGAGTACAAGGCCCTCGCCACCAGCTGGCTGAGGAAGCGTGGCGCCTGGCAGGTCGTGGACCGCGTCCAGGCCATCGACGACGTCTCCGCGCTCGCCGACAACTCCGGGTACTCGCCCTTCCTGACCACCGAGCAGAAGGTCGAACTGCTCGAGACCGCCGACCCGGTGGCCCGCCTCAAGCTCGCCGCGCAGCAGCTGCGCGACCACCTCGCCGAGCAGGACGTGGCCGAGACCATCGCCAAGGACGTCCAGGACGGCGTCGACAAGCAGCAGCGCGAGTTCCTGCTGCGGCGTCAGCTGGAGGCCGTCCGCAAGGAGCTGCGCGAGCTGAACGGCGAGCAGGACGGCGAGGAGTCCGACGACTACCGCGCCCGCGTGGAGGCCGCCGACCTGCCGGAGAAGGTCCGCGAGGCCGCCCTCAAGGAGGTCGACAAGCTGGAGCGGTCCAGCGACCAGTCGCCCGAGGGCTCCTGGATCCGCACCTGGCTGGACACGGTGCTCGAACTGCCGTGGAACTCCCGTACCGAGGACGCGTACGACATCCAGGGCGCCAAGGCGGTCCTGGACGCCGAGCACGCCGGTCTGGAGGACGTGAAGGAGCGGATCACCGAGTACCTGGCGGTGCGCAAGCGCCGCAGCGACCGCGGCCTGGGCGTCATCGGCGGGCGGCGCGGCGGTGCCGTACTGGCCCTGGTTGGTCCTCCTGGAGTCGGAAAGACCAGTTTGGGGGAAAGTGTCGCCCATGCCATGGGGCGCAAGTTCGTCCGGGTCGCCCTCGGCGGCGTCCGCGACGAGGCGGAGATCCGCGGCCACCGGCGTACGTACGTCGGCGCGCTGCCCGGCCGTATCGTCCGTGCCGTCAAGGAGGCCGGGTCCATGAACCCGGTGGTCCTGCTGGACGAGATCGACAAGGTCGGCTCGGACTTCCGCGGCGACCCGGCGGCGGCCCTGCTGGAGGTCCTGGACCCGGCGCAGAACCACACCTTCCGCGACCACTACCTGGAGGTCGAACTCGACCTGTCCGACGTGGTCTTCCTCGCCACCGCCAACGTGCTGGAGGCCATCCCGGAGGCACTCGCCGACCGTATGGAGATCGTCCGCCTGGACGGCTACACCGAGGACGAGAAGGTCGTCATCGCCCGGGACCACCTGCTCCCGCGCCAGCTGGAGCGGGCCGGCCTGGCGAAGGACGAGGTCGCGATCGACGAGGGCGCGCTGCGCAAGCTCGCGGGCGAGTACACCCGCGAGGCGGGCGTGCGCACCCTGGAGCGGTCCATCGCGCGGCTGCTGCGCAAGGTCGCGGCCCAGCACGAACTCGGCGAGCGGGAGCTGCCGTTCACCGTCCGGGACGAGGACCTGCGCGCGCTGATCGGGCGCCCGCACCACGTGCCCGAGTCCGCCCAGGACCCGGCCGAGCGCCGTACGTCCGTCCCGGGCGTGGCGACCGGTCTCGCGGTCACCGGAGCCGGCGGCGACGTCCTCTTCGTGGAGGCCTCGCTGGCCGACCCGGAGACGGGTGCGGCCGGGCTGACCCTGACCGGCCAGCTGGGCGACGTGATGAAGGAGTCGGCACAGATCGCGCTGAGCTTCCTGCGCAGCCACGGTGCAGAGCTGGAGCTGCCGGTGGCCGACCTGAAGGACCGGGGCGTGCACATCCACTTCCCGGCGGGCGCGGTCCCCAAGGACGGCCCGAGCGCGGGCATCACGATGACCACGGCCCTCGCGTCCCTGCTCTCCGGCCGCCTGGTCCGCACGGACGTGGCGATGACCGGCGAGGTCTCGCTGACCGGCCGGGTGCTGCCCATCGGCGGCGTCAAGCAGAAGCTGCTCGCCGCCCACCGCGCCGGGGTGACCACCGTGATCATCCCCAAGCGCAACGAACCCGACCTGGACGACGTCCCGGCCGAGGTGCTGGACAAGCTCGACGTCCACACCGTGACGGACGTCCGCCAGGTCCTGGAGCTGGCGCTCGCGCCCGCCACGAACGGTGCGACGCCGGAGGTTCCGGTCGCGGCGTGACGGACGTGATCGGATGAGGGAAGGCCCGGGCCCCGTGAGGGAGACCCGGGCCTTCGTCATGCCCTGGACAAGCGCACACAGGGATCAGGTGAACAAGCGCGTATATCGATCAACTCGATAGAATTCGGGCGTGAGCGAGCGGGTGGTGCAACCCTCCGGCCCGATCGGGACGGAGATCGCCGGCTACCGGGTGGAGCGCGAGCTGGGCCGCGGCGGCATGGCCGTCGTCTACTGCGCCAAGGACCTGCGCCTCGGCCGTACGGTCGCCCTCAAACTGCTCGCCCCCGAGTACACCCGCAACGACGCCTTCCGCCGCCGCTTCACCCACGAGTCACGGGTGGCGGCGGCCATCGAGCACCCGCACATCGTGCCCATCTTCGAGGCCGGCGAGACCGACGGGGTCCTCTACATCGCCATGTGCTACGTCACCGGGCAGGATCTGCGGGCCCTGCTCGACCGGTCGGGCCCGCTCCCGGTGCCGGCCGCGGTGCGCATCGCCGCCCAGCTGGCGTCCGCGCTCGACGCCGCCCACGAGCACGATCTGGTGCACCGGGACGTCAAGCCCGGCAACGTCCTGGTCGCCAAGGGCGTCGACGCAGACCACCCCGAACACGTCTATCTCACCGACTTCGGGCTGGCCAAGAAGTCCCTGTCGCTCACCGGGTTCACCACCGCGGGCGAGTTCGTCGGCACCCTCGACTACGTGGCGCCGGAGCGGGTCGCGGGCCTGCCGGTGGACGGCAGATCCGACCTGTACAGCCTGGCCTGCGTCGTCTACGAGACCCTCGCGGGCGCCCCGCCCTTCCGGCGCGAGGACGCCCTGGACCTGCTGTGGGCGCACCAGTACGACCCGCCGCCCGCCCTGAGCGAGGAGCGCCCCGGGATCCCCCCGGCCGCCGACGGCGTTCTGCGCAAGGCGCTGGCCAAGTCCCCGGACGACCGTCACGGCACCTGCCTGGAGTTCGTCGCGGCCCTGCGCGAGGCCTTGGCCGACCAGCCCGCCCCGCAGGGCCGCACCCCCACGCTGGTCGACCCCCACCTGGCCCGCGTCCCCGTCGCCACCGACCCGGTGCCCGACCCGCCCGCCTGGGCCGGCCCGGTACTCAGGGGGCCGGAGTAATTCCGGGCTTCTTTTCTTTGCCAAGTCTCGGGCACTCGGAATGTGCCGGTCTTTTTGTGCTCCTGCCTATGCGAAGCCCGGGCCGCGCCGGAAACGCCGGAAATCGAAACGGTCCCCGTTCGCGTAGGAGACAGTCATGAAGGGCATGGACAAGCACCCGGGAGAGCAGCCCCGCAAGCGGTGAATTCGTCTCTCGACGAGAGGACGGTCATGGAGGAGAACGCCGGGCTGCGCCGCGAGCCGGCACGGCACCGGCGCAAGACGTCAGGGCCATGAGCGAAGCGGGTCGTGACCTTCAGGACGCGCACGACGGAACCCGCCACGGGTGTGTGGCGGGTTCCGTCGTCGAGGCCGGTCAGCACGGGTGCGGGTCCGGTCTCGCGGCCAAGGTCACGACTAGTCCTGGGCGACGTTGGCCTGGTTGGTGTCGCCGTCGCCCTGGGCGACGTTGGCCTGGTTGGTGTCGCCGTCGCCCTGGCTCACGTTCGCCTGATTGGCGTCCTGCACCACGCTGGGCAGAGCCTTGGCCGTCTGAGAGGTCGTTTTCTCCCTTGAGGGGGTGCTTTCTCCTTCGTTACTCGAGGCGGGGTCGTTCCCTTGATGGGACTGGCGGGGCTGACCTGGCGGACGTGCTCTATGGGGTGGCTGCCGGGGCGGAACAAGGCTTGCGTCTGTCTCATCCCAAGACGCCGGTGGTGCGTGCTCCTACTGGTCGCACGAGTACCGGCTGTATGCGCTGACGTGGTATGCGGATGCCGGGGAGGCGGGCTTGCCCTGCCTCCCCGGCATCCGCTGTGGTCACCGGCTCGTCGTGCTGCAGGGAGCAGGCCCCGGCGGGCTGGGTGGTGGGGTCACTTCTTGCCCTTTGCGGCCTGCTTGATCTGCGCCTTGTTGACCTGGCCGCCGTGGGCGTCACCGGTGACCTGGGTCTGGTCGCCGTTGGTGTCACCGCCGCGGGTGGAGGCGGTGCCGCCGTTGGCGTCGCCGCTGACGGCGTTGATGGTGCTGCCGTCCTGGCGGCCCTTGAGGTCGACGTTCACATCGCCGGTGGTGCCGCCGTTGGCGGTGGCCGGGGAGTTGTTGTTGTCGCCGCCGACCTGGGTCTGGTCCCCGTTGCTGCCGGTGATGGCGTCGGCGCTGTCGGCGCTGTCGTCCGTGGGGACCTGGGCGACGACGTGCTGGGGGGCGGGAGCGGCCATCGCGGTGGCCGGCAGAGCCACACCGCCGCCGATCAGGGCTGCCGAGCTGGCGGCGAAGACGATACGGCGGGTCCAGGAAATCTTGGTCATGAGAATTCTCCATTCGGTGTTGCAGGGGATTGGTATCCGTCCCACACAGGAAGAGTGGGATATTTTCAGGCCTCGGGTTTTCCGGGGATTTCCCCGGCGGGCTTGCTTCAAATAAACCCCACCGGGAAGAGTCCGTCATGTCACCGCAATACGTGACTTGACACCCTGGAACGATATTGATAAAAGGTGCCGCGCGTGTGGTCGTGGCCCGTCCTGGCCGGCCCGCAGCGTTCAGACTCCGGTGATCTGCGCGGCTTTCGCCGCGGCGGCCGATTCGGTGGGCCTGCCTGCCATGCAGGAGCTCCGGCGGGCTCGGGCATATCGGGAGGTCACCGTACGGCGGGCTCGTCCCGCCGACACCAACGAGTGATGAGGCTGAAGGTGTTGACGCTCGGCGGCTTTGGACGCTGCCGGTCTGCACGCCAGGCGTGGACCGCCTGGTCATCCGGAGGCATCCGACGGCGCCGACGGTCGCCGGCACCCAGCGTGATGGCGGACGTGAACATGCCGACACTGCCGATCTCATGTGAGGGGTAGCCGCCCGGTGACAGGTAGCCGTCTCCCCGACATCTTCGCGACCGCCAGAGCACGAGATCCGCCCGCTCGCTGTGACCGGAGGCTTCACGAGCCCAGCTCGAGGAAGGCGTGACGGACCTCACTGCTCGAACACCCCGCTGATCCCACCCGGCACCTCGTAAGCGCTACGAAGGAAGCGGGTGACGATGAGCAGGGTGACCCCGCCGGCCAGGGCATGAGGCGGGCCCGGTGCGCCAGGAAGGGAAAACCGACAAGGCTCCTGTGCCGGTGGGGTGAGACGTCGAACACCTCACCCACCGGCACAGAAGCCTTGTCGGTCGGCGGACACCTCCGTCCTCACCCGGCCGGTGGCCACGCTCAAAGGGCTCATGGTGCCGGCCCTGGTCACCCCTTGAGAGCGGCGGCGGAGTCCTTCGCGGCCTTCTTCTGCTCGCTGCCCGGCGCGGGACCGGGGCAGCCCTTGCCCTTGCAGTCGACGGTGACGTCGTCGCCGGTGACCGTGCTGTTGTCGAATCTGCCCCTGACCTTGAGGGTGGCGTCGTCACCGGGGAGGGTGTTGCTGCTGTTGTCGCAGCGGCCGTGGCAGGTGACGGAGGCATTGTCGCCCTCGGCAGTGTTGCTGCTGTTGTCGCTGCGGCCCTTGAGGTCGATGGAGGAGGTGCCGCCGTCAGCGGTGGTGGTGGTGTGATCGCTGCGGCCCGTGAGATCGACGGAGGCATCGCCCCGGTCGCCGCTGCCGTCGTCTTGGACGAGGGTCTGCGCGGCGGCGCTGACGGCGTGCGGTGCGGTGTGGGGCATAGGGGCGGCCATCGCGGTGGCCGGCAGAGCCACACCGCCACCGGCCACCAGCACCCCGGCCACGGCCAGCACGGTACGGCGGGTGAAGGAAAGCTTGGTCATCAGGAATTCTCCCTGGTCCTTGATACGAGGTTCTTGTTCGGCAGGCCCTCGGTCGAGGGCGCCGGCCATGCGGATGCCGGGGAGGCGGGCTTGCCCTGCCTCCCCGGCATCCGCTGTGGTCACCGGCTCGTCGTGCTGCAGGGAGCAGGCCCCGGCGGGCTGGGTGGTGGGGTCACTTCTTGCCCTTTGCGGCCTGCTTGATCTGCGCCTTGTTGACCTGGCCGCCGTGGGCGTCACCGGTGACCTGGGTCTGGTCGCCGTTGGTGTCACCGCCGCGGGTGGAGGCGGTGCCGCCGTTGGCGTCGCCGCTGACGGCGTTGATGGTGCTGCCGTCCTGGCGGCCCTTGAGGTCGACGTTCACATCGCCGGTGGTGCCGCCGTTGGCGGTGGCCGGGGAGTTGTTGTTGTCGCCGCCGACCTGGGTCTGGTCCCCGTTGCTGCCGGTGATGGCGTCGGCGCTGTCGGCGCTGTCGTCCGTGGGGACCTGGGCGACGACGTGCTGGGGGGCGGGAGCGGCCATCGCGGTGGCCGGCAGAGCCACACCGCCGCCGATCAGGGCTGCCGAGCTGGCGGCGAAGACGATACGGCGGGTCCAGGAAATCTTGGTCATGAGAATTCTCCATTCGGTGTTGCAGGGGATTGGTATCCGTCCCACACAGGAAGAGTGGGATATTTTCAGGCCTCGGGTTTTCCGGGGATTTCCCCGGCGGGCTTGCTTCAAATAAACCCCACCGGGAAGAGTCCGTCATG
This sequence comes from Streptomyces sp. NPDC031100, assembly GCF_055570785.1. Taxonomy (NCBI): domain Bacteria; kingdom Bacillati; phylum Actinomycetota; class Actinomycetes; order Kitasatosporales; family Streptomycetaceae; genus Streptomyces; species Streptomyces sp. NPDC031100. The sequence goes on from NZ_JBVIGN010000004.1 coordinate 327,656, forward strand.
TCACCGCAATACGTGACTTGACACCCTGGAACGATATTGATAAAAGGTGCCGCGCGTGTGGTCGTGGCCCGTCCTGGCCGGCCCGCAGCGTTCAGACTCCGGCCGTGGCATCACCGCCCGCCCCGCCGCGATCACGCCGCCTGCCGGCCCTGACCGGGCCAGACCCGGCGATATGGCGCCCGCCCCGGCCCCCTCCACACCGCACCCCGCCCCTGCACCCGGAAGGCAAACCCCCACCCGAGCGTGGTGCCGGCCGGCTCCTCGAGCACTCCCCGACCCGCCACTCCACCAGCCGGGTCTGTCACGGAGCTGAACGCCTGCTGGAGCTGGGACAACGGGTGCGGCCACCGACTGTCAAGCCCCGAAATGCCGTGTCGTGATGTGATGCGCCGGGAGGGACTTACTTGACGTACGGCCCTCACGTACAGCGTGCGGCCCCACAGCTCCGTGCGGGGCAGCCCCGCCGGTGCGGTCCACGAGATGACTCCCGCTGCCGCAGAGCACCCCCGAGCAGCGGGGGCGATATCCGGTGAATCTGATCACTATTCCTTTCAGGAGGAGAATTTCCATGCCTCGTATATGTCACAGCCGGCGTCTGGCGCTGCTGGCCACTTCGGCCGCACTGGCCGCAGGCGGTGTGATGGTGCCCGCCAGTGCATTCGCCACCGCACCGCACACCGATGTCGCCACCAGGACGGCGGCGGTGAGCCAGGCCGGCCACGCCAAGAGCGACAAGGCAGACAAGGACAAGAAGGACAAGAAGAGCAAGAAGAAGGGCGGAGGGAAGGGTGAACCCAAGGACATCAAGAACATGCCGGGCTGCCACTTCTACAAGGGTGAAGTCTTCTGTAAGACGACCCCGGGCAAGCCGGACGGGACGAAGCCGGGGGCGGTCCCAGCTTGACGCCAGGGGGGGAGCAGGGTTACAAGGTGGTGCGCGATTGAGGGTGGGGCGTGCTGGCCTGGCGAGTCGCCGGGTGGATGATCACCTCTCGGCGGCGCGGTCGGAGACCAGGCCGGCGATGGCCGAGTGAGTCTCGTCGTAGTACTCGCGGCGTCCGATCCAGCGTTGCAGGGGCCGCCACTGCTTGTGCTCGGCGTTGCCGTGCTCGACGCAGATCCGCTCCGAGGACTGCTGGTGTCGGACCCTTTCCCAGACGGCCAGTTCCTCGGGGGTGGCGTCCTTGCTCGGTTTCTTCGGAGGCGCCTCGACCTGGTTGGGGAAGTCTCTGGCCAGGCCCAGATAACCGGCGTCGACCTTGGTCCTGACCTCGGGGAACTGCTCGAACAGATCCCAGATGTCATCGGTCTTCAACGCCGTCTGATCATGCATGCGGCCGGGCCGGAACGCCCCGGTCCACAGTGTGCGGCCCTTCCCGTCGGTGATGACGGTGGCCTTCTTGGTGTTCTGCCTGTGCTTGCCCGAGACGAAGGCGCGGCGGCCGGGCTTGTTCGCCCGCGGGCGGCGGACCTGGACCTCGGTGCCGTCGATCTGCAGCTCGACGCCCTTGGCAGCGGCGTACGCGAACACGTCCGCAAGCGTGCGAAGCCGCAGGTCGGGCTGGCCGGGAACGGCGAAGCCCCGTGCGGCAAGCAGTAGGACGAGGAGGGCGAGGAAAGCCGTGCTCCCGCTGCGGGCATCAAGGTCGGGCATGTGATCCTGTGGCGGCTGCGTGATGACACCGGTGACAGTGGGTGGGAGGCGGCTGATGCCGAGTCCGGTGATCTCGAGGTCATCGCCTCAGCCGTTCTCCGTCGGTCTGGACGCGCGGGCTACAGTGCCGCGTTCGAGAAGGCCGTCACCCACCCCGTCGGTGATCTGCTGATCCTCGACCGTGTCCATCTCGACAGGGCATGGAGGGGCTTCGGGCTGGGACCGATCCTGGCGGCTGAGGCGATCCGCCGGCTGTCCGGCGGCTGTTGTGCGGTGGCGGCGTATCCGGCCATGGGCGAATACCCCGAGGACCGCGAGCAGGTCACCGAGGCGTACCGCCGTCAGGCGAAGGAGAAGATCGCCGCGCTGTGGGAGAGCATCGGCTTCCAGCGGTTCCGCCGCGGGGTCTGGCTCCTGGACACCGCCCTGCGGCAGCCGGAGGAACTCATGCTCGCCCGTCGCGCTGAACTGCACGCGCTCAGCGCGGACTTCCAGCGGTGCGGCCTCTCTCGGAGCGGTCCGGTGGACGCTGTGAACGTCGTGGAAGACGGCAGCGAGGTGTCAGTGGGGCCGCGTACGATCTGACTCTTCCTGCGGGCGCTGCAGCGCAAATGGGAAGGCACACCGACGCGGGGGAGCGGGACATCGTGGGGGAGCAGCAGCCGACGGACGGGGACATCCAGGACGCGCTGGAGTGGGCACGGCTGCGTCTGACGAAGTTGGGCTTCTTCAAGACGCAGGACGGACTGCGGTGGGCAGCCGCTTACGGGCTGGTCCGGTCCGTGTGGCGCAACGGCCCGATCGAGAACGTGCATGCCTCACGGCCGACCAGTCGGCGCAAGGCATTGCACGACGGGACGATGTTCGCCCGCAACACCTGGCTCACCCGGCAGGCCTTCGACGTCCTGGGCTCCGACGACCAGTTCCGTCTCTACGAGCTGGAGGATCTGGTCCTGGACCGGGACCAGGTCTGGCCGGGATGCGAGGGAACCCTGACGGACTTCGGCTGGGGATTCCTCGGAGACATCAAGAAGCACGCGAAACAGCGCCTCGACATGCTCGCGCACCTCGAGCAGAGGCTGTCGCCGGACGACTTCCTTGTCTTCGCCAGCGCACCTTGGTCCGGGTTCCGCGACGACCACTACGGGATGCCGAGATGGCCTGCTTGCGTGGAAGCAGCGGCGTGCCGCCTGCGCGGCGAGGACGAGGAGTTCTGGCGTGCGGAGGGCGACTGGATGGCCCGGATTGGCCCGGCGCCAGCTGCCGTCACCGCGGACCTTGAGGCGACCCGGGAACTGCTGCTGGAGTCGCCGTGGGAACTGGGTGCCGAGAACCTGGACTGGTTCGCCTGGAACCCGATCCTGCGACCACGCTGCACGCAGACCTAGGCGTTTCCTTCGGATCACCCTGCTCAAGCCCAGCGCCCATGATGGGCCGTCGATCTTGCCGAAGCTGGCGTGTGCATGGGAGCAGCTCACCCAGGACGAATCCCCCGTCGATCTCGCGCTGCTCATAGCCGTTCACCGGGCGCGGGCGATCCGCTGATCTGCCTTCGGGATTCGCGTACACAGCTTCTGGTGCCGAAGGCGGCTCGGCAGGGCGCGCGCTCCAAGGCGGTTCCGGCGCGTGCACGTTGCGCAGAAAGATCTGGCCTGAGCGAGGAGCGGTTGCTTGAGCTGCTGACGCCACCAGCGGCCTGATCGTCAACTGCCGTGGCATCTGCACCATCATCACCGGCAACGCCACCAGCGGCGACGCCCACGCCGACACCATCAACATCGACCAAAGCGGCGGCAAGGGCGTCAACCAGGCCAACGTCAACCAGAACGGCAACAACGTCAGCCAGTCCAACACCAACCAGGACGGCAGGGACGGCGTCAACCAGGCCAACGTCAACCAGAACGGCGACAACGTCAACCAGGCCAACACCAACCAGAAGTAGCCGTAGCCCTCGCCACGCCGGTCAAAGACAGCATCAGGACCCGGCCACCAAGGCCCCCCGGCGGGGCAGCCCCTGTCAGCCCACTGACAGAGACTGCTCCGCCCACACCGTCTTGCCCACCCGGTCGTGCCGGGTGCCCCAGCGCTTGGCCAGCTGGGCGACCAGCAGCAGGCCCCGGCCCCCTTCGTCGAAGATCCGGGCCCGCCGCATGTGCGGGGTGGTGCCGCTGGAGTCGTACACCTCGCAGATCAGGGTGGAGTTCTGGTGGATGAGCCGGAGCTGGATGGGCGGCTGGCCGTAGCGGATGGCGTTGGTGACCAGCTCGCTGACCATCAGCTCGGTGGTGAACGCGGCCTCCTCCAGCCCCCACGCGGCCAGCTGGTCGCTCGTGTGCTTGCGGGCCCGGGCCACCACGGTGAACTCGCAGTCCAGGTCCCAGGCGGCGACCCGGTCGGTGTGCAGCGCCCGGGTGCGGGCGACGAGCAGGGCGATGTCGTCGTCGGGGCGGTGGCTGAGCATCTCGGTCAGGACCCGGTCGCAGATCGCGTCCAGCGTCGGCGCGGGGTGGCCGAGCGCGGCGAACAGCTTGTCCAGCGCCTCGTCGATGTCGTGGTCGCGTGCTTCGAGCAGTCCGTCGGTGTAGAGGGCGAGCAGGCTGCCCTCCGGCAGCTCGGTCTCGAAGGCCTCGAACGGCAGCCCGCCGAGCCCCAGCGGCGGACCGGCGGGCACGTCGAGAAAGCGGACCGCGCCGTCCGGGGTGACCACGGCGGGCGGCGGATGGCCGGCCCGCGCGACGGTGCACCGGCGCGAGACAGGGTCGTAGACCGCGTACAGACAGGTGGTGCCGATGCCCCCGGCGGTCTCGGCGGCCGGGTCCGCGCTGCCCTCGTCCGCGGCCAGCCGCAGGACGAGGTCGTCGAGGTGGGTGAGCAGCTCGTCCGCGGGCAGGTCGACATCGGCCAGGGTGCGCACCGCGGTGCGCAGCCGGCCCATGGTGGCGGAGGCCCGGATGCCGTGGCCGACGACGTCGCCGACGACGAGGGCGACCCGGGCCCCGGACAGCGGGATCACGTCGAACCAGTCGCCGCCCACGCCGGCCCGGGTGGCCGCGGGCAGGTACCGGGTGGCGATGTCCAGGGCTGCCTGGTCGGGCAGCGTGTGCGGAAGCAGGCTGCGCTGCAGGGCCATGGTGGTGGTGCGCGCCCGGGAGTACCGGTGGGCGCTGTGCAGGCCGACGGCGGCCGAGGCCGTGAGTTCCCCGGCGAGCCGCAGATCCTCCGGACCGAACGGCTGCGGGCGCCGGTGGCGGCCGAAGAGGGCCACCCCGAGCGTGCTGCCCTCGGCGAGCACCGGCACCACCATCAGCGAGTGCGTGCCGTACGCGTGCAGCCACGCGGCAGCGGGGTCCACGGCCGCCCACCCCGCGACGACCGGGTCCGAGGCGTCGTAGAGCACGGACAGGCCGGTGGCCAGGCACTCCGCCGGAGGCGACCCCGGCTCGTAGGCGATCGCCTCGCCCACCCGAGCCCCGGCCGGGCGTACGTCGCCGTCGGGGACGGTGCGCAGCGCGACGCGGCGCAGGACCACCGGGCCGGCCGACGCGTCGACAGGGGCGCCCGAGTTCTGCGGGGAGTCGAACAGGTCCACGGCCATGAAGTCGGCGAGCCGGGGGACCGTGGCCTCGGCCAGCTCCTGCGCGGCGCGCCCGAGGTCGGGGGCCGTGCCGGCCTGGGAGCCGGTCTCGCCCGCGGTACCCGGCCGGGCGGCGGGGCCCGGGGAGCGCCGGCTCGCCGCGAGGCAGACGGCCCGCACCGTGCCGGTCCCGTCCTTGAGCGGGGTGAGGACGGTGGGCCGGCCGAGGTCCGGGGCGAGGCCGGACTGCACCTCCTGCGGCTCGCCGGTCTGCAGCACGCGGCGCATCGTCCGCTCGGCCTCGTCGCTCGTGGGACCGGGCGCGATGTGCGTCAGACGCAGTCCGCGCATCGCCGCCTCGGGCAGGGACAGGGCGCGTTCCAGGCGGCGGTTGGCGCGCATCAGGCGCTGCTCGGTGTCGAAGATCGCCAGCGGGAACGGGGACTGGATGAACGTCCACTCCTCCAGCGGCTCGCCGCGGGGCGGCTGCGGCCGGTCGCCCACGGCGGCCACCACGAGCCAGTCGGTGGCGCCGGTGTCCGACGTCCGGCGGTGGGCGAGGAGCCCCAGCTCCAGGCGCCGGCCGTCGCGGTGGCGCAGGGGTACGGTGCCGTTCCAGCGCTCCCGCCCGGCAAGGGTCCGGCGGGCCGACCCGGCCTCGGCGGCGAGCAGCGTGCCGGCCGGACGTCCGACGACCGCCGAGGCCTCGTAGCCGAGCAGCCACTGGGCGCCCTCGCTCCAGCCGGTCAGGATGCCCTGCTCATCGATGGTGGCCGTGGCCGTGTACGTCGAGTGTCGCTCCATCGCCGCTCATCTCGCCCTTGCTCGGCAGGCTCCTCTCCTGACCAGCATGATCCCGGCCGGCGTCGAGCACCAACGCAGAAACGGCGGCCGCCCGGAAGGGACAGCCGCCGCGCAGCACGAGCAGGAACCACCCGTTGGCGAACGCTGAACTAGCCGTTGGCCAATGCCACCACCCGGTCCAGCGCCCCATTGCTGTGCTTGTCCGGGGGGCAACCCCCGGACCCCCGGCCGAGAGGGTGCTGAACTAGCCGTTGGCCAATGCCACCACCCGGTCCAGTGCCCCATTGAACTTGTCGTGGTCCCCGACGGTCGGGCCGGAGGAGGTGTACTGCCACATCGTGTAGTACGACCATCCCGCCGGCAGCGTCCCCGGGGCGGAGGCGTAGCGGGCGATCCACAGCGGGTTGTTCGCGGCGAAACCGCCGTAGTTGCCGGTGCACTGGGTCCACCAGCTGGTGGCCGTGTAGATCACGGCGTCCCGGCCGGTACGCGCCTTGTAGGTGTTCAGGAAGTCGGCGATCCAGCCGACCATCCCGCTCGCTGACTTTCCGTAGCAGGCGGCGCCGTACGGGTTCCACTCGATGTCGAGCGCGCCCGGCAGGGTCTGGCCGTCCCTGGACCAGCCGCCGCCGTGGTCGACGAAGTAGTTGGCCTGGGTGGCGCCGCTCGTGGTGTCCGGGGTCGCGAAGTGGTAGGCGCCGCGGATCATGCCGACGTTGTACGAGCCGTTGTACTGCTGCGCGAAGTAGGGGTTCGTGTAGTACGTGCCCTCCGTGGCCTTCGTGTAGGCCCAGCGGACGCCGCTGCTCCACAGGGTGCTCCAGGCGACGTTGCCCTGGTGGCCGGAGACGTCGACGCCCTCGGTCTGGGTGACGTCACCGGTGCTGGGGGTGCCGTTCCGCCCGACGTGGGCGAGGACTCCCATGCCCATGTACGCCGAGCCGCGGCCGGGCGTGCCCGCGGCCCGGGCGGAGGTGAGGGGGAAGGCGAGGGAGAGTGCCGCCAGCAGGGCGGCGACGAGGACGGTGAGGGGGCGGGGGTGGAGGTAACCAGGTCTGAGCACGGGCATGACGTGCCTCCGAGGAGTGAGGTGGGGGACCGCGGACGACCTTTAGGCGTGGGCATGTCATTGATTGCCTGCTGAAGAAGCTACGCACGTAGATGACGGCGTGGGAAGAGGGTCCGGAGGCTGCCGTTGGTCTACGCCTGCGAAATACTGACGGAGCTGCGGCTATGACGGCGTTTGACAGAAACTTTCAGGACAGCGAAACCAAGCAGGGGTGCTGACGTGCACGAGGACGGAAACGGCGACGGACACCGGGTCACCGGGCAGGTGACGCCGAGTGGAGCAGACCAGGAATTCCTCGCGCTGGAGCGCGAGTTGACCGTGCTGCTCAGGCGTGCCCGGGCCAACCAGGGCGAGATGGCCCGCGAGGTCCACCCCGACCTGGAGTCCTCCGCGTACGGTCTGCTCATCCGCCTCGACGAACTCGGCGGCCAGCGCGCCACCGAACTCGCCGCCTACATCGGCGTCGGCAAGGCCACCATGTCGCGCCAGCTGCGCGCCCTGGAGGACCTGGGCCTGATCGCCCGCGAGCCCGACCCGGCCGACGGCCGTGCCTGGCTGGTCACCCTGACCGACGAGGGCCGCGGCCGCGTCACCAAGGTCCGCGAGGCCCGCCGCGCCCGCTACGTCAGCCAGCTCGCCCACTGGGACCGCCGCGAGGTGGCCGAACTCGCCCGGCTGCTGAACCAGTTGAACAGGGTCATGGAGAAGTAGGCCGCACCTCGCGCAGGCCTCACAGCTCCGCGTACACCACCGTCGCATCGTCATGCGTCTTGCTGAGCCCGAGGAACGCCCGCTCCTCCCGGTCCGCCCGCTCCCGCTCGCGTACCCGGTCGACCAGGGAGCGGGCGCCCTCCTTGGCGACCAGGTCGAACAGGGCCGTCCAGTCGCCCTCGTGGAACTTCTCCGTCCAGCGGGTCGCGCCGTCCGTCAGGGCGGCCAGCGCGGAGACCTCGGGGCGCGGAAGGGTGCCGGTGACCGCGCGGGAGGCGACCGAGGGGTCGGCGGCGGCCGTGAAGAAGCCGCCCTCCTTGTTGCGCAGATTCGCGTCGATCAGGGCGTCGGTGGCCAGGGCGGAGCGGGGCAGCCGGTCGAGGCGGTCGTCCAGGACCGGCGTGACCGTGCCGTCGGGGGACTGCAGGAGCAGTACGGAGTCGGACAGGACCAGGTACTCCACGGCGTCGGCGGACCAGCGGGTCAGGACGACGGTCGCCTGGGGAGTCCGCGGGTGAGAAAGCTCACAGGTGTGCGCATGCGCGTCGGCCGTGCGAGCGATCGCCCGCGAAAGAATCTCCGGGAGCGTCAGATCTCGGCCCGAAACGGTCAGTTCGGTCAGTGCGCCGCCGAGCCGCGCCGTGAACCACGGCACGGAATGCAGACACCCCGTCCCGCTCTTCGGCGGCGTCACTCCGTCCAGCAAGATCACGCAACCTCCCTGACCGGACGCGGGTAGTCCGACTCCGGCGAAGTCCTCGTTGGGGCGGTTCGCGTCGCCGGGTTCCGAAACCAGATCAGTTCGCATTCGGCCAGTCTGCACGAGCCCTTCACAGGCTTCGCCAAAGGCTGGCAAGCACCGCCGAATTGGCACGGCCGCGCAGGTCACGCGCCTGGTTTGGGGGTAAATGACACGCTCCGGAAAGGCGCGGTGGCGAATACTGTCAAAGCCTGCCGCGCGCGTCCAACCGGCCCGCCGTACGGGAGCGCTGCACACGCCACGGGAACTTGCCCGCCAACTCCCCTCCGATGTTCACTCCTTCGGGTGGCGGGTCAGGTGATGCGGGACCCCTGCCCACCGGCGCTGGGAGGGTCGGGAGCCGTACGAACCGGGTGCATACACCACTGGGCACCGAGATGACGGGCCGCCACCCGGTCCCTTGGGTAGACGAGTTCAGGAATGCGAGCACCGGTGCAGATGAAGCGGCCTCGGCGCACAGGCAGGCAGACGGCCCCCGAGGGAGCCGCCGAGCAGACCCCCGTGGGCACCGGCCGTCCCACCCATGTGCGCAACCGGCTGATCGTTGCCGTGGCCGTGGTGGCCGCCGCCATCGCCGGAGCGGGCGCACCCTCGCTGCTCGCCGCCTCCCAGGACGTCAGCGACTCCCAGGACCTCGTGACGCTGGCCGCCCGCACCCAGGACGCGCTCGCGCTCGCCCACTCACTGGCCGACGAACGCGACGAGGTGACCTCCTACATCGCCGCCGGCCGCCCCAAGCCCAAGGCGCCCTCGGAGCAGCGCAGCGCCCGCGTCGACCGCCAGGTCGAGGATCTGCGGGCCGACACCGACACCCCGGCCTCGCTGCGCACCGACCTCGACGGCATCGCGGCCGTGCGCCGCTCCGCCCTCACCGGCAAGTCGAACGCGCTGCAGACCCACCAGGCGTACTCGGCCACCATCGGCGAACTGCACCGGCTCGCCGACCAGCTGGCCGAGCAGCTGCCCCCGCGGGCCGGCTCCGGCGCCTACTCCCTCGCCGAACTGGACTCCGCCGTCCAGCAGTCCGCCGCCGCTCGCGGCCTGCTGCTGGCCGCGCTGAACATCCCGTCCACCACCCAGACGGTGATCAACCCCGCCACCGGTCTGCCCACCACCACCTCCACCACGACCGAGGCCGACCGCAAGCAGCGCGACGCGCTCACCGCCGCCGCCCAGCAGGCGCGGCTGCGCGCCGACGCGGCCCTCGCCGACTTCCGGGCCACCGCGCCCAAGGCGGCCGTCGCCTCGTACGACTCCACGGTCACCGGGCCCGAGGTCAACTCCGCCGACAAGTACCTGGCCCTCCTCACCGACCAGCCGACGCTGCAAGGCAGCGAGCCGACCACCGGCACCAAGAAGCTGGACGCGGCCCTGTCCGCCCGCGTGGACCTCATGCGGGGCGCGGAGGCGGCCCTCTACGACCACCGCACCAAGGACCTCGCCAAGCTCCGGGACGACGACGTCACCGCCCTGGAGATCCGCATCGCCGTCCTCGGCGCCCTGATGCTGGTCGCCGTCGGCATCGCCACCGCCATGGCCCGCACCCTCACCCGCCCGCTGTCGGTGCTGCGCCGCGGCTCGGCCCGGCTGGCCGGGGCCGAGGACCCGGCCACGCAGGAACCGATCACCTTCACCGGCCGCAACGACGAGTTCGCCCAGGTCGTCCGCTCGGTCAACGCCCTGCACGCGCACACGCTCGCCCTGCGCGAACAGACCGTCGCCGCGCACGAGCGGGTGACCACCCTGGAGACCGACCGCAAGCACCTGGTCGGCCAGCGGCAGAAGATGGCCGACGCCCGCGAGGAACTGCGCGCCGAACTCGCCGAGTCGGCGGCCCAGCTGGAGCGGCTGCGCACCAGCATCGGCGGCACGTTCGTCAACCTCGCCCTGCGCACGCTGGGCCTGGTCGAGCGCCAGCTGGCGGTCATCGAGGGCCTGGAGGAGCGCGAACAGGACCCCGACCGCCTGGCCACCCTCTTCAAGCTCGACCACTTCGCCACGGTCATGCGCCGCCACAGCGAGAACCTCCTGGTCCTCTCCGGCACCGAGCACGTCCAGCAGCACCACGGCCCGGTCCCGCTGGTCGACGTGGTCCGTGCGGCGGTCAGCGAGATCGAGCGCTACGAGCGCGTCCGCATCGCGGCCCTGCCCCCGCACGCCCACCTGGCGGGCTTCGTCGCCGACGACCTCTCCCACCTCCTCGCCGAACTCATGGAGAACGCCACCTCGTTCTCCCCGCCGGACCTGCCCGTGGAGGTCTCCGGCTGGCTGCTGGAGTCCGGCGAGATCATGCTGTCCGTCCAGGACGAGGGCATCGGCGTGGCGGCGGAGCGCCTCGACCGCCTCAACTCCCGCCTCGCCGACTTCGACCCCGAGTCGCCGTACGACCAGGAGGGCGAGGACGGCCTCGGCCTCGGCCTGTACGTCGTGGCCCGCCTCGCCCACCGGCACGGCGCCCGCGTCCAGTTGCGCGAGCAGAAGCAGGGCGGGGTGGCGGCGGTCGTCGTCCTGCCCCAGACCCTCCTCGCCGAGCCCCCCGCGGCAGCGGTCCCGCCCCCGGCCACCTCCGCCGACACCACCCAGACCTTCTCCTTCCCCGGCGCCGACGCCGAGGTCAACTCCAACGTCCTGCACGCGCGGACGAAGAGCACGGATCCGCTGGTGGCGCTGGCGGAGAGGGCGGCACGAGAAGCGGAGGGCCCCGAGGCCCACGCAAGGGCGGAGGCCGACGAGCCGACCACCGAGGAAGCGGTGACCCGGCCGAAGGAGCCCACGGAGGCCTTCGCCGAGACCACGATGGAGCTGCTGCTCCCGGAAGCCACGACGGATCCCGCGGCCGCCGACGATGAGGACGCCCCACAGGGGCCACCTGCACCCGACGACGAGAGCCGCACGGGTGGTGCGGGTGGGAACGAATCCGCCGATGCCGAAGCCGAGGCGCTCACCAGCAAGGGCCTCCCCAAGCGCACACCCAGGATCACCGCGCCCACAGCACCGCCGCGCCAGCGCGCCGCAGGCGTGGACGCCGAGGCCCTGCGCCTCCGGCTCGGCGGCTTCCGCCAGGGAGCCCAGGCCGGCTACAGGGACGTAGAGGCAGAGATCGCCGCACACACCGAACAAGCCACGGGGGGCACAGCCGAGGAGGCAAGCAGTTGACCGCGCCCAGCACCTACGGACTGAGCAGTGAAGCCCGCAATCTGCACTGGCTGCTGACCAACCTGGTCGAGGACGTACCCGGCATCCAGTCCGTCGCAGTCGTCTCCTCCGACGGCCTGCTCCTGCTCTCCTCCGACCCCGCCCGCACCGCGGAATCCAAGGAGAAGCGCCGCCCGAAGGGCCCCCGAGGCTCCTCCGCCGACCTCGCCACCATCGTCTCCGGCATCGGCAGCCTCACCATCGGCGCCGCCAGACTGCTGGAGTTCGGCGGGGTCAAGCACACGATGATCGCGATGGACGAGGGCAGCCTGTTCGTGATGTCCATCAGCGACGGCTCGCTGCTCGGCGTGCACGGCTCCGCGGAGTGCGACATGAGCGTGGTGGCGTACCACATGGCGCTCTTCGTCGGCCGCGCCGGCCACGTGCTCACCCCCGAACTCCGCAGCGAGCTGCGGAAATCCCTGGAGGCCGAGTCGACGGGGAGCACCCGATGAGCGGCACGCCCAAGAAACTCCCCGTGCGCGGCGGCGACCGCAAACCCGCCCGCGTCCGCCCCTACTCGCTCACCGGCGGCCGTACCCGCTTCGGCCACGTCCTCCTCGTGGAGACGTTCGTGGCCAGCACAGCCGCGCTGGAGGCCCCTGAGGAGCGCAAGGAACTGACGAACGGAGCCCTCACCACCCGGGTCATGCCGGAGCTGCGGGCCATCGTCGAACTGTGCCGCCGTATGCGCACGGTGGCCGAGATAGCCGCGCTGCTGCGAATGCCGCTCGGCGTGGTCCGCGTCCTGCTGAGCGACCTCGCGGACCAGGGAAAGATCCGTGTGTACGGCACCGGCACCGGTCACGGCACCGGCCGCCCGGACCGCGCTCTGCTGGAAAGGGTGCTGAGTGGACTCCGCCGTCTCTGACGCCACCGGCGTCACCCCCCTCGTTGCTGGTTTCACCGAGCCCGACGAGGACCTGAAGGCCTGGCAGAAGGACCGTACCCGGGCGCCCGTAGCCACGAAGATCGTGGTGGCGGGCGGCTTCGGCGTCGGCAAGACCACCCTGGTCGCGGCCGTCTCGGAGATCACGCCGCTGCAGACCGAGGCGCTGATGACCGAGGCCAGCGAGGGCACCGACGACCTCACCGCCACGCCCGGCAAGCTGACCACCACGGTGGCCATGGACTACGGCCGCATCACGCTCGACGACGACCTGGTGCTCTACCTGTTCGGCACGCCGGGCCAGCAGCGGTTCTGGTTCATGTGGGACGACCTGGTGCGCGGCGCGGTCGGCGCCGTCGTCCTCGCCGACACCCGCCGGCTGAAGGACTGCTTCCCCGCCCTGGACTACTTCGAGAGCTGCGGACTGCCGTACGTCGTTGCGGTCAACCACTTCGACGACAGCGAGCTGTTCGACCCGGAGGACGTGCGGGAGGCGCTGACGGTCCCCGCGCACGTCCCTGTCATGATCATGGACGCGCGGCGCCGGATCTCGGTGATCGAGACCCTCCTGGCCCTGGTGGCCCACGCGCTGGACGAAACCCCCGAGTAGCCCCCGAGTAGTCCCCAGCCCCCGTAGGAGACACACCCGCATGCGGAAGATACTCGTCGTCGGAGCCGGCCAGGCCGGACTCCAGCTCGCCCTCGGCCTGCAGTCGCACGGCTACGAGGTCACCCTGATGTCGAACCGGACCGCGGACGAGATCCGCTCCGGCCGGGTCATGTCGACGCAGTGCATGTTCGACACCGCACTGCAGCACGAGCGCGATCTCCAGCTGAACTTCTGGGAGTCCCAGGCCCCGAAGATCGAAGGACTCGGCGTCTCGGTCGCGGCCCCCGGCTCGCACGACCCCGGTCCGACCCAGCGGGCGATCGACTGGGTGGGCAGGCTCGACGGGTACGCCCAGTCGGTCGACCAGCGCGTGAAGATGGCCGGCTGGATGGAGACGTTCGCCCAGCGCGGCGGCCAGCTGGTCATCCACGGCGCGGCGGTCGGCGACCTCGACTACTTCTCCCGCACCTACGACCTCGTCCTGGTCGCGGCCGGCAAGGGCGAGCTGGTGTCGATGTTCGCCCGCGACCCGGAGCGCTCCCCGTACCGCGAGCCGCAGCGCGCCCTCGCGGTGGCGTACGTCAACGGACTCGGCCCGCGCCCCGAGCACCCGGAGTTCGACGCGGTCCGCTGCAACGTGGTCCCCGGCGTCGGCGAGCTGTTCATCATGCCGACGCTGACCACCTCCGGCCGCGCCGACATCCTCTTCTGGGAGGGCATACCCGGCGGCCCGCTCGACGTCTTCAACGGCGTCAAGGACCCGGCGGAGCACCTCTCCCTGACCCTGGAACTCATGGAGACGTTCACTCCGTGGGAGCACGCGCGGGCCACCAAGGTCGAGCTGACGGACGCCGGCGGCACGCTGGCGGGCCGCTACGCCCCGACCGTCCGCAACCCCATCGGTGTTCTTCCCTCCGGCGGTCTGGTCCTCGGCGTGGCCGACGTGGTCGTCGCCAACGACCCGATCACCGGCCAGGGCTCCAACTCGGCGTCCAAGTGCGCGGCCGCGTACCTCGCCTCGATCCTCGAGCGGGAGGACAAGCCGTTCGACGAGGAGTGGATGCGGAGCACGTTCGACCGGTACTGGGCGACCGCGTCCCATGTGACCAAGTGGACCAACGCCATGCTGGCGCCGCCGCCGGAGCACGTCCTGAACCTCCTCGGTGCGGCGGGTCAGCTGCAGCCGGTGGCTGATCGTTTCGCCAATGCGTTCAACGATCCGGCCGACTTCGAGGACTTCTTCTACGAGCCGGAGCGGACTGCCGCCTATCTGGCCTCGGTCACCGGCGCGTGACCTGGGCCGATCCGATGTCGTTGACCCGGCTATGAAGAAGATCAGCGCCCTCACCGCGCTCACCGTGGCCGGTCTCGCCCTCGCCACGCCGGCCCACGCCGGCGGCGGCGACCCCGTCGGCCACGTCAACATCGCCGGCCGGAACCTCGACGGTGCCTACCTCTGCAGGCAGGCGTTCGGGCTCATCCCCCTGGCCGCACCGTGGACCGGCGACTCGGTGAACGATGCCTGCAACAACCGCGAGCACACCCACGGGTGAGGCCCGGGCTCACCTGGCCTCTGTGACCTGGGCGCCGTCGGGCGGGTTCTCGTCCGGGCGTACGGCGCCGAGTACGGGATAGGACGCCAGGGGAGAGAGCTCGATCTTCTCTCCCGGCCGCGGGGCCTGTACGACCTGTCCGTCTCCCACGTACATCGCCACGTGGGTCGCCTCCGGGAAGTAGACGACGAGGTCACCGGGACGGAGTGCGGCGAGCGGGATCCTCTTCAGGCGGGCCCACTGTTCCTGGCTGGTGCGGGGGATGGGGGTGCCCGCGTGGTCCCAGGCCTGGGAGGTCAGGCCCGAGCAGTCGTACGACTTCGGGCCCGCCGCTCCCCACTGGTACGGCTTTCCGACCTGGTCCAGGGCGTAGCTGACCGCCCGGTCGCCCTCGGTCGACGAAGGCGGCCGGTCGTCGCCGAGGGCGCCCGAGGTCATGAGCCTGCCCTGCGCGTCGGCCACGTCCTGCTGCTCCAACTGGGCGATGGCGCTCAGCTGTTGAGGGGTGAGGGAAGCGAGGAGCCGTTCCACGTCGGCGAGCTTCGCCGTCACGTCGTTGCGCTGTTTCCTCTGCTGCCCGGCGAGGGCGAGCTGCCCGTCCAGGGCCTTGCGCGCCGCCCTCGCCAGTGCGGCCTGCCTCTTCTCCGTGCCGGTCAGCCGGGCCACCGTCTCGGCCCGCTTGCGGGCCAGCTGTCCGATGACATGCCCCTCGTCCAGCGCGTGCTGCGGGTCGGGGGCGAGGAGCAGGCGGATGTAGGGGGAGAGGTCGGTGGTGTTCTGGTACTGCTGCCGGGCCAGCCGGCCGGCGTCGATGCGGCTGTCCTGCAGGGCGAGCCGGGCACGGGCCAGTTCGCCGTCGAGGCGGCTGACCTCGGCCCGCTGCCGCTTGAGCTTCTCGGCGGTGCCGTTGTAGGTCTCGGTGGCCTGCTCGGCCTGCCGGTACAGCTGCTGAAGGTCCGTCAGCAACTGGGAGACGGACCGTTCCGGCTGGGGTGCGGCCGCCGCCGGTACGGGCGCGAGGGCCGCCTGGGCCGCCATCGCGGCCGTACAGGTCAGGCGCAGAAGGACTCCTGACACGTCATCACCTCCGGTGCGAAGCGGGTGTTCTTTCCACCCGCTATCGCACCGCGATAATCAGACATGTAGGGAGATGTGTGTGCCCCGCCTACGCGGTTCGGCGCAACCCTGTCACCCGGATGCGTCATCCGGCTTGCGGGACGGCGCGTTCTGGGGCTTGGACCAGGGCCACCTGATCCTGCCGCCCGGCTTGCCCGCCTCCCTTTCACCTTCGGCGGCATACTCGTACTTCCACCCCTGCACGAGGCCGAGCTTCTTGCTGTGAGCCCTCGGCACGCGGCGGTAGACCAGCACGGTGGGCGGGCCGCCCGCCGCGTCCGGGACGGGGATGCGGTACGTCTTCGGGGGATGGCCGGTCATGCCCAGCAGGACGGGCAGCACGCGGCCGTCCATGGGGCCGCCCTCGAAGGGGGTGTCCTGACTCTTCACGACTTCAAGTCTCAGCCATGTTCGGCGAGCGCGCCGACGAGGGCCGCCGTCTGCGGATCGTGACCGGCGGTCACCGTGAGGACCGCCACGAACTGCTCGACCAGCCAGTCGCGCAGCTCGCCGGCCGGGGGCTGCTTCTCCTCGTCCAGCCAGATCAGGGAGGACGCCTCCACCGCCGTGATCCACATCCGGACGGTCATGCGCAGGCGAGGGCCCGGGTCACCGACGCCGAGGTGGCTGTAGATGTGCTCGGCGGCGGCCCGGCGCACCCCGTCCACGGTGGCCGTCGTCCGGGAGGTCTCCACCACGCTGCCGCCCTGGAGCAGTGCGCTGAAGCCGGTGTCGTGCTCGTCCACGAAGGTCAGATAGCGGTCGAGGACCCGGGCCAGGCGGGGCAGTAGCGGGCCCTGCCGGGGCTCGTCGAAGCAGTGCTGGAGTTCCTCGGCGGCCGACCTGAGCGCGGCCTCGTACAGCTGCTGCTTCCCTCCGGGGAAGTACCGGTACACCAGCGGCCGCGAGACCCCGGCGGCCTCGGCCACGTCATCGAGCGAGATGTCCTCGGGGGCGCGGTGCGCGAACAGGGACAGCGCGGCGTCGAGGAGCTGGCTGCGCCGCTCCTCGACACTGAGGCGACGGTAGGCGGGGGTGGCGGCCGGGGTCATGCCTGGCAGACTAGCCGCCCTGGCCCAGCCCCGGCCTACGCCAGCAGCCCGGACGACCTCCACAGCCGTCGCCCGACCCCCCGCAGTACCCCGATGTCATCCAGGAAGTCCGTCAGCCGCTTCGCGCCCGTCTGCATGACCTCCCGCCGGTGCCCGCTCGCCTTCACCTGGGCCATCGCCTCCCGCTTGTCCAGGCCGACGTTGGTGTAGACCTCGGGATTGATGAAGGCGATCGAGAACACCCGGGCGAACTCGCCGGACGTGACCCGGGTGAACTCCTGCGACCACCGCGGAGCGGTCAGCATCTGGCGGCGCAGCTCCTCGCGGGCGTACCGGACGTGCCGGGCCTCCTCGACCACATGGATGCGGGTGACCCCGCGGATCAGGGGCTGCACCCGCTCGTCCGGGAAGGTCAGCCGCTGCATCCAGTCCAGCACCTCCTCGCCGAGCAGCGTGGCCGTGAAGGAGCCGGGGGTGGTCGATATCGTCTTGAACAGGCGGCCGAGGTTCTGGTGCGCCCGGCTCACCGGGTACCAGGGTGCGTCACCCCGGGCGATCAGCCGCGCGAACATCTTCGAGTGCCGGCACTCGTCCTCGATCTCGGTGAGGGCGTACCGGACGTGCGCGCTCGTCGCCGCCTTGTCGTAGATGTGCCGGACCAGCAGCTGCATCAGGATCAGCTCGAACCAGATGCCGAGCGAGGCCAGCGCCGCGGCCTCGTGCTGGGAGAGCAGGATCCGCTGCTCCTCGCTCATCCGCTGCCAGAGCGGGGTGTCGTAGAGCGAGACCAGCTCCGGCGGCCAGAACCACTTGCCCTCCTCGAAGGGCGCGTCCCAGTCCAGCTCCTTGTCCGGGTCGAAGGAGTGCTTGGCGGAAGAGACGAGCAGCCGTTCGGCCACCTGTTCCCGGTCCTTCAGCAGGCCGAGCGCGTCGCGCAGCCCCTCCAGCGCGTCCGCTTCCGTCAGGGTCGTCATGGCTCCCTCACCTCGTTACCGGGGGTACGTCATCCGGCTCTTATGAGACTGCTTGTCAGCAAGACCGTCAATCCCCTGCGCATGACTTGTTGACTCGGCGTCTACGTGTGAGCCTGCGAGGTATGCCGACGCATGAGCTGTACACGAACAACCCCGGAGACCCCCTCTGGCAGGTACCCGCCAGTGGCGCGGCCCGGTTCAGCTGGGAGTACGACGAGGGCCGGGACCGCCTGCTCGCCCTGTACCAGAAGGGCAAGGACAAGCAGTGGGACGGACAGACGCGCATCGACTGGGAGCTGGAGGTCGACCCGCACGACCCGCTCGGCACCCCCGAGGAGGCGATGTCGCTGTACGGCACCCGGTACTGGGCCAAGCTTTCCGACAAGGACAAGGGCGAGCTGCGGCAGCACTACGCGTCCTGGCAGTTCAGCCAGTTCCTGCACGGTGAGCAGGGCGCGATGATCTGCGCGGCGCGGATCGTGGAGTCGGTGCCCGACATGGACGCCAAGTTCTACTCGGCGACCCAGACGATGGACGAGGCCCGGCACGCCGAGATCTACGCCCGCTTCCTGCACGAGAAGATCGGGATGGTCTACCCGATCAACGACAACCTCCAGTCGCTGCTCGGGGACACCCTCCGCGACAGCCGCTGGGACATGCCCTACCTCGGGATGCAGGTGCTCATCGAGGGGCTCGCCCTCGCCGCCTTCGGCATGATCCGGGACACGACCGACAAGCCCCTGCCCAAGCAGATCCTGGCGTACATCATGCAGGACGAGGCCCGGCACGTGGCCTTCGGTCGCATGGCGCTGCGCGACTACTACAAGCAGCTCACGGACGCCGAGCTGCGCGAGCGCGAGGAGTTCGTCATCGAGGGCTGCTATCTGATGCGGGACCGGCTGCGGGGCGTCGAGGTCCTGGAGAACTTCGGCATCCCGAAGGCGGAGGCCGAGCAGTTCAGCGAGAACTCCGAGTTCCTCCAGCTCTTCCGGCGCCTCCTCTTCAGTCGCATCGTGCCCTGCGTCAAGGACATCGGCCTGTGGGGCAAGCGGCTCCAGCAGGCCTATGTCGACATGGGGGTGTTCGAGATGGGCGACTCCAACCTGGACCTGCTGATGGCCCAGGACGAGGAGATCGCCGAGCAGTTGGACGCGGAACGTTTCGCCGCGGAGGAGCGGGAGCGGGTGGCCGAGGTGCAGGCGGCGATCGAGTCCGGGGCGGACGGGGTCTGACCGGCTCCCCCGGGTGCAGTAGCGTGCTGGCGTGTCCATGCCTCCGCCGCCACAGCAGCCGTATCCGCACCAGCCGCCGCAGCAGCCGTACCCGCACCAGCCCCCGCAGCCGCAGTACCCGTACGGGCAGCAGCCGCCGCAGGCCCCGCCGCCCCCGGGGCCGTACGGCTCCCCGTACCCGCAGCAGCAGCCCTACCCCCCGCAGCCGTATCCGCAGCAGCCGTACCCCGGGTGGGGCGTGCCGCCGATGGGTCCGCCGCCGAAGAAGCGCGGGCCCGGTCTGGCGCTGGGGATCATAGGCGGGGTCATCGGTCTGGCCGTGCTCGGCAGCATCGGAGGCATCGGGGCGGTGCTCGGGACCGACTTCCCCGCGGCCGAGAACAAGCTCGTCCTGCCCCACGAACTGCTGGACGGGAAGTACGTCCTCGCCCAGGACCTCTCCGACACCGCGGGGCGGCAGGTCGAGGACGAGGCCGACGGCGCCTGGGACGTCAAGGACGTCCACGCCCTGGTCGGCCGCTACAGCCCGGGCGGCGACGACTCCAAGGGCTCGCTGCTGGTGTCGAGCATGTACGGCCGGTTCAGGAACGAGGACGACATCCGGAGCAACATGCTCAAGGGGGCCACCGAGGCCGACGGTGTGACGGTCGTCGAACCCGAGAAGGACGTCACCCCGTCCGGCTCCGACGTCGCCGTCAGCTGCGAGGTCCTCACCCAGAAGAAGGCTCTGCTGACGCTCACCTACCCGGTCTGCGCCTGGTCCGACGGCAACACGGCGGCCGTGGTCGCCGAGGTCGACCTGCAGCGGAAGGACTCCACCGACGTGGATCTCGACGCCGCCGCCCGGAACACCCTCAAGGTCCGCGACGAGATGATCAAGCCGATCGGCTGACCGCCTTCGCCTCCGCCGCTGCCTCCGACGCGGGGAACGACGTCCGCAGCGTGAAGGCGTACGGCGTCGGGCCGTGCTCCCTCAGGTGCAACAGCCGTTCCTCCGCCTCGGCGACGGTCGGGCGGTGGCCGGCGGGAACCCACCACAGGGTGGCCATCGCCTCGGAGGGATGCTCGAACCATTCCCGGCGCCGGGACAGCAACTCCCGGTGCAGTCCCCGGTACATGAAGGCCGTCAGCGCGTCGGCGTCCCGCCACACCGACATGTTGATGATGAGCCACTCGTCGCCGAAGACGGCGATGTCGGTCGCGTCGCCGGAGTCGCTCTGCAGCCGCCAGACGAACCCGTCCGAGGCGTCCGCCGTGGCGTTCACCGGGTCGAGCCCGTCGACGAAGTCCT
The DNA here is from genome assembly GCF_055570785.1 of Streptomyces sp. NPDC031100. Classification (NCBI taxonomy): domain Bacteria; kingdom Bacillati; phylum Actinomycetota; class Actinomycetes; order Kitasatosporales; family Streptomycetaceae; genus Streptomyces; species Streptomyces sp. NPDC031100. Next base: position 348,140 of record NZ_JBVIGN010000004.1, read on the forward strand.
TCAACTGCGGCGAGCCCAGCGGGAACTTGAGGCGGGCGATGTTGACCTGGGCGAGTTCGTGGGCGACCGGCGCATGCGTCATGACCGAACGGTAGGTCGGTCGGTACGGGTCGCGGTACCCCCCGTCTCACATCCCGAGAACGGACCGCATCACCTCCCGGGCGATCGGTGCCGCGTCCCCGCCGCCGCTGATCTCGCCCCGGTCCGCCGAGGCGTCCTCGACCACCACCGCGACCGCGACCTTCGGCTCCAGGTCGGCGTCGGCCTGCGCCCAGGAGACGAACCAGGCGTACGGCACACCGGAGTTGCCCACGCCGTGCTGGGCGGTGCCGGTCTTGCCGCCGACGACGGCACCGGGGATCGCCGCGTTGGTGCCGGTGCCCTCCGTGACCACGTCGGCCATCAGCTTCCTCAGCTGCACGGCCGTCGACGGGCGCATCACCTGCCGGTCGGACCGCATCCCGCCGCCCCCGAGCGTCTCGCCGCCCGGCCGGGTGATCCGCTCCACCAGGTACGGCGTCCGCAGCCGGCCGCCGTTGGCGACGGCCGCCGCGACCATCGCCATCTGCAGCGGAGTGGCCCGGGTGTTGTACTGACCGATCGAGGACAGCGCCAACTGGGCTTTGTCCACGCGGGTGTCGAAGGTGCTGGGGGAGACGGCGAAGGGCACGCGCAGCCGGGTGTCGTTGAAGCCGAACGCCTCGGCCGTGGCCGCCATGTCCGCCACCCCGACGTCCACCCCCAGCTTGGCGAACACCGTGTTGCACGACCACGCGAAGGCGTCCCGCAGCGAGGTGTCCGCGCAGCCGTCGCCCTCGTTGGTCAGCCGGGTGGTGGTGCCGGGCAGCCGGTAGGGGTCGGGGGAGTCGGTCCGCGCGTCCAGGTCCGTGGTCACGCCCGCGTCCAGCGCCGCCGCCGCGGTGACCACCTTGAACGTCGACCCCGGCGGATAGGTCTGCCGTACCGCCCGGTTGAGCATCGGCTTCTCCGGGTCGTGGTTCAGCCGCGCCCACGCCGAGGCCGTCGCCTCGCTGTTGCCGGACAGCTCGCCGGGGTCGTACGACGGGGTCGACACCAGCGCCAGGATGCGGCCGGTGGCCGGTTCGATCGCGGCCACGGCGCCCCGGCGCCCGTGCAGCCCGCGGTACGCCGCCTCCTGCGCGCCCCGGTCGAGCGTGGTGACGACGTCCCCGCCCGGGCCGGCCACCCGCGCCACGTCGTGCCACACCGGGAACGGCGACAGCAGCGGGTCGGTGCCGGAGAGCACCCCGTCCTCCGCGTTCTCCAGGAACGTGGTGCCGTACATCTGCGAGGAGAAGCCGGTGACCGGCGCGTACAGCGGGCCGTCCCGGTAGGTGCGTTCGTAGCGCAGCTGCTCGCGGGTGTCCGTGGAGCCGGTGACCGGCTCGTCGCCGACCAGGATGTCGCCGCGCGGCTGGTGGTAACGGGCGATCGTGGGGCGGCGGTTGGCCGGGTTGGTGTCGTAGGAGCCGGCCTGGACGACCTGCACCCGGGCGGCGTTGCCAAGCAAGGCTGCCAGCAGCAGGGCGCAGAACGCGGACGCGTGCCGGATGTACCGGGCCATGGGCCGTCCGCCTCCGTACTCGGTCACGGGGCCACCTGTCCGTCGTACTGGCTGCGGGCCGAGTCGCTCACCCGGATCAGCAGGGCCACGATCGCCCAGTTGGTGACGACCGAGGAACCACCCTGGGCGAGGAACGGCATCGCCATGCCGGTCAGCGGGATCAGGCCGGTGACCCCGCCCGCGATCACGAACACCTGGAGCGCCACGATCGAGGCGAGACCGACCGCCAGGAGCCGGCCGAAGGGCTCGCGCAGCGCGCGGCCCGCCCGGTAGCCGCGCTCCACGAGCAGGGCGTAGAGCAGGAAGATCGCCGCGAGGCCCGCGAGGCCCAGTTCCTCCCCGGCCGTCGCCAGGATGAAGTCCGACTTGACGGCGAAGCCGATGAGGACGGAGTGGCCGAGCCCGAGCCCGGTGCCGAGGACCCCGCCCGCCGCGAAGGCGAACAGCGACTGGGCCAGCTGGTTGGGGCCCTGTCCGGCCTCGATGGTGGCGAAGGGGTGCAGCCAGTCCTCGATCCGGCCGTTCACATGCGGCTCCAGGCGGCCGACGGCGACCGCGCCGAGCACGGCGAGCACCAGGCCGACCGCGATCCAGCCGGTGCGGCCGGTGGCGACGTACAGCAGGACGACGAACAGGCCGAAGAAGAGCAGCGAGGTGCCGAGGTCGCGCTCCAGCACCAGGACACCGACGCTCAGCAGCCAGATGGTGACGATCGGGCCCAGCACCCGCCCGGTCGGGAACTGCAGCCGCCACAGCCTGCGGCCCGTGTAGGCGAGCGCGTTGCGGTTGGCGGCCAGGTAGGCGGCGAAGAACACCGCGAGCAGCACCTTCGCGAACTCGCTCGGCTGGAAGGAGAGTCCGGCGATCCGGATCCAGATCCGGGCGCCGTTGACCGCCGGGAACAGGATCGGCAGCAGGAGAAGGGCGAGGGCCAGGGCCACGCAGACGTAGGAGTAGCGCTGGAGCACCCGGTGGTCGCGCAGCACCAGCACGACGACGATGAACAGGCCCACCCCGAGCGTGGACCACACCAGTTGGGCGGGCGCCGCCCGGTCGCCCGGCGTCTCCAGGTCCAGCCGGTAGATCAGCACCAGGCCGAGGCCGTTGAGCAGCACGCCGATGGGCAGCGGGAGGGGATCGGCGTACGGCGCCCGGATGCGGACCGCGAGATGTGCGCACAGGGCGAGCACGCCGAGCCCGGCGCCGTAACCGGCGGCACCGGGCGGGACGGAACCGGTCTTCGCCAGGCCCACCGCGCAGTAGCCGTACACGGCCAGCAGCACGGCCAGCACGATCAGGGCGAGTTCGATGCCACGGCGGCGGGGCAGGCGTACGGCGCGGGCGGGTGCCTGCGGCGCCGCTACGGCGGTTCCGGCCTTGGTCATGTCCGGAACCTACCCAAATGGTGAGTGATGTGTGCCGGACGCGCCCACCCCCGAGCTCTAAACGCAGTCCTCCGTCAGGGGCAGTCTGAGGGTTGCCACGGCCCCGCCATCCACCGCATTGGCAAAGGACAGCCGCGCCCCCAGAACCTCCGCCTGCCCCAGCGCGATCGTCAGCCCCAGCCCGTGCCCCTTGGCCCCGCCCTCCGTACGGAACCGCTGCGGCCCGTGCGCCACCAGGTAATCCGGATACCCGCCCCCGTGATCCCGCACGGTCACCACGGGCCCTTCCACCGTCAGAACCACCGGAGGACCTCCGTGCTTGTGCGCGTTGGCCACCAGATTCCCCAGCACCCGCTCCAGGCGCCGCCGGTCGGTCTCCACCCGGACGTCCCGCACGATCCGCACCTCGGTATCGGTCCCCGATGCCCGCACCACCCGCCCGGCCAGCGCGCCCAGCTCCTCGGTGTCCACCTCCAGCCTCTCCCGGCCGGTGTCCAGCCGGGAGATCTCCAGCAGGTCCTCGGTGAGCGTGCGCAGCGCCGCCACCCGGTCCCGGACCAGCTCGGTCGGCCGGCCCGGCGGCAGCAGCTCGGCCGCCGCGTGCAGCCCGGTCAGCGGGGTGCGCAGCTCATGGGCCACGTCCGCGGTGAACCGCTGCTCGCTCTGCAGCTTGCTCTGCAGCGAGGACGCCATGGAGTCCAGCGCGGCGGCGACCGCGGCCACCTCGTCCTGCGGCCGCGTCGGATCCTTGGTGCGAAGGTCGTTCACCCGGGCGTCCAGGTCGCCCGCACTGATCCGCCGGGCCACCTGCGCGGTCCCGTGCAGCCGCCGGGTCACCCGGGTCACCGCGAACGCGCCGACCAGCAGCGTCGCCCCGATCGCCAGCGCCGAGGACCACAGGATGGACCGGTCGAGCCCGGCGATCGTACGGGCCTGCTGCGAGTAGTCGACCTCCACCGCGAGCGCCCGGTGGCCGTCGGCCGGGCCCGCCGCCCACATGGTCGGCCGGCCCTGGTGCGCGGAGACCATCGTGCCGCGCCTCCCGGCCAGCGCGAGCGCCCGCAGCCGCTCGGGCAGGCCCGCGGGGTCCACCCCGGCACCCGGCAGCAGCGTGTCCCCGGCCTCGTACGCCTGCGTGGCGTCCTGGAGCCGGGACAGGGCCAGGTTGCGGGCCTGGCCGACGGTCTGGTTGGTCACCGAGACATGCACCAGGACGCCGAGCAGCGCGGCCAGCGCGCAGCACATCACCGTGATGAACGCGGCCGACTTCACCGCGAGTGTCCCGGCCCACTGGGGCAGCGCGAGCCTCATGGCGCGCTCGCGGAGGGGCTGGCCGACGGGGACGGCTTCTTGCTCTGCCGGCCCCTGCCGGTGTGCAGGTACTCGTCGCGGGAGAACGCCATCGCGCGCTGCTCGGGGTCCCACACCCAGGTGGTGCGGTACTCGTAGCCGGAGATGTCGGCCGGCGAGCGCTCGATCAGGGCCCGGCCGGCCAGCTCCACCCCGATGATCGCGTCGTTGTCGGCCAGCACCTGCACCAGCTTGTGCTTTTCCACGGTGTAGACCCGCACGCCCGTCTGGTTGGTCGGGTACAGCCGGAAGCCGAGCGTCAGGTCGGCCCGGCCCTCTCCGGTGAGGTCCCGGTAGTACGGCTTCAGCAGCGGACAGCGGGCCCGGTCCCCGCCCGCGCGGCACTCCTTCATCCGGTCCGCGGCCCCGTGGTACGCGCCCTTCGACCCGTAGTCGTCCGGATGCGCCTTGATCTCCGCCTCGACGACGTCCACCGGATCGACCTTCCGGATGTCGTCACCCGGGACGGTCACGCCCTTGACGATCGCCCTGGTCGCCACGTCGTACGGGTACGCCGGACTGGACGCCGGCCTGAGGTCCGGCCAGAGCTTGGCCGGGCTGATGGCGGTCGGGGTCGCTCCGGCACCCCGCAGCCCGCCCGCGTCCCCGCAGGCCGCCGCCGTCACCGACAGCAGGGCTACGGCGGCCGCGGCGAGGGCGGTGCGCGCGATGCGACGGGCTGACACGGGGTGGGGCTCCTGGGCTCGGGACGGTCGTGGCCCCGTACACCTTATTCGTAGATTCGTAGGGAAGTCCGTTTTGTGCACTCGGGGCGGTGCTGGAGCAGAGGCTACTCGGCCAGTTCCTCCAGCAGTCGGGCGGTGGCCAGTCCCGCGCGCAGGTACTCCACGAACAGGTCGTTGTGCAGCGCCCACGGGGAGCGCCGGGCCCGGATCAGCTCGATCGCCTCCTCGGCGCTGCGGCCCCGCCGGACCAGGGTGTGCCCGACGACCAGGCCCGAGCGGTTGTAGCCGTGGTAGCAGCGGACCAGCACCGAGCGGCCCGCGTCCATGGCCTCCTGCGCCGCCCGCGCCAGCCGCATCACCCCGGCGAGCTGCGTCCCGTCCAGCGGGCCGTCCGGAATCGGCCACACATGATGCTCGGTCCCCGGCCCCGGCCCGTACCCCGGCAGCCTCAGCAGGCTCTGCACCACGTCGAACTGATCTCGTACGACGGCGGACTCCAGCCGCCCCGAACGCCCCCGGAACTCGTGCCCGCCCATCCACAGCCCGGGCTCGATCTCGCTCCACGGACTCTCCGGAGCCGGTACGTCAGGCTGCTCTCCGCGGGTCCGCAACGACGCCTCCCCAACTCCCCCTCGCAGGGCCGTTCTCCACGGTAGCCGGGTTCTTGCGTGGGAGCACCCCGCCTGTTCCCATGGTCGAGGGGTGATGGCGCATGAGCGGACTGCGTGTGGTGCCGACCCGGCGGCACGGCCGAGAACGGCTGTACGTCTGCGGCCCGGACGGAGGGAACGTCGCCTGGTACGACCGGGAGACCGGCCGGGTGAACCTGATCGCCGAGGACCGCGAGGACGACGTACTGGAGGCCCTGAAGCCGTTCCTGACCGGCCCGGTGACCGTGGGCCCGCCCCCGGTGCCCACGCCCGCGGAACTGGCCCGGCTCACCCTGCACCCGGACGACGACCTCGCGCCCAACCGCCCCGGCGAGGCCCTGCTCGTCGCCCTCGACCGGAACCCCGGACCCGCCCACCGGCTCCGCCCGGACCCGCGCCGGCGCGCCCTGACCGCCGAGCAGACCGTCGGCGAGGCGCTCGACCGGATGGAGGGGACCGGCTGGCACGCCCTGCACTCCGTCCCGCTCCCCGGCGGCGACCGCATCCACCACCTGCTCATCGGCCCCGGCGGCCTGTTCGCCGTGCACGCCCTGTACGCCCGCAAGCAGCGCGTCCACGTGGCCGACCCGATGATCGCCCTGGGCCGCCACGAGCCCGAGCCCCTGCTCCGCCGCCTCCGCGCCGACGCCGACCGCGCCTCCTACGCCCTGACCGCCGAGGTCCACCCCGTCCTCGCCCTCCTGGGCCCCACCGACCTACGCCTCGCGGCCCCACCCCGCGCCCTCCGCATCCTCCAGGACACCGAACTGCCGACCCTGGCCCGCCTGGGCGGAGTACTGAAGCCGGCGGACGTGGAGGCCCTCCATGCGATGGCCCGGGACCGGAACACGTGGGGGAGGGTGTAGGAGGGGGTGGGGGTGTGCTCTCCTGCCGGGGCGGCTGAACAAGCCGTGCGGTGGTTGAGGGCGAGGGCCTGCGAAATCAGCCGGTCTGGTGGTTGAGGGCGAGGGTCCGTGAAATCAGCCCGTGCGGTGGTTGAGGGCGAGGGCCCGCGAAAGCAACCCGTCCGGTGTCTGAGGACGAGGGTCCACGAAAGCAACCCGTCCGGTGTCTGGGGACGAGGGCCCGTGAAAACAGCCCGTCCGGCGTTTGAGGACGAGGCCCGTTCAGGGCCGAAGCGGGGGTCTGGGGGCGGCAGCCCCCAGCAGGGGTGGCAGGGGACGGAGTCCCCTTGACGGGACGGGTAGGGGCGGCGGGGGCGAGAAACGTCAGGGCAGCACCACCGCTCGCCCGGAATCCAGCAGCCCCGCCAACAGATCCCCATGATCCTGCACCCGCGGCGCGATGTCCCCGGCCAGAAACTCCAGCTGCGCCGGAGCCCCACACTCCGCAACCTCCTCCCACGTCACCGGCGCCGACACCATCGGAGCCCGCCGAGCCCGCAACGTGTACGGCGCGGCCGTCGTCTTGCGCCCCGCATTCTGACTCCAGTCCACGAACACCTTCCCCGGCCGCAGACTCCGCGTCATCCGATGCACCACCAGCCGAGGCATCGCCCGCTCGGCCTCCACCGCCAGCGCCTTCGCATACTCGCTCGCCCGCTCCGACGACCCCCCACGCACCGCGGCCAGCACATGCAGCCCCTTCGACCCGGCCGTCTTCGCATACGCCTCGATCCCGTCCGCAGCCAGCCGCTCCCGCAGCCACAGCGCCACCTCGCAGCAGTGCACGATCGTCGCGGGCGCCCCGGGGTCCAGGTCGAACACCAGCCGATCGGCCTCGTCCGGCGACTGCACCAGCCACTGGTGCGTGTGGAACTCGGTCACCAGGTTCGCCGCCCAGACCAGACTCGCCAGATCCTGTACGACCACCATCCGAGCCGGCCCCTCCGACCGGGGGACCTCCGCGGTCGTGACCCACTCGGGCGTACCCGGCGGCACGTTCTTGGTGAAGAACACCTGCCCGTCCGGCCCGTCCGGATAGCGCAGAAAGGACACCGCGCGGTCCCGCAGATGCGGCAGCAGCACCCCGGCGGTGGTCGCGTAGTAGTGCACCAGCTCCCCCTTGGTGAAGCCGGTCTCCGGATACAGCACCTTCTCCAGGTTGCTGAGCGCGACCCGTCGCCCCTCCACCTCTGTGATAGGCGTCATAGGATGACAATCCCAGACATTCAGCCACGTAACACCAGAAGCCGGAAGGACGGGTGCTGCACGTGCGATCCATATGGAACGGCGCCATCTCCTTCGGCCTGGTCACCATCCCGATCAAGCTGGTGAACGCCACCGAGAGCCACTCGATCTCCTTCCGCCAGATCCACACCGAGGACAACGGCCGCATCCGCTACCGCAAGGTGTGCGAACTCGAGGACCGCGAGGTCAGCCAGGCGGAGATCGGCAAGGGGTACGAGGACGCGGACGGCACGATCATCCCGATCACCGACGAGGACCTCTCCCACCTCCCGATCCCGACCGCCCGCACGATCGAGATCGTCGCCTTCGTGCCGGGCGACCGGATCGACCCGCTCCAGATGGACGCGGCCTACTACCTCGCCGCCGGCGGAGCCCCCGCCGCCAAGCCGTACACCCTCCTGCGCGAGGCCCTCAAACGCAGCAACAAGGTCGCCATCGCCAAGTACGCGCTGCGCGGCCGCGAACGCCTGGGCATGCTGCGCGTGGTCGGCGACGCCATCGCCATGCACGGCCTGCTGTGGCCGGACGAGGTCCGCGCCCCCGAAGGCGTGGCCCCGGACGTCGACGTCACCGTCCGCGACAAGGAACTCGACCTTGCGGACGCCCTGATGGACACCCTCGGCGAGGTCGAGCTGGAGGACCTGCACGACGAGTACCGCGAGGCGCTGGAGGAGGTCATCGCGGCGAAGGCGGCCGGCGAGACCCCGCCCGAGGCCCCCGAGCCCGCCGCCGGCGGCAAGGTGCTGGACCTGATGGCGGCCCTGGAGAAGAGCGTCCGCGAGGCCCGGGTCTCCCGGGGCGAGGAACCGGCACCGGCCGAGGAGGCCGAGGTCAGGCCCATCACCCGACGCCGTGCCACCCCCAAGGAGACGGGCGGCAAGAAGTCCACGTCCACCGCGGCGAAGAAGACGGCCGCGAAGAAGGCCGAGACCCCGAAGAAGTCGACGGCCAAGACGACCGCGGCGAAGACGGCGTCCAAGTCCACGGCGAAGTCGACGTCCACGGCGGCGAAGAAGACGTCCGCCAAGAAGACGACCGCCACCAAGACCACGGCGAAGAAGACGACGTCCCGCAAGCGCACGGCCTGAGGGCGGCAGGAGGCCAGGGCGCCCCCGAAGGCCGGGCGGCCGAGCACGCACCGCCCGGATGCGGACCGCGCACCGATCACCGATCAAGAGAAACACTGCTGCTCAGGGGGAGACCGACCCGCTGCGAGCGTGACGATAACGACCGGGAAGACCCGGTACAGCCTCAGCCCCACCGACGCGCGCACCCGGGCCGCCGCCGGCTGCACACTGGTCACGGCCTGGCCCTGGCGGGCTGCATGTACGCCTACGGCCGCATGCGCTCGGCGGGCACCGCCGCCATGGAAGGGACGGCACCGGGCCGCCCGCCCGTCTTCCGCGAAGATCACGAGCTCCGAGGGCGGGCCGGCAGGCGGCTGAGTTCGTCCCCCGGATTCCCTCCCCCGAGACGGGACGACTCGGGCACGATGAGGGTGTGACTTACCTGGTGACCGTGGCCCTGGCCCCTCCCGAGGGCGCTCCGGAACTCGACGCGCTCCAGCGCGAGGGCGTCATCTTCCTGCTGCGGAAGGGGTTCGACTCGCTAGAGGCGATCGAGGGGCCCGACGGCATGGAGATCGAGCTGATGGACGACGTCATCGCCGCCCATCCCACCGGGGGCCTGCTGAAGCTCTTCGTGGACGCACCGGCGCTGGAGTTCGCGGAGGACGCCGCTCGTGAGGTCGTAGCAGAACTCATGGACCGCACCGAACCGCTCGCCGACTGGCGGATCACCCGGTGCGCGGTGGAGCTGAACTCCGAGCTCCTCCAGGAGAGCCTCGACGCGGCCGACGGCCCCGACGCCCCGCCCGCCGACCCTGCGGAACGCGCACGACGCCACGCGGCGGTCGAGCCCGCGCCGGCCCCGGGCCGTCTCGACCCGGCCGAGGTCGAGACCATGCGCTCCAGACTCCGCGAGCTGGCACCCGCTCTGGCGGCCTTCCCGCTGCACTTCTTCGGCTACTCCGACGACCCGGAGGAGCGGACCGTGTCCCGGGAGGCGGCCGAAATCGCGGCCGGTGCCGTCGTGTTCGCCATCGACCTCCTGGTGGACGAACTCTTCACCGACCTCGCCAGTCTGGAGGAGGACGGTCCGACGGTGGCGGTCAGCGACGCCACGTTCATGCTGCTGGACGACCTGCCCCCGCAGTTCGCCCAGGAGTACACGGTCCTGTTCGCCCGCCGACTCACCGTCACGGCGGTGACCTTGACCTCCCGCCTCGCCCAGCCCCGCGTCACCCGCCCGACCTGCGTCGCCGAGGAACTCCTGCTGAGATTCCTGCTCACCCAGGCCGAGGTGACGGTCGACCTCTACGACCTCCTGACGGAGGAGGTCGGCACGGCACTGGAGACGTTCGCGGACGCCGTAGAGGAGGACGTGGACATCGAGGTCACGGACGTCGCCGACTGGTTCACGCCGTTCGACGACGAGGGATTCGTCCACCCGTACGCGGCCCACGACGACGAGGAGTCCTTGCACGGCCCTGCTCCGCGGTGAGCCCCGCGTCAAGCCGTGAGGTCGCCGACCGGCAGGTCCACCCCGAGCTCTGCATACAGCCGCTTCGACGAGCGTCATGGATCATGCCTCACGACGTGGGGCTGGTTGCGGGGCCGAGACGTACAAGCCGGAAAAACTATGCGGAGACCCGTCCCAACCACCCACAAGTGGACGATCCGACCCAGCGGAATCAGGGCCCTTCCGTTTTGGCGGGCGGAGGCGTAGGTTCCGTTTACCCCGCGACGGCGTCCTTCGGGACGCTGGCCCGCCAGTTCCGGGACGGCGGGCCGCGCGGGGGCCAAATGCCTGATCGCGGCCGTGTCCAGGCAGCCGACAGTCGCCCCAACGGGCCGCCGGACACCGCGCCTTCGCCACTATTTCCTTATCCCTCTGCCCCTCTGCCCCTGTGCGGCGACGACGGCAACGCCGTCGATCTCGACGGTCGCAGGTCGGAGCAGGACGGGACCAGAGGCGGATGGCGTCGCCCCGGGCGGTTGCTAGCTTGGAAAGTGGTTCTGGCACCCAGGGGGAAGGAAGCCGACCGATGGCTGTCGAACTCAACCACACGATCGTCGCCGCACACGACAAGACGGCGTCCGCACGGTTCCTCGCGGATCTGCTGGGCTTGGAGGTGGCACCGGAGTACGGTCCGTTCGTCCCGGTACAGATACCGAACGGCGTGACGCTGGACTATATGGAAACGGCCGATTCGATCACCCCGCAGCACTATGCGTTCCTCGTCTCCGAGGACGATTTCGACGCGATCTTCGCCCGCGTCCGCGAGGCGGGTCTGACCTACTGGGCGGACCCGCATCACCACCGCCCCGGCGAGATCAACCACAATGACGGCGGCCGCGGGGCGTACTTCGACGACCCGAACGGACACAACCTGGAGATTCTGACCAGGCCGTACGGCAGCGGCGGGGACTGATACCCCGGACCGGTGCCTAAAGCATGCCCGCAAGTTGCCTTACTCCTTGCAGAGCCCCGGGCTGTGTCGGAGGTGTGTCGTTGGCCGGGCGCTCGTACGACATGCGGCATGCTTGCATCACGCGGTGGCTGAACGCGGGCGTGCCGACCGCTGAGGTAGCCAGGCGGGTCGGTAGCTCACCGGAGGTGATCCAGCCTCGGGCTCCAGACGTGATCCACCGCAGGCCGCCAAGCTGTGCTAGGGTCTTGGCGTTGCAGTTGTGGTACCCATGAAGCTATGTGCGCCTGACGGGAATGCTTTCCTTGAGGCGCATTATTTGTTTTCCGGCATCTCCGGATGGGGCCTCTGCCTACAGAAGGAGAAGGTCATGGCACAGGGAACCGTGAAGTGGTTCAACGCCGAAAAGGGTTTCGGCTTCATCGCGCAGGACGGCGGCGGCCCCGACGTCTTCGCTCACTACTCGAACATCGCGACCCAGGGCTTCCGTGAGCTCCAGGAGGGCCAGCGGGTCACCTTCGACGTCACGCAGGGCCAGAAGGGCCCGCAGGCGGAGAACATCGTCCCCGCCTGATCGCCGGACGCGTATTCGCTCACCGGGGTCTGCACCGTTATGGTGCGGACCCCGGTTTGTGCTGTTTCCAGGAAGGCAAAAACTGCATGTCCCGCAGGCCCCAGAAGTCGAACCGGCGCCCCTCGTCACCCCCGCCCTCCACATCGTCGCCGAGGGAGTTCCGGCTGCCGGAAAGCGCGACACCCGCACTTCCCGCCGTCGAGGACTTCGCCGGTCTGGACATGCCGGCGGGGCTGCTGAAAACCCTCACCGCGCAAGGCGTGACCACCCCCTTTCCCATCCAGGCCGCCACGCTGCCCAACTCGCTCGTCGGCCGTGACCTGCTGGGCCGGGGACGTACCGGCTCCGGCAAGACCCTCGCGTTCGGGCTGGCGCTCCTGGCCCGCACGGCCGGACTGCGCGCGGAGCCCAAGGCACCCCTCGCCCTCGTGCTGGTACCCACCCGTGAACTCGCCCAGCAGGTGACAGAAGCGCTGACCCCCTACGCGACGTCTGTGAACCTTCGGATGGCCACCGTGGTCGGCGGGCTGTCCATCACCAAGCAGGCCACGGCACTCCGGCGCGGCGCCGAGGTGCTCGTGGCGACCCCCGGCAGGCTCAACGACCTGGTGGCACAGGGCGACTGCGTGCTCGACAGCGTACGCATCACGGTGCTGGACGAAGCCGACCAGATGACCGACATGGGCTTCCTGCCGCAGATCACCAAGCTGATCCAGCAAGTGCGGCCCGACGGACAGCGGATGCTCTTCTCGGCCACCCTGGACCGCAACATCGACCGCCTGGTGCAGCGGTTCCTGACCGACCCCGTGGTGCACTCCGTGGACCCGTCCGCGGGAGCGGTGACCACCATGGAGCACCACGTGCTCCACGTCCAGGACGAGACCGACAAGAAGGCCGTCACCACCCGCATTGCCGCCCGGGACGGCCGGGTCATTCTTTTCCTCGACACCAAGAGGTCTGCCGACCGGCTCACCAAGCGGCTCCTGGCCGTCGGTGTCCGCGCGGCGGCACTGCACGGTGGCCGCTCCCAGCCACAGCGCAACCGCACCCTGGATCAGTTCAAGAACGGCCAGGTCACCGCGCTGGTGGCGACGAACGTCGCAGCCCGGGGCATACACATCGACAACCTCGACCTCGTCGTGAACGTCGATCCCCCCACCGACCACAAGGACTACCTCCACCGCAGCGGCCGCACGGCTCGCGCCGGCGGCTCCGGCAGTGTGGTCACACTGGTCCTGCCCGACCAGAAACGGGACGTCACCCGGCTCATGTCGGACGCGGGCATTCGCCCCCGGACGGCCCGCATCACGTCGAGCGACGCGCAACTGGCCACCATCACCGGCGCCCGCGAGCCCTCCGGTGTGCCCGTCACCATCGAGGTCCCCCAGCCCACGACACCGACGGCGCCCCGCCCGGACCGGAAGACCGGCACCGAGCCGGGCAGGCGGTCCAGCCGCCGACGCCGAAGCGGCGGCGGGGCCGGGGCTGCGACAGGTGCGGCCACCGGGACGGGGAGCCGGCGCTCGGACCGCCGGGTCGCGGCCGGGGCGGCAGCGGCTGGTGGTACTTCGGCAACCGGCGGGCGCGCTTCTGCGCGCCGGGCGGCAGGCGGCGGGGCCGCCGGTGGTGCCGATGGCGCGGGCGGCCGCAGTTCCGACCGCAGGGCTGCGGCCGGCGCCGCCTCGGGGAAGATGGTCCGCGGATCCGGCCGACGGGCCAAGGCCGGCGAAGCCTCGCGAGGCGCTGCCGGCACCGGCGGTGGCAACTCCGAGCGCCGAGGTGGCCGCCGCATCTCCGCCACGTAGTGCGGCACCAGGCAACGTTCGCCCTGGCGTATACCTCGCATAGCCGTCCTGCGCGAAGCAGCGCAGGACGGTGAGCTACGGCGCCGCCATGTCCGGCGGCCCGCTCGGCGTCTCGGCGACGGATACCGGATCGACGTTGCCCGAATTGTCGCCACGCCCAAGGGCCTAAGCAGGGGCCCATCCTTGCGGGAGACAACGAGAAAGGGCGGGAGTCAGTGAGACTGACTCCCGCCCTCTTCTGTCGGCATCCGCCCTGGTCACATCCCAAATTTGGGAGGTGGTCCGGCGAGTGCCCCCGGCAGGATTCGAACCTGCGCACACGGCTCCGGAGGCCGTTGCTCTATCCCCTGAGCTACGGGGGCGTGTCGGGCGCTGAGCTTCTTGCTTGCGGCGACGAGTAGAACCCTAGCAGGTCTTTCGGGGTGATCAGGAACGGGTTTCCCGGGGTGGCTCGGGGGCGGGTTCACCGGTGAGGGTGGGAGCGGTCGGGCAGGGCGCGGCGTGGGTCCCTCGCGGGGGTTGGAAGTGGGGAAAACCCGGACGCGGTGGCCGGTCCGGACCTACTCTCGACTTGTGCCAGGCGCGTCGGGTCGGGTGCTTGTTGTGGACGACAACAAGGTCATCCGGCAGCTGATCAGGGTCAATCTCGAGCTGGAGGGGCTTGAGGTCGTGACCGCGGCCGATGGTGCCGAGTGTCTGGATGTGGTGCATCAGGTGCGGCCCGATGTCGTGACGCTGGATGTCGTCATGCCCCGGCTGGACGGGCTGCGGACCGCTGCTCGGCTCCGTGCCGACCCCCGGACACATGATCTTCCCCTCGCCATCATCAGCGCGTGCACGCAGTACGAGGTGGAGACCGGTCTCGACGTCGGCGTCGACGCCTTCCTCGCCAAGCCCTTCGAACCCTCGGAGCTCGTCCGGCTCGTCAAGCACCTCATCGAGCGGAGGCCCGGGGGCAGGGATCGGGAGGGAGAGGAGACTGAGGGGGATGGGGACGGAGGCGGTGCGGATGGTGGGGTTCCGGATGAGGTGACCGATGGGGTCTCGTACGGCGGGTAGCAGAACGGGCTCGGCCGACTCCGCGCCCCACCCCGACACAAACCACCTCGCATACCCACCCCCCACCTCCCCTACGCTTGTGCCGTGACCCCCGTCGAGCTCTCCCGCACCGTGTTGCACGCGGTGCGTTGTGCTGTTGCTCAGGGGGAGCTGAGTGTGACCGTGCCGGAGCGGGTCGTGGTGACCGAGCCGGGGGCCGGGGGGTGTGGGGACTTCGCCACCAATGTCGCGCTCCAGCTCGCCCGGGGGGCCCGGAAGCAGCCGCGGGAGGTTGCCGAGATTCTGCGGGCCCATCTCATCCGTGCCGAGGGGATCCAGGACGTCGTCGTCACCGGGCCCGGGTTCCTCAACATCACCCTGGGGGAGCGGGCCGACCTCGCCCTCGCCGTCGTACGGGAGGTCCGTGAGCGCGGCGCGGAGTACGGGCGGAGTGACGCCCTTGCCGGGCAGGTGGTCGTCCTGCGCATTCCCTACGAGGTCCGTGCCGAGGTCGTCGCCGATGCCGTGGTGCGGATCGTCGCGACCCAGGGCGGGCGCGGTGAGGTCGAGCACGGTGAACCCGTGAATCTGCGGCCCGTGCCGGCGCCGGAGGATCCCGCTCCGCTCGGGGCCGACGCCGCCCAGTGGGCCCTGCTCCATCCCGCGCCGCACGACCGGCCGCGGATCACCGCCGACCATCTCGTGCAGCGGGAGAGCAATCCGTTGTTCCGGGTGCGGTACGCATATGCTCGTGTCCGGGCTGTTCGTCGTAACGCCGGCCGCCTCGGGTTCGGGGCCGAGCCCGGGCCCGTTGAGGCGCGCGGCATCGTCACCGCCCTCGCCGACCACCCCCGTATCCTCACCGCGGCCGCCACCCATCGCGCCCCGGACCGGCTCGCCCGGCATCTCGTCACCGTCGCCGATGCCGTCCTGCCCTTTCTGCCCGCCGTGTTGCCGCGCGGCGAGGAGAAACCCTCGGCCGCCCACCGGGCCCGGCTCGCGCTCGCCGAAGCCGCCGGGACGGTGCTGGCCGGCGGCCTGTCCCTGCTCGGCATCGACGCACCCGAACATCTCTGAGGGCATACGGACGCCCGTATGAGCCCCGGAGAGAGACAGAGAGTCTGAGAGTCCACGTCATGAGCCGTTCCGCCCATCCCGCCGGGCCCCGCCACGCCGACGTCCTGCCCGAGGGGCACTACTACGCCCCGCCCGCCGACCTCAACGCCCTCGATCCCAAGGTGTGGTCCCAGACCGTCGGCCGGGACGACGACGGTGTCCTGACCGTCGGCGGGATTCCCGTGACCCGGCTCGCCGAGGAGTTCGGTACGCCCGCCTACATCCTCGACGAGGCCGACTTCCGTGCCCGGGCGCGTGCCTGGCGTACCGCCTTCGGCGCCGACGCCGACGTGTTCTACGCGGGCAAGGCCTTCCTGTCGCGTGCCATCGTGCGGTGGCTGAACGAGGAGGGGCTCAATCTGGACGTGTGCTCCGGCGGTGAGCTGGCCACCGCCCTCACCGCCGGCATGCCCGCCGAGCGGATCGCCTTCCACGGCAACAACAAGTCCGTCGAGGAGATCACCCGGGCCATAGAGGCCGGCGTCGGGCGGATCGTCCTCGACTCGTTCCAGGAGATCGTGCGGGTCGCGCACATCGCCCAGTCCCTCGGCAAGCGGCAGAAGGTCCAGATCCGGATCACGGTCGGGGTCGAGGCGCACACGCACGAGTTCATCGCCACCGCCCACGAGGACCAGAAGTTCGGGATTCCGCTGGCCGGCGGGCAGGCCGCCGAGGCCGTGCGACGGGCGCTGCAGCTCGACGGGCTCGAGCTGACCGGTATCCACTCGCACATCGGGTCGCAGATCTTCGACATGTCCGGCTTCGAGGTCGCCGCCCATCGTGTGGTCGGGCTGCTGAAGGACATCCGGGACGAGCACGGGGTCGAGCTGCCGGAGATCGATCTCGGGGGCGGGCTCGGTATCGCCTACACCAGTGACGACGACCCCCGCGAGCCGCACGAGATCGCCAAGGCGCTCAACGAGATCGTCACGCGCGAGTGCGAGGCCGCCAGGCTGCGGACCCCGCGGATCTCCGTCGAGCCGGGGCGCGCCATCGTCGGTCCCACCGCGTTCACGCTGTACGAGGTCGGCACCGTCAAGCCGCTCGACGGGTTGCGGACGTACGTCTCCGTCGACGGCGGCATGTCCGACAACATCCGCACCGCGCTGTACGACGCCGAGTACAGCGTCGCCCTCGTCTCCCGCACCAGCGACGCCGAGCCCATGCTCGCCCGGGTCGTCGGCAAGCACTGCGAGAGCGGGGACATCGTGGTGAAGGACGCGTTCCTGCCGGCCGACCTGGCACCCGGTGACCTCGTCGCCGTACCGGCCACCGGTGCCTACTGCCGGTCCATGGCCAGCAACTACAACCACGTGCTCCGGCCGCCCGTCGTCGCCGTGCAGGACGGCGAGGCCCGGGTCATCGTCCGGCGTGAGACGGAGGACGACCTCCTGCGTCTCGACGTCGGCTGAGAAACAACGGAAACCGCAGGAAATCCGGGCCGTAAGATCTCCGGTCTTCCGGCCCGGTGAAATGAAATTGATGTCTCACGATCCGGACGAAGGGTAGAAACTGCCGTCCGGTGAGTGAGACTGGTCCAACCGTAGGTATGAGGAAACGAGGTCGGATGATGCGTACGCGTCCGCTGAAGGTGGCGCTGCTGGGCTGTGGAGTGGTCGGCTCAGAGGTGGCGCGCATCATGACGACGCACGCCGACGACCTCGCCGCCAGGATCGGGGCCCCGGTCGAGCTCGCGGGCGTCGCGGTACGGCGGCCCTCCAAGGTCCGTGAGGGCATCCCCGCCGAGCTCGTCACCACCGACGCCACCGCCCTCGTCAAACGCGGCGACCTCGACGTCGTGGTGGAGGTCATCGGCGGGATCGAGCCCGCCCGGACCCTCATCACCACCGCCTTCGAGCACGGCGCCTCCGTCGTCTCCGCGAACAAGGCGCTGCTCGCCCAGGACGGGGCGGCTCTGCACGCCGCCGCCGAGGAGCACGGCAAGGACCTCTACTACGAGGCCGCCGTCGCCGGTGCCATCCCGCTGATCCGGCCGCTGCGCGAGTCCCTCGCCGGGGACAAGGTCAACCGGGTGCTGGGGATCGTCAACGGGACGACCAACTTCATCCTCGACAAGATGGACTCCACGGGGGCCGGCTACCAGGAGGCCCTCGACGAGGCCACCGCCCTCGGGTACGCGGAGGCCGACCCGACCGCCGACGTCGAGGGGTTCGACGCCGCCGCCAAGGCCGCGATCCTCGCCGGCATCGGCTTCCACACGCGGGTGCGCCTGGACGACGTCTACCGCGAGGGCATGACCGAGGTCACCGCGGCCGACTTCCGCTCGGCCAAGGAGATGGGCTGCACCATCAAACTGCTCGCCATCTGCGAGCGGGCCGAGGACGGGGCGTCCGTCACCGCGCGCGTGCACCCCGCCATGATTCCGCTGAGCCACCCGCTCGCCTCCGTGCGCGGCGCGTACAACGCCGTCTTCGTGGAGTCGGACGCGGCCGGGCAGCTCATGTTCTACGGCCCCGGCGCCGGCGGTTCCCCGACCGCCTCCGCCGTGCTCGGCGACCTCGTCGCCGTCTGTCGCAACCGGCTCAACGGCGCAACGGGGCCCGGTGAGTCGGCGTACGCCGCCCTGCCCGTCTCGCCCATGGGCGAGGTCGTCACCCGCTACCACATCAGCCTCGACGTCGCGGACAAACCGGGTGTACTCGCCCAGGTCGCGACCGTCTTCGCCGAGCACGGGGTGTCGATCGATACGGTTCGGCAGCAGGGCAAGGACGGCGAGGCCTCCCTCGTCGTCGTCACCCACCGCGCGTCCGACGCCTCCCTGACCGGGACCGTCGAGGCGCTGCGCAAGCTCGACACCGTGCGGGGTGTCGCCAGCATCATGCGGGTTGAAGGAGAGTAACCAGCAATGACCCACCAGTGGCGCGGAATCATCGAGGAGTACCGGGACAGGCTGCCGGTCTCCGCCACCACGCCGGTCGTGACGCTCCGCGAGGGCGGCACGCCCCTCGTGCCCGCGCAGGTGCTCTCCGAGCGCACGGGCTGTGAGGTCCACCTGAAGGTGGAGGGGGCCAACCCCACCGGGTCCTTCAAGGACCGCGGTATGACCATGGCCATCTCCAAGGCGAAGGAGGAGGGGGCGAAGGCCGTCATCTGCGCCTCCACCGGCAACACCTCCGCCTCGGCCGCCGCGTATGCCGTCCGCGCGGGCATGGTCTCCGCCGTGCTCGTGCCGCAGGGCAAGATCGCGCTCGGCAAGATGGGCCAGGCCCTGGTGCACGGCGCGAAGATCCTCCAGGTCGACGGCAACTTCGACGACTGCCTCACGCTCGCCCGCGCGCTGAGCGAGAACTACCCGGTGGCGCTGGTCAATTCGGTCAACCCGGTGCGGATCGAGGGCCAGAAGACGGCCGCCTTCGAGATCGTGGACATGCTCGGCGACGCGCCCGACATCCACGTCCTCCCGGTCGGCAACGCGGGCAACATCACCGCCTACTGGAAGGGCTACAAGGAGTACGCCGCCGACGGCATCTCCGCCAAGACCCCGCGCATGTGGGGTTTCCAGGCCTCCGGCAGTGCCCCGATCGTGCGCGGCGAGATCGTCAAGGACCCCTCGACGATCGCCACCGCGATCCGCATCGGCAACCCGGCCTCCTGGCAGTACGCCCTCGCTGCGCGCGACGAGTCGGGCGGTGCCATCGACGAGGTGACGGACCGTGAAATCCTGCGCGCCTACCGGCTGTTGGCCGCGCAGGAGGGCGTCTTCGTGGAGCCCGCCTCCGCCGCCTCCGTGGCCGGTCTGCTCAAGGCCGCCGAGCAGGGCAAGGTCGACCCGGGGCAGCGCATCGTGTGCACCGTGACCGGCAACGGTCTGAAGGACCCCGACTGGGCCGTCGCCGGCGCCCCGCAGCCGGTCACCGTCCCGGTCGACGCGGCGACCGCCGCGCAGCGGCTCGGGCTCGTCTGACAGCCGTCTGACGAGGGGCGATCCCTCCAGGGGTGGCACAGGGGGCTTACGACACGCATCGTGCGCCTCCTGTGCGCCCTATGTCGCCACAGAACCTTCCTTCGATAGGCTGTATCGAACCCGCCTACCGCATATGCCCCTGCGTGTGGGCACGGGACCGTGCCGTCTCCGCGCCCCGACGGGTCTTCGTACGCCATCGAATGTCCATCGATTCCACCGAGCGGCATTCGAGTCCATCGGATGTCATTCGACAGTCACGCAGCTCAAGGAGAGTCAACGAGCGATGGCCGGTCCAGCGTTCCGCGCCGCCGCCGTCCGGGTGCGCGTTCCCGCCACCAGCGCCAATCTCGGCCCGGGCTTCGATGCCCTGGGCCTCGCGCTGGGGCTCTACGACGACGTCGTCGTCCGGGTGGCCGACTCCGGGCTGCACATCGACATCGCGGGTGAGGGCAGCGAGACCCTGCCCCGGGACGAGAGTCACCTGCTCGTCCGCTCCCTGCGCACCGCCTTCGATCTGCTGGGCGGACAACCCCGCGGCCTCGAAATCGTCTGCGCCAACCGCATTCCGCACGGCCGTGGCCTGGGCTCCTCCTCCGCCGCCATCTGCGCCGGCATCGTCGCCGCCCGCGCGGTGACCATAGGCGGCGAGGCCCGGCTCGACGACGCCGCGCTGCTGGAGCTGGCCACCGAGATCGAGGGCCACCCGGACAACGTGGCCGCCTGTCTGCTCGGCGGCTTCACCCTGTCCTGGATGGAGGCCGGCGCCGCCCGGGCGATCAGGATGGAGCCCAGCGATTCCATCGTTCCGGTGGTTTTCGTGCCCGGAAAGCCGGTCCTCACCGAGACCGCGCGCGGCCTGCTCCCGCGCACCGTGCCGCACGTCGACGCCGCCGCCAACGCGGGCCGTGCCGCCCTGCTCGTCGAGGCCCTCACCCGGCGCCCCGAGCTGCTGCTGCCCGCCACCGAGGACCGTCTCCACCAGGAGTACCGCGCCCCGGCCATGCCGGAGAGCGCCGCGCTGGTGGAGCGGCTGCGGGCGGACGGGATCCCGGCGGTCATCTCGGGCGCCGGGCCCACCGTCATGGCCCTGGCCGACGCCGACACCGCCGACAAGGTGGAGGCCCTGGCCGGCACCGACTGGGCCGCCAACCGGCTGCGCCTGGACGTCCAGGGAGCGAGCGTGCTGCCGCTTGCGACCTGACACGCGGTTGCCGGATTTGGAGAGGGGGAATGTTTGTTGGATCCGGTAGTGTTAACCTCAAGTCTGCACCCGACCCCACCATGGCGAGGTGCTTCGTGTCCCCGTCCGGGACAGACATCCTTCCGGGAGCCTCCCGAGCCACTCCGTGTTCCGTGCGCCGTACCTGGGCAGTACGTCGTATGCGGGCATTGAGCGGGACACCGGGCACGCTCCGGAATCGGTGCTACCACGCCACGTGACACTGGGTGCCACGGCTCGCGGAAGCGCCATCACCAGCAAATCTCTTCCGCCGCTTTGGGCGGACCACCGCCCCGGCACGGTTCGCAGAGACAGGACCGTAGCCGGACAGCACAACCGGTCGCCGAGCCAGACAGGCCGACGTCCGCTCCAGGGAAGGACCCTTCGTGAGCGACACCACCGATCTGATGGGCGCACGTGTCGAGGAGACCGCTGCCGCGCCCGCCACGGACGCCTCCGCGCCTGCCACCGGTGCCGGCTCCCGGCGGCGCCGCGGTACCGGCCTCGAGGGCATGGTGCTGGCCGAGCTGCAGCAGGTCGCCTCGGGCCTCGGCATCAGGGGCACCGCGCGCATGCGCAAGAGCCAGCTGATCGAGGTCATCAAGGAGGCGCAGGCCGGCGGGGGCGCGGCTCCCAAGGCCGAGGCCGCCACCGAGACCAAGCCCAAGCGCCGGGCCACCTCGAAGGCCCGTACGGGCGAGGGCGCCGCCGAGAAGAAGGCGGAGAAGGCCGCGGAGGCCCCTGCCGAGAAGGCCGTGGCCCAGCAGCAGATCGAGATTCCCGGCCAGCCCGCCGGGGGCACCTCCCGCGGGACCGAGGCCGAGCGTGGGGGAGAAGAGGCGCCGGCCGAGCGCCGTCGCCGCCGCGCCACCGCCGAGGCGGGCAGCCCGGCCGCCGCGAGCAGCGTCGAGACCGTTGCCGCCGAGGCGAAGGCCGAGCCCAAGGCCGAGACGCCCGCGCAGCAGCCCCAGCAGGGCGAGGCCAAGGGCGACGCCGGTGACGGCGAGGGCCGTGGCCGCCGCGACCGCCGTGAGCGCGGGCGCGACCGTGACCGCCGCGGCAAGGGCGACGAGCAGCAGGGCGGCCAGCAGCGCCAGCCGCAGGGCCAGCAGGGCGGCGGACGCCAGGACCGGCAGCAGCAGGACGACGACGACTTCGAGGGCGGCCGCCGTGGCCGTCGCGGCCGCTACCGCGACCGCCGTGGCCGTCGTGGCCGCGACGAGATGGGTGCCGAGCCGCAGCTGGCCGAGGACGACGTCCTGATCCCCGTCGCGGGCATCCTGGACATCCTCGACAACTACGCGTTCATCCGGACCTCCGGCTACCTGCCGGGTCCGAACGACGTGTACGTCTCCCTCGCCCAGGTCCGCAAGAACGGCCTGCGCAAGGGCGACCACGTCACCGGCGCGGTCCGTCAGCCCAAGGAAGGCGAGCGCCGCGAGAAGTTCAACGCGCTGGTCCGCCTGGACTCCGTCAACGGCATGGCGCCCGAACACGGCCGTGGCCGCCCGGAGTTCAACAAGCTGACCCCGCTCTACCCGCAGGACCGCCTCCGCCTGGAGACGGACCCGGGCGTGCTGACCACCCGCATCATCGACCTGGTGTCGCCGATCGGTAAGGGCCAGCGCGGTCTGATCGTGGCCCCGCCGAAGACCGGCAAGACCATGATCATGCAGGCGATCGCCAACGCGATCACGCACAACAACCCCGAGTGCCACCTGATGGTCGTCCTCGTCGACGAGCGTCCGGAAGAGGTCACCGACATGCAGCGGTCGGTCAAGGGCGAGGTCATCTCCTCGACCTTCGACCGCCCGGCCGAGGACCACACCACGGTCGCCGAACTCGCCATCGAGCGTGCCAAGCGCCTGGTGGAGCTGGGCCACGACGTCGTCGTGCTGCTCGACTCGATCACGCGTCTGGGCCGTGCGTACAACCTGGCCGCGCCGGCCTCCGGCCGCATCCTGTCCGGTGGTGTCGACTCGACCGCCCTGTACCCGCCGAAGCGCTTCTTCGGTGCGGCCCGCAACATCGAGGACGGCGGCTCGCTGACCATCCTCGCCACCGCCCTGGTGGACACCGGGTCCCGCATGGACGAGGTGATCTTCGAGGAGTTCAAGGGCACCGGCAACGCCGAGCTCAAGCTCGACCGCAAGCTCGCCGACAAGCGCATCTTCCCGGCGGTGGACGTGGACGCGTCCGGTACCCGTAAGGAAGAGATCCTGCTCGCCAGCGACGAGCTCGCGATCGTCTGGAAGCTGCGCCGGGTGCTGCACGCCCTCGACCAGCAGCAGGCGGTCGAACTGCTCCTCGACAAGATGAAGCAGACGAAGTCGAACGCCGAGTTCCTGATGCAGATTCAGAAGACGACGCCGGCTCCGGGCAACGGCGACTAGTCACCGCGCCCCAGGGAGTCAGGGCCGCTCCCCGTCCACCAGTGACGGGGAGCGGCCCTTTGCGCTGCCCGGCACGGTCGGCAGGGGCCGCCGGCGAGATCTCTGCCACACGTGTCTCGGTCGGCACCGGTTTCCAGGTGTACGACCTGTTCAGCTGAAAACGCAGGTGAGCGGGGTTCATCCCGTTTCACTCGGTTACGCACCGTGCCCATCGCTGTACGCGGTGGGCACGGTGCGTTGTGCAACCCTTTCCCGAGTTTCTCCGTCTGACCAGGCAGAGCGACGATGGTGCGACGACGACCGCACCCGACCCTGAATGCAGGGGGTACCGACCGGACGAGACCTAGGAGTGACGTGTCCGCCGAGAGCACGCCGGAGTCCGGCATACCGGAGCCGGCCGAGACCGGCCCCGTTCGCCGGGGCAAGGGCCGCCGCCGCAAGGCCCGCAGCACCAGCAGCAAGGCCCTGCGGGCCACGGCCTGGACGGCCGCGGGCGTGGTCGTGCTGGCGGGTACGGGCGCCGGGTACGTCTACTTCAAGCTCAACGGCAACCTCAAGAGCGTCGACATCAACCAGGCGCTCGGCGCAGACCGCCCGCAGAAGGTCGACAACGGCTCCGAGAACATCCTGGTCCTCGGCTCCGACTCCCGCTCCGGGACGAACAAAAAGCTCGGCGGCGGCACCGACGACGGCAGCGCCCGCTCCGACACGGCGATGATCGTCCACGTCTACGAGGGCCACAGGAAGGCCAGCGTGGTCTCCATCCCGCGGGACACCCTCATCGACCGCCCCACGTGCACCGACACGAGCGGCACCAAGCACCCGGCCGCGTCCGGCGTGATGTTCAACGAGGCGTACTCCACCGGCGGCGCCGCCTGCACCGTCAAGACGGTCGAGTCCCTCACCAAGATCCGCATGGACCACTACCTGGAGGTCGACTTCTCCGGCTTCCAGAAGCTCATCGACGACCTCGGCGGGGTCCCGGTCACCACGACCAAGAACATCAACGACCCGCAGAGCCACCTGAAGCTCAAGGCCGGCACGCACACCCTCGACGGCGAGCACGCGCTCGGCCTGGTCCGCACCCGGCACGGCGTCGGCGACGGCTCCGACCTGGGCCGCATCCAGCTCCAGCAGGCCTTCGTCAAGGCGCTGCTCGACCAGGTCGAGAAGGTCGGCGTCTTCAGCAACCCCAAGAAGCTGTACGACCTCGCCGACACCGCGACCAAGGCCGTCACCACCGATTCCGACCTCGGCTCGGTGGGCCGCCTCGCCGACTTCGCCGGCGGCCTGAAGGGCATCAGCTCGTCCCACATGAGGATGGTGACGCTGCCGGTCCGCTACGACCCGGCCAACCCCAACCGGGTCCTGGTGGCGAAGACGAAGGCCCAGCAGGTCTGGGACGCCCTGAAGAACGACCGCCCGATCCCGAAGGCGGCCACACAGGGAACGGCGACCGGCGAAGCCAAGGGCGTTGTCAGCGCCTCGTGAGGTGCGGGAATAGATCGCCTGTACCCCCGGTTTTGGGGGATGGCGCCAGTCCTGGCAGACTGGTACGTCGGCTCCGGTTCACGCTTCCGCATCCCGCGGCAGCGACCCGGCGCCCTCCCGAAATCTAGGAGACACCTTGAAGCGCGACATCCACCCCGCGTACGTCGAGACGCAGGTCAGCTGCACCTGCGGCGCGTCGTTCACCACCCGTAGCACCATCGAGTCCGGCACCATCCGGGCCGAGGTCTGCTCCGAGTGCCACCCGTTCTACACGGGCAAGCAGAAGATCCTCGACACCGGTGGCCGTGTGGCCCGCTTCGAGGCCCGCTTCGGCAAGGCTGCTGCCGGCTCCAAGAAGTAGCGAGCCCCATTTCGCCGGTCCACGGTCGTATCCCTTCGCCGGGGTGCGCCCGGGACCGGCGTTTTTGGTCGCCCGCCTTCCCCTTCCCCAGCAGTACAGGAGCCGAAAGATGTTCGAGGCCGTCGAGGAACTCGTCGCCGAGCAGGCCGATCTGGAGACGAAGCTCGCCGATCCGTCGGTCCACGCCGACCAGGCGAACGCGCGCAAGCTGAACAAGCGCTATGCCGAGCTGACCCCGATCGTCGCCACGTACCGCTCCTGGAAGCAGACCGGCGACGACATCGAGACCGCGCGCGAGTTCGCCGCGGACGATCCTGACTTCGCCGCAGAGGTCAAGGATCTCGAGAAGCAGCGCGAGGAGCTGACCGAGAAGCTGCGCCTCCTGCTGATCCCGCGTGACCCGAGTGACGACAAGGACGTCATTCTGGAGATCAAGGCCGGCGCCGGCGGCGACGAGTCCGCGCTGTTCGCCGGTGACCTGCTGCGCATGTACCTGCGCTACGCCGAGCGCATCGGTTGGAAGACCGAGATCATCGACGCCACCGAGTCCGAGCTGGGCGGCTACAAGGACGTCCAGGTCGCGGTGAAGACGCGCGGGCAGTCCGAACCCGGCCAGGGCGTGTGGGCCCGGATGAAGTACGAGGGCGGCGTGCACCGCGTCCAGCGGGTGCCGGCCACCGAGTCCCAGGGCCGTATCCACACCTCCGCGGCCGGTGTCCTGGTCACCCCCGAGGCCGAGGAGGTGGACGTGGAGATCAACCCCAACGATCTGCGCATCGACGTCTACCGGTCCTCCGGCCCCGGCGGCCAGTCCGTCAACACCACCGACTCCGCCGTGCGCATCACGCACATCCCGACCGGAGTCGTCGCCTCCTGCCAGAACGAGAAGAGTCAGCTGCAGAACAAGGAGCAGGCGATGCGTATCCTGCGCTCCAGGCTGCTCGCGGCGGCGCAGGAGGAGGCCGAGCGGGAGGCCGCCGACGCCCGCCGCAGCCAGGTCCGCACGGTCGACCGCTCCGAGAAGATCCGCACCTACAACTTTCCGGAGAACCGCATCTCGGACCACCGGGTCGGCTTCAAGGCGTACAACCTCGACCAGGTCCTGGACGGCGACCTCAACGCGGTGATCCAGGCCTGCGTCGACGCCGACTCGGCGGCGAAGCTGGCAGCTGCATAAGGCACGTACGAGTACCACCGGAGGACTTGCGTGAACCTGCTGCTCGCAGAGGTGGCACAGGCCACCCAGCGGCTGGCCGACGCCGGCGTGCCCTCGCCGCGCAACGACGCGGAGGAGCTCGCCGCGTTCGTGCACGGCGTGAAGCGGGGAGCGCTGCACTCCGTGAAGGACTCCGACTTCGACGCCCGCTACTGGGAGGTCATCGCCCGGCGTGAGCAGCGCGAGCCGCTGCAGCACATCACCGGGCGCGCCTACTTCCGGTATCTGGAACTCCAGGTCGGGCCGGGCGTCTTCGTGCCCCGGCCGGAGACCGAGTCCGTGGTCGGCTGGGCCATAGACGCCGTGCGCGCCATGGACGTCGTCGAGCCCTGCATCGTCGACCTGTGCACCGGCTCCGGTGCCATCGCGCTGGCCCTCGCCCAGGAGGTCCCGCGCTCCCGTGTGCACGCCGTGGAGATGTCCGAGGACGCCCTGGTGTGGACCCGCAAGAACGTGGCGGGGTCCAGGGTCGACCTGCGCCAGGGCGACGCCCTGACGGCCTTCCCGGACCTCGACGGACAGGTCGACCTGGTCATCTCCAACCCGCCGTACATCCCGCTGACCGAGTGGGAGTACGTCGCCCCGGAGGCCCGCGACTACGACCCCGAGATGGCCCTGTTCTCCGGCGAGGACGGCCTCGACCTGATCCGGGGCCTGGAGCGCACCGCGCACCGGCTGCTGCGGCCCGGCGGTGTCGTCGTCATCGAGCACGCCGACACCCAGGGCGGCCAGGTGCCGTGGATCTTCACCGAGGAGCGGGGCTGGGCCGACGCGGCCGACCACCCGGACCTCAACAACCGCCCCCGGTTCGCGACCGCCCGCAGGGCGCTGCCGTGACCACCACTTCCAGCCCGCAGTACGTGTACGAGGAGGCCAGCTAGACATGGCACGGCGATACGACACCAACGACGCGACCGACCGCGTGACGGGTCTGCGCGAAGCCGCGTCCGCCGTCCGCCGGGGCGAGCTGGTGGTGCTGCCGACCGACACGGTGTACGGCATCGGCGCCGACGCGTTCTCCTCGGAGGCCGTCGCCGACCTGCTCGCCGCCAAGGGCCGGGGCCGCGCCATGCCCACCCCTGTCCTCATCGGCTCCCCGAACACCCTGCACGGCCTGGTCACGGACTTCTCCGAGCTGGCCTGGGAGCTGGTCGACGCGTTCTGGCCGGGTGCCCTGACGCTGGTCGCCCGGCACCAGCCGTCCCTGCAGTGGGACCTCGGCGACACCCGCGGCACGGTCGCCGTCCGCATGCCGCTGCACCCGGTCGCCATCGAGCTGCTCACCGAGGTCGGCCCCATGGCCGTGTCGTCGGCGAACCTCACCGGCCACCCGGCGCCGGAGGACTGCGACGCCGCCCAGGAGATGCTCGGCGACGCCGTCTCCGTCTACCTCGACGGCGGCCCCACCCCCGGCAACGTGCCCTCGTCCATCGTGGACGTCACCGGCCCGGTGCCGGTGCTGCTGCGCGAGGGCGCGATCTCCCCCGACGAGCTGCGAAAGGTCGTACCCGACCTCGAGGTGGCGAATTGACGGCCCCTGACGCGGGGCGTGGCATAGGCAACGGGGTGACCAGCGGGGACGAGACGACGACGTTCGGATTCCCGCGCGACACTTTCCGGATCCTCCATGTCAGCACCGGCAACGTGTGCCGCTCGCCGATCACCGAGCGGCTGACCCGCCATTTCGTGACGGAGCGGCTCGGCGTACTCGGCGGCGGGCTGATCGTGGAGAGCGCGGGCACCTGGGGCCACGAGGGCGCGCCTATGGAGGCCAACGCGGAGGCCGTGCTCGCCGAGTTCGGCGCGGACGCCTCCGGCTTCGTCGGCCGGGAGCTGCTCGACGAGCACGTGATCATGGCCGACCTGGTGCTGACGGCCACGCGCGACCACCGCGCCCAGGTCATCTCCATGGGCCACTCGGCGGGTCTGCGCACCTTCACCCTGAAGGAGTTCACCCGTCTGGTGCGCGCCATCGACCCGACGACGCTGCCGCCCCTGGAGGACGGCGTGGTCGCGCGTGCGCGGGCCCTGGTGCGTGCGGCGGCCGCTCTACGCGGGTGGCTGCTCGCGCCCACCGCGGAGGCGGACGAGGTGTTCGACCCGTACGGTGCGCCGCTGCCGTTCTTCCAGTCGATCGGCGACGAGATACACGAGGCGCTGGATCCGGTGGTGACTGCGCTGACCGGCGTACCTGCGCGGATGTGACGCCGAGCACCGCACCGACCCCGGGCCTACATTGGACCTACGTCACCGTCGACCGCCCGGGAGCCCGCCATGTCGGTCACCCATACCCTCGAGACCGATGTCCTGCGGCGGCAGGACCCGCAGCTGGCCGAGATCCTGCAGGGGGAGCTGGAGAGGCAGTCGACGACGCTGCAGCTGATAGCCGCCGAGAACTTCACCTCGCCGGCGGTGCTCGCCGCCCTCGGCTCGCCGCTCGCCAACAAGTACGCCGAGGGCTATCCCGGTGCCCGGTACCACGGCGGCTGTGAACTGGTCGACGTCGCCGAACGCCTGGCGGTCGAGCGGGCCACGGCGCTCTTCGGCGCCGAACACGCCAACGTCCAGTCCCATTCGGGCTCTTCGGCCGTCCTGGCCGCCTACGCCGCCCTGCTGCGCCCCGGCGACACCGTCCTCGCCCTCGGGCTGCCCTACGGCGGCCATCTCACCCACGGCTCGCCCGCGAACTTCTCCGGCCGCTGGTTCGACTTCGTCGGGTACGGCCTCGACGCCGAGAGCGGACTCGTCGACCACGACCAGGTGCGCCACCTGGCCCGCAACCACCGGCCCAAGGCCATCGTGTGCGGCTCGATCGCCTACCCCCGCCATCTCGACTACGCCTTCTTCCGCGAGGTCGCCGACGAGGTGGGGGCGTATCTGATCGCGGACGCGGCGCACCCGATCGGCCTGGTCGCCGGGGGAGCGGCGCCCAGCCCGGTGCCGTACGCCGACATCGTGTGCGCCACCACCCACAAGGTGCTGCGCGGTCCGCGCGGCGGGATGCTCCTGTGCGGCGGTGAGCTGGCCGAGCGGGTCGACCGGGCCGTCTTCCCCTTCACCCAGGGCGGCGCGCAGATGCACACCATCGCCGCCAAGGCCGTCGCGTTCGGCGAGGCGGCAACCGAGGCGTTCGGTGTGTACGCCCATCAGGTGGTGGCCAATGCGCGGGTTCTGGCGGGTCACCTGGCCGCCGAGGGACTCGCGGTCACCACGGGGGGCACCGACACCCATCTGATCACCGCGGACCCGGCCCCGCTCGGCGTGGACGGGCGCACCGCACGCGGCCGGCTCGCCGCCGCCGAAATGGTGCTGGACTGCTGCGTGCTGCCGCACGGCGACGGCCGCGGGCTGCGTCTGGGGACGGCCGCGGTGACCACGCAGGGGATGGGGGAGCCGGAGATGGTGCGGATCGCCGCGCTGCTGGCGGCCGTGCTGCGGGGCGAGGCGGAACCGGCCGGGGCGCGGGAGGAGGTGCGCGAACTCACCGGTAGATTTCCGCCGTATCCCGGCTGAGCGAGGGTAGGCGCACGTCCGTACACCCCGGAGTGACCGTCGTGCACAGCCACACGTGCAACCATCGTCGCTACCCGGAAGTCCTCATCCATATGCGTCCGTCGCTAGGGTGTGGGGCTGTGATGGCCAGCGAGACCTGTGGGGAAGCCCGTGCGTGAATACCTGCTGACGCTCTGTGTCACGGCCGCGGTGACGTATCTGCTGACAGGGCCGGTGCGGAAGTTCGCGATCGTGGCCGGGGCCATGCCGGAGATCAGGGCCCGTGACGTGCACCGGGAGCCCACTCCGCGCCTCGGCGGGATCGCCATGTTCTTCGGCCTGTGTGCGGGCCTGCTGGTCGCGGACCACCTCACCAACCTCAACGAGGTCTTCGCCAAGTCCAACGAGCCGCGGGCACTGCTCTCCGGGGCCGCCCTGATCTGGCTGATCGGCGTCCTGGACGACAAGTTCGAGATCGATGCGCTGATCAAGCTCGGCGGCCAGATGATTGCCGCGGGCGTCATGGTCATGCAGGGTCTGACGATCCTGTGGCTGCCCATCCCGGGCGTCGGCAACGTGGCGCTGACCCAGTGGCAGGGCACGCTGCTGACGGTGGCGCTCGTCGTCATCACGATCAACGCGGTGAACTTCGTGGACGGCCTGGACGGCCTCGCCGCCGGCATGGTCTGCATCGCGGCGGCCGCGTTCTTCCTGTACGCCTACCGCGTCTGGGTGTCGTACGGCATCGAGGCCGCCGCCCCCGCCACGCTGTTCGCGGCGATCCTGATGGGCATGTGCCTGGGGTTCCTGCCGCACAACATGCATCCCGCGCGGATCTTCATGGGCGACTCCGGCTCGATGCTGATCGGCCTGGTGCTGGCGGCCGGCGCGATCTCGATCACCGGCCAGCTCGACCCGGACGCGCTGAACCTGTACGCGGGTTCGGAGAAGGCGGCGGTGCATCAGACCGTGCCGGTCTACATCCCGCTGCTGCTCCCGCTGACGATCATCGCGGTGCCGACGGCGGACCTGGTCCTCGCCATCGTCCGCCGCACCTGGCGCGGCCAGTCCCCGTTCGCCGCGGACCGCGGCCATCTGCACCACCGGCTGCTGGAGATCGGCCACTCGCACAGCCGGGCGGTGCTGATCATGTACTTCTGGTCGGCCCTGATCGCCTTCGGCACGCTGGCGTACTCGGTCAACTCGGCCTCGATGTGGATCGTGCTGGGCGTGGTCTTCCTCAGCGCCGTGGGCCTGGTCCTGCTGCTGCTCCCGCGCTTCACCCCGCGCGCCCCGGTCTGGGCGGAGCGGTTCGTGCCGCCGCGCTACCGCAGGCGCCGGCGGGCCGCCGAGGCGACGGCCGGGAGCGTCGAGACCCCTGTGTGCGAGCCCGCGGAGGAGGAGCACCGGACCCCGGTCACGGCCGGTGTCACGGGCGTCAACGGGGCGACTGCCATTGGCCCCCGTTCGCGTCTCGGTAAGGGCCGCAAGGTAAGAATCTGACGAGAGCATTGCCGACTCATGGGGGAGCAAACTTCCCCAATACCAGACAAGTGGGCACGGTTTTTGCACAGACGGGCGCTGTCACTCTCATGTGTGACAGCAAGCACACCCAGCAGGTAAAGACCTCATCAAATAGTTTGTGATACGGTTCACGAGAACCCGGGATGGAGCCGAAGGACCGTAGTGCGACGGGCCATCGGTGTGAGGTCTCGATCACTCAGCCCGGGACTACGCTCGTCCATGACGACACCTGCCCCCCTGTGAAAGCGGAGTTGCCGCCATGCCGTCCAATGACGCCCGGAACCTTCTGCAGATCGCTGTGCCCTCAGCGGCCGCCGGCGTGATCGCCGTCGCCGTGAGCGCCGCGGTCGCGGGGGGCAAGGGCGCGCTCGGTGCGGCTCTCGGCACGCTGCTGGCCATCCTGTTCATGGGAATCGGCCTCTACGTGCTGCAGTGGACGGCAAAAACGCTCCCGCAGCTCTTCCAGGCCATGGGCCTGATGCTCTACATGGCCCAGCTGCTGCTCCTCTTCATCTTCGTCGCCGTCTTCAAGGGCACCTCCCTCTTCAACGCGAAGGCGTTCGCCTTGTCGCTGGTCGTCACCACCGTCGTGTGGATGGCCGCGCAGGCGCGCGCCCACATGAAGGCCAAGATCTTCTACGTCGATCCCGACTCCGCGAAGAGCGAGAAGCACGAGAAGACAGGGCCGTCGTCGTGAGGAGTAGGGGCGGGATAAAGGCCTGTGAGATCTCCTGCTATCGTCCGGTGCCAACTGCGGCATCGCGGGCGCGGGCATCTGAGCTGACGCCTGCTCATTCGCGAGGCTCGATGCCCCCAAGCCGCCCCCACATCCGTAACACCAGTCCGGTGCCGATCCGCGGCCGCGCGCCGCGCCGACACAACGAGGTTGCCGTACCCATGCGTCACGCCGAAGGAGCCCGCGGTGAGTGCTGACCAGACCCAGCTCGCCTTTGACTGGAGTTGTCGGATCATGTCCGACAACGGGTGTGGCTTCCCGGCTCCGGGCCTGCACTCGTTCCTGTTCAAGCCGCTCGCCACGGTCGGCGGGTTCGAGTTCAACAAGGTGATGCTGCTCGCGCTCGTCACCTCCGTGCTCGTCGTCGCGTTCTTCTGGGCGGCGTTCGGCAAGGCCAAGGTCGTCCCCGGCAAGCTCCAGATGATCGGCGAGGCCGGCTACGACTTCGTGCGCCGCGGCATCGTGTACGAGACCCTCGGCAAGCGCGAGGGCGAGAAGTGGGTGCCGTTCATGGTCTCCCTCTTCTTCTTCGTCTGGATCATGAACATCTGGTCCGTGATCCCGCTGGCGCAGTTCCCGGTCTCCTCGGTCTTCGCGTTCCCGGTGGTCCTGGCCGTCACGGTCTGGATCCTCTGGGTCGGGCTCACCTTCAAGCGCCACGGCTTCGTCGGCTTCTTCAAGAACATCACGGGCTACGACAAGTCGCTGGGCGGGGTGCTCCCGCTCGTCATGCTCATCGAGTTCTTCTCGAACCTGCTGGTCCGCCCGTTCACGCACGCGGTGCGACTCTTCGCCAACATGTTCGCCGGTCACCTGATGCTGGTGATGTTCACCGTCGCCTCCTGGTACCTGCTGAACAGCTGGATGATCCCGGCCGCCGGTGTCTCCTTCGTGATGACCATGGCCATGATCTGCTTCGAGCTTTTCGTCCAGGCCGTCCAGGCGTACGTCTTCGTACTGCTGGCCTGCTCGTACATTCAGGGCGCTCTCGCCGAGCACCACTGAGCCCCTCCCACACCCCCCCGGTCGTCCGGTGGCCAACCCCCACCGGTCCGTAAAGAGAAGGAAGATTCAGCATGGCTGCCACTGAGACCCTTGCCGCTGTCTCCGGTTCCATCGGTTCCGTCGGTTACGGCCTCTCGGCTATCGGCCCCGGCATCGGCGTCGGCATCATCTTCGGCAACGGCACCCAGGCCCTCGCCCGCCAGCCCGAGGCCGCCGGCCTGATCCGTGCCAACCAGATCCTCGGCTTCGCCTTCTGTGAGGCGCTCGCCCTCATCGGCATCGTCATGCCGTTCGTGTTCGGTACCAAGTAAGACCTCCGTACCGACACGTATCGACGAAAGGCACTGATGTGATCGCCAACCTGGCACAGCTGGCGGCCGAGGAGACTGAGCAGAACCCGCTCATCCCGGCCGGTCCCGAGCTGCTCGTCGGCACCATCGCCTTCGCCATCGTGTTCTTCTTCTTCTGGAAGAAGCTGCTTCCGAACATCAACAAGGTTCTGGAGGAGCGCCGCGCGGCGATCGAAGGCGGTATCGAAGAGGCCGACGCCATGAAGGTCGAGGCCCAGAGCGTTCTGGAGCAGTACAAGGCCCAGCTCGCCGAAGCCCGGCACGAGGCCGCGCGCCTGCGCCAGGAGGCGCAGGAGCAGGGTGCCGCGCTCATCGCCGAGATGCGCGCCGAGGGCCAGCGGCAGCGCGAGGAGATCGTCGCCGCCGGCCACGCGCAGATCGACGCCGACCGCAACGCCGCCGCTCAGTCGCTGCGGCAGGACGTCGGCAGGCTCGCCACCGACCTGGCCGGCAAGCTCGTCGGCGAGTCCCTCGAGGACCACGCCCGCCAGAGCCGTGTGATCGACCGCTTCCTCGACGAGCTTGAGGAGAAGGCCGAGGCCGCGCGATGAACGGAGCGAGCCGCGAGGCCCTGGCAGCCGCACGCGAGCGTCTCGACGCGCTGACGGACTCCACGTCCGTGGACGCCGTGCAGCTCGCCGACGAGCTGGCGGCCGTCACCGCGCTGCTCGACCGCGAGGCCGGCCTGCGCCGGGTCCTCACCGACCCGGCGCAGCCCGGAGAGGCCAAGGCGGAGCTGGTCCAGCGCCTGATCGGCGGCCAGGTGGGCGGCGCGACCGCCGACCTGGTGTCCGGGCTGGCCCGTGCCCGCTGGTCGCAGCCCCGCGACCTGGTCGACGCGCTGGAGGAGCTGGCGAACATCGCCGACCTCACCGCCGCGGAGAAGACGGGCACGCTCGACGACGTCGAGGACGAGCTGTTCCGGTTCGGCCGGATCGTCTCCTCGAACACCGAGCTGCGCGCCGCGCTGACCGACCGGGCCGCGAGCGCCGCGGCCAAGGTCGAGCTGCTGCGCCGGCTCCTCGGCGGCCGGGCCAAGCCCGCCACCGAGCGTCTGGTGGCACGCCTGGTCACCGCTCCGCGTGGACGTAGCCTGGAAGCGGGACTGGAGTCCCTGTCCAAGCTCGCCGCCGACCGCCGGGACCGTCTGGTGGCGACCGTCACCTCGGCGGTGCCGCTGAGCGACCGGCAGAAGCAGCGCCTGGGCGACGCCCTGGCGAAGCTCTACGGCCGCCGGATGCACCTCAACCTGGACGTGGACCCCGACGTGATCGGCGGGATCCGGGTGCAGGTCGGTGACGAGGTCATCAACGGCTCCCTCGCGGACCGGCTGGACGACGCCGCCCGCCGCATGGCGAGCTAGCAGCAACTCAAGAAGCAGTACGTACCTACGGCCCTGGTTGGGCCGTGCAGAGGATTCACCTCTTTATGGGGGGAGTCCCCATCCCCCCAAGTGAAACTTCGGGCCCAACAAGGAGAGCAGGGAACCCAGATGGCGGAGCTCACGATCCGGCCGGAGGAGATCCGGGACGCGCTGGAGAACTTTGTCCAGTCGTACAAGCCGGACGCGGCCTCGCGCGAGGAGGTCGGTACGGTCACCCTTGCCGGCGACGGCATCGCGAAGGTCGAGGGCCTGCCCTCGGCCATGGCCAACGAACTGCTGAAGTTCGAGGACGGCACCCTCGGCCTCGCCCTCAACCTCGAGGAGCGCGAGATCGGTGCCATCGTCCTCGGTGAGTTCAGCGGCATCGAGGAGGGTCAGCCGGTGCAGCGCACCGGTGAGGTCCTCTCCGTCGCGGTCGGCGAGGGCTACCTCGGCCGTGTCGTCGACCCCCTCGGCAACCCGATCGACGGCCTCGGCGAGATCGAGACCGACGGCCGCCGCGCCCTCGAGCTGCAGGCCCCCACGGTCATGCAGCGCAAGTCGGTGCACGAGCCGATGGAGACGGGCTACAAGGCCGTCGACGCGATGACCCCGATCGGCCGTGGTCAGCGTCAGCTGATCATCGGTGACCGCCAGACCGGCAAGACCGCCCTGGCCGTCGACACGATCATCAACCAGCGCGACAACTGGCGCTCGGGCGACCCGAAGAAGCAGGTCCGCTGCATCTACGTCGCCATCGGCCAGAAGGGCTCCACCATCGCCGGCGTGCGCCGCGCGCTGGAGGAGAACGGTGCTCTGGAGTACACGACCATCGTCGCCGCCCCGGCGTCCGACCCGGCCGGCTTCAAGTACCTGGCGCCGTACACCGGTTCGGCCATCGGCCAGCACTGGATGTACCAGGGCAAGCACGTCCTGATCATCTTCGACGACCTGTCGAAGCAGGCCGACGCCTACCGCGCCGTGTCGCTGCTGCTGCGCCGCCCGCCGGGCCGTGAGGCCTACCCGGGTGACGTCTTCTACCTGCACTCCCGCCTGCTGGAGCGCTGCGCCAAGCTCTCCGAC
Organism: Streptomyces sp. NPDC031100; assembly: GCF_055570785.1. Taxonomy (NCBI): domain Bacteria; kingdom Bacillati; phylum Actinomycetota; class Actinomycetes; order Kitasatosporales; family Streptomycetaceae; genus Streptomyces; species Streptomyces sp. NPDC031100. The sequence goes on from NZ_JBVIGN010000004.1 coordinate 384,127, forward strand.
GACATGGGCGCCGGCTCGATGACCGGTCTGCCGATCGTCGAGACCAAGGCCAACGACGTCTCGGCGTTCATCCCGACCAACGTCATCTCCATCACCGACGGCCAGTGCTTCCTGGAGTCGGACCTGTTCAACGCCGGTCAGCGTCCCGCGCTGAACGTCGGTATCTCCGTCTCCCGAGTCGGTGGTTCCGCCCAGCACAAGGCGATGCGCCAGGTCTCCGGCCGTCTGCGCGTGGACCTCGCCCAGTTCCGTGAGCTGGAGGCGTTCGCCGCCTTCGGTTCCGACCTGGACGCGGCCTCCAAGTCCCAGCTGGAGCGCGGTCAGCGCATGGTCGAGCTGCTGAAGCAGGACCAGTACCAGCCGATGGCCACCGAGGAGCAGGTCGTCTCCGTCTGGGCCGGCACCAACGGCCGTATGGACGACGTCCCGGTCGCCGACATCCGCCGCTTCGAGCGCGAGCTGCTGGACTACCTGAAGCGCCAGGAGTCGGGTCTGCTCACCTCGATCCGCGAGGGCGCCAAGATGTCCGACGACACGATCCAGGCGATCGACGAGGCCGTGGCCGCGTTCAAGAAGCAGTTCGAGACCTCCGACGGCAAGCTGCTCGGCGAGGAAGCTCCGGCTGTCTCCGTGTCCAAGTGACGTAAGGAAGGGACCTGACTCATGGGAGCCCAGCTCCGGGTCTACAAGCGTCGCATCCGATCCGTCAGCGCGACCAAGAAGATCACCAAGGCGATGGAGATGATCGCCGCCTCGCGCGTCGTCAAGGCGCAGCGCAAGGTGGCGGCCTCCACGCCGTACGCGACCGAGCTGACGCGCGCGGTCACGGCGGTCGGTACGGGTTCGAACACCAAGCACCCGCTCACCACGGAGGCGGAGAACCCGACCCGTGCCGCGGTCCTGCTCCTCACGAGCGACCGCGGTCTGGCCGGCGCCTTCAACTCCAACGCCATCAAGGCGGCGGAGCAGCTGACCGAGCGCCTGGAGCGCGACGGCAAGCAGGTCGACGTGTTCATCGTCGGCCGGCGCGGTGTCGCCCACTACAACTTCCGTGAGCGCAAGATCGCGGAGTCGTGGACGGGCTTCACGGACGAGCCGACGTACGCGGACGCCAAGAAGGTCGCGGCGCCTCTGATCGAGGCCATCGAGAAGGAGACGGCGGACGGCGGTGTGGACGAACTCCACATCGTCTACACCGAGTTCGTCTCGATGATGACGCAGACGGCGCTCGACGCCCGCCTGCTGCCGCTGCGCCTCGAAGAGGTCGCCGAGGAGGCCGCCCCCAAGGGCGAGATCCTCCCGCTGTACGACTTCGAGCCCTCGGCGGAGGACGTCCTCGACGCCCTTCTGCCGCGCTACGTGGAGAGCCGTATCTACAACGCGCTGCTCCAGTCGGCCGCTTCGAAGCACGCCGCCACGCGGCGCGCGATGAAGTCGGCGACCGACAACGCGGGTGAGCTGATCAACAACCTCACCCGTCTTGCCAACGCGGCCCGCCAGGCCGAAATCACCCAGGAAATCAGCGAGATCGTCGGTGGCGCGAGCGCCCTGGCCGACGCGACCGCGGGGAGTGACCGATAATGACCACCACTGTTGAGACCGCGACGGCCACGGGCCGCGTCGCCCGGGTCATCGGCCCGGTCGTCGACGTGGAGTTCCCCGTCGACGCGATGCCGGACATCTACAACGCCCTTCACGTCGAGGTGGCCGACCCGGCCAACGCCGGCGAGAAGAAGACGCTGACCCTGGAGGTCGCCCAGCACCTGGGTGACGGCCTGGTCCGCGCGATCTCCATGCAGCCCACCGACGGTCTGGTCCGCCAGGCCCCGGTCGTCGACACCGGCAACTCCATCACGGTGCCCGTCGGTGACTTCACCAAGGGCAAGGTGTTCAACACCCTCGGTGAGGTGCTGAACGTCGACGAGCGTTACGAGGGCGAGCGCTGGGGCATCCACCGCAAGGCCCCGAACTTCGACGAGCTCGAGTCGAAGACCGAGATGTTCGAGACCGGCGTCAAGGTCATCGACCTGCTGACCCCGTACGTCAAGGGCGGCAAGATCGGTCTGTTCGGCGGCGCCGGCGTCGGCAAGACGGTGCTCATCCAGGAGATGATCTACCGTGTCGCCAACAACCACGACGGTGTCTCCGTGTTCGCCGGTGTCGGTGAGCGCACCCGTGAGGGCAACGACCTGATCGAGGAGATGTCGGACTCCGGCGTCATCGACAAGACCGCCCTGGTCTTCGGTCAGATGGACGAGCCCCCGGGCACCCGTCTGCGCGTCGCGCTGGCCGGCCTCACCATGGCCGAGTACTTCCGTGACGTCCAGAAGCAGGACGTGCTGTTCTTCATCGACAACATCTTCCGCTTCACCCAGGCGGGCTCCGAGGTGTCGACCCTGCTCGGCCGTATGCCCTCCGCGGTGGGTTACCAGCCGAACCTGGCCGACGAGATGGGTCTCCTCCAGGAGCGCATCACCTCGACCCGTGGTCACTCGATCACCTCGATGCAGGCGATCTACGTCCCCGCGGACGACCTGACCGACCCGGCCCCGGCCACCACCTTCGCCCACCTCGACGCGACGACGGTTCTGTCCCGTCCGATCTCCGAGAAGGGCATCTACCCGGCCGTGGACCCGCTGGACTCCACGTCCCGGATCCTGGACCCGCGCTACATCGCTGCGGATCACTACAACGCGGCCATGCGCGTGAAGACGATCCTGCAGAAGTACAAGGACCTCCAGGACATCATCGCGATCCTCGGTATCGACGAGCTGGGCGAGGAGGACAAGCTCGTCGTCCACCGTGCCCGTCGTGTGGAGCGCTTCCTGTCCCAGAACACCCACGTCGCCAAGCAGTTCACCGGCGTGGACGGCTCGGACGTGCCGCTCGACGAGTCGATCGCCGCGTTCAACGCGATCTGCGACGGTGAGTACGACCACTTCCCCGAGCAGGCGTTCTTCATGTGCGGTGGCCTCGAGGACCTCAAGGCCAACGCCAAGGAGCTGGGCGTCTCCTGAGCCTCGCGCTCGTGTGAGGGGGCGGGCGCGTCCCGCCCCCTCATCCACGCCTACTAGAATTGACCCCAACACCCGGCACTACCGCCGGGTGGTGACCCGAGGAGCCAACCTTGGCTGCTGAGCTGCACGTCGAGCTGGTCGCCGCCGACCGCCAGGTCTGGTCCGGCGAGGCCACCCTGGTCGTCGCGCGCACCACGTCCGGCGACATCGGCGTCATGCCCGGTCACCAGCCGCTGCTCGGTGTGCTGGAGTCGGGCCCGGTGACCATCCGTACGAGTGATGGTGGAACGGTCGTCGCCGCGGTGCACGGCGGTTTCATCTCGTTCGCGGACAACAAGCTGTCCCTGCTGGCCGAGGTCGCCGAGCTGTCGGACGAGATCGATGTCCAGCGCGTTCAGCGCGAGCTCGAGCGCGCGAAGGCGGAGGATGACGCGGAGGCCGAGCGCCGCGCGGACGTCCGCCTGCGGGCGGCGGAGGCGGCGCGTTGATCCATCGCGCCGTGTGATGACGTCACTCAGCCGCGGTCGGCCCGGAGCAATCCGGTGCTGACCGCGGCTGAGGCAGATGTGGGTGTTTTTTCCGTTCCATTACCTAGTTCGAGCCTAGTTCCAGTACCTGGGAGACGAGGAGGTCGGTGCCGATGGTCCTCGCTCTGACTGTGTGCGGAATCGTGATCGCGCTCGTGGTGGTGGGACTCTTCCTGTTCGGACTGCGCCGCAGACTGATCCAGCGCTCCGGCGGCACCTTCGACTGTTCCCTGCGCTGGGACCTGCCCGAGAAACCGGACACCAGCGGCAAGGGCTGGAGCTACGGCGTCGCCCGCTACAACGGCGACCGCATCGAGTGGTACCGCGTCTTCTCCTACGCCTTTCGCCCGCGCCGCACCCTGGAGCGCGCCGCGATCGAGGTGGTCGGCCGCCGGCTGCCCGAGGGCGAGGAGGAGCTGGCGCTGCTCTCCGACGCGGTGGTCCTGGCCTGTACCCACCGGGGCACGCGCCTCGAACTCGCCATGAGCGAAGACGCGCTGACCGGTTTCCTCGCGTGGCTGGAGGCAGCCCCGCCCGGTCAGCGCGTCAACGTCGCTTGAGGCGCTCTTACAGGTTGTTGCTGATGGCGCTCACCAGCTCGCCGTTGCCGGTGTCACCACTGAACTCCCAGAAGAACGCACCGCCGAGGCCCTGGTTCTTGGCCCACGCCATCTTCGTCGCGATGGTGGCCGGAGTGTCGTACGACCACCAGTTGCTGCCGCAGTGCGCGTACGCCGTACCGGCGACGGTGCCGGTCGCCGGGCAGGACGTCTTCAGCACCTTGTAGTCCTCGATGCCCTGCTCGTAGGTGCCCGTGGCCGGGCCGGTCGCCGTGCCGCCCGGGGCGTCCTGTGTCACGCCGGTCCAGCCGCGGCCGTAGAAGCCGATGCCGATGAGCAGCTTGCTCGCAGGGACGCCGATCGCCTTGTACTTGGCCATCGCGTCGGCGGTGGTGAAGCCCGCCTTCGGGATGCCGCTGTACGAGGTGAGCGGGGAGTGCGGAGCCGTCGGGCCCTTGGCGTCCCAGGCACCGAAGAAGTCGTACGTCATCACGTTGTACCAGTCGACGGACTGGGCGGCGCCCGCGTAGTCCGCGGCCTCGATCTTGCCGCCGGCGGAGCCGTCGGCCGTGACGGCCGCGGTGACCAGGTTGTTCGAGCCGAACTTGGCGCGCAGCGCCGACATCAGGTTCTTGAAGGCCGCGGCCCCGCTGGTGTCGCAGCTCAGACCACAGGCGTTCGGGTACTCCCAGTCGATGTCGATGCCGTCGAAGACATCGGCCCAGCGCGGGTCCTCGACCAGGTTGTAGCAGGACTGGGCGAAGGCGGCCGGGTTGGCCGCGGCCTGCGCGAAGCCGCCGGACCAGGTCCAGCCGCCGAAGGACCACAGCACCTTGATGTTCGGGTACTTGGCCTTCAGCTCGCGCAGCTGGTTGAAGTTGCCGCGCAGCGGCTGGTCCCAGGTGTCGGCGACGCCGCTCACCGACTGGTCGGCGGTGAACGCCTTGTCGTAGTCGGCGTAGGAGTCGCCGATGGCGCACTGGCCGCCCGTGACGTTGCCGAACGCGTAGTTGATGTGCGTGATCTTCGCGGCCGAGCCGGACGTCACCAGGTTCTTGACGTTGTAGTTGCGGCCGTAGATGCCCCACTCGGTGAAGTAGCCGAGTTTGACCTTGTTCCCGGTGGGCGGGGGCGTGGTGCCGCCGCCGGTGGTGTGTACGGCGACCGCGCTGCTGACCGGGCCGGTCTGGTCGGCGGTGTCACGGGCCTGCACGGTGTAGGAGTAGTCGGTGCCGGCGGTGAGGCCGGTGTCCGTGTACGAGGTCGTCGTCACCGTGGCGACCTTGGTGCCGTCGCGCAGCACGTCGTAGTTCTTGATGCCCTTGTCGTCGGTGGCCGCGCTCCAGCCGAGTTTCACCGAGGTGTCGGTGATGTTCGACGCGGTCGGGGTGCCGGGGGCGGAGGGGGCCGCGTCGCCGGGAACGGTGGTGCCGTCACAACTGTCGCCGTTGAGCTTGCAGTTGGACGGGGAACCGGAGCCGGCGCCGTTGAAGCCGAAGGAGACGGAGGCACCCGGGGCGATGGAGCCGTTGTAGGACTTGTTCTTGGCGGTCCAGTGGGTGCCGGAGTTCGTGACGTCCGCGTCCCACGCGGAGGTGACGGACGTACCGGAGGGGAAGTCCCACTCGATCGTCCATGAACTGATCGCGGTGGTACCGGTGTTCTTGACGGTCCACTTGCCTTCGAAGCCGGTACCCCAGTCCTGGGTCTTGGCGTACGTGGCGGTGGCGTTGCCCGCGGCCTGGGCGGGGCTCGCGAGGCCGACCAGGCCGGCCAGGGGGAGCAACAGGGTCGCGAACCCTGCCGCGGCTCTGTGTCTGAAGCGCATGCGGCGCCTCCCTCTTGTATGGGGATGTTCCCTTGGGGGTGTCAGGGGCATGACTGAGCCTTCACGCCCACGGTGCCGCGAGAATAGAAAGGTCTGGACCACAGGTCAATAGGTCTGGACCACTTGCCCCCGAGTTCCCGCTAAATCCCCAACTCCTGCGCCAATACGGCCGCTTGGACACGGCTGCGCAGCTCCAGCTTCGCCAGCAGTCGGCTGACGTGCGTCTTCACCGTGCCCTCCGCCATCTCCAGCCGCTCTGCGATCTCGGCGTTGGACAGCCCCTCGCCGATGCACGACAGCACCTCGCGCTCGCGCCGGGTGAGCCCGGCCAGCACGGCCGGGTCGGCCGTCGGCTCGCGCACCGGCTTCGCGGCGAACTCGGCGATCAGCCGCCGGGTGACCGCCGGCGCGACGATCCCCTCCCCGCGCGCCACCGTCCGCACCGCCTGGAGCAGGTCCTTCGCCTCGGTGCTCTTCAGCAGGAACCCGGCCGCACCCGCCCGCAGCGCCCCGAACACGTACTCGTCGAGGTCGAAGGTGGTCAGCACCAGCACGTCCGCGCTCTGCTCGGCGACGATCTGCCGGGTCGCCGACACCCCGTCGAGACGCGGCATCTGCACGTCCATCAGCACCACGTCCGGCCGCAGCTCCCGGGCCAGTTCGACCGCCCGCTCGCCGTCCGCCGCCTCGCCGGCCACGTCGATGTCGGGCGCGCTGCGGAGGATCAGAACGAGCCCGGCGCGTACGGCGGACTGGTCCTCTGCGACGAGGACGCGGATCATGCGGGGTCTCCTTCGGTGAGCGGAAGCGTGGCGCGTACGGCCCACAGGGCGCCCTCGGGCCCGGCCTCGAAGCTGCCGCCGAGCAGCGCCGTCCGTTCCCGCATCCCGGCGAGACCGGAGCCGGAGCCGGGGGCGCGTGGGGTGTCGCCGGCCCGGTAGGGGCTGGTCACCCGCACGTGCAGGGTGCCGCTCTGCTGGCTGAGGCCGACGTGGACGTGGCCCGGCGCCGCGTGTTTCAGTGCGTTGGTCAGCGACTCCTGCACGATCCGGTAGGCGGCCAGCTCGACCGGCGCGGGCACGCTGTCGTGGCCGGCGTCGAGGGTGATGTCCAGGCCGTTGGCGCGGGCGCCGTCCACCAGGGCACCGAGGCCGTCGAGCGTGGGGGACGCGGCGGGCTCATGGTCGCCGGAGCTGTCCCGCAGGATCCCGATCAGCCGCCGCATCTCGGCCAGCCCCTCGACGCTGTTCTCCCGGATGACGGCCAGGGCTTCCTGGGAGGTCTTCGGGTCGTCCAGGGAGAGCGCGGCCGTGGAGTGGATGGCGATCGCCGACAGACGGCCCGCGACCATGTCGTGCAACTCCCTTGCGAACCTGGCCCGTTCGGCGGTGACCGCCTGGACACGGTCCCTCTCGGCCAGCAGCGCGGTCTGTTCGGCGCGCAGCCGGGCCGCCTCGGCCGCGTCGCGGTGGTTGCGGACCACCCAGCCCGTGGAGGCGGGCGCGAACGCGACCACGCCGACGCCCACACCGATCAGCAGCCCCTGCGGATCGCGCCAGAGGGCGGCGGGCACGACTCCGCCGAGGACCGTCAGCATCCCGGTGATCCAGGGGATGCGCCGGGCGGCGGCGGGGCTGCCGTACAGGACGGCCGCGTAGACCAGGTCGGTGTACAGCACGACTGTGACGATGCTGCCCAGGGTCATCGTGTCCAGGGTCAGCGCGGCGGTGCCGATCAGCAGACCGACGCGGGGCCGGATGCGGCGCAGCGGCTCGCAGGCGACGGTCACCGCGAGCGGGACCAGCGGAGCCCAGGGCGCGTGCCACAGCACGAGGCTGTCCGAGGCCACGCGCGGGTGGATGCCGAGCGCCCACAGCAGCACTCCGCCGAGCAGCCCGCCCACGGCAATGCGCAGGTCGTCGCGGTGCGGGCGGGGGAGTGCGAGGGGCATGGGTCCATCCAACACGGGGACGGCATGGTTCTCGTGGGCCGGGAGGAGGGTCCGCAAGTACATCGAAGGGTGCAGGCGTCGGAGCGCCGGTGTACACGAATGTGAGTACACTCGATGCCATGGACGACTCCGTATCCATGCGCGAAGCCCGAGCCAACCTTGCCAGGCTGCTCGACCAGGCCGAGGAGGGGGAGCCCACGGTGATCACCCGTGGCGGCACCCCGGTGGCCGCGATCGTGCCTATAGAGGAGTACAACGCGCTGGAGAAAGCTGCCGACGAGGTGCTCGCGCGTAAGGCTTTGCGAACGCTTCAGGAGGAGGGCGACGCGCCGCGAGCCTCGCTGGCGGACGTACTGGCGGACATCTTCGGACCGCCCTCGGACGCGTCCTCAACCGGTGCCGCGTGAAGTACGCCTTCGAGTTCACCGCCGCGGCGCGCCGCCAGCTCCGGACCATCGACCAGACGACCGCGCTGCGCATCCTGCACGCGCTCAGCCGCCTGGGCGACGACCCGTACCGCGATGACGCCGACGTGAAGAAGCTGTCCGGCCACGACGACCTGTACCGCCTGCGCGTCGGTGCATACCGGATCGCCTACCTGATCGACGACGGCAAGCTCGTCATCCTCGTGGTCGAGGTCGGTCATCGCAGGGACATCTACCGGCGCCTGTGAAGGCCGCTACCGCTCCCCACCCGGCACCCACAGCACGTCCCCGGTCTCCTTGTTGGCGATCCGGGCCAGGATGAACAGCAGATCGGAGAGCCGGTTCAGGTAGGTCGCGGTGAGCGGGTTCATGATCTCGCCGTGCACCTCCAGGGCCGCCCAGGTGGAACGCTCGGCGCGGCGGACCACCGTGCAGGCCTGGTGCAGCAGGGCCGCGCCGGGGGTGCCGCCGGGGAGGATGAAGGAGCGCAGCTTCTCCAGCTGCGCGTTGAAGCGGTCGCAGTCCGCCTCCAGCCGGTCGATGTAGAACTGCTCGACCCTGAGCGGGGGGAACTCCGGCTTCTCCACCACCGGCGTCGACAGGTCCGCGCCCACGTCGAACAGGTCGTTCTGGACGCGGGTGAGGACCTTGACGACCTCCTCGTCCAGGCCGCCCAGCGCGATCGCGGTGCCGATCACCGCGTTGGCCTCGTTGGCGTCGGCGTACGCCGAGATCCTGAGGTCGGTCTTGGCGACCCGGCTCATGTCACCGAGGGCGGTGGTGCCCTTGTCGCCGGTCCTGGTGTAGATGCGCGTCAGATTGACCATGTGACCAGCGTAGTTACGCTCCGGCCGTCCGGAACACGCGTGTGCCCACTGTCACGGCGAGTCCCGCGAAGCCGACCGCGACGAGCACGCCGTACAGCATGTGCGCGCTCGTGTACTGGCCGACGTACGCGTCGCGCACCGCGTCCACCAGATAGCGGAACGGGACGAAGTGCGAGAGCACGTCCAGCCAGGTGGGCGCGAGCGTCATCGGGAGCATCAGGCCGGACAGCAGCATCGACGGCATCGACAGCGCGTTGATCAGCGGACCGAACTCCTGCGGGGTGCGGACCCGCATGCCCAGCGCGTACGAAAGCGAGGCCAGCGAGAGTGTGAGCAGGGCGACGAACACGAAGCCGATGAGGACGCCCGGCAGAGGTGCGCGCAGGCCCATCACCACCGCGGCGAGCACCAGCAGCACCGCCTGGAAGACGAAGACCGTGGCGTCCCGCAGCACCCGGCCCAGGAGCAGGGCGAGCCGGCTGACGGGCGTCACACGCATCCGCTCCACCACTCCCTGGGCGTTCTCCATGATGATCGTGAAGCCCGCGAACAGCGCCCCGAACAAGCCGAGTTGGAGCAGCAGCCCCGGCACGAGGACCTGCCAGGAGCTGCCCTTCCCGCCGAGCGGCAGGTCGGTGAGGAGCGGGCCGAAGAACAGGAGATAGAGGAGCGGGGTCAGCACGCCGAAGAGCAGCGCGAAGCGGGAGCGCAGGGACTGGCGCAGGTAACGGCCGTAGACGAGGCCGGTGTCGTGAAGAAGCATCTCTCTGATTCCGTGAGCGGTCCGAGGTGAGCGGTCCTATACGGCGACGGGGGCGGTGTCGGCCGGTGAGGGCCCGCGGCCGGTGATGGCGAGGAAGGTGTCCTGGAGGGTGGCGTCGATCGAGCCGCCGTGGGCCAGCTTGAGCGCGCTCGGAGTGCCGTCGGCCACGACGACGCCCCGGTCGACGACGACCAGCCGGTCGGCGAGGGCGTCGGCCTCGTCCAGGTAGTGGGTGGTCAGGAACACCGTGGTGCCGTGCTCGTCGCGCAGCCGGCGGACCAGGTCCCACAGGTCGGCCCTGCTGCCCGGGTCCAGTCCGGTCGTCGGCTCGTCCAGGAACAGCACCTTCGGGCGGTGGGTGAGCGCCATCGCGATGTCGAGGCGGCGCCGCTGTCCGCCGGAGAGGGCGCCCGTCTTCCGGTCGAGCAGTCCGGTGAGGTCCAGCTCCCGGGCGAGTTCCGCGGTGCGCTCGACGGCCTCGGCCTTCGACAGGCGGTACATCCGGGCCTGGGTGACCAGCTCCTCCCGGACGGTGATCTGCGGGTCCACCCCGCCGGACTGGGCGACATAGCCGGACGCCCGGCGTACCCCGGCCGGGTTGGTCGCCAGGTCGCACCCGGCGACGGTGGCCGCGCCGCCGGTGGGCTTCAGCAGGGTGGTGAGCATGCGCAGGGTGGTCGTCTTGCCGGCGCCGTTGGGACCGAGGAAGCCGAGGATCTCGCCTTCGCGGACGGTGAGGTCGACGCATCGCACGGCCTCCACGGGGCCGGTTTTCGTCTGGAAGGTGCGGGCCAGTCCGGCCGCGCTGATGACTGCTGCCATGTCCACAGAAAAACAGAGTCCCTGAAATTTTGCAATGACACCAAGTTTTCAGTGGGTCCAGCGAAGTTAGGATGCGGGCATGGCTGAGGGACTCAGGGAACGGAAGAAACGGCAGACCAGGCAGTACATCTCGGATGTCGCCACCGGGCTGTTCCTGGAGCGCGGCTTCGACGCCGTGACGGTCGCGGAGATCGCCGAGGCCGCGAACGTCTCCGTCAACACCGTCTACAACTACTTCCCCGCGAAGGAGGACCTCTTCTTCGACCGCTCCGCGGGCATGGTCGACCGGCTCGCCCGCTGGGTGCGGGGCCGCCCCGCCGGCGAGTCCGCGGTCGGCGCGGTCCTGCGCGAGCTGCGCGAGGAGGTCGAGGCGGTCTCGCCCCGGGTCGGCCTGATCCCCGGGTACGCGAGCTTCATGCGGGTCATCGAGGAGACCCCCGCGCTGCGCTCCCGGCTGTGGGCCATCGCCCAGGAGGTCCAGGCCAACCTGGAGCAGGCGCTGCGCGAAGAGACCGGCGCGGCCGACGGCGACGAACTGCCCACCCTGATGGCGGGTCAGATCGGCTGGGTGCACAGTACGGTCATGGCGGTCATCTCACGCGAGATGGTCAAGGGGCGCGAACCGCGCGAAGTATCACGAGAGGTGCTCGTTCTCCTCGATGACATCGAGGACCTGCTGAGCGAAAAGGTCCTCAACTACGCCGTCCGTAGCGCCTCCTGAGGCCCACAGGGGAGAGCATGGCGACCGCCTGCCGGTACGGCGTTGCGGACTCCTCCCATACTTCGTTGGCCGGCGCGTGGTTGATGGCGCGCCGGCTCAGCGGGCCCTGCATCACACCCTGGGTCAAGGCCTGCTGTGGTGGCGGCTGCTACACGCGGACACCGTAGGCGCGAAGAACACTCTGGCCCGCGGGCACGCGGGTCACAGGGCGTGGAGACCTCGGCGTAGGCCGGTCCGTGAAGCGCCAACCAGTGCGAACCCGCAAGGAATTAGCACTGCGGCCGCGAGGTCGCAATCCCTCCGGCCTCGGTCGGCGGGAGGATCGCCAAGTCCGTCAATTGAGACGTGACGGGCGTCTCACGCGTTGAGACGTGACACGCATTACTAACCCCTCACACAGCCTCTCACGAGCGCTATGGTCCGCCGAAGAGGCAGACGTCAACAGCGTTCAGGGAGTCGGAGTGGCAGGGAAGCTCGCCGTCATCGGGGCCGGACTCATGGGGTCCGGTATCGCCCAGGTCGCCGCGCAGGCGGGCTGGGACGTCGTCCTGCGTGACGTCACGGATGAGGCACTCAGGCGTGGCACCGACGGCATCAAGGCCTCGTACGACAAGTTCGTCGCCAAGGGCAAGCTGGAGGCGCACGACGCCGATGCCGCCCTCGCCCGCATCACCGCGACCACCGACCTGGACGCCGCAGCCGACGCCGACATCGTCGTGGAGGCCGTCTTCGAGAAGCTGGAGGTCAAGCACGAGATCTTCCGCGCGCTCGACAAGCTCGTGCGCGAGGACACCGTGCTCGCCTCCAACACCTCCGCCATCCCGATCACCAAGATCGCGGCGGCCACCGAGCGCCCCGAGCGGGTCGTCGGCGTGCACTTCTTCTCGCCGGTGCCGATGATGCAGCTCGTCGAGCTCGTCCGCGGCTACAAGACCAGCGACGAAACCCTCGCCACCGCACGGCAGTTCGCCGAGTCGGTCGGCAAGACCTGCATCGTCGTCAACCGGGACGTCGCCGGGTTCGTCACCACCCGGCTCATCTCCGCCCTCGTCGTCGAGGCGACCAAGCTCTACGAGTCCGGCGTCGCGACCGCCGAGGACATCGACCTCGCCTGCAAGCTGGGCTTCGGCCACGCCATGGGCCCGCTGGCCACCGCGGACCTGACCGGCGTGGACATCCTGCTGCACGCCACCAGCAACATCTACACCGAGTCCCAGGACGAGAAGTTCGCCCCGCCGGAGCTGATGCGCCGGATGGTGGATGCCGGTGACATCGGCCGCAAGAGCGGGCAGGGCTTCTACAAGTACTGATCCGTCCAAGACCGGACACACTCCCCGGGAGCATCACTCCCGGGGGTGAATTCGGTATCGGTTCGCTTACAAACAGCAACCGGTCTGCCACCCAGGCAGTCAGACGTTGCACAGCACCAGCACCGTCACGGAGTACGCCAGACCGCACTCAACGGGGAGCGCATATGTACATCAGGGGCGACCACGCCGAGCTGGTCGTCGGGGGCCGCCTCGACGTCCGCAGCGCGGCGGACGCCCGTACGGCCCTGCACTCGGCCGTCGACACCGGAGTCGGCGACCTGGTGCTCGACCTGTCCGAGCTGGACTCCTGGGACGCCACCGGCCTCGGGGTGATCATGGGTGCCCACCGGCGGGCCGGCCGCTGCGGTCGCCGTCTGGTGCTGCGCGACGTCCCGCCGCAGATGCAGCGCCTGCTGGTGGCCACCCGGCTGCACCGCATCCTCGCCATCGAGGGGGGCATCGGCGTGGAGTCGCTGCCCCGGGTGTGATGCGCCCAGCCGGTGCCCCGCCCGGAACGCAACACCCCGATCGGGTGTGAACCGGGCGACGGGGGAGACCCGGACGCAGCCGCCGAACCGTACGTCGAGGGCAATCCTCACCGGACTGTGATGTCTCGGACCGCACGGACCCCCGCTCTGTCGTAGATACTGTGCGAAGGTTTAGGGTTCGGTCGCCCGCTGCCTCAGCCACCCTCGAGCGGGCCCGGACCAGAAGCGACAGCGCGGCGTGCAGCAGGCCGGGAGGGGCCGGTATTTGCCAGGGCACACGACGCTTTTGGGGGCTTGAACCTATGGACCCGACGACTCCGGGACCCGGGGAGCACGGCCAGGCTCCGAGCCGCCGACCGCCCCGGGAATCCCTCACCTCCGACTTCGGCCAGAGCACGCCCGCGCTCGCGCGGACGGCGCAGCTCGTCTCCGGCGACTTCCTGCTGACCGTCAACCCCGTCGACGGCAGCGAGATAGAGCCCTGCCCGCCGCTCGAGCGGCCGGAGCGGCCGCGCAAGCGCACCGCCGCCGAGCGCGCCGAGACCGAGCGCGCCGCCCGGCCGCCCGTACCGCCGGGCCCGGCGCAGCCCACGCCCGCCCTCCTCGAGCGCCAGGACGAACGCGAACGCCTGGTCCGCCTCCTCGCCCGCGGCCGCTCCGTGCGCCTCACCGGCCCTGGCGGCTCCGGCCGCACCGCCCTGCTCGACCTGGTCGCCGAGGACTGCTCCGATCTCGCCCCCGACGGCGTGGTCCGGCTCACCGGCTTCCACCGCACGGCCACCGACCTCCTGCACGACCTCTTCCACGCCGTCTACGACGCCCCCCGGTACCGGCCCGAGCAGGAGCACCTGCGCGCCCTCGTCCGCGAGATCGGCGCGGTCGTCGTCGTGGACGACCTGGAGTTCGGTGGCGCCGCCCTCGACGAGCTGCTCGACGCCACCCCCGAGTGCGCCTTCCTGCTCGGCGCGACCCCGGACGTCCCCGCGCCCGCCGCCGACTCCGAGGTCGAGGAGGTCTTCCTCGCCGGCCTGGACCGCGCGGCCGGCGTGGAGATCCTGGAGCTGGCCGTCGGCCGGGTCCTCACCGAGGAGGAGTCCAACTGGGCCGGCGACCTGTGGTTCGAGTCCGAGGGCCTGCCGCTGCGCTTCGTCCAGGCCGGCGCCCTGCTCCGGCAGCGCGACGAGCTGCGCGCCAGCGCCGGCGCGGTGGACGAGTACGGCGTCTTCGAGGACGTACGCCACCCCGCCGAGGCACCCGTGGAGACGGCGGAGGCGGAGGACGTCCCGCTGCCCTCCCTCGGCGAGGCCGCCGCGCCCGCCCCGCTGCTCGCCTCCCGGCTCAGCGCCTCCGCCCGTGCCACCCTCCGTTTCGCCGTCGCCCTCGGCGGCGAACTGCCGCACCAGGCGCACCTGCCCGCGCTGGTCGGCGACACCCACGCGGACGCGGCCCTCGGCGAACTCGCGGGCTGTGGCCTGGTCTCCCCGGTCGGCTCCCGCTACCGCCTCGCGGCCGGCGTGCAGACCCAGCTGGAGGCCGCCGGCTACGCAGCCGACGCCCCCGCGCAGGCCCTCACCGCCGCCGAGCACTACGCCTGGTGGGCCGGGCACCCCTCGGTCACGCCCGAGCGGGTGTGTGCCGAGGCCGACGCGGCCCTCGCCGCGCTCGCGGTCGTGGTGCCGTCCACCCTGCCTCCCGTGGAGGGCGAGGAGAGCGTCGCGGTACGGCTCGCCCGTACGGCTGCGCCCGCCTTCGCCGCCGGACTGCACTGGAGCGCCTGGGAACGCGCGCTGCGCGCCGGCGCCGAGGCCTCCCGGCTGTCCGGCGAGGTCTCCGAACAGGCCTATTTCCACCATGAGTTGGGCATCCTTGCGCTCTGCGGCGGACAGCTCGACCGGGCCCGCGCCGAGCTGGAGGCCTCCGCCGGTCTGCGCGGCGCCCTCGCCGACAAGCGGGGCACCGTGGCCGGACGCCGCGCGCTGGCGCTGGTCGCCGACCGCTCGGGCGAGCTGCCCGGGGCGGCGGCGATGGCGGGCGAGGAGGTGCCGGACGCACGCCAGGAGGAGTCCGCCTCGCCGCCCGGCGGCACACCCCCGGCCTACCCGCCCTACGGGTCGTCCGGCGAGGTCCTGGTCACCCATGAGCTGCCGGCCGCCAAGTCCTTGGGCGGCATCCGCCGCCTGGCCCGCCGCAACCTGGTGGCGGTCGGCTCCGGTGCCCTGCTCGCCGCCGTACTCGGCACGGTCGTCACCCTCGGCATGACGTCCAACGAGAACGCGAACCGGAACCCGGCCGGCAACGTGGACGTCAACCCGTCCGCGAGCCAGGGCCTCGACGACGGCAGCCTGGGCGCGGACCCCAAGCAGGACGACGGCGCCGCCGGCCCCACCGGGAGGCCCTCCGGCTCTCCGACCGACCCCGGTCCGGACGGCAGTTCCGGCACCTCGGACGACCCGACACCGCCGCCGACGGCGCCCTCGCCGAGTGCGTCCGGCACGAAGGGCACGGGCGGCGGGGGTACGACTCCCACACCGTCCAGGTCGCAGACGACGAGGCCGGGCGGATCACCGTCACCGAGCAAGTCGAGCCCGTCGAGTTCCCCGTCTCCCTCGCGGTCGCCCTCGACCTCGCCCTCGACGTCGCCCTCGGCGACCTCCTCGACCACTTCCCCGTCGACCACCAACTCGGCCGGCGGCCCGTCGTCGAGCAGCTCGGGTTCCGTGATCTGACGTTCCCGCACACAGCACGAGGGCCGGTCCTTTCCTGGGCCGGCCCTCACGCTCGTACGGGGAAGCTGTTCAGAACAGCCGCAGCTTGTCGTCCTCGATGCCGCGCAGGGCGTCGTAGTCCAGGATCTGGCAGTTGATGCCGCGGTCCGTGGCGAGGACGCGGGCCTGGGGCTTGATCTCCTGGGCGGCGAAGACGCCGCGGACCGGGGCGAGATGCGGGTCGCGGTTCAGCAGCTCCAGGTAGCGCGTGAGCTGTTCCACGCCGTCGATCTCGCCGCGGCGCTTGATCTCCACCGCGACCGTCTGCCCGTCCGCGTCCCGGCACAGGATGTCCACGGGGCCGATCGCGGTCATGTACTCGCGGCGGATGAGGCTGTAGCCGTCGCCCAGCGTCTCGATGCGGTCGGCGAGCAGCTCCTGCAGGTGCGCCTCCACGCCGTCCTTGATCAGACCGGGGTCCACGCCTAGTTCGTGCGAGGAGTCGTGGAGGATTTCCTCCATTGTGATGATCAGTTTCTCGCCCGCTTTGTTGACGACGGTCCACACCCCCTCGTCCTCGCCCGCGCCCTCCTTCAGCGTGCAGGGCGGCGACATCCAGTTGAGGGGCTTGTAGGCCCGGTCGTCCGCGTGGATGGAGACGCTGCCGTCCGCCTTGACCAGGATCAGGCGGGGCGCCGAGGGCAGGTGGGCGGTGAGCCGGCCGGCGTAGTCGACCGAGCATCGGGCAATGACGAGACGCATGGTCGGCAACGCTACTCGACACACACCGGTGCACGCGATTCGCCCTCTGTCCGCCCCTTCCCACCGGTCGCAGCGGCTCACCCGGGCATCCCTTTCATCCCTGATAACTCTTGTTCATCCCTGGCCGATTGTGCGCCTAAAGGGACTGTCCCATATACCCATTCTGCTGGTGCCGTCACCGTCCGTTGCCTACCGTAGTGAACGGGAGGTCGCGAACTGTGTACTGAGCGTGTTCGATATCGCGAACTCCGTTACCTGTCCGGCAACCCCTGCTCATCGGGGGTGCGAGAGGAGAACCCATGTCGCTCGACGTCTCACCGGCCCTACTCGAACAGGCCGAGCGAGGCGAGGTCGACGAAGCAGCATTCGTCGACTGCGTCCGGACCTCCCTGCCCTATGCGTGGGAGATGATCAGCTCCCTGGTGGCCCAGCTGAAGGTGGACGGCGGAGCATTCGCCGACAACCAGACGCCCCCGCCGGACGAGCAGGCACGCGGTCAGCTGCTGCGTGCGCTCGCGAGTGACGCCATCCGCGGCGCGCTGCAGCGGCACTTCGGAGTGCGGTTGGCCTTCCAGAACTGCCACCGGGTGGCGGTGTTCCCACTGGACGCCTCGGTGGACGAGACGCTGGCCCGCTTCACCTCGGTGCGCAGTCAGTTGCTGAACCAGTCGCCGGAGCTTCGGGACTGCTGACGGGGCAGTTGCCGGGCCGCCGGCGCAGTGAGCCGCTTGCTTGCCGCTCCACCTGTGGGAGGTGCATACCTCCTGGGGCGGCAAGCCACCCGTGGCGCAAGGGAGTCTGCGGCCGGTCAGCGCAGCTGCGGCAGCACCTCGGAGCCCAGCCGCCGTAGGTTCTCCTCCGTCGCCGCGAGGTCGCCCGAGCCCTCGACGAGCAGGGCGAACCGGGAGATGCCGGTGCGCTCCGAGGTGGCCGCGAGCCGGTCGGCGGCGAGCCGCGGGGTGCCCACCGGGTGCAGCCCGCAGAGCAGTTCGGTGTAGGCGAGCGGATCACGCATCGAGCGCGCCCGGCCGTCGACCGTCACATGCGCCTCAAGGCCCTGTTTGAGCCATCCCGGCATCGCCTTCAGCAGCGTCTCCGCCGCGTCCGTGCGCCGGTCGGCGATCTGGCAGACACCGGCCGAGACATGGGCCGCGTCGGCGATCTCCTCGGCCGGCCGGCCCGCGGCCCGCGCGAACTGCCGCCACAGGGCGACCATCTCGGCCTTCTCCTCGTCCCCGACGTGCATGCCGAGCAGCATCGGCAGCCCGCGCTCGGCGGCCAGCCGTACGCTCGCCGACGAGGTGCAGGCGACGACGACCTCGGGTCCGGGCATCTCCGTCAGCGCCTCCGACGGGCGGGGGACGACGGGGACTTCACGGAAGGAGAACCGTTCCCCCGAAGCCGATACCGACGGTTCGCGCAGCCAGCGCACCAGCAGATCGAGTGATTCCGGGAACCCGTGCTCGTACGCCTCCAGGCCCGAGCCGAACACCTCCAGGTCCACCCACGGTCCGCCGCGCCCCACGCCCAGCGTGAACCGACCGCCGCTCGTCAGGTGCAGCAGCGCGGCCTGTTCGCCGAGGGCGACCGGGTGGGCGGTGGGCAGTACGCTGACCGCCGTGCCGACCCGGATACGCTCGGTGCGGCCGAGCAGTAAGGCGGCCAGGGTGATGGCGGACGGGCATGTGCCGTACGGCACGAAGTGGTGCTCGGCCAGCCATACGGCGTCCAGCCCGGCCTCCTCGGTGACTTCTGCCGAGCGGACCGCCCGGTACAGGGCCTCCCCCGGGCCCTGGCCCGGGAACTGGGCCGCCAGCACAAAACTTCCTACGCGCATCGCTTTCCTGCTTCCTTGGCTCCGACCGGAGCTCCCCCACCCGGCATAACCGTCTGACACGTGCCGAGGACACGGCCTGGCGGGGAGATTTGCGGATTGTCTGCAGAATGGGCCGCCCTGGAGGGGGACTTGTGCGGGTTGGTGCGCTTCGCGTACCCCGTCGGGGGCCGCGTACGCTGGATCCAGCCCGTGCTTCCTGTATAGCCCCGAGAGGTGTCCCGTGTCCCCGCGTCGCAACCGACCGAAGGCAGCCGAGTCGTCCGGCCGGAGCGCCGAGGACGACCGGACCGGCCGGTACGGCGGCTGGCAGTCCACCGAGAGCTGGCAGGGCGAGGAGTGGAGCGTGCGCCATGTCGCCGGGGCGAGCGCCGAGGGCAAGACCTACCGCTGCCCCGGCTGCGACCAGCTGATCCCCTCCGGCGTCCCGCACGTGGTGGCCTGGCCGGAGCACGCGGGCGTCGACGACCGCCGCCACTGGCACAAGGCGTGCTGGAACGCGAAGGACCGCCGCACCACCCGGGTGCAGCGGTCCCGCAACGCGCCGAAGTTCTGAGCCGCCCGGTTTACACGTCCCGGCTCTGCAGCAGCGCGTAGGCGCCGGCGTACGCGGCCGCCGTCACGCCCAGCATGATCCACAGCGGGTCCCAGCCCGTCGGGCCGGACTGGCTCAGGGTGTTGTCGTAGAAGACGCCCATCTGGCTCGGGATCGAGTACTCGAGCAGCGCCTTCTGCACCTTCTCCAGCGACGAGGCGTTCATGAACAGCGCGATCACGAGCGGGGCGAGCACCGCGCCGATCATGATCGTGATGGCGCCCGCCGAGTGCCGGATGATCGAGCCGACGAGCAGCGAGAGCAGCCCGAGCAGGGCGATGTAGAGGCTGATGCCGACGGTGGCCTTCAGCCACTCCCCGCCGGTCGGGCTGCTCGCGCCGTGGCCCTCCAGCATGGACGTCTGCACCATCGCCACGAACGACACGGTGGCCAGCGTCACCACGAAGGCGATGACGAAGAACACGATCGACTTGGCCGCCAGCACCCGGCCCCGGCTGGGGCACGCGGTCATCGTCGTACGGATCATGCCCGTGCCGTACTCGGACGCCGTGGTGAGCACGCCGAGCGTGATGATGCACATCATGCCGATCAGCAGGCCGAAGAAGCCGAGGGTCAGCGGGCTCTGGCCGGACAGGTCGCCGGAGCCCCGGACCGCGAAACCGGCCAGCAGGCCGATGCCGACCACGAGCAGGATGAAGACGCCGAGCGTCCACATCGTCGAACGCACCGACTTGATCTTCGTCCACTCGGAGGCCAGCGCGTGTCCCAGGTGGGTGCGCACGACCGGGATCGGCGAGCTGTAGCCGGGGTAGGCCCCGCCGGGCGCGGCGGCGGGGGCCTGCGGCATCGCGGTCTGGTGGGTGCTCATCGGGCGTCCTCGGGCTGGGTCGTGTCGGCGGTGGGGACCGGGGAGGCGGCCACCGGGGGCTGCCCCTGGGGGGCCTGCGGGGCCGGTGCGGCCGGTGCGGCGTACGGGTTGGCTCCCGCGCCGGGAGCGGCATACCCGCCCGCGGGCGCACCGCCGTACGGCCCCGAGGGCGGCGTCGGCATCGCGAACGGCTGGCCGCCCTGCTGGGGCGGCGGCGGGGCGTACCAGCCCGGCTGGCCCTGGCCGGGGATCGGCATGGGCGGCTGGGCGCCCGGCGGCAGCGGCTGCTGGAGGCCCGCCTTCTGGTCGACGGTGGAGCGGTAGTCGACGGCGCCCTGCGTCATGCGCATGTACGCCTCCTCCAGCGAGGCCTGGTGCGGCGACAGCTCCCACAGCCGTACGTCCGCCTCGTGCGCGAGGTCGCTGATGCGGGGCAGCGGCAGCCCGGTCACGCGCAGCGCGCCGTCCTGCTCCGGCAGCACATGGCCGCCCGCCTCGGTGAGCGCGGAGGACAGCTTCTCGCGCAGCTGGGGCTCGGTGTCGGGGGTGCGGACGCGCGCGAAGTCGGCGGAGTTGGCCGAAATGAAGTCCTTCACGCTCATGTCGGCGAGCAGTTGGCCGCGCCCGATGACGATGAGGTGGTCGGCGGTCAGCGCCATCTCGCTCATCAGGTGCGAGGACACGAAGACCGTACGGCCCTCGGCCGCGAGCGCCTTCATCAGGTTGCGGACCCAGAGGATGCCCTCGGGGTCGAGGCCGTTGACCGGCTCGTCGAAGAGCAGCACCTGGGGGTCGCCGAGCAGCGCGGCTGCGATGCCGAGGCGCTGTCCCATGCCCAGCGAGAAGCCCTTGGAACGTTTCTTCGCCACCTCCTGCAGGCCGACGACCCCGAGCACCTCGTCCACCCGCCGGGCCGGGATGCCCGACAGCTGGGCGAGGCTCAGCAGGTGGTTGCGGGCGGCCCGGCCGCCGTGCACCGCCTTGGCGTCGAGCAGCGCGCCGACCTGGCGGGGGGCGTTGGGCAGCTTGCGGTACGGGTAGCCGCCGATGGTGACCGTGCCGGACGTCGGGTTGTCCAGCCCGAGGATCATTCGCATCGTCGTCGACTTGCCCGAGCCGTTGGGCCCGAGGAAGCCGGTCACGGCTCCCGGTCGCACCTGGAAGGAAAGGTTGTACACGGCGGTCTTGTCGCCGTAGCGCTTCGTCAGGCCTACAGCCTCGATCATGCTCCGCACCCATCGAAAGGTTCAGGACAGCGGGGCACACGCCCCCGTAAGGGTTAGGAGGATATCCGGGCGCTGACGGTTCCGCCCAAGAGAAAGTAAAGCCAGAGCGTTACGGATCGTGGCAGGAGGGGCTACTGCGCGTCCCGGCGCTTCAGCAGGACGTAGCCGCCCGTGACCGCCGCGACCACCCACAGCACCATGATCCCGAGCCCGCCCCAGGGGCCGTAGGGCGTGTCGTCGACGGCACTCGGCACCACCTGCATGATCCGGCGGCCGGCCTGGTCGGGCAGGAAACGGCCGACCTTCTTGGTGGCGTCCACGTTGCCGAGGATCGTGGAGATCAGGAAGAAGAACGGCATCAGGATGCCGAGCGAGAGCATGGGCGAGCGCAGCATCGTGGCGACGCCCATGGAGAACATCGCGATGAGGGTCATGTAGAGCCCGCCGCCGATCACCGCGCGCAGCACTCCGGGCTCGTCGATCCGGGTCCCGAGGGGGCCGAGCATGGCCTGCCCGAGGAAGAAGGCGGCGAAGCTGGTGGCCATGCCGACGGCCAGGGCGAGCGCGGTGGCCACGGCGATCTTGCCGAACAGGAACGTGCCGCGCTGCGGTACGGCGGCCAGGGAGACGCGGATCATGCCGGTGCTGTACTCGTTGGAGACGACGAGCACACCGAACACGATCATGGCGAGCTGGCCGAGGGTCATGCCCGCGAAGCTGATGACCGTGGGGTCGAAGGAGAGCCGCTCGCGCAACGGCATGTTCTCGTACTGACTCCTCGACAGCGCGGAGATGAGCATCCCGAGTGCGAGCGTGACCACGACGGCGAGCGAGAGTGTCCACACGGTGGACGCAACGGACCGGATCTTGGTCCACTCGGACCGGATCACCTGCACGGCCGCCATCGCTCAGGCCCCCTTCCAGCCGGCGCCCCAGTCCTGCGGGACGGGAGCGGGCCCGGCGTGTGCGTGGTACTCCACCGACTCCGCCGTCAGCTGCATGAACGCCTCCTCCAGTGAGGCCTGCTGCGGGCTCAGCTCGTGCAGCACGATCCCGTGCCGCGCGGCCAGCTCCCCGATCCGCTCGGCCCTGCCGTCCTCCACCTCCAGCGCCCCGCCGCCCGCCTGCACGACGGTGATGCCGGCCTCGTGCAGCACGTCCATGAGCCGCTCGCGCTGCGGAGTACGGATCCGGACGTAACTGCGCGCGTTCTGTCGGACGAAGTCCGCCATCGAGGTGTCGGCCAGCAGCCGCCCCTGTCCGATGACCACCAGATGGTCTGCGGTCAGCGCCATCTCACTCATCAGATGACTGGACACGAACACGGTCCGCCCCTGTGCGGCCAGCGACTTCATCAGGTTCCGGATCCAGTGGATGCCTTCGGGATCGAGCCCGTTGACCGGCTCGTCGAACATCACGATCCGCGGATCACCGAGCAGCGCGGCCGCGATCCCGAGCCGCTGGCCCATGCCGTACGAGAACCCCTTGGCCTTCTTCCGGGCCACGGCGGTGAGCCCCACGGTGTCGAGCACCTCGTCCACCCGGTGCCGGGGGATCCCGTTGCTCTGCGCCAGGCACAGCAGATGGTTGTAGGCGCTCCGCCCGCCGTGCACGGCCTTGGCGTCGAGCAGGGCCCCGATGTACGTCAGCGGGTCCTTCAGCCGGTCGTAGTGCCGGCCGTCGATCCGGACATCCCCGGCGGTGGGCCGGTCGAGACCGAGGATCATCCGCATGGTGGTGGACTTCCCGGCGCCGTTGGGTCCGAGAAAGCCGGTGACGATGCCGGGCCTGACCGAGAAGGTGAGTCCGTCGACCGCCAGCTTCTCGCCGTACCGCTTGGTCAGCCCCTCCAGCTCGATCATGCGGCCACGCTAAGACGGGTGTTGGGCGGCTGCCACTTGAGGGGTCGGAGGGAGTCCCTGAGCCGCCACCGGCGGGTTATGCTCCAGCTCGCCTGATCGACGGGGCGGTGCCGGGGGGCGCCGGAAAACAGAACACGGGCGGGGGCGGAAGTGGTTGAGGACAGCAGACCGCGCACGGGGTGGGGCGCGGTGCGGGCGGGGCTGGCGGTCGTGGCGGCGGGGGCCTCGGTCGGGCTCGCGGTGGAGTTCCATGTGCTGGGGTGGACGTCCATTCCCGGCGGCGAGTGCGGCGGCGACTCCTGCCCGGAGGGCACCGTGCCCACTCTCCTTCTGGCGTTCCTGCTGACCTTCGTCGGCTTCGGTGTCCTGGCCCGCGCGATCCAGGCGTTCACCGAGCGGCGTCCTGGCATGGCCGTGCCCGCCGTCCTCACCGCGACGGGCGTGCTGCTCGCGCTGTGGCCCGGCTGGCAGGCGTACGTCTGGATGCGCGGTCCGGTGCTCGACTCCGCCTGGCAGGCCGCGCCGGACCGACCGACGACCGTACGGGCACAGGGCGTGTGGACCGTGGGCCGGGACGCCGCGACCGTCGTCCGGGTGCGCGACGACGCGCTCGTCTCCTACGACTCCCACGGCGGGGACCGCCGCTGGACGCTGCGCGCCCCCGTGCGTGAGTCGGTGTGCGGCATGAGCGAGCGCGTCGTCGACGGCGTCGGACTGGTCGCCTTCGCGCGCTACAAGATGCCCTGCGACACGGTGTGGGGCGTCGACACCCGCACCGGACGCAAGCTGTGGGAGCGGCCCCTCAAGGGCGTCGCCCAGTTCACCTCCGGCAGCGACAGCCTGCTCGCGGCCGACGGAGGCGTGGCCCTCGCGCTGACCGACACGGGCGTCCAGGCGTACGGCCTCGCCGACGGCCGGCCGCGCTGGAACGCCGACCTGGTCAAGAAGAGCCGTGACGGCGAGACGTGCGGGCCGAACGTCGTCTCCGCGAGCGACGGCACCACGCGTGTCGTCGTCACCTGCACAACCGGGGACGGCGGCAGCGGACGTCTGGTGACCCTGGACAGCGCCACCGGCAAGCAGCGCGGCAGCCTGGACCTGCCCATCGAGAGCCCCGCCGACACGGTCATGGTGCTCTGCGCCGACCCCTTCACCCTCCTGCTGAAGGAGAGCGACAAGCGCGGTGTCGCGGCCGTCCTCGCCTACCCCGACCCCCACGGCGACCCGGTGCAGATCCCGCTCACCGGCGACGACGAGGACCTCACGCCGCTCCCGGACACCTACGACACCTTCACGGCGCGGCCGGCGCTCTGGGCGACCGTCAGCGGGGACACGCTCGTCGTCGCCGGTGCCAAGCCGGGTACCTCCTCTCCCGACCGCGTCTCGGGCTACGCGCTGCGCGACGGCCGGCACCTGTGGCACGCCGACCTGGGTGATGTCGCCGCGCTGGCTCCGGCCGGCCGCGACCGGGTGGCGGTGCTCGGGAACGGCCGGCTGTGGACGCTCGAGGTGGCCCACGGCCACCGCATCGGCGAGGACGATGGAACGACGGTGCGCACGGACCGGTACGCCACCGGCGGCCACCTGCTGCGCGCCGGCGACACCTGGGTCGTCGTCAACGGCGACGGCACGAGCAGACCGCCCTTGCTGGGACTGCGCTAGGACATGCGGAAGGGGCGGCGGGACCTGAGTCCCACCGCCCCTCACGGCGTCGTACGACTGCCGGAACCTACCGGGACTGCTGCGCCGGAACGCCCCGGGAGATCGGCTCGTCCTCGGCGGGGGAGCCGGCCGCGGCGACCGCGGCGCCGGTCAGCGTGGCGAGCATCTCGCGGACGTTCGTCAGCTGGGCGTTGATGCTGTCGCGGCGGTTGGTGAGAGCGGCCAGCTCGCGCTCGGATTCCGAACGGATGCGGTCGGCCTTGGCGTTGGCGTCGGCCACGATGTCCTCGGCCTGGCGCTGGGCCGTCTCCACCGTCTGGCGGGCGCGGCGCTCGGCGTCCGTGCGCAGCTTCTCCGCCTCCAGACGCAGCTGCTCGGCGCGGTGCTCGATCTCGGCGAGGCGCTTCTCCGCCTTCTGCTGACGGGAGGCCAGGTCGCGCTCGGACTGCTCGCGGCGCTTGGCGAGGTTCGTCTCGAAGTCGGCGGCGGCCTGCGCGGCCTTGGCGCGGGTCTCCTCGAAGAGGGCGTCCGCCTCCTCGCGCTTGGACTGCGCGTCCTTCTGGGCCTCGGACCGCAGCTGCGCCGCGTCGCTCTTGGCCTTCTCTACGATCCGGACGCCCTCGTCCTCCGCCTTGGCCTTGCGCTCCGCGGCGAACGACTCGGCGTCGTTGCGAACCTGCTGGGCCGCCGACTCGGCGAGCTCGCGGTGCTGCTCGGCCGCGCGCCGGGCCTCCTCACGCAGATCCTTCGCCTCTTCCTCGGCGAGGCGCAGGATCTTCTCGACCCGCGCGCCGAGACCCGCGTACGACGGCTCGGCGTCGGTGATCTGGGCCTGGGCGTTCTGCGTCTCGAGGTGCAGCTCCTCGATGCGCTTCTCCAGGGAGGTGATGCGGGAAAGAGCGCTGTCACGGTCGGAGACGAGCTTGGAGATACGTTCGTCCACCTGAGCGCGGTCGTACCCACGCCGCACAAGCTCGAAGCCGTAGGGGGAAGTGTCGCTCATGGGGTTCCTGTCGAAAGAGACCGGTGAGGTGATAGGGGGAATCCTAGGGGCCGAAGCGGTGTGTCATCGAGCGGATACGTGTTTGATCTGGAGAATGACACCTCTTTTGGGTGGCTGACCGTCGGACGGCTTGCCAAATACTGGGTCAAAGCCCCCCAGCAGACACGGAAAACGTCAGCGCGCGCTAGCCGTCCGACGATTTGCCACCCGATCGGGGGGCGCCGACGGTGGCACCCGCCTTGACTCCGCCGTCCTTGCCGGACGAGGGGGCCTCGAAGGACTCCAACGCCTCCAGGACGTCCTGGACACGGGAGATCTCGGCGTTGATGTCCTCGCGCCGGCGCACCAGGACCTCCAGCTCGCGCTTGCCCTCCTCGACCGTGCGCCGGGCCTCGCGGATCGCCTCGGCCTTCAGCTCCTCGGCCTCCTTGATCAGGGAGGCCTTCTTCTGCTCGGCCTCCTTGAGCAGGCCCTCCGCCTTCTTGACCGCGGCGATCCGGACCTTGCCCGCCTCGGAGTTGGCCTCCGACACCAGCTCCTTGGCCTTCGCCTGCGCCTTGGCCAGCTGCTCCTCTGCCGCCTTGATCAGCGCGTCGCAGCGGTCACCGGTGGACTTCATCGTCTCGGCGGCTTCCCGGCGGGCCCGCTCGTGCAGCTCCTCGATCTCGGAGGTGATGCGGTCGCGCAGCTCCTCCGCGCGCTCCCTTATGGCGGTCGCGTCCCGGCGGGCGCCGACCAGCAGCTCGTCCGCGTCCGTACGGGCCTTCTCCACCAGCGAGTTGCCCTCGATGGTCGCCTCGGAGACGAGCCGCTCGGCCTCGGAGCGGGCGGCGCCCACCATCGTGTCGGCCTGCGACTCCGCGTCCGCGGTGGCCTTCAGCGCCTGCTGCTGGGCCTCGGTGAGCAGCTTGTCCGCCTCGGCCGTGGTCTCCGTGATGAGCTTGTCGACCTGCTCGGCCGCCTCCGAACGCCGCTTGTTGGCGTCCTTGCGGGCCTCGTCGAGGGTCCGCTCGGCCTCCTCGCGCGCGGAGTTGACGAGCCGCTCGGACTCGGCGTCCGCGTCCGCCCGGTGCCGCTCGGCCTCGCTGCGCAGCCGCTCCGCGTGCTGCTGGGCCGAGCCGACCGTCTCGGCGGCCTCGGCACGCAGCCGCTCGGCGTCGTCGGTGGCGTCCGCCATGAGCTGCTCGGCACCCGCGACGGCCTCGGCGCGGACCCGGTCCGCCTCCGCGACGGTCTCCGACTGGAGGCGCTCGGCCTCGTTGCGCGCCTCGGTGATGAGCGTGTCCGCCTGGGTTGCCGCGTCCGAGCGGATGCGGTTGGCGTCCTCGCGGGCGTCCGCCCGGGTGCGGGCCGCGGCCTGGTCGGCCTCGGCGAGCGCGTCCGACGCCTCCGTGCGCACCCGCTGGGCGTGTGCGGACGCCTCCGAACGCAGCCGCTCGGACTCCGCGATCGCCTCGGCGACCGTACGCTCGGCGAGCGCCCGGGCGGCCTCCGCCTCCTCGTTCGCCTCGCGCCGCACCCGCGACGCGTCCTCGCTCGCCCGCTCCCGCTCGGCGTAGGCGTCGGAGCGGACCCGGTCCGCCTCCTCCTCGGCCTCCCTGCGGGTACGGTCCGCCGCGTGCTCGGCGGCCGAGCGCAGCCCGGTGATCTCCTCCTGCGCCTGCTCGTGCAGCCCGGCGACGGAGTCCCGTACCTGCTGGGCGTGTTGCTCGGCGGCGGACACCATCTCGGTGGCGCGCCGGTCGGCCTCCTCGACCAGCCGGACCGCCTCCGCCTGCGCGTCCTCCACCCGCTTGCGCGCCGAGGCCAGCAGCTCCTCGCTCTGCTCGCGGGCCCGCTCGCGCTCCTGGTCGGCCTCGGCGCGCGCGGCGCCGAGGAGTTCCTCGGCCTCGCGGCGGCGCCGGGCGGCCTCCTCCTGGGCGGCGGCCAGCGTCTCGGACGCCTCGGTGCCGAGCCGCTCGGCGGCGGCCTGCGCCTCCGCACGGACCCGGTCGGCGGTGTCCTGGGCCTCCGCCTTCAGCCGCTCGGCCTCGGCCGCGGCCTCCGACCGCAGGCGTACGGCGACGGCCTCGCCCTCGGCGCGCGAGGCGGACGCGTCGGACGCGGCCTCCGTGCGCAGCCGGTCCGCCTCGGCCTCGGCCTGCTGCTGGAGCGTACGGATCCGCTCGGCGGACTCGGTGCGCAGCCGCTCGGTCTCCTCGGCGGTCTCCCGGCGGATCCGGGCCGCCTCCGCACGGGCGTCGGTGAGCGCCTGCTCGGCCGCGGCCAGCCGCTCCTGGGTCTCCGTCTGCAGCCGGGTCAGGTCCTCCGCGGCCTCGGTACGACGGGCCTCGACCGCCCGCTCGGTCTCCTCGCGCAGCTCGCGCGCGGCCTGCTCGGCGTCCGACTTGACCGCCTCGGCCTGCTCGCCGGCCTCCTCGCGCAGCCGCTCGGCCTCCTTGCGGGTGCGCTCCAGGGTCTCCTCGGCCTGCCGGCGCAGCGTGGTGGCCCGCTCGATGGCCTCCGTGCGGACCTTCTCGCTGTCCGTGGTCGCCTTCTGCCGCAGCTCGTCGGCGTCCGCCTTGGCCTTGGCCAGCAGTTCCTCGGCGGACCTGGCCGCCTCCTCGATCTGCACCACGGCCTCGCGGCGGGCCTCGGCGCGGATCGACTCGCCCTCGGCGACCGCGTCGGACCGCAGCTGCTCGGCCTCGCCGCGCAGCCGGCGGGCCTCCTCCTGCAGCTCGACCGTCTTGGCGCGGTACTCCTTGGTGTCGTCCTTCGCCGCGCCCTTGAGCTGCTCGGCGATGTCGTGCGCCTCGGCGCGCAGCCGGTCCGCCTCGGCCTCGGCCTCCGTGCGGATCCGCTCGGCCTCCTCGGCCGCGGCCTTGGTGGTGTTCTTGGCCTCCTCCGACGCCTTGTTCAGGACGTCCTCGGCGGTCTTGGCGGCCTTGGACAGCTGGGTCGCGCTCTCCTCGGCGGTGACCGTACGGGCCTTCTCGGAGGCCTCCGCGACGATCTTCTCGGCCTCGGCCCGCGCGTCGGCGACCAGCTGCTCGGCCTCGGACCTGGTGTTCTCGGCCTCCTTGGTGGCCTCCTCGACCAGCCGGGCGACCTGCTCCTTGGCCGTGCGCGTACGGGCCTCGCCCGCGGCCTCGGCGCTCGACAGCGTCTTGGTGGCGGCCTGCTCGGCCTCCGTGACCAGCTTCTCGGCCTCGGCCTGCGCCTTGCGCAGCGCCTCCTCGGCCTGTGCCATGCGCTCCTCGGCGGCCCGGCTCAGCTCGGCGGCCTGCCGGCGGGCGGCATCCGACTCGCTGGCGGTGGAGGTGCGCAGCTGCTCGGCGTGGTCGGTGGCCTCCTGCGCCTGCGTGGAGGCGGCGTTCAGCAGCCGCTCGGCGTCCGTGCGGGCGCGGCGCAGGATCTGTTCGGCCTCCGTGCGGGCCGCCTCGGCGTCGTTCTGCAGCCGCTGCCGGGCCTCGTTCGTCAGCCGCTCGGCCTCCGCGCGGGCGGCGGCCATCGCCTGCTCGGCCTCGGCGCGGGACTCGTCGAGGAGCCGGCGGGCCTGGGACTCGGTGCGGGCGCGCAGCTGCTCGGCCCACGCCACGTTCTCGTTGACGTGCGACTCGACGGTCTGCCGGCGCTCGGCCAGCTCCTGGTCCAGCTGCTGCCGGCGGGTGACCGCCTCCTGGTGCAGCTCGGCCTGGAGCCGGGCGGCCTGCTCGGCGTGCTCCTGCAGGATGCGCTGGGTCTGCGCGCGGGCCTGGCTCAGCTCCCGCTCGGCGTCCTGGCGCAGCTGGTCGGCCTGGATCTGGGCATTGCGGAGCAACTGCTCGGCCTGATAGCCGATGTCACCGCCGTCGTAGGCGGGCCGGGTCATCAGGGTGCGTCGCGCCTCGTGCAGCTTGGCGCGCAGCACCTCGACCTGGTAGCCGAGGTCCTCGGCGTGCTGGATCGCCTTTTCCCGCTCGGTCTTCAGCCGCTTCATCTCGGCCTCGAACCGAGAGAGGTGGTCGACGTCAGCCGCCGGCTCTCGCTCCTGGCTCTCGTAGCCCCGCACTGCGCGGTCCCATCCGTCCCCTGGTCGCAATCTCCAACGAGCTCCGTCCATCCGCCGAACGGGGCCCCCGGGGAATGGTGTCAGATCAACGGCGGAGCACGGGCTGCTGCCCCGACGCTCGTCCCCCGAAACCCGGACCCCGGCGGTCCCTCCGGTAACGCGGCGAGCGTGCGTGCCAGGCGTCGCGAGGCAGACGTCACCTTTGATGGAGGGACCGGGTCGCCCCGGTTGTGAGGACGACCGCCCCCAACCCTACCGGCCCTTATGTACGGCGGTCAGTGCTCGGGCGACTCAACAGGGGCCGAAGTGACCAGTTCTGTCAGGACACCATGGCAGTCCTTGGGGTGCAGGAAGGTGATCCGCGACCCCATGGAGCCGCGTCGTGGCGCGTCGTACAGAACGCGTACGCCCTTGCCGCGGATCTCCTCGGAGTCCCCGTCCACATCCGCCGTACCGAAAGCGATGTGGTGGACGCCCTCCCCGTTCTTCGCCAGCCACTTGCCGACCGCCGAGTCCTCGCGGGTGGGCTCCAGCAGCTGGAGGTAGGAGGCGCCGCCGTCGGACGTCTCGTTGATCTTGAGCATGGCCTCGCGCACGCCCTGCTCCTCGTTGACCTCGGTGTGGAACACCTCGAAGCCGTACGTGGCCTTGTAGAACTCGACGGTGGCGTCGAGGTCGTGGCAGGCGATCCCGATGTGGTCGATTCGCGTCAGCATGGATTCAGTGCAGCGCTACGGACGTGGTTACGCAACGTGCGCGCGATCACACCGACGGCCCGATGACGGCACGGAGTGCCATCAGTACATTCGAGGTAAACCCTCGTTCACTCCTCGGCTCTTTCGCAGCTGGAAGGGGATCGCAGCTCATGTCTTCTGGAACGACCAGTTCGGTGATCGTCGCGGGCGCCCGTACGCCCATGGGGCGGCTGCTGGGCTCGCTGAAGTCCTTCTCCGGAGCCGACCTCGGCGGCTTCGCGATCAAGGCCGCCCTCGACCGTGCGGGGATCGGCGGCGACCAGGTGCAGTACGTGATCATGGGCCAGGTGCTGCAGGCCGGCGCGGGGCAGATCCCGGCCCGCCAGGCCGCGGTCAAGGCCGGCATCCCGATGAGCGTCCCGGCGCTCACCGTCAACAAGGTGTGTCTGTCCGGACTGGACGCGATCGCGCTGGCCGACCAGCTGATCCGCGCCGGCGAGTTCGACATCGTGGTGGCGGGCGGCCAGGAGTCCATGACCAACGCCCCCCACCTGCTGCCGAAGTCCCGTGAGGGCTTCAAGTACGGCGCGGTGGAGATGCTCGACGCGATGGCCTACGACGGCCTGACCGACTCCTTCGAGGGCATCGCCATGGGCGAGTCCACCGAGAAGCACAACACGCGCCTCGGCATCGCCCGTCCCGAGCAGGACGAGATCGCCGCACTGTCCCACCAGCGGGCCGCCGCTGCGCAGAAGAACGGTGTCTTCGAGGCCGAGATCACCCCGGTCGAGATCCCGCAGCGCAAGGGCGAGCCGGTCGTCTTCAGCAAGGACGAGGGCATCCGCGGCGACACGACCGTGGAGTCCCTGGGCAAGCTGCGCCCGGCCTTCGCCAAGGACGGCACGATCACCGCCGGCACCTCCTCGCAGATCTCGGACGGTGCGGCGGCCGTGGTCGTGATGAGCAAGGCCAAGGCCGAGGAGCTGGGCCTGGAGTGGCTCGCCGAGATCGGCGCCCACGGCAACGTGGCCGGCCCGGACAACTCCCTGCAGTCCCAGCCGTCCAACGCCATCCAGCACGCCCTCAAGAAGGAGGGCCTGGAGGTCGCCGACCTCGACCTCATCGAGATCAACGAGGCCTTCGCCGCGGTCGCCGTGCAGTCAATGAAGGACCTCGGCGTATCCACGGAAAAGGTGAACGTCAACGGTGGCGCGATCGCGCTGGGTCACCCGATCGGTATGTCCGGCGCCCGCCTCGTGCTCCACTTGGCGCTGGAGCTCAAGCGGCGCGGCGGCGGTGTCGGCGCGGCCGCGCTGTGCGGTGGCGGCGGTCAGGGTGACGCCCTGATCGTGCGGGTACCGAAGGCCTGAGTTCCAGTTACGTCTGTTTACGTCCGTGAAGTGAACGGAGCTGTTTGATGCAGGACGTCTCCTCTCTGGTGGCCCAGGCCAGGGAAGGCCGGCCGCGGGCCGTGGCCCGGCTGATCTCCCTGGTGGAGGGGGCGTCCCCGCAGCTCAGGGAGGTCATGGCGGCGCTCGCCCCGCTGACCGGCAACGCCTACGTGGTGGGCCTCACCGGCTCGCCCGGCGTCGGCAAGTCGACCTCCACCTCCGCCCTCGTCACGGCGTACCGCAAGCAGGGCAAGCGGGTCGGCGTCCTGGCCGTCGACCCGTCGTCCCCCTTCTCCGGCGGGGCCCTGCTCGGCGACCGGGTGCGCATGTCGGACCACGCCTCCGACCCCGGCGTCTACATCCGCTCCATGGCGACGCGCGGCCACCTGGGCGGCCTCGCCTGGGCCGCCCCGCAGGCGATCCGGGTCCTGGACGCGGCGGGCTGTGACGTGATCCTGGTCGAGACGGTCGGCGTCGGCCAGTCCGAGGTCGAGATCGCCTCCCAGGCCGACACCTCGGTGGTCCTCCTGGCCCCGGGCATGGGCGACGGCATCCAGGCGGCGAAGGCCGGAATCCTGGAGATCGGCGACGTGTACGTCGTCAACAAGGCGGACCGGGACGGCGCCGACGCCACGGCCCGCGAACTCAACCACATGCTGGGCCTCGGCGAGGCCCGCGGCCCCGGCGACTGGCGCCCGCCCATCGTCAAGACGATCGCGGCGCGCGCGGAGGGTGTGGACGAGGTGGTCGAGGCCCTGGAGAAGCACCGCGCATGGATGGAGGAGCGCGGCGTCCTCGCCGAGCGCCGCAGGGCCCGCGCGGCCCGCGAGGTGGAGACGATCGCGGTCACAGCCCTTCGCGAACGCATCGGCGACCTCCACGGCGACCGCCGCCTGGACGCCCTGGCCGAGCGCATCGTGGCCGGCGAACTGGACCCGTACCGCGCGGCGGACGAACTGGTGACGGGCCTGACGGCGGGCTGAGGGCGGGCTGAGGGCGGCAGCCCCCAGGGCGCTGGGGTCACCCGACACCCTGGAGGCCCTTGCCAAGCTCAGGGACGCCCCCGCTGCCCCCTCAGGTGCTCGGCGATCGGCTTCAGCCCCTTGTCCAGCTCCGTCAATGCCTCCGGCGACAACAGGTCGATGAAGTGCCGCCGCACCGACGCCACATGATGCGGCGCGACCTTCTTCATCGTCTCCATGCCGTGATCCGTCAGCACTGCGTACAGCCCCCGCCGATCGGACTCGCAGTTCTCGCGCCGCACCAGGTTCGCGTTCTCCATCCGCGTGATCTGGTGCGAGAGCCGGCTCTTGGACTGCAGGGTGGCGGAGGCGAGGTCGCTCATCCGCATCCGCAGCTCTTCCGACTCGGAGAGGTTCACGAGAATCTCGTAGTCATTCATCGTCAGGCCGAACGGCTGCAGATCCCTTTCGAGTTGGTACGTCAACAGCCTGTTGACCTCCAGGTGGGTGCGCCAAGCGCACTGCTCCGCATCGGTCAGCCAGCGCGTGGCCGTTTCGGTCTCCATGTATGAAGTCTACCTAAGAAGTTGAATGACGAACTACTTCGGGTGGTGTGACAGTGCGCACGCGTTCGACGTCACACTCCGCAGACTACCGCTCACAGCCCGAAGCGACGCTGGAGGTCTCCCAGCTGTCCGGGAAGGCGCGGTACGGCCGACGATTGCGGACCGTGTCCACCCGGTGCCGCTCCGCCACCGCCGGGCACCCCCGGTTCGGGCGGAACCACCCCCGTGGCCCGCTCGGCCATGAGGGTCTCGCTCGACTGCAGCAGGACCGTCCCGGCCCCCACGAACTCGAACTGGTGCTCCTCGCCGGAGGCCCCGCCGAGGCCCGTCATCGCACGTAGACCGCCCAGGACACCCGTCAGGTACCCGTGGTCGTAGTGATGACAGGGGGACGGGCAGTCGGCCCACCCCACCAGCGCCTGCGGGTCCACCCGGATCGGAGGTTCCATGAACACCACCGGTCCGTTAGATGCGGCCACAAACGTGCCGGTTCCGATAAGGGTCAGAAAACCTGGCACGATCGATTGTTTGAGCGCGAGACTTGGCTGAAAAGCGAGCAGATTGCCCGCGCGAATGGTCAAGTTCCCGTCGTCCAGGTCGTAGGAGTTGACGTCGAAGGCCCGGTCGGCCAGCAGCATCTTCCCGGAGCCCTCCGCCACGACCCAGTCGCTCGCGTGCAGTGGCGAATGGAACGACGTGCGGACAAGTCGGTCGAGTCGGCCGTGCCCGACGCCGTTGAACTCGATCGCCCCGTAGTAGGCGATCATCTTCCCCTTCTGCAGGAACCACTGCCCGCTCTTGAGCTCCACGCAGAACGTGTACTTGTTCACGTTGTCGTCGGCGGGGAGGGTCAGGGGGTCGTACACCACCGGCCCGCCTGGGGTTCCGTACGCGCTCACAGCTTCTCCTCCGACGCCTGGACGAACACCGTGCCGTTCCCGCTCAGCTCCAGCTGGAACGCCTCGCCGGAGCCGCGGCCCACCATGTCGCGCCAGCCGAGCGCGGTGGACAGCTTGTTGCGTACGTCGCCGTGGTGGGCGACGTACGCCTGCGGGTCCACATGGACCGGGCGCTGGGGCGTGATCGGGATCTCGAAGACGCCGCCGTGGGCCATCACGGCCACCGAGCCGTGCCCCTGGAGGGTGGTGGTGAACAGGCCCTGCCCGGTGACCTGGCCCCGGACCAGGCCCATGACCCCGCCCTGTGAGCCCATGAACATCGTGCCCTGCTGGAGCGTGCCCTCGAAGGCGAGCAGCCGGTCGGCCTCGACGTAGAGGGTGTCGCCGGAGAGGTTGATGACGTGCACGTGGTGGCCGCCGTGCCCGAAGAAGACGGTGCCGCTGCCCTCGATGGTCATCAGCGGGGTCGCCTCGCCGGCCACCCGCTGCCCGAGCATGGACATCAGCCCGCCCTGGCCGCCCTGGAGGTTGGGCGTGAAGGACACGTCCCCTCGGTAGGCGAGCATCGCCCCGCGCTGGCTGAACAGCCGCTGCCCGGGCAGCACGGTCGCCTCGACCATCTTGGAGTTGATCTCACGGAAGCTCATCTCACAGGTCCCCCGCGATCGTGTTCCGCTCGCTCGGCTGCACATAGACCAGGCCGTCGCCCTCGAAACGGATCTGGAAGGCCTCGCCGCCGCCCTCCCCGAAGAGCGTGCGGAACGTCACGCCGGACTGGAAGGACTGCCGTACGTTGCCCTGGTGGGCGATGTAGGCGCCCGGGTCGACGATCAGCGGGTACTGCGGGCTGACCCGGAGCACCACCGCCGGCCCGTCGGACATGATCGCCGCCTGTCCGTGTCCCTCGACGGTCGTCGTGAACAGCCCGTTGCCCTGCGAGGCGCCGCGCAGCCCCGTGAACGTCGTGCCCGTTCTCAGCCCCGCGTCGGTCGCGAGGAGGTTGCTCGACTCCACGTAGAGCTTGTCCCCCCGGAGCTGCACCAGATTGATCTCCGAGGCGCGGTCCGCGAACCAGCAGGTCCCCTGCCCTCTCACCTCCATCACCGTCATCTGCTCGCCCGTGAGCCGTCGGGTCACCATCCCGCGCAGCCCCTCGCCGCCACCGGTCAGCTTCTTGAAGGCCATCTGCCCGTCGTACGCGACCATCGAGCCGTTCTTCGCCTTCACGGCGTCCCCGGTCATGTCGACGGCGAGCACCTTGCTCCCTTGGAGTCGGAACATCGCCACGCTGTGAAAGTAGCGGCGACGCGGGTGGACCGAACAGGCCCCGCGGGTGGAGAGCGACCCTGACCGCACCCCTAGGGACACGGTTTGCCACAATGGGCGAACGCTTGTGCTTCCGTTCACAAACTGCGACGTCTCTCCCACCGAAGGTGACCCGTGGACCTCAAGACAGCATCCGCCATCCGCCGCCTGCGCCTGATCTCCGTGCCGGAGGGCATCTCCTGGATCGTTCTCGCGACCTGCACGATCATCAAGCACACGGTCGCCTCGGGCTTCGACGTCGCTCCCGTGCTGGGCCCGATCCACGGCGTGCTGTTCATCCTCTACGTGATCTTCTGGCTGGACGCCTGGAACCGCACCAAGTGGGCGAAGGGCAAGGCCGCCCTCTACTTCGCGTACTCGATCATCCCGGGCGGCGGCTTCATCATCGAGCGCGCGCTGCGCCGTGAGGCCGAGGACGCCGTCATCGCCGCCCGCGCCCGCAAGGAAGGGGTCGTGAACGCATGATCGTCGCCTTCTCCGTGACACCCCTGGGCGTCGGCGATGACGTGGGGGAGTACGTCGCCGACGCCGTCCGCGTGGTCCGCGAGTCCGGCCTGCCCAACCGCACCGACGCCATGTTCACCTCCGTCGAAGGGGAGTGGGACGAGGTCATGGACGTCGTCAAGCGCGCCGTGGCCGCCGTCGAGGAGAGGGCCCCGCGGGTGTCGCTCGTCCTCAAGGCCGACATCCGGCCCGGCGTGACCGACGGGCTCACCTCCAAGGTCGAGACGGTCGAGCGGCACCTGGCGCGGTAACGCTGGCCGACCCGCCCATGAACCCCGGCTCTCAGGGGCCGGGGTTCTGTCAACCGCTTTCTTTGAGCGATCGCTCAAAGGTGCGTTACTTTCCCTCCCAGACAGTTTGAGCAGTCGCTCAAACGCCACTCTGACGTGGGGGAACACCATGGGTCTCTACATAGAGACGCATATCCGCGCCGACTTGGACGATCTCTGGGCACGCACCCAGGACCCCGCCCAGCACCAGCGCTGGGACCTGCGGGTCACCGAGATCACCCACCTCCCGCGCGCGGAGGGCGAGCCGCAGCGCTTCCGCTACGTCACGCGCGTGCTGCCGTTCCTCACGGTGTCCGGCACCGGAGTCGCCGCGCACGAGAAGGAGCGCCCCGACGGCACCCGCACCTCCGCCCTGCGCTTCGCCTCCCCGCACCCGCTGTCCCTGGTCGCCGAGGGCAGCGGCTACCGGCGGTACGTGCCCGACGCGCACGGCGTCCGCTTCCTCACCGGCTACGACTACCGCCCCCGCTGGGGCGCCTTCGGCACGCTCGCCGACCGGATGGTGGTCCGCCCGCTGACGGGCTGGGCGACCGCCTGGTCCTTCGACCGGCTGCGGCTGTGGCTGGAGCGGGGCATCACCCCCGAGCGGGCCCTGGCCAACTGGCTGGCCGAGCTGGCGGTCCGCGCGCTGGTGCTCACCGTGTGCCTCACCGGCCTGGGGCTCGAGTCCCTGATCCGCGTCTTCGGCCCGTTCGGGGCCACCGTGGCCTACCTGTGCCCGCTGCTGCTGGTGGTCGCGATGTCGCTCGCCCTGCTCAAGGCGCCGCTCGCCTGCACCCCGGCGGCCCGCCGCTGCCTGCGCTCCCCGGTCACCCAGGCACGCGCACCCCGCCTGCTGCACACCCTGGAGGAGTACGGATGACCGGAGTCGGACGGATGACCTCGACGGCCCCGAAGTTCCGCGCGGTGACGGGCGCATGAGCCCGGAGACGGCGAAGTCCCAGGAGACCAAGACCAAGCTCCTGGAGGGCGCGCTGCGCACGCTCACCGAGCAGGGCATCGCCAAGACCTCGGCCCGTACGGTCGCCTCGGCGGCCGGCGTCAACCAGGCGCTGGTCTTCTACCACTTCGGATCGGTGGACGAACTGCTCGCCGCCGCCTGCCGCTACGGCGCCCAGAAGGCCGTGGCGCGGCACCGCACCCGGCTCGCCTCCGTCACCTCCCTCTCCGAGCTGCTCGCCGTCGGCCGCGAGATCCACGAGCAGGAACGGGCCGGCGGTCACGTCGCCCTCCTCGGCCAGCTCCTGGCCGGCGCCCAGACCCATGCCGCCCTTGGCCCGGCCACGGCCGCCGGTCTCGACCTGTGGATCGCCGAGATCGAGCAGGTACTGCGGCGGGTGCTCGCTTCCACCCCCTTAGGCGGGTTCACCGACCCGGCGGGCCTCGCCCGCGCCGTGGCCGTCTCCTTCGTGGGCATGGAGCTGTACGAGGGTGTGGACGAGGCCGGCGCCCACGCGGCTCTGGATGCCCTGGAACAGCTGGGAGCACTGGTCGCGGCCCTGGATGAACTGGGCCCGGTTGCGCAACGGGCGGTCCGCCACCACCTGCGCCGCAAACGCTCCGGTTGATCACACCCGGCTGATCACACCCGGCACACCGGCTTCAGCCCCCCGACGCCAACGCCATCCCCAGGGGCGTCCGCTCGTACAGCACCTGGTGCCCGTAGCGCCGTGCCGTCAGCAGGCCCGCGTCGCGCAGGACCGTCAGGTGCGCCGACACCGAGGAGGGGGCGAGCCGCAGGCGGTGGGCCAGGGCGGTGGTGCTCGCGGGTTCGTCCAGGGCGGCCAGGACGGCGGCGCGGTTGGGGCCGAGCAGTCGTACGAGCGCCTGCGGGGTGCGGTCGGCGGGCTCGGCCCACAGCCCGGCGATGCCCCGGGCGGGGTACACGACCGTGGGCTGCCACGGGGGCTCGAAGCCCGTGATCACGTCGGGCCAGGAGAAGACGCTCGGCATCAGCACCAGGCCCTGGCCGCCGAGGTCGCGCGCGTACTCGCCGTGTCGCGCGAGCGTCAGCGTGCGGCCGTTCCAGGACAGCCGCCCGTCGAGTTCCGGCAGCAGCGCGCCGAGGCCCACCTCCGCCAACCGCCGCGAGTGGAAGGCCACGTCCGCCTCCAGCAGCGCCCGCAGCCGGGGCCACTCCGGCTCGACCAGCACCCGCCAGGCCTCCTCCATCGCGTCCGCCAGCTCCCGCACCATCCGCGCCGGATCGGCGAGCCACGCCCGGCCTCGCGCCGACTCCAGAGCACCCGGGGTGCAGGCGAGCGAGAGGGCGGTGTCGTCCCGGGCCGCGTCCGGATCGGCCCCGCGCACGGCCGCGATCTCCTCCTCGAAGGTGGCCGCGGGGCCGATCGGGGGCGGACCGAGCCAGTCGGGCGAGTGCCCGCGCCGCGGCATCAGCAGCCACAGCGGCGACAGATCCAGCCCCGCGGCCACCGTACGGCTCCGCCGCAGCCAGGGCACGTGATACCCCTGCCGATCGGGCCGCTTCAGCGTCCGCACCGCCTCCTGCGTCTCCCACAGGGGCGACACGGCGAACCGGCAGCGCAGCAAGTCCTCCTCACCGAAGTGAAGCTGCGAGGGCACGGCGGTCCTTTCGAAGGCTCAGCGGTGGAACATTCGGCCTGAGCCGAAACTCTACGTCGACCGGTCCTGGCATGGGCACGCTGCGCGGCATGTCCGCACCGTCCGAGGCCACGGCGCCCCCGCGCGCCGGATACGGCCGCGTCCTCGCCGTACCCGAGTTCCGCGCCGTCTTCGCCGCCCACATCCTGTCCATGCTCGGCGTGATCGTCAGCGAGATCGCGCTGTCCGTCCTCGTCTACGACCTCACCCGCTCGCCCCTGATGAGCGCCCTCACCTTCGCGCTCGGTTTCCTGCCCTACGCCGTCGGCGGCACCCTGCTGGCCCCGGTCGCCGACCGCTTCCCGGCCCGGCGGGTGCTGGTGATCTGCGACCTGGTGTGCGCGGGCTGCGTGGCGCTGATGGTGGCCCCGGGCGCGGACGTCGGCGTCCTGCTCGCGCTGCGCTGCTGCCTCGCCGTCGTCGCCCCGGTGTTCGCCGGCACCCGGATGGCGACCCTCGCGGACGTCCTCGGCAGTGGCGAGCCGTTCGTCCTGGGCCGCTCCCTGCTGCGGATCGTCGCGCAGAGCGCGCTGCTCGTCGGATACGGCCTCGGGGGTCTGCTTCTCACGGTCGCCGGCCCGCGCCACGCGCTGCTGATCACCGTCGCCACCTTCCTCGCCTCGGCCGCCCTGCTGCGCCTCGGCACCCGCCGCCGCCCCGCCCGCGCCCGGCAGACGGAGGACCCGCTCCCCGGCGCCCGCCACCTCCTCGCCGACCGGCGCATCCGCGTGCTGCTCCTCCTCTTCTGGGTGCCGGCGACGTTCTCCGTCGTCCCCGAGGCACTGGCCGCGCCCTACGCCGACACGCTCGGGGCCGGTTCCGCAGGCCTCGGCCTGCTGATGTGTGCGCTGCCCGTCGGCACGGTGGCCGGCGAGCTGTACGCCGGGGCGCGGCTGGGTCCCGTGGCCCGGGAGCGGATCGCGCTGCCGCTGGTCTGCCTGACCCTGCTGCCGTACGTCGGCTACGCGCTGCACCCCGGCCTAGGGCTGTCCCTGCTGCTCCTGCTGCTGTCCGGGGCGGGAT
Organism: Streptomyces sp. NPDC031100; assembly: GCF_055570785.1. Classification (NCBI taxonomy): domain Bacteria; kingdom Bacillati; phylum Actinomycetota; class Actinomycetes; order Kitasatosporales; family Streptomycetaceae; genus Streptomyces; species Streptomyces sp. NPDC031100. The sequence goes on from NZ_JBVIGN010000004.1 coordinate 424,155, forward strand.
CGGCGTACACCCTGGGCCTGGACCAGTGGTTCGTCCGGGCGGTGCCCGAGGAGCTGCGCGGGCGGGCCATGACCGTGCTCAGCGCGGGGATGATGACGATCCAGGGCGTGGGCATGGCGCTGGCGGGGGTCGCGGCCCAGGTCAGCGGGGTGCGGGTGGCCGTCGTGGGGGCCGGCGTGCTCGGTGTGCTGTGCTGCGGCGGGCTCGCCCTGGCCTGCCGGGCGACCGAAAGCCGAGACAGGGCTGACCGGCATATGACCGACGGGTAGGGTCTGATGACGTGCCCAAGCCTCTCAGTCTTCCCTTCGACCCCATCGCCCGTGCCGACGAGCTCTGGAAGCAGCGCTGGGGAAACGTGCCCTCCATGGCCGCGATCACCTCGATCATGCGGGCGCAGCAGATCCTGCTGGCCGAGGTCGACGCGGTGGTCAAGCCGTACGGACTGACCTTCGCGCGCTACGAGGCGCTGGTGCTGCTCACCTTCTCCAAGGCCGGCGAGCTGCCGATGTCCAAGATCGGCGAGCGGCTGATGGTGCACCCCACCTCCGTGACGAACACCGTGGACCGGCTGGTGAAGTCCGGCCTGGTGGCCAAGCGCCCCAACCCCAACGACGGCCGCGGCACGCTCGCCGTCATCACCGACCGGGGCCGCGAGGTGGTCGACGCGGCCACACGCGACCTGATGGCGATGGACTTCGGGCTCGGGGTGTACGACGCCGAGGAGTGCGCGGAGATCTTCGCGATGCTCCGCCCGCTGCGGATCGCGGCGCACGACTTCGACGAGGATTAAGGCCGTCAGCCGGAGCGGGCGAATACCACTCGACGGTGATATTCAGCCCGCTGAGCTGCAGAAACGCTCAGTCATGCGGCCTCCGCCGGCATTCTTTCGAACGATCATCATCCGGGCGATCGGCGTCCGGTTCGTTCGATGGCATGCAGATACCAGCAACAGGACCTACAAAACCTCGCGCGGAGCGACGCATGCGGAGTGCAAGGGGGACCCGTTGCGGAAGGTCGGCGCGCAGACGTTGCCGCACTACGGCAAGGCATGCGCAAGGTTCTACGTGAACGGCAGGCTGCGTGCCGTGCAGTGTCACTACGTCACGAAGTGAAGGTCCGGCCTCCGTGGCCGCGCCCCCGGGCGGTTCAGGCCGCGGCAGGCTCGGGTTCGGCTTCCTTCGTGATGAGCGGTTCCACTTCCCGTGTCACTCGGCGTTCGACGAAGAAGGCGGCGGTCGGGATGGTGCCCGCAAGCAGCATCCAGATGAGGCGGCCCAGCGGCATCTTGGCCTTGTTGCCGAGATCGAAGGCGAAGATCAGGTAAAGCACGTACAGCCAGCCGTGAGCGATGCCGACGGCTGTGACGAAGCCGCCGAATCCGTCCAGGTGCAGCAGGCGCTTGCCGATCACGCCCACCGTCAGCACGATCAGGAGCACGGCGGTTACGTAGGCCATCACCCGATAGCGGGTCAAGACGCTCTTCTTCATGGCGTCGAGCGTAACCGGTGCCCCGCGGCCGTCTGCGCGCGCCTCCTGGCCTCCACCGCCGTACGGCACTCGTACGGCGGTTGCCCATCGACATTTACTAGGACGTCCAAGTAAATTCGATGGTATGGACGCTCACGCCATCGAGGAGGGCCGCCGACGCTGGCAGGCCCGATACGACGCCGCGCGCAAGCGCGACGCAGACTTCACCACGCTCTCCGGCGATCCCGTGGAGCCGCTGTACGGTCCCCGACCGGGGGATGTGTACGAGGGATTCGAGCGGATCGGCTGGCCCGGGGAGTACCCCTTCACGCGCGGGCTCCATCCGACCGGCTACCGCGGGCGCACCTGGACGATCCGCCAGTTCGCCGGGTTCGGCAATGCCGAGCAGACGAACGAGCGGTACAAGATGATCCTCGCGGCGGGCGGCGGAGGTCTGTCCGTCGCCTTCGACATGCCGACGCTCATGGGGCGCGACTCCGACGACCCCCGCTCGCTCGGCGAGGTCGGGCACTGCGGGGTGGCGATCGACTCGGCGGCCGACATGGAGGTCCTGTTCAAGGACATCCCGCTGGGTGACGTCACGACGTCGATGACGATCAGCGGACCGGCGGTCCCCGTCTTCTGCATGTATCTGGTGGCCGCCGAGCGCCAGGGCGTGGACCCGTCCGTCCTGAACGGCACGCTCCAGACCGACATCTTCAAGGAGTACATCGCCCAGAAGGAGTGGCTCTTCCAGCCGGAGCCCCATCTGCGCCTCATCGGCGACCTCATGGAGTACTGCGCGGCCGGCATCCCCGCCTACAAGCCGCTGTCCGTCTCCGGCTACCACATCCGCGAGGCCGGGGCCACGGCCGCGCAGGAGCTGGCGTACACGCTCGCGGACGGCTTCGGGTACGTCGAACTGGGCCTCTCGCGCGGGCTCGACGTGGACGTCTTCGCCCCCGGCCTCTCCTTCTTCTTCGACGCCCACGTCGACTTCTTCGAGGAGATCGCCAAGTTCCGGGCGGCCCGGCGCATCTGGGCGCGCTGGATGCGGGACGTGTACGGCGCGCAGACCGACAAGGCGCAGTGGCTGCGGTTCCACACGCAGACCGCCGGCGTCTCGCTGACCGCGCAGCAGCCGTACAACAACGTGGTGCGTACGGCCGTGGAGGCGCTGGCCGCCGTGCTCGGCGGCACCAACTCGCTGCACACCAACGCCCTGGACGAGACGCTGGCCCTGCCGAGCGAGCAGGCGGCGGAGATCGCGCTGCGCACGCAGCAGGTGCTCATGGAGGAGACCGGGGTCGCCAACGTGGCCGACCCGCTGGGCGGCTCCTGGTACGTCGAGCAGCTGACGGACCGGATCGAGGCGGACGCGGAGAAGATCTTCGAGCAGATCAAGGAGCGGGGCCTGAGAGCGCACCCGGACGGGCGGCACCCGATCGGGCCGATCACCTCCGGCATCCTGCGCGGGATCGAGGACGGCTGGTTCACCGGGGAGATCGCGGAGTCCGCGTTCCGGTACCAGCGGTCCCTGGAGAAGGGCGAGAAGCGGGTCGTGGGCGTCAACGTCGCCACCGGCTCGGTCACCGGGGACCTGGAGATCCTGCGGGTCAGCCATGAGGTGGAGCGGGAGCAGGTCCGCATCCTGCGCGAGCGGAAGGGCGCGCGCGACGAGGCCGCGGTGCGGGGCGCGCTCGACGGCATGCTCGCCGCCGCCCGGGACGGCTCCAACATGATCGAGCCGATGCTGGACGCCGTACGCGCGGAGGCGACCCTCGGCGAGATCTGCAACGTACTGCGGGATGAGTGGGGGGTGTACACCGAGCCCGCGGGCTTCTGACGGCGCACGCGAACGGGCCGGCGGCATCCTCCGCCGGCCCGTTCGCGTGCTGCCGCCCTGGTGTCAGAACTGCTGCACGAAGTACGGCTCCACGGTCATCCAGCCGTTGCCCCGGGCGCCGTGGCGGGTGCCGTTGTCGTTCTGGGCGAGGGTGTACCAGGAGTCGACGTAGTCCGGGTCGTCCGTCCACCAGTCGTTCGGGATGGCGTCCTGGACGGCGTTCACCAGCGGGATGTAGGTGCCCTGGTCGGTGACGGTGAGCAGGGCGGTGGCGATGGCCTTGGCCAGGTCGCGGTAGTTGGTGCTGCCGTCCTCCTCCATCATCACGGCATCGGCCAGGTTGTACTTGTAGTTCGACCAGTTGACCAGGATCTGGTTCGGCCGGTACACCGTGCCGTCGTTGTCGAGGTAGGGCATGTCGACCGGGTCGACGCGGACCTTGCCGTCCTGGCCGAAGCCGGTGACGAGGGTGTAGATCTCGGCGTCGCCCTTGATCCAGGGCTCCTCGTCGTCCGAGAGCTCCACCGCGGTGATCCTTGTGGTCCAGAAGCCCGCGGTGGCCGTACGGGTGCTCCGCGCGGCGGTGGGCGCGGGGGCCGCGGAGGCGACACCGTGCCGCTGCAGCTCCGCGCCGAGGACCGTCAGGCCGGCGGCCAGCGCCTTGGACCCGTCGACGTCGACGACGTACACCGGGTGCGCCGGTGCCGTGCGGGCGCCGAGGGTGTGCCTCCGGCCGTGGCTGTCGTAGGCGGTGACGGTGGTGGTGTCGTCGTCGGAGGCCGCCACGGCGACCCAGGGGATGGTGCCGGCGGTCAGTGCCGCGCGCATGGAGCCGTCCCCGAGGCGCAGCCGGAGCAGGGAACCGACCCGGCCGTCCAGGCCCTTGGCCGTGGCGATGCGGCGGTCGGCCGCGGCCAGGGCGGACTTCAGGGAGCCGTGGGCGAGGGTGGTGACGGGCACCTCGTGGGAGGCGAGGGCGGCCTTGCGGACGCGGGTGCGCCAGGCGCTGTCGGTGAGCGAGCCGGCGAGGGCGCGCGCGGCCTGGTCCTCGGCCGTGGCGACCGCGGACGCGGGAGCGGCGGAGCGGGGGGCCGCCGAGGCGGACGGGGCACCGAGCGTCTGCCCGGCGCTCAGGGCCACCAGGGCGGCCGCAAGGGCGGCGAGGGTGCCGTACCGGCGGGGATGACGGGGTCTCACGTGGATCGGTCCTCCTGGGCCAGTCGGGTCGCGCTGTCAGGTGGAGCGGATGCTGGGAGGCGGGTCTGGGTAGATCCGGGCGGATCCAGCGGATCTATGCGAGTAGACGCCGTGGCTGAATCATGGCCGTGACATGACAAGACGGCAAGGGTGTCGTCACCGGGACGGGTGAACATCCGGGAATGGGAAGCGGAGGAGGTCCCGCCCTATGACTCGGTTGACTCGGTCGGCGGTGCGGTCAGGCCGAGCAGCAGCACCCGGGTGAAGCTGTGCACCCACTCCTCGTCCGCCGGCTTCCCGCTCACCAGGGTGCGGTGGACGACCGCTCCGGCGACCATGTCGAAGATCAGGTCCACCGTGCGGGCGGCCTCCGCCTGGTCCGGCTCCGGCGGGAGTTCGCCGCGGCACTGGGCCCGGGTACGGCCCTCCAGGACCAGCCGCATCTGGCGGTCCACGATGGAGGCGCGGATGCGCTCGCGCAGCGCGTCGTCGCGGGTCGACTCCGCGACCACCGCCATCAGGCCGCTCTTGGCCTCCGGGCGGGCCAGGATCGCCGCGAACTGCAGGACCACGCCCTCGATGTCGGCGGCCAGGCTGCCGCGGTCGGGCAGCTCCAGCTCGTCGAAGAGTTCGGCGACCGCGTCGACCACCAGCTCGTGCTTGCCGGCCCACCGCCGGTACAGCGTCGTCTTTGCAACCCCGGCCCGTGTCGCCACGTCTCCCAGCGTGAGCTTGGACCAGCCCAGTTCCACCAGCGCCTCACGCGTGGCCGCCAGGATCGCGGCGTCCGCGGCGGCGCTGCGCGGGCGACCGGTGCGGCTGGCGTGGGTGCGGCTCTGCATCCCACGACCATAACCGGCCGTTTCTGTGAGGCCGTGAGGGAGATCACCGGGGTGTGGTGTCGCGGGGGCCCCTCATGGCATTACGCTACGGGTCGTAGCGAAAGCCCGTGAAAGACGTACACGGGCGACGATCACCGGCGTGGGGTGGGGACCCGGCGCCACCCACATCGCTTTTTCCTTCATGCGCGGGAACGGGGGAGGATAGACGCATGCAGCCACGGAACATGTCCATGAGCGGCGTCGTCGACCTCGCCGCGGTGAAGGCGGCCCAGGAGGCCAAGACCAAGGCCGAGCAGGCGCGCGCCGAAGCCGCCCGGCAGGGCGGGACGGGGGCCGTCTCTCCGGCCGATCTCGTCATCGACGTCGATGAAGCCGGTTTCGAGCGTGATGTCCTGCAGCGCTCCGCCGAAGTACCCGTCGTCATCGACTTCTGGGCCGAGTGGTGTCAGCCCTGCAAGCAGCTGAGCCCGGTCCTGGAGCGGCTGGCCGTCGAGTACAACGGGCGCTTCCTCCTCGCCAAGATCGACGTCGACGCCAACCAGATGCTGATGCAGCAGTTCGGGGTCCAGGGGATCCCGGCTGTGTTCGCCGTCGTCGCGGGACAGGCCCTCCCGCTCTTCCAGGGCGCCGCGGGCGAGGCGCAGATCCGCCAGACCCTGGACCAGCTGGTGCAGGTCGCCGAGCAGCGCTTCGGGCTGACCGGTCTCACCGTCGACCCGGACGCCGAGCCGGGCGGTGCCCCGGCGGCCGCGGCACCGGTGGGGCCGTACGACGCCACGCTGAACGCCGCCGCGCAGGCCCTGGACGCGGGCGACCTGGCCGGCGCCGTCCAGGCCTACAAGAACGTGCTGGCCGACGACCCGGGCCACCCCGAGGCGAAACTGGGCCTGGCCCAGGCCGAGTTGCTCCAGCGGGTGGAGGGCATGGACCCCCAGCAGGTGCGCAAGGAGGCGGCCGAGAAGCCGAAGGACGCCGCCGCGCAGATCGCGGCCGCCGACCTCGACCTCGTGGGCGGCCATGTCGAGGACGCCTTCGGGCGGCTCATCGAGACCGTGCAGCGCACGGCGGGTGACGACCGGGATGCGGTACGTCGCCGCCTGCTGGAGCTGTTCGAGGTCGTGGGCCCCGAGGACGCGCGGGTGGTCGGGGCACGCAGGGCGCTGGCCCGAGCCCTGTTCTGACCAGTCACTAAACGCCACGGCTTGTGATGCCGGGGTGAAAGATTCGCCGACAAGGCGTCAGGGCGGCCGCACTTTGCCAAATCTTGGTAATTGCGGCCGCTGTTACTCGCAGTAAATCGGGGCTGTTCTTCTGTCTGGTTTCATCCAGAAATAAATGCCTTTGCTCTGCCCCTGGATGCCACCCTGTGTCGCGCTCCGAGACCGGCGGGTCGTTGTTCGGTTATCCGGCCGTTACTAGCGAGTAACGAACCCCCTTGTGTCCGCGCCGAGAATGCACCACGATCGGCCACGCTCGGTCCGTTCCCGTACCCCGACAGCCGGTCGGGTCACGGGAGACTCTGGGTCCCCACCGAGCAGAGCCGGCGGCAGTGGCGCCGGCTCTAGGACAGGGGGGTCTTCGCCGGACCAGGCGAAGCCTGTCCAGAGGTTGTGCGTGATGCGTGTCAGGCGCGACCAGTGGTTGTCGCTCGGGGGTGATCGCCAGTGATTCGGGCGCGGTTCGCGCCTCCGAGTACGGGCGCTCTCCTTCCCGAGGACGTAGCACTTCTCCCATCCCTGCCCGGCTGAGCCGCCTACTGGGGCGAGTCCGGGCCAGGAGATGTACGTCCGAGAAGGAGGAAATATGGAGTCCCAGGTGCGTGGCGGGACCAGATGGAAGCGGTTCGCTGTGGTCATGGTGCCCAGCGTGGCCGCCACGGCGGCTGTCGGTGTGGCTCTCGCGCAGGGTGCGCTCGCGGCGTCGTTCAGTGTGTCGGGCCAGGAGTTCAAGGTCACCGCCTCGAAGCTCGTGGGCTATGACTTCGTCCAGTACGGCGCCGTCGATGTCGGCGCTGACATGAAGGGCAAGACCGAGGGCCACGCGGTCGCCGTGTCCGGGTTCAGCTCCGCGGACATCACGAACATGTGTCAGTCCGTGGTCACGCCGGACATCCCGCTGGTCGGCACCATAACCCTGAAGCTGACCGCCGGCGCCGACACGCCGGTGCACGCCGAGCACCTCTTCATCGATGTCAACGACCTCGACGCCAACGCCGAGTTCGACAACATCGACATCGGCGTCGCGGCCGGTTCGACGGGCCGTATGCACGCGGGGGACAAGGCGAACCCGAACGGCTTCGCCCAGAGGGCGGACAAGGCCGTGCTGACCGACGTGAGCCAGCACGCCTGGGCGACCACGGCGTCTACCTTCAAGCTCAGCGGTCTGCACATGGCGCTCTCGTCGGGCAACGACGAGTGCAAGGTCGTGCACGTGCACTGAGCACTCGGTGACGGGCGGGGGGCCGACGGACTCCCCGCCCGTTGCACCTTCACCCGCGTCTTCACAGACCGCCCACAACTCCGTCGCAGTACCACCCACCACAGCAAGCCGCACCAGGGAGCTTTCCATGAGCGCCGAGACTCCTGCCGCACCCGGCCAGTTCACCCGCCGGAGGTTGCAGTTCCGCGCCTGGCGGGGCGCCCGCCCGTTCTGGGCCGGCCTGATCGTCATGCTCGGCGGCTTTCCGATCATGTACTTCCCGTACTACCACATCAAGCTCGGTCATCTGTCGCTTGCGATGTCGACCACTGCGGGAGCCGGGTCCCTGATCATCGGCGTGCTGCTTGTCGTCCTGGGCGTCAGCCTCTGGTTCCAGAAGCACGTACGGGTCTTCGCGGGCGTCGCGTCGATCCTGCTGGGGCTGGTGTCCCTCCCTGTTGCCAACCTGGGCGGCTTCGTCGTCGGCTTCCTGCTCGCACTCGTCGGCGGTGCGATGGCCATCGCGTGGGCGCCGGGCGTGGCTCCGCAGCCGGAGCCGCCGGCTGAGGTCGCCCCGGGCGCGGGTGTCGCCCCCGAGGCCGCACCGCTGCCCGACCAGGCTGCCGCGGACGGGGTGAGCGAGTCGTACGACCTGTCAGGAACGAGCCCGGCCAACGAGGCGAACGGGAGGCACAGTGCCGGCTGACGAGGTGACCCACGGGACCGATGTGGACGGGTCCCGTGCGAGAACCGGGCCCCGCCATGCGGCCCCCAAGAAGCCGCTGTTCACCAGGTTCCACATGCCGGCAGGCAAGGCCATAGCGTCTGTGGCGATGCCGACGGCCGTCATCATGGGCATGGGCTTCACGTCGACGCTCGCCATCGCCGACAGCACGTCGACGTCCAACAGCCAGAAGGCCGCGGAGTACAAGGACTGCGTCAAGGCGCTGGAGGACGCGAAGAATCCCTCGGCCTCGCCGTCGCCGTCCGCGAGCGAGTCCACCGGCACGGCCACGCCGACCCCCTCGGCGTCCGCCGACGGCAAGGACACGTCCAAGGACTCCGGCACGACCCCGTCGTCGGATTCGGGTTCCGGCGACACGGCCGCCACGCCCAAGCCGACGGCGACCTCGGGATCGTCGGGTTCCTCGGGTTCCTCGGGTGGTTCCGGCTCGTCCGGCTCCGGCGGCGACACGGCCACGCCGACGCCCTCGGCGTCCCAGAGCAGCGGTGGCGGCCTGCTGGACACCATCGGCGACACGATCGGTGACATCCTCACCGGCGGCAAGAAGGACTCCGGCACGTCCGCGAGCCCGACGCCGTCCGCGTCCGCGTCGTCCTCGCCGGCCACGTCGTCCTCGTCCGGTTCCTCGGGCTCCTCCGACAAGGGCAGCGCCGCCGACACCGTCAAGGACACCGCGGACAAGGCCACCAAGACGGTCACGGACACGGTGAAGGACACCACCGGCACGGTCTCCAAGACGGCCGGGGACACCACCCAGGCGGCCGAGGAGGCGGCCCAGTCGGCCACGCCCAGCCCCTCCGCGAGCTCCACGACGTCGGCGGACGACTGCGCGAAGGCGACCGACGACGTCGGCGGTGTCGACAACAAGGTGCTGGTGGCGGACGACCCCTGGTACCTGAACGCCAGCTACCTGACGCTCAACGGTGCCGACTACCAGGGCATCGTCGAGGTGAAGACGGCGAGCGGCACCAAGAAGAAGGTGCTGAAGTACGTCATCTCCGGCGGGACCAAGATCGGTGACCTGCACCAGACGGTGAAGGACAAGCAGTCGGGCAAGACCTACCACGTCCAGGCGGCCAAGGGCTCGGAGTCGACCATCACCGACGGCGACACCGTGATGTACACCGAGAGCATCTCCGGCAACCTGCTCGGCCTGATCCCGGTGACGTTCAGCCCGGACAGCCCGCCCCCGCTCAACATCCCGTGGATCCACTTCACCAACGTGAAGGTGACCCAGGCGGCCCAGTTCGGCGGCACCCTGCACGTGCCCGGCATGCAGGTTTACACCACCGACTGACCTGCCTCACAAGCCCGTTCGGGAGCCGCAACACCCTGGCCCGGCCCTCCAGTTGTGGAGGGCCGGGCCACACTTTTGACGACCCTTTACCGCTTTCGCGCGCGGGCGCGAAGGTCTCGACGAACCTTTCCGGGAGCCCGCGAAGGACCGTGCCCCGCCGGGTCCACATCCGGCAACGCGGGCCAGGCTGGACAGATGATCGACTTCTTTTTCGAGCCGCGCGCTGACGACGAATCCTGGTCACGGGACTGGCGGCCGCAGGACCCGGACCTGACGGCCTCGGACTTCTGCCTGCGGTACTTCAAGGCCGACCTGCGGCTCGTCGTCCACGGCGTGGACCTCGGCGTGCGGCTGCTGGGAGAGCCCGTGGTCGACATCGCCTTGCTGCTGGACCACGCGGTGCGAGAGCTGGAGGCCCGTGGTGACGTCGCGGTCGAGGCCTCCCTCACCCAGCACGTCTACTCCTTCCGCCGCGAGGCGACGACCGTCACCCTCACGACGGAGTGGCCGCCGGCCACGGCCGAGCTGACCTGGGAGGAGCTGCGTGGGCTCGCCGAGCGGGCGAAGGCCGAGGCCGTACGGCTGATCACCGCCGCCCATCCGGAGCTGGGTGGCAACGCGTGGCTGCGGGAGACGGTGGGAGCGCCGCCGACCGGGTGAGGCCAGCGCCGCAGGGCCGACCGGCCCCCACGCGGACCGAGGGCGCCCCCTGCCACAGGGGGCGCCCTCGGTGTCGTACAAGGTCCTTGCGGGGAGCGTTACTTGCTCTCGCCGCCCAGGTGGTGGACGCGGACCATGTTGGTCGTGCCGGGGACCCCGGGAGGCGAGCCGGCGGTGATGACGACCGTGTCGCCGGGGTTGAAGCGGCCCAGGTTGGCCAGCTCCTGGTCGACCATGTCCACCATCTCGTCGGTGCTGTTGACGAAGGGGACGACGTGGGGCTCCACGCCCCAGCTGAGGGTCAGCTGGTTGCGGGTGCCCTCGTCGGTGGTGAAGGCGAGGATCGGCTGGGACGCGCGGTAGCGGGACAGGCGCCGGGCGGTGTCACCGGACTGGGTGAAGGCGATCAGGCCCCGGCCGCCGAGGAAGTCGGCGATCTCGCAGGCCGCGCGGGCGACCGAACCGCCCTGGGTGCGCGGCTTCTTGCCGGGGACCAGGGGCTGCAGGCCCTTGGAGAGGAGCTCCTGCTCGGCAGCGGCGACGATCTTCGACATCGTCTTGACCGTCTCGACCGGGTAGGCGCCCACCGAGGACTCCGCCGACAGCATGACCGCGTCCGCGCCGTCCAGGATCGCGTTGGCCACGTCGGAGGCCTCGGCGCGGGTCGGCCGGGAGTTGGTGATCATCGACTCCATCATCTGGGTCGCCACGATCACCGGCTTGGCATTGCGCCGGCACATCTCCACCAGGCGCTTCTGCACCATCGGGACCTTCTCCAGCGGGTACTCGACGGCGAGGTCACCGCGGGCCACCATGACGGCGTCGAACGCCGCGACGACTTCCTCCATGTTCTCGACCGCCTGCGGCTTCTCGACCTTGGCGATCACCGGGACCCGGCGGCCCTCCTCGTCCATCACGCGGTGGACGTCCTGCACGTCCTTGGCGTCGCGGACGAAGGACAGGGCGACCATGTCGCAGCCCATGCGGAGGGCGAAACGCAGGTCCTCGATGTCCTTCTCGGACAGCGCCGGGACGTTGACCGCCGCGCCGGGCAGGTTGATGCCCTTGTGGTCGGAGACGACACCGCCCTCGATGACGATCGTCTTCACCCGCGGGCCCTCGACGTCCAGGACCTTCAGCTCGACGTTGCCGTCGTTGATCAGGACCTGGTCGCCGCGCGAGACGTCGCCCGGCAGCCCCTTGTACGTCGTACCGCAGATCTGCTTGTCACCCGGTACGTCCTCGGTGGTGATGACGAACTCGTCACCGCGTTCGAGTTCGACCGGACCCTCGGCGAAGGTCTCCAGGCGGATCTTCGGGCCCTGGAGGTCGGCGAGGACACCGATGGCACGGCCGGTCTCCTTGGACGCGGCCCGGACGCGGTCGTACCGCGTCTGGTGCTCGGCGTGGGTGCCGTGGCTGAAGTTGAAACGGGCCACGTTCATGCCCGCCTCGATCATGGCGACGAGCATCTCGTGGGTGTCGACCGCGGGGCCGAGAGTACAGACGATTTTCGAACGGCGCATGGGGCGATCCTATCGGTTTGTTTCGCTGCGGAATATTCCGTCTGGCGGAAGATACAAATGGGCGGACCTGCGCTCAGGCGTGTTACTCCGGTGTATTGCTCAGCTGCCGGTGGCGGAGCCGCATATTGTTACTTTCCGACCAGCGCATACGTCTGTGTGGCGATCTCCAGTTCCTCGTCGGTCGGCACCACGGCGACCGCGACCCGCGCGGACTCCGGCGAGATCAGCCGCGGCTCACCGCTGCGCACGGCGTTCAGCTCGGGGTCGGCCACCAGGCCCAGGCCCTCCAGGCCCGCGATCGCAGCCTCCCGCACCGGCGCCGCGTTCTCACCGACCCCGGCCGTGAACGCGACCGCGTCCACCCGGCCGAGCACCGCGAAATAGGCGCCGATGTACTTCTTGAGCCGGTGAATGTAAATGTCGAAGGCGAGCGCGGCCTCTTCGTCGCCCTCGTCGATCCGGCGGCGGATCTCGCGCATGTCATTGTCCCCGCACAGACCGAACAGGCCGCTCCTCTTGTTGAGAAGAGTGTCGATCTCGTCCATGGACATTCCACCAACACGCTCCAAATGGAAGATGACGGCGGGATCCAGATCGCCCGAGCGCGTACCCATCACGAGACCCTCCAGTGGGGTCAGCCCCATGGAGGTGTCCACGCACCGGCCCTTCTCCACCGCCGACGCCGAGGCGCCGTTGCCCAGGTGCAGCACGATCACGTTCACCTCGGAGGGGTCCTTGCCCAGCAGGCGCGCGGTCTCGCGGGAGACGTAGGCGTGCGAGGTGCCGTGGAAGCCGTAGCGGCGGATCCGGTGCCGGTCCGCGATCTTCGGGTCGATCGCGTAGCGGGCCGCGGACTCCGGCATCGTCGTGTGGAACGCCGTGTCGAACACCGCGACCTGCGGCAGGTCGGGGCGCAGCGCCTGCGCGGTGCGGATACCCGTGAGGTTGGCCGGGTTGTGCAGCGGCGCGACGGGGATCAGGCGCTCGATCTCGGCGAGCACCTCGTCGTCGATCACGGTGGGCTCGGTGAAGAACATGCCGCCGTGCACCACCCGGTGCCCGATCGCGGCCAGCCGAGGCGAGTCCAGGCCCAGGCCGTCCCGGGTCAGCTCCTCGGCGACCGCCTTGAGGGCCGCGTCGTGATCGGCGATCGGCCCGCTGTGCTCGCGGGTGTCGCCCGTGGTGAGGCAGGTGTGCCGGAGCCGGGAGGTCTGCTCGCCGATGCGCTCGACCAGACCCACCGCCAGCCGGCTGCTGTCCCGCATGTCCAGCAGCTGGTACTTCACCGACGAGGAGCCGGAGTTGAGGACGAGGACACGGGTGGGGGAGGTCACTGCTGGGACGCCTTCTCGTTGAGGTGCTGGGCCTGGATCGCCGTGATGGCGACGGTGGTGACGATGTCCTGGACGAGCGCGCCCCGGGACAGGTCGTTGACCGGCTTGCGCAGGCCCTGCAGGACCGGGCCGACGGCGATCGCGCCGGCCGAGCGCTGCACGGCCTTGTAGGTGTTGTTGCCGGTGTTCAGGTCGGGGAAGATCAGCACGCTCGCCTGCCCGGCGACCTCGGACTCGGGAAGCTTGGTGGCGGCCACCGAGGGCTCCACGGCCGCGTCGTACTGGATCGGCCCCTCCACCTTCAGGTCCGGCCGCCGCGAGCGCGCCAGCTCGGTCGCCTCGCGCACCTTGTCGACGTCGGCGCCCGAACCCGACGTACCCGTGGAGTACGACAGCATCGCGATCCGCGGCTCCACGCCGAACTGCGCCGCCGTACCCGCCGACTGGATGGCGATGTCCGCCAGCTGCTCGGCGTTCGGGTCCGGGTTGACCGCGCAGTCCCCGTAGACCAGCACCTTGTCGGCCAGGCACATGAAGAAGACCGAGGAGACGATCGAGGAGTCCGGCTTGGTCTTGATGATCTCGAAGGCGGGCCGGATGGTGGCCGCCGTCGAGTGCACCGAGCCCGACACCATGCCGTCGGCCAGGCCCCTCTGGACCATCAGGGTGCCGAAGTAGTTCACGTCCGAGACGACGTCGTAGGCCAGCTCCACCGTCACGCCCTTGTGGGCGCGCAGCCGGGCGTACTGCTCGGCGAAGGCGTCGCGCAGCTCGCTGGTCGCCGGGTCGATCAGCTGGCTGTCGCCGAGGTCGATGCCCAGGTCGGCGGCCTTCTTGCGGATCTGCTCGACCGGGCCGAGCAGGGTCAGGTCGCACACCCCGCGGCGCAGCAGCACCTCGGCCGCGTGCAGCACCCGCTCCTCGGTGCCCTCCGGGAGAACGACTCTCCGCTTGTCCGAGCGGGCCTGCTCCAGCAGCTTGTGCTCGAACATCATCGGGGTGACCCGGTCGCCGCTCGGCGCCGAGACCCGGCGGGCCAGGTCGGTGGTGTCGGCGTACCGCTCGAACAGGCCGAGCGCGGTCTCCGCCTTGCGCGGGGTGGCCGCGGTCAGCTTGCCCTCCAGGGAGAAGAGCTGCTCGGCGGTGGGGAAGCTGGTGCCGGAGACCGAGATCACCGGGGTGCCCGGGGCGAGACGGGCGGCCAGCGTGAGGATCTCCTCGCTCGGCACCTCGTTCAGGGTCAGCAGCACACCGGCTATCGGCGGGGTGCCGGCGCTGTGCGCGGCCAGCGCGCCGACGACCAGGTCGGCGCGGTCGCCCGGGGTCACGACCAGGCAGCCCGGGGTCAGGGCGCCCAGGAAGTTCGGCAGCATCGCCCCGCCGAAGACGAAGCCCAGCGCGTCCCGGGCGAGCCCGGAGTCGTCGCCGAGCAGCACCTTGGCGTCGAGCGTCCGGGCGATCTGTGCGACCGTCGGCGCGGCCAGCGCGGGCTCGTCGGGCACCACGTAGCAGGGCACCGGCAGGCGGTCCGCGAGCCGCTCGGCGATCTCGTCGCGGTCCTCGCGCGCCACCCGGTTGGTGACCATGGCCAGCACGTCGCAGCCGAGGCCGTCGTACGCCCGGAAGGCGTTGCGCGTCTCGGCCAGCACCGACTCGGCCGTCTGCCTGCGGCCGCCGACCACGGGGATCACGGACGCGCCGAACTCGTTGGCGAGGCGGGCGTTCAGGGACAGTTCGTCCGGCAGCTGGGTGTCGGCGAAGTCGGTGCCGAGGACGAGGACGACGTCGTAGTCCCGGGCCACCAGGTGGAAGCGGTCGACCAGCGTGGAGACCAGCTCGTCCGTGCCCTGCTCGGCCTGGAGCGCGGACGCCTCGTGGTAGTCCATGCCGTAGACGGTCGCCGGGTCCTGGGAGAGGCGGTAGCGCGACCGCAGCAGCTCGAACATCCGATCGGGACGGTCGTGCACGAGCGGACGGAACACCCCCACCCGGTCGACCTGCCGGGTCAGGAGCTCCATGACTCCCAGCTCGACGACCTGGCGGCCGTCGCCGCGGTCGATCCCGGTCACGTACACGCTGCGCGTCACGTGTGCACTCCGTTTCCTCCGCCTCGGCTGCCTCTGCCTCGGCAGTGATGTCTCGTCTGCGGCATAAAAATCGCCCACCAAGGTGAGCAGAACCCTCTTGACAATACCCCTGGTGCAGGATAAGGCGCCCGTCAAGACTTCACCGCTCCGGCGGACGTGAAAGAATCGGCACTGGCTCACCGGTACCGACAGCGAGCAGGAGACACAGCACGATGCGCATCGGAGTTCTCACCGCAGGCGGCGACTGCCCCGGCCTGAACGCCGTGATCCGGTCGGTCGTGCACCGAGCGGTGGCGCAGTACGGCGACGAGGTCATCGGCTTCGAGGACGGCTACCGGGGTCTGCTCGACCGTCACTACCGCACCCTCGACCTGGACGGGGTCAGCGGCATCCTGGCCCGCGGCGGCACCATCCTCGGCTCCTCCCGCCTGGAGCGCGACCGGCTGCGCGAGGCCTGCGAGCGGGCCACCGACATGGTCGAGGAGTTCGGCATCGACGCGCTGATCCCGATCGGCGGCGAGGGCACCCTGACCGCGGCCCGCATGCTCTCCGACGCCGGCCTGCCGGTCGTAGGAGTCCCCAAGACGATCGACAACGACATCTCCTCCACCGACCGCACCTTCGGCTTCGACACGGCGGTCGGCGTGGCCACGGAGGCCATGGACCGCCTGAAGACCACGGCCGAGTCCCACCAGCGCGTGATGGTCGTCGAGGTCATGGGCCGGCACGCCGGCTGGATCGCCCTGGAGTCCGGCATGGCCGCCGGCGCCCACGGCATCTGCCTGCCCGAGCGCCCCTTCGACCCCGCCGACCTGGTCAAGATGGTCGAGGAGCGGTTCTCCCGCGGCAAGAAGTTCGCGGTCGTCTGCGTCGCCGAGGGCGCCCACCCCGTCGAGGGCACCATGGACTACGGCAAGGGCGAGATCGACCAGTACGGCCACGAGCGCTTCCAGGGCATCGGCACCGCGCTCGCCTACGAGCTGGAGCGCCGCCTCGGCAAGGAGGCGAAGCCGGTCATCCTCGGCCACGTCCAGCGCGGCGGCGTCCCGACCGCGTACGACCGCGTCCTCGCCACCCGCTTCGGCTGGCACGCCGTCGAGGCCGCGCACCGCGGCGACTTCGGCAAGATGACCGCGCTGCGCGGCACCGACGTCCGGATGGTGCCGCTCGCGGAGGCGGTCACCGAGCTGAAGACGGTACCGAAGGACCGGATGGACGAGGCGGAGTCGGTCTTCTAGCCGCTCCTCTGCCGACTAGCCGCTCCTGCTGCCGACTAGCCGTTCCTGTTCTCGACCGAGGTCCAGAAGTTCTCCACGATCCGGTCGAGGAAGTCCCGGCCGGACTCACTGGCCTCGCGGCTGCCGCCACCCCAGCTGAGGGTGGCGGCCATGTGCCCCTGGTAGTCCTCGTGCAGCTCCTGCAGCACCTCCTCCAGGACCGCCCGGTCCAGGGGAGCGACCTTCGTCACCGGGCGCACGTAGGCCTGCCAGCGGGTGGTCACCGCGCTGTACAGCAAGTCGGCGAGCTTCTTCTCGCGGCCCGTCACGGTCACGAAGTCGGGCAGGGCGAGCTGGAGCACCTCTGCGAGGGCGGCCGACTGGCGCTCGTTGCCGTGCCACGTCCCGCTCTCCTCCATCCGCAGATACCCGGACAGGTCCAGGCCGACGGCGCGGGCGACGTCCTCGGGCGCGATCCCGCGCGCGACGCGATGCTCGCGCAGGGTCCGCGGCCGGCCGATGAGCTCGCCCGGGGAACACCACAGCACGCCCGCGAGCGCGGTGAGCTCGGGGTTGCTGGGCGAGGCGGTGCCGCGCTCCCAGGCGGTCACGAGGTCAGGGGTGACGTAGGGCATCCCGTACGACGCACGCATCCCGTAGGCGACGTGCTCAGGCCCCATGCCGAGGGCGGCACGGAGCCTGCGGGCGGCCGGGGCGTTGAACGGGGGAGCCGAGGGGTTCGGTTGGGCTGAGGGATGGCGCACTCAGCACAAGGTAGGGAGCTACCCGTGGGTTGACTACGGGCCGTTCCGACAGGATCACTAATTGTAGGAACGTACGGTTCCGGCCGTTCGGTACGTTCCGGCCGTTCGGTAGGTAACGGGCACATCACCCCTGCCCGCTATCCCTTGACCGCGCCACCGAGTGCGAACCCACCACCCAGGCGCCGCGCCACGAGCACATACAAAAGGATCACCGGTGTCGAGTAGATCAGGGAGAACGCGGCCAGCTGCCCGTACGCCACCATTCCCCGGTTGCCGAAGAAGTCGTTGATGCTGACGGAGGCCGGCATCCGGTCCGGGCTGAGCAGGAGCATGAAGGGGACGAAGAAGTTTCCCCACATCATCACGAACGAGAAGACCGTGACGACGGCGAGGCCCGGCCCCATCAGCGGCAGCACGATCCGGACGAGTGACTGCAGCGACGACGCCCCGTCCGTCCAGGCGGCCTCCTCCAGCTCCTTCGGCACGCCGTCCATGAAGTTCTTCATCAGCCAGATGGCGAACGGGAGTTGGGAGGCGGCGAAGAAGAAGACCGTGCCCTGCAGGGTGTCGATCAGATTCACCCGCACGAACAGCGCGTACACCGGCACCATGATCGCGGTGATCGGCAGGCTCGTCGCGAACAGGATCGTCAGCAGGAACGGCCGGTTCAGCCGGGACCGGAACCGGGACAGCGGATAGGCGGCGAGGGCCGCGCAGACGACGGTCAGCGCGGTGGCTCCGCCGCACAGGACCAGGCTGTTGAGCAGCGGGGTGTAGGTGATGTCCGGGGTCAGGATCGCGTCGAAGTTGCCGAGCGTGAGCCCGTCGGGCACCTTGACCCTCAAGTCGGCATGCGGGTCCACGGAGGACAGCAGCACCCAGGCGAGGGGCAGCGCGAAGGCGAGGGCCACGGCCAGGAGCGAGACGTCGGCGGCGAGCCGCCGGGAGGCGCGCCTACGGGGCATCAGACCTCCGTCCGCAGCAGACGCAGATAGCCGACGGAGAACACCGAGCCCACGAGCAGCAGGAGCAGGGCGACGGCGGTGCCGTACCCGATCATGCTGTTCTGGAAGGCTTGTTCGTACATGAACAGCGGCAGGGTCTGGCTCTTGTCCCCCGGCCCGCCCCTGGTCATCACCCAGATCAGCCCGAACACGGAGAGTGTCTGCAGGGTGTTGAGCATGAGATTGGTGCCGATGGAACGCCGGATCATCGGCAGCGTGATGTGCCACATCCGCCGCCACCCGCCCGCTCCGTCCACTTCCGCCGCCTCCGTGATCTCGCTCGGTATCCCGTCGAGCGCGGCGGAGTAGACGAGCATCGAGAACGCCGTACCGCGCCAGACATTGGCGAAGGAGACGGCGAGGATGGGGAGGGTGAACAGCCAGTTCTGGGCGGGCAGATGAAGCTGCTGCAGGATGGCGTTCAGGGTGCCTTCGCGCCGGAAGAAGGCGTAGAGCAGGAATCCCGCTACGACCTCCGGCAGCACCCAGGCGGTGATGACGACTGCGCCGGTGATGGTCCGCACGGGCTGTGACGCACGCTTCATCAGCGCGGCGAGGGCCAGCCCCAGGGTGTTCTGCCCGACGAGCGAGGACAGCACCGTGAACACCAGTGTCAGCCCTACGGCGTTGAGGAACGCGTCGTCCTGGAAGGCCCTGCGGAAGTTGGCGAAGCCGACGAAGGAGGAGTGGGCCTGGCCGGTGAGCTGGAGGTCGGTGAAGGCGATGTAGACGCAGTAGGCGATGGGGCCGGCGAGGAAGAGGAGCAGGAGGATCAGGGCGGGGGTGAGGGGGAGGGCGCGGGTGATCCGCCGATGAAGCCTCACTTCTGGATCACTTGGTTGCCGGTGACGTCCTCGAGGGCGCTGTCGTAGCCGCTCGCGGCCTTCTCGACGGACTGGTCCCCGGTCGTGACGCCCTCCATGGCCTCCTGGATGGCGGTCGACACCTTCGGGTACGCGGGGTAGGCGGGCCGGTAGTGGGTGCTGGCGACGAGGTCGGTGAAGAACTTGATGCCGGGCTGGGCGTCGGCGTACGCCGGGTCGCTCGCCACGTCCTTCCGCACCGCGATCCCGGAGTTGGCGATGTACCACTTCCGGGCGTTGTCCTTCGTCTGCATGGTCTTGATGAAGTCGAAGGCGAGGTCCGGGTGGGCGGACTTCGCGGGGATGGACCAGGTCCAGCCGCCGGACATGCTGACCTTGCCCGGGGCCTGGCCGGCTTCCGTGGGCATGTAGGCGAGCCCGAGCTGCTGGGACCAGTCCTTCCATTCGTGCCCGCTGCCCGGCAGCCAGTCCTGCGGCAGCCAGGAGCCGTCGAGGGCGATGCCGAGCTTGCCCCGGGGGAGGAGTTCGCCGCGGACGGCGGTGCCGAAGTTGGGGTCGAGGGCGTCGGAGACGTCCGGGCCGAGCTTCTCCTTGTAGACGGTCTCGACGAACTTCAGCGAGTCCTTGAACCCCCGGCTCCCGGCGATCCACTTCTTGCTCCCGCTGTCGTACAGCGGGTCCGTCTTCCCGTCATTGGTGCCGTACAGCAGCATCTCGAAGGTCTGCATGGTGGCGGCTTCGCCGACGGGTTTGCCGGTGTAGATGTTGACGGGGGTGACGCCGGGGACCTTCTGCTTGATGGTGCGGGCGGCGGACAGGACGTCGTCCCACGTCCTGGGCTGCCAGTCGGTAGGAAGGCCGGCTTTCCGGAAGACCCGCCTGTCGAACCAGAGGCCTCGGGTGTCGGTCCCGTCGGGGACGCCGTACGTCTTCCCGTCCGCGCCCTTCGCTGCGTTCTTGGCGGTGTCGATGAACTGCTGCCAGTCCGGCCACTTGGCGAGATACGGGTCTAAGGGCTTCAAGTACCCGCTGGTGATGTCCGAGTTGATGAGGAAGGTGTCCTCGTAGACCAGGTCCGGGGCGGTCCTGGGGGAGCGGAGCATCTGCTGGAGCTTGGTGTAGTACTCCGAGTCCGGGGCCTTGATGGGGACGAGTTCCACCTTCTTGCCGGGGTACTTCCTCTCGAACGCCTTCTTCATCTCGGCGAGGTAGGTGTCCATCACCTTGATGGAGTTGTCCGTGGACTGCTTGAAGGAGACCTTGAGGGTGTTGGGGCTGCTGCCGGAGCCGTTGCCGCAGGCGGTGAGGGTGGCTGCGGCGAGGGTGAGTGCTACGAGGGCGGTGGCGGTGGGGCGCACGGGCATGACCTCCTGCGGGCGCACAGTGTTGTGGCGTGGCGTGGAGATGGCTGCCGTGTGAACGTAAGAGGAGTGGTCTAGTCAGGTCAATGAGTCTGCGCGGGATTGGGCTTCGGCGGCTTCGGTGGGGGCGTTGGCTCGGGTGAAGGCTTCGGCGGCTTGGCGCCAGTAGACGCGGGCTCGAGCTCCTGCGTGTTCCATGGCGAGGCTTGTGAGGGTCTGACCGGATCGGTACCAGTTCCCGAACTTCGTGTGCAGCGCCAGGGCCCTCTCGTACGCATCGATCGCCTCGGCCTGCCGGCCCTGCCTCGACAACCCGTTGCCGAGGTTGTGCAAGGCGCCGCCCTCGCTCTGCCCGTCCCCGGAGTCCCTGAAGAGGCCACAGGCTCGGGTGAGGGCATCGACCGCCTCGCTCACCCGGCCCGTCACCTCCAGAGCTGTGCCGAGCATGGTCAACGCAGTGGCCTCGCCGTGTGTGTCTCCTGCGGCTTCGCAGAGTTCACGGTCGCGGGTGTGAGTGGTGATCGCCTCCTCTACGCGCCCCGCGATCCGCAGCGCTATACCGAGGTTGTTCAGCGCGCTGCACTCGCCTTCACGGACCTGCAACCCCCGCCACAAGTCACAGGACGAGACAAGGTAGTCGATCGCCTCCTCCTCACGTCCCGCACACCGCAGTGCGTTGCCGAGGGCGTTGCAGGCGCTGGCCTCGTTGCGGAGGTTCTTGGTGCGCCGCGCTGCCCCCAGCGCGGCCCGTGCCACGGTGATCCACTCGTCGACGTACCGCCGCCATTCGAAGTACGACCCGAGGCACAGAGCCAGCCCCACGGCCTGGTCCGCGTGACGGTCATCCCTCGCCCACTGTGCCGCGCCCACCAGTCCTGCCCGCTCCTCGTCCAGCCAGGCCAGTGCCTGTGTCTGGTCCCCGAACCGCTCTGGCTCGGGCATTCCCGGCCGCCATGACAATCGGTCGTCGGCAGCTTCCGTCCACCGGTGGTAGAAGGCCAGCAGTCGCTCCCGGGCGGTCTCCCCCTCCTCCCGAAGGCCGGCATCCGCCGCCACGATCCCCACGCCGAAGGCCCGCACCAGGTCGTGCAGCCGCCATCGGACCGCGGCACCTTCCGACACCGGGGCAACGAGACAGGTGGCAGCCAGGTCTTCCAACAGGCACAGGGCGGTGTCCTCGTCGAGATCGGCCAAGGCGGCGACGGCTTCCGTGCCGGTGTCCTCGCCCGGGGCGAGGGCGAGCAGTCGCAACAGTCGAGCCTGATCGGGGCGCAGCCGACGGTACGAAGTCTCCAGGACGGGCCGCAGTACGAGCGAGCGGCCGTAAAGGTCTGCTCCCGGACGCCCCCTGTCGAGTACGCGAGCAGGGTCCCCGGCATTCCTGATCTCCGCCACCAGCGATGCGATGTCCCGGTGGCGGCGCCGGATCATTGCGGCTGCGATCTGCAGGGCCAGCGGCAAGTGGCCACACAGCGCCGCGAGTTCCTGCATCGCTTCCGGCTCCTGCTCCGGCCTTGCATCGCGTTCGTCGGTGCCGATCAGCGCCCGGGTCAGCAGCTGCACGGAGTCGGTCGGACGCAGCACTTCGAGGTCTATGCGCCGGACGGGCAGGGCGTCAGGTCGGTCCCGGGACGTGACCAGAACACGGTGGTGATCCGTGCCGGGCAGGAGAGGAACGAACTGGGAGGCGTCCGACGCGTTGTCCAGGATCAGCAACATGCGGTCCCGCCGATCGGCCAGAACCCTGCGGTAGGCGTCGTACTGGCGGGCAGGCGTGGACGGCAGGTCCTCGCCCTGCACATCGAGCGCGTCGAGCAGGGCCAGGACCGCCTGGTCCACTGTGACCGGATAGTCGTCGTACCCGCGCAGATCCACGAACAGTGTCCCGCCCGGGAACCAGCCCTTCTCGCAGGCGCGATGTGCCGCCTCCAGTGCCAGCGCGGTCTTGCCGATGCCGCCCATGCCGGTGACGGCCGAGATGAGGACGGGTGGTGGTGCGGTGTCGCCCTGGGTGGGAGTCAGGCAGGGGAGCAGGCGGCGCAGATCCTCCTCCCGGCCGGTGAAGCCGATGGGCCGGGGCGGGAGAGACGCGCTTGCGTGCGGTACCGGGCCGTGGATCGCGCCCTCATCGGCCTCCGACCTGCTTCCCGATGACGGGCCCGTAAAAGGTCCCGCCTCGGAAGTCGATGTGGTCGCCCCCGTACCGTCCTTGGGGACCCTCCTCGGAGTCGCCGGAACCCCCGCTCCTCGGGCGGTACTTGTGCAGCACCGCCACCGCAACGGACGCCGCCCGCGCAGCCGCCAGCTGCTGAGAACCCCCGGCGTCGGCCACGGACTTCTCGACGTTCGCGTGGTCGCTGATCCCCCGGATGACGAGAGCGTCCCGCCCCTCCAGATGCGCCGCGTGAGCCGCCCCCGAGCCCTCCATCTCGAACGCTGCCGCGTCGTTGTAGTGCTCGCGGACATGCCGGGCGAGCTCGGACCCGGCGTCGGCCAGGACCACGTCCCCCGTCGCGATCGGCTTGAAGTGAGCCCGTACCTCCGGCATGTCCCGCACCGCGGAACGCGCCGCCTGCACCAGCGCGTTGGAGCCGGACCACGCCTCGGGACGTACCTGGAGACCCTCGGGCGTGACCTTGCCGCCGTGGATGCCGTACACCTTCGTGCCCACCACGACGTCGCCGAGCCCGATGTCCTCCTTGAGGCCGCCTGCCACCCCGACGAAGAGGACGGCCTGGGGGTGTAGCCAGCCGATGAGGGACGAGGTGAGGGCCGCGGTGTTCCGGGCGCCCTCGCCCAGCTCGGCGGCGGCCACCTGCCAGGACGTTCCCCGCAGGCGGCCCACCTCCACGATGGTCCCGTTGTCGGGGTGGGCCCGTTCCTCCCGCTCCTCGAGGTACGCCCGCACCTCCGCGTACTCCAGCGCGAGTGCGGTCAGGATCAGAACAGTCGGCTTCGTCTGCGGCACACTCTTAAGGTACTGCCGGGGGAAGGGGTGCGCGTGGCGGAACGGGACGTAACGGTGGGTCAGTTGCTGCTCACCGAGTACCAGGCGATCAAGGACGAGCAGAAGACGCGGATCGGGTTCAGGGACAATCTGCTGTACGTGACCTTGACCGTGGTGGCTGCCGTGATCGCCGCCGCCGCCCAGGCCAAGCAGACGGCGATGCTGCTGGCGCTGCCGCCGGTGTGTGTGGTGCTCGGATGGACGTATCTCGTCAATGACCAGAAGATCTCGGCCATCGGGGCGTATGTGCGGGGGGAGTTGGGGCCTCGGCTCGCCGAGATGGTGCAGGTGGAGGGGGCTGAGGTCTTCCGGTGGGAGGTCGCCCACCGAGGGGATGCGCGACGGGGCTCGCGGAAGGTCGCGCAGTGTGTCGTGGACCTGCTGGCCTTCTGCGTCGTGCCGTTGAGCGCGCTCGTCGTGTACTGGGTGGGGGATGACGTCTCGGCGGGGCTGGTGGTGCTGTCCGTGCCGGAGGCGGCCTCGGTGGTCGGGCTGGGGGCGTACATCGTTCAGTACGCCGTGCCGTTCGGCGTGGGGGGCAACGCGGGGTGAGCGATCACATCGACTTCCAGGGTGCGGAGTTCAGGGGTCCGGTCATCGGGAAGGCGGAGTACCGGCAGCAGGCGCCGGCGCCCACGGCTCTGGATGCGTTGCCTCCCAGGGCGACAGGATTCACCGGTCGGGACCGGGAGTTGCGCCGGTTGCGGGATGCGCTGAACCCGGCCGCCGGTGCCGAAGGGCCGCAGGCAGTGCTCGTCACCGCCGTGTCCGGGTTGGGCGGCGTCGGAAAGACGGCGCTGGCTGTTGAGGCGGCGTACGCGGCCAGGGAGGACGGCTGGTTTCCGGGGGGTGTGCTCGTGGTGGATCTGCACGGGTACGACGACGTTCCGGTCGCCGCCGACCAGGCCCTCGAGGCGGTGCTGCGGGCGCTGGGCGTCGAACCCGAGTACATTCCGGCACCGGCGGACGAGCGGGCGGCGCTCTTTCGCTCGCTGCTCGCCGAGAGGGACGCCCTGCTGATCCTCGCTGACAACGCATCCTCACCCGATCAGGTACGGCCACTGCTGCCGGGCGGCAAGCGACACAAAGTGCTGGTGACTTCCCGGGGCAGGCTGCCCCAACTGGGCGCGCGGCTCGTACCGTTGGAGCAGCTCACGCATCGGGAGTCGTACTCACTGCTCGACCGCGCGCTGAGAATCGCCGACCCCGAGGACAACCGGGTGCGCGACGAGTCCGAGGCGGCGGCGCGCCTGGCCGATCTTTGTGGGCACCTGCCGCTGGCTCTGCAGATTGCGGCCGCGCTGCTGGCCGAGGATCCGGGCCGGTCGGTCGCGGAACTCGCCGACGAGCTGGCCACGTCGTACGACCGTCTCGCTCCCCTCGACGACGGTGACCGCAGCGTCCGTGCCACCTTCGGCCTCTCCTACCGTCGGCTGCCGACGGAGCAGGCCCGTCTCCTGAGGTTGCTCGCACTCGCGCCGGGACCCGAGGTGAGTGAGGAAGTGGCCGCTGTACTGGTCGGGGCGGAAGCACCTCCCCTGCGGGACTTGGCGGCGTTGGCCCGCGCGCACCTGGTGCATCGGGGGAGCGGGCGTGGCAGGTGGCGGATGCACGACCTTGTGCGTGCGTTCGGGCTGGGCGTGGTGGAGGGAGAGGCGGGGCTGCGGAAGGAGGGGGTGACGGCCCGGCTGCGGGTGATGGCGTTCTATGCACGGTCGGCGGAGGCGGCCGACTCGCGCCTGCGGTGGACGGCGGGAACGCCGGAGCCCGAGCGGTTCGCGAACACGGCGCAGGCACTGGCGTGGCTGGACGGGGAGCGACCGGGGCTGGTGGCGGCGGTCCTGTGGGGCGCGGAGGAGCCGTATGCGGAGCTGGCAGTCGTGCTGGCCGAGTGTCTCGCCGAGTATTGCGACTGGAGGCGGTACTTCGATGACAAGATCGCTACGACGCGAGCCGCCCAGGAAGCCGCACACCACATGCGAGATCTCCACGCCGAGGCCGGTGCCTGGAACAACCTCGGTAACGCGTTGCAGGTGGTGGGCCGGGTGGAGGAGGCGATCGAGGCGCACGTCCGCGCCCGCGAGGTCTTTCGGACCGTCGAAGACCGTCTGGGCGAGGCCATGGCATGGAACAACCTCGGCCTTGCCCTGAACAAGGTCGGGCAGGTGGACGAGGCGATCGAGGCACACACCCGCGCCTACCGCCTGTTCCAAGCCGTCGGGGACCGCAAGTACGAGGCCACGGCGTGGAACCACCTGGGCATCGCCCTGAGAGATGCGGGCCGGGTGGAGGAGGCGATCGAGGCGTACACGCGCGCCCGTGACCTGTCCCAGGCAGTCGGGTACCGCCGGTATGAGGCCGGAGCGTGGCACAACCTGGGCGCCGCCCTGCGGAAGCAAGGCCGGACAGGCGAGGCGATCGAGGCGTATGCCAAGGCCCTTGAGATTCACGAGGCGTACGAGGACTGGTACAGAATGGGCCAGACCCTTCGAAACATGTCGTACGCCCGCCAGATCGCGCATGACCATGCCGGTGCCCGTACCTGCCTGCTCAACGCCGCCGACGCCTTCACCCGAGCCGGGGCCCCCTCCGAAGCCGCCGAAGCACGCACCCTGTCCGAAGCGCTCACCGCCCCTGCGAAACCCACCGATATACCAACTCCGGCCGCCCCACCTGCCCGTACACCGGCTTCCGCGCAGCCCGCCCCGCCTCCACCAGGTGCTCCAGATACCGCCGAGCAGTGATCCGCGAGATCCCGACCGCCTCGGCAACGCCCGCCGCCGTAAGACCTTCCGACACCTCTCGAAGCGCCCCGGTGACCCGGTCCAGAGTAGGTGCGCTCAACCCTTTCGGAAGCGCCGCGGGCGAGGGTGCCCGGAGCACCGCCAGCGCCCGGTCCACCTCGTCCTGTCCGCTCGCCTCGCCCACGGCCGCGTGGAACTCGGCGTACCGGATCAGCCGGTCCCGCAGCGTGGCGAAAGTGAACGGCTTGAGCACGTACTGCACGACCCCCAGCGAGACACCCTCCCGCACCACCGCCAGGTCCCGTGCCGACGTCACCGCTATCACGTCCGCGTGATACCCCGCCGCCCGCAGTGACCGAGCGAACTGCAGCCCGTGCACGTCAGGCAGGTGCAGGTCCAGGAGCAGCAGGTCCACCGGCGTGCGGTCCAGGATCCGCCGTGCCTCCGCCCCCGTATGCGCCTTCCCCACCGCCACGAACCCCGGCACCCGGTCCACGTACATCACATGCGCGTCCGCAGCCACCGGATCGTCCTCGACGACGAGGACCCGAATGGGTTGCGAAACCGAACCCGTCATCAGCCGCCACCCACCGATGTGCGCAACGGCAACCGCACCTCGAACACCGCTCCGCCCTCCTCGGCCTCCGCCACTGTCAACGTCCCGCCGAGCCGGGCGACCGCCTGCCGGACCAGGGCCAGGCCCAGGCCCCGCCCGCCGGGTCCGGCCGGTTTCGTCGAGAACCCCCGTTGGAATACCAGGTCGGCATGGGCGGGGTCGACACCAGGGCCCGTGTCGGAGACGCGGAGTACCAGTTCGGCGTCCGAGGCGTACGCCGTCACGGTCACCCGCGCTCCCGTGCTGCCCTGCGCCGCGTCCACCGCGTTGTCGATCAGGTTGCCGAGGACCGTCACCAGGTCCCGTGCGGACAGCTCGGGCGGGAGCAGGCCGTCGTCCAGCCGGCTGTCCGCCGACACCACCAGCTCCACGCCCCGCTCGTTCGCCTGTGCCGTCTTGCCCAGCAGCAGGGCGGCCAGCACCGGCTCGCTCACCGCCGCCACCACCTGGTCGGTGAGGGCCTGGGCCAGCTCCAGTTCCGCGGTCGCGAAGTCCACCGCCTCCTGCGCCCGGCCCAGCTCGATCAGCGAGACCACCGTGTGGAGGCGGTTCGCCGCCTCGTGCGCCTGGGAGCGCAGGGCCTGGGTGAACCCGCGCTCGGAGTCCAACTCGCCCATCAGGGACTGGAGTTCGGTCACATCGCGCAGGGTCGCCACCGTGCCCCGGCGTTCGCCCCCGGACACCGGTGAGGTGTTCACCACCAGCACCCGGGACGCCGTCAGGTGCACCTCGTCCACGCGCGGCTCCGACGCCAGCAGCGCCCCGGTCAGCGGTGCCGGCAGGCCGAGGTCCGCCACCGACCTGCCGATGACGTCCTCCTCGTCGCCCACCCCGAGCAGTTCGCGGCCGCCGTCGTTGATCAGTGCCACCCTGTACTGCCCGTCCAGCATCAGCAGCCCCTCGCGGACCGCGTGCAGGGCCGCCTGGTGGTAGTCGTGCATCCGGCTCAGCTCGGTGGCGTTCATGCCGTGGGTGTGGCGGCGGAGGCGGGCGTTGACCACGTACGTGCCGACCGCGCCCAGCAGCAGCGCGCTGCCCGCCACCCCGAGCAGGGCCGTGACCTGGCCCCGGACCCGCTGGCTGATCGCCTCGACCTTGATGCCGGCGCTGACCAGGCCGACGACCCGGCCGCTCTCCTCCACCGGGGTGACGGCGCGGACGGACGGGCCGAGCGTGCCGGTGTAGGTCTCGGTGAAGGTGCGGCCGTGCTGGGCGGGCCCGATGCGGCCGAGGAAGTGCTTGCCGATCTGCTTCTCGTCGGGGTGGGTCCAGCGGATGCCGGACGGGTTCATGATCGTCACGAAGTCGACGTTCGCGTCCCGCATGACCTGCATCGCGTAGGGCTGCAGGTCCTTGGTCGGATCGGGGGTGTGGATCGCGGTGCGGACGGAGGGGGAGTCGGCGATCGAGCGGGCCACCGCCGTGGCGTGGCGGGCCGCCGCGTCCTCGGCCTGCCGTGTGTCGCTGACGTAGGTGAACAGCGCGTACCCGGCCACGACCACCGCGATCAGCACGGCCTGCATGGCGAAGAGCTGGCCGGCCAGGCTGCGGGGGCGGGGGAGGGACGGGAAGCGCATGTCAGCAGTGTGCCTCTCGGGTTAAGCATGAACTAAATGAACGGAAGGGTGACCGCCCTCACAGGCCGGGAGATAGTCACGGCATCCCCCACAACCCCCGGACGTGAGCCGCACGCCGGTGATGCCGACGAAGACGTCAAGGAGGGCAGCCGTGGCCGCCAGTTCCCCCGATACGGCACCTGCCGCACCCCGCGTGAAGCGGGACCGGACCCACTACCTGTACATAGCCGTCATCGTGGCGGTCGCGCTCGGTATCGCCGTGGGGCTCATCTGGCCCGATGCCGGAGTCGAGCTGAAGCCGCTGGGCACCGGCTTTGTGAACCTGATCAAGATGATGATCTCGCCGATCATCTTCTGCACGATCGTGCTCGGGATCGGGTCCGTACGGAAGGCCGCGAAGGTCGGTGCCGTCGGCGGTATCGCGCTCGGCTACTTCCTCGTGATGTCGCTCGTCGCGCTCACCATCGGCCTCGTCGTCGGCAACGTCCTGCACCCCGGTGACGGGCTGCACATCACCAACGCCATCAAGGCGAGCGGGCACGATCAGGTGTCTCCCGACGCGCTGCCGCCGGTCGAGTTCGTCCTGTCGATCATCCCGACGACCTTCGTGTCCGCGTTCACCGAGGGCCAGGTGCTGCAGACCCTGCTGGTCGCGCTGCTCGCCGGGTTCGCGCTGCAGGCCATGGGGCCGGTCGGGCAGCCGGTGCTGCGCGGCATCGAGCACATCCAGCGGCTCGTCTTCCGCATCCTCGCCATGGTGATGTGGGCCGCTCCGATCGGCGCCTTCGGCGCCATCGCCGCCGTCACCGGCTCGGCCGGTCTGGACGCGCTGGAGAGCCTCGCCAAGCTGATGCTCGGCTTCTACGTCACCTGCTTCCTGTTCGTCTTCATCGTGCTCGGCACGCTGCTGCGGATCGTCGCGGGCCTGAACGTCTTCTCGCTGTTCAAGTACCTCGCCCGCGAGTTCCTGCTGATCCTGTCGACCTCCTCCTCCGAGTCCGCGCTGCCGCGGCTGATCGCGAAGATGGAGCACCTGGGCGTCAGCAAGCCGGTCGTCGGCATCACCGTGCCGACCGGCTACTCCTTCAACCTCGACGGCACGATGATCTACATGACCATGGCGTCGCTGTACATCGCGGACGCCCTGGGTACGCCGATGTCGGTCGGCGAGCAGATCCCGCTGCTGCTCTTCCTGCTGCTGGCCTCCAAGGGCGCGGCGGGCGTCAGCGGCGCCGGTCTGGCCACGCTGGCCGGTGGCCTGCAGTCGCACAAGCCCGCGCTGGTCGACGGCGTCGGCCTGATCGTCGGCATCGACCGCTTCATGAGCGAGGCGCGTGCGTTGACCAACTTCGCGGGCAACGCGGTCGCGACCGTCCTGGTCGGCACCTGGACGAAGGAGATCGACAAGGGGCGGGTCCGGCAGGTCCTCGCCGGCGAGCTGCCGTTCGACGAGACGACGCTGCTGGACGAGACGCAGGCGGCGGCCACGGAAGTTCCCGCGCCCGGGGAAGAGGAGCTGGCCAAGGCCTGATCCGTCGAAAAGCTCCGGACGTCCGGCCCCGCCTGAACCCGGGCCGGGCGTCCGGTCACCGCCGCCGGGCGGCTGGGTCTCCCCCGTTGACTCAGCCGCCCGGCTTTTCACTCACCCTGGCCACCAGCTCGGTGGCCGCGGAGGCGGGTACGCCCGCTGCGGTCAGCACCGTGACCGTGGCCGAGCGGCCCGCCTCTTCCGCTGTCACCAGGCCGTCGTTCACCGCCTCCATCACCGCGAACAGCATCTGCTCGTGCACGTACGCGAGAGCCGGCGCGGGCAGCGGGGAGCTGAAGACGCCCTCGTCCAGGCCGCGTTGGAGCAGCCGCACCTTGTTCTCGCGCAGGGGTGCGAGGCGCTCGCGGATGCCCTGCACGGTGACCGTGCGCTGGGCCAGAGCGACCAGCAGCCGGTACCGGTCGGCGATCTCCCAGATGGCGAGCACCGACCGCGCCACGGCCTCCGCCGGGTCCGCCACCTCGTCCCCGGCCCCCGCGTCCGCATCCGCCAGCGCCTCCACCGCCCCGTCGACCAGCGTGCTGATCAGCGCCTCCCGGCTCGGGAAATGCCCGTACACGGTCCGTCGTACGACCCCTGCGGCGCGCGCGATCTGGTCCATGGAGGCGTCGGGGTCGCGCAGCAGCTCGGCGAGGGCGACGTCGAGGATGCGGCGCCGGTTGGCGTCGGCGCGGCTGGTGTTACCCGTGGTCATGGCAGTCATTCTGCACGCCTTCCACCAACTTGCACAGTGCTGTGCAACGACGTACATTGCACATGGCTGTGCAATTGCACGGTGCTGTGCAAGTCCCCGTCGCAAACCGAGGAAGGCGATCCCTGCCATGCGACTCGTCATGAACGAACCGGTCGAAAGGATGGACCGCCCCTACGCCCGGCGCTGGTGGGCCCTCCTCGTGCTCTGCCTGAGCCTGCTGATCATCGTGATGGCCAACACCGCCCTCACGGTCGCGGCACCCGACATGACCCGGGACCTCGGCCTGTCCAGCGCCGACCTGCAGTGGGTGATCGACGGCTACACCGTCCCGTACGCGGCGCTGATGCTGCTGCTCGGCGCGATCGGCGACAAGCACAGCCGGCGCGGAGCACTCGTCCTCGGCCTCGTCGTCTTCGGCGGCGGAGCGGTCGCCGGCTACCTCGCCGACAGCTCCACGGCCGTCATCGCGGCCCGTGCCGTGATGGGCGTCGGCGCGGCGCTGATCATGCCCGCCACGCTCTCCCTGCTCGCCGCGACCTTCCCGCGCGCCGAGCGCGCCAAGGCCATCACCCTGTGGACCGCCACCGCGGGCCTCGCCATCGCCGCCGGACCGGTGGTCGCCGGTGCCCTGCTGCGCGACCACGGCTGGTCCTCGACCTTCCTGATCAACGTGCCCATCGCCGCACTGGCGATCATCGGCGCCCTGGTTCTCGTACCGCCGTCCAAGGCCGGGCACCACGACCGGATCGACTACGTCGGCGGCCTGCTGTCGGTGATCTGGACCGGCTCGCTGGTCTACATGATCATCGAGGGCCCGCACTTCGGCTGGGGTGCGAAGGCGATCACGGCGGCGGTCGTCGCGAGCGCGGGCCTGGCCGCCTTCATCCTCTGGGAGCTGCGCCACCCCCGCCCGATCCTGGACGTGCGCCGCTTCACCAACCGCCGGTTCGCGGGCTCCAACCTCGCCGTCGCCCTCTTCTTCCTGGCCGTCTTCGGCGCCTTCTACTACCTCACCCAGCACCTCCAGTTCGTCCTCGGCTACGACGCCCTGGAGACCGGCGTCCGCATGCTCCCGCTGGCCGGCGCGGTCTTCGTCGGCTCGGCCCTGACCGGCTGGCTCACCCCGCGCGTCGGCATGAAGCTCACGGTCACCGCGGGCATGGTCGGCGGTACGACGGCGCTGGCGCTGCTGACCCGGGTCGACGCGGGCTCGACGTACACCGACTTCCTGGCCCCCCTGATCATCCTGGGCCTGGCCATCGGTCTCGCCCTCTCGCCCTGCACCGACGCGATCATGGGCGCCTTCCCGGAGTCCGAGCTGGGCGTCGGCGGCGCGGTCAACGACACCTCGCTGGAGCTGGGCGGCTCGCTCGGCATCGCGATCCTCGGCTCGCTGCTCGCCACCTCCTACGGCAACCACCTCACCGACGCGACCAAGGGCAGCAAGCTCCCGGCGAGCGCGCTGGAGACCGCCCAGGACTCGGTCGGCGCCGGGTACGCGGTCGCGCAGGGCATCGGCGACAAGGCACACCAGCTGGCCGCGCAGGCCGCCCGGGCGAGCGACCCGCAGCAGGCCGCGCAGCTCAAGCAGCAGGCCGCCCAGCTCGCCTCCGGCGCCCGGCAGATGGCGGACGCGGTCGGCTCGTCCTTCGCCGACGCCGTCGCCCACACGAGCCTGGTCGGCGCGGTGGTCCTGGGCATCGGCACGGTGCTGGTGGCCGTGCTGCTGCCGCGCCGTGAGGCGGCCGTACAGGAGGTCCCGGAAGAGGAGCGGGAACTGGCGGACAGCGCCGCCCGCTGACCCCTGACCGCCTCTTGTCACCCGCATCCACTAGCGTGCCGTTCCGCAACCGGAGCGGCACGTTCGTGCGTGTTCCAGAACGAATGGGAGGCACGGGGGATGAAGATCGACTGGGACCGGCGGACCTGCGCGCGCAAGGGACACGTGACCTATGCGCCCGACGATCCCCGCCTGCGGGTACGGCTGCACGCGCAGACCGCGCTCGGTGACGTATGGCGCTGCCTGCGCTGCGGCGACTTCGCGCTCGGCGAGCCGCACGGCTCAGGACCGGCCGACGAGGCGCCGCTCGTGCCGCGCGGGAAGGTGCTGCGGGACCTGTTCATCCTGCGCTTCCTGGCGATCGAGCGGGCGGTGCGCGGCGTGTTCATCGTCCTGGTCGCGGTGGCCGTCTGGAAGTTCAGCAACAGCCAGGACGCGGTGCGGAAGCTCTTCAACGAGAACCTGGACGTCTTCCGCCCGGTCTTCCGGCACTTCCACTACGACCTCGACCACTCGCCGGTCGTCGACTCCATCCAGAAGGCCTTCGGCTACAAGCACTCCACGCTCCTGCTGGTGGCGGCCCTGCTCCTGGCGTATGCGTTGATCGAACTGATCGAGGCGGTCGGCCTCTGGTACGCCAAGCGCTGGGCGGAGTACCTGACGGTGGTGGCCACCGCCGCTTTCCTCCCCCTCGAGATCTACGAACTCACCGAACACATCAGCTGGCTGAAGATCGCCACCCTCGTCCTCAACATCCTCGCGGTCCTCTACATCGCCCTCGCCAAACGCCTCTTCGGCCTGCGCGGCGGACGCAGGAAGTTCGAGGAGGAGCGGCACAGTGCGTCGCTGATGGAGGTGGAGGAGTCGGCGGGGGTCGCCGTTTAGCCGGCCGTGCACGGACCTGCTCCCCAAGTCCTTTGACTCGTCCGTGAGTTCGGCCGCAGGCTGGGGGCCTCGACGTGACCGGTCGAACGCAGGGAGGCGGACATGGAGGAGCCGGCCGGGCTGGAGATCATGAGCTCGACCGAGTACGAGCGCAGGTACGGGGCGCGGCGGGATCCCTCGCCTTTGTCGATCGAGCAGATCAACACTCTGTTTCACGACTTTCTGATGGCGGTTGCGCGGCCGAGGCGCGCCGACCGTGACCCCAGCCGCGACCTCACCCAGCGGCTGCGGGACCACCTGGGCACGGCCCCCACGGACCGCCCGGTGGTGAAGGCCGCGTACCCGCCCTACGACCTGCCCAACGTCCACCTCGCCCTGGAACGCTGGTTCGCCACCCAGGGCCGCTCCTACGAGCTGGTCGGCATGCGGGGCGCCCAGCACCACGGCGACATCCTCGAATCCGCCGACCGCTACGAGAGCTGCACCCGTGCCAGTGTGACTGCGAGGGAGGTGCGGACCTGTTTCAGCGGGCCTGGGTGAGTGCCGGGAAGAGCGTGTCCAGGTCTCCGGTGCAAACGGTCACTCCTCCTCGCCCGCCGGGGACGCTGCGGGGTCAGGGTCCGAGGGCTGTGAGCTGGCTGTCGTCCTCGCCGAGGGCGGCGATGAGATCGTTTCGGGCTCGGAAGACGCGGGAGCGGATCGTGCCGACCGGGCAGCCGCAGGTTTGCGCTGCGCTGGTAGGCGGCCCCGAGCATGACTTTGCGGATGGCCTTGACCAGCCCTAAGTGGTGGTCGCCGATGACGAGCCGGACGCCGGTCAGACCGCGTTCGCGCAGGTGACGCAGGAACTCGGTCCAGAACACCTCGGTCTCGCTGTCGCCGACCATCACTCCCAGCACCTCCCGGCAGCCGTCCTCGGTGATCCCAGTGGCGATCACCACGGCCCGGCACACGATCTGGTGCTCGACCCTCGCCTTGCAGTAGGTCGCGTCCAGACAGACGTACGGGAAGCGGACGTGGTCGAGGGGCCTGCTGCGGAACGCGGTCAGCTGGCCGTCCAGGTCCTGACGGGGAACCTCACCCGGCCGCCCCGGCACTCGCCGGTCACGTTCAGGGCGTGGCGTTCGACAAGGCAAAACGCTCGGCCGGGAACCCCAGCCGAGCGCTTCGCCATGCTCCTGGCCGCAGCCATGATCACCCGTGCTGTGACCACCCAAGAACCGCCTCAGATGCCGGTTCCTCGGCGCCAGTTGCAGTCCAGTGTGAAGGTTCAGATACTGCGGCGGAGGAAATGCAGCGACCCCCAGATCACGAGGGCCGCAAGGACCACGCCGATCACCAGTGCCGCGATCTCGCCACCAGGCATTGTTCCGAACATGGCATCCTCCAAGTTGTCATGGTCAGGCGAAGATTAGTTCTTCAGCGAGCCGCCGCGGAAGCCGGTCTCGTCGGCCCAGATGTGCTCGGTCGAGGACCACTCACTACTTCCGACGACCGGGAGATCGACCTTGGCGGTCCAGACCGTCTCCGCGTGCGCGTTGCCGGCGGCCGAGATCCACTTGCTGACTACCGAGT
Organism: Streptomyces sp. NPDC031100; assembly: GCF_055570785.1. NCBI lineage: Bacteria > Bacillati > Actinomycetota > Actinomycetes > Kitasatosporales > Streptomycetaceae > Streptomyces > Streptomyces sp. NPDC031100. Next base: position 459,171 of record NZ_JBVIGN010000004.1, read on the forward strand.
GGGAGAAGCTGGAGCGCGGCACGTAGTCGTAGTGCGAGGCATTCGCGCTGTACACCTTCGTGACCCTCTGGGTGTTGGAGTGGTAGTTCACCCAGATCTTCACCTCAGAGATCTTGATGCCGAAGACCTTGTCGTTGACCCAGTACGAGGCCTTCCAGTCCGCCGCCTGTCCCCTGACCTGGGAAACCGGCACACTGATTCCGCTCGGCGTGGTCAGCATGGTGGAGGCGGTCCGCGTCTCGTCCCCTCCATGGTCCACAACAGAGGCGAGCTCGGTGGGCGCCATTCCTGAGACGACGCCATCACCGTGGGCGTCATCGTTCACAAACGGCGAGGGCGGGTTGTCGCTGCCGATGGTCCCCGAGACGGCATCGTAGTTGGGGTCGACGCCCGTGCTGTCCGTCGTTCCGTTCAGGAAGGCCACGAACTTCTGAGTGGTTGACGGATCCTTGATGTAGTCCAGGAACTTGGACTGCTTGTCGGCGGAGAGCTTGCTGAAGCCGTTCAGCGTTTGGATGGCAGCGGTGTCGCCTGCGTCGATCTTTGCCTTCAGCCAGCCCTCGTACGCGGCGGGAGACGCCGTCGGACTGGCGATGATCGACGCGTGGCTCGCAGGTGCCGCCGCCACCAGAGCAGCGGCAGTGAGCGTGGTGGTGACCAGACCAGTGACAGCTGATCTGACGGAGAAGGCGCGGTGCATTGAGAATGTCCCCCCTGAAGCTCGATGAGCAGGCGCGGGGATGGTCAAGAGCGGCCCCCGCGGCGCCGTCCCCCTGTTGGTCCTGCTGTTCGGCGCGAAGTTGATGTTGGTCAACTCCCGGCAGATTGCCAAGTCAGAACCACCCATCTCAGAGGAACATTTGAGGTTGCGCCAGGCGCCCAGGGCGTGACGCGGGACTGAGAAGCTGTTGTTCGTTCCGAATCTGAGGGCGACGTTTTCGCTGGTCAGGCATAGGGCTGGTGATTCGGTGGGAGTGGTGGCGTGTCGTGTCGTCGATCCTCAGGAGGTCGCGGATGCCGTCGGTCGTCGGACTGCTGGAACAACACCGGACTCGGCCTCGGCAAGGACATCGCGGACGAGGTGGTGACCCGTACGGAAGGCACGACGGCTTCCTTCACCAAGGAACTGGTCCGCCGCTCCGTCCTGATCGCGGCGGAACGCGAGTCGTCGCACACGGAGCCGGACGACGTCAGCGCCGCCCTCGACGAACTCCTCTCCGACCGCGACTAGCTGACCCGCCGCCTGCTCGGAGTACGGGGCGACGAGGAGGGGGAGGGGCTGCCGGGCCCGGACGAGGACGACTTCTAGGACCTGTTGCGAAAGAGGATTGTCTGTCAGACCTGCCTGGGATGCTCCGAGCATGGAGATGACAGTGCAGCTGACGATCGACTGCTCCGATCCGCAGAGAATGGTGACTTTCTGGGCCGAGGCCCTGGGCTATGTGCCTGAGCCTCCGCCGGGCGGGCATGCCACGTGGCGTGCTTACTGGGCGGCGGTGGGGGTGCCCGAGGCAGAGTTGCCGGCGGGTGCCGGGGATATTCCGGAGTCGATCATCGATCCCGTGGGACGTGGACCGCGGGTGTGGTTCCAGCAGGTTCCGGAGCCGAAGGTCGCCAAGAACCGGTGGCACTTCGACCTCAAGGTCGGTGGGGGCCGTGACGTCCCACTGGACGTCCGCACACAGCGGGTCAAGGCTACGGTGGAACGGCTGGTCAAAGCTGGTGCCACCGTGCTGCGGATCAAGGATGAGCCGGACATGGGGCTCTACGCCGCCGCCATGCAGGACCCCGAGGGCAACGAATTCGACGTCGTCTGAGGGCCGTTGCGACGGTGCCGGTCACAGCTACTCGTTCACGGCTGCGACCAGCACAGTCGCCTCGTAGCGGGCGGAGAGCTTCTCGTACCTCGTGGCGTGGCCACTGCCCTGTGCCTTTAAAGTCGGTTGATTCCGCACTCGACCGCATGGCGCTCGCGGTAATCCACCGCATCGAAACGCGGCGGTCGGCCGCCACGTGAGCCGAGCTTCCTGCGGTTGCGGGCCTGTTCAGCCTTGTATGGGCTGGTGCAGCGGACTCCACGGCGGCGCAGGTAGGCGCGGTTCTTGCGGGAGGAGTACGCCACAGGTACCGGCTCCACCCAGGTCATGTACAACGCGGCCAGCAGCGACTTCGGGGTCGGGTGTTGCCGTCGACCGACCGGATCACGCCATGCGGCAGTCAACTGCGTTGCGCCTGCAACCCCTTGTGCGACAATGTGTTCGAGTTATGGCACGTAAGTGACGTACGGGGGTGGACTGATGAAGTTCGACATGGGGTCGACGACGCTTGCGACGCTGACGAAGAGCACGAGCGGGTCGAGTGACGACCTGGGCACGCTGATCCAGCAGTTGATTGCCGCGGCGCAGCCGTTGGAGGGGAAGTTCAACGGCGAGGGCAAGGTCATGTTCGACTCGTTCAAGCGGCGCGCGGACGAGATCACCGCCGCGCTGAACGGGTCGTTGGCCTCGATCCTGGGCGGCCAGTCGGGGATGGACACCGCGTTCGCCACCGGTGACCAGGAACAGTCCGACAACGCGCACCAGACGATGAGCGCCGCGAACTTCGACGCGGCCCGCTTCCGCGGCTGACCACGGCCGAACCACAAGGGGGATGTGAGCATCATGGCCAACCAGGACCGTCGCTCGTACGACACCGGTGCCTCCGCCGACGTACAGGGCAGTCTGCAGGGAATCATCGGCCGCCTGGAGACCGTACTGGGCGACCGCGAGCGTGCCGTGAAGGCCGCGATGGCGGACTACCAGGCGGACGGCGTCTCGGACGAGTACCACGGCAAGGAAGTCCGGTGGCACAAGGCCGCAGGCGAGGTCCGCGACATCATCCAGCTGGTCCGCACCACGCTGGAGAAGAATGACGCGACCGCGCAGGCCACGCTTGCCAAGGCGAAGGCGGCGGTCGACAACATCGGCTGACGCGGCGGCAGATACGGGGGACGAGGGGGAATGGCATGACGGGGTGGGACATCGATCCGGCCGGTGTGCACGGCGTGCTGTCCAAGGCGAGGGCCGCGGCGAAGGGCATGGCGGAAACGCATTCGGCCATGCAGGGCAATCTGGAGGAAGCGGCCTCGGCGGCGGGGACGCTGACCGATCAGTACGGCCCGTACACCAGCACGGCCGGGCTGGTCGGTTCGGCGCTGGTCCAGTTCCTGGATCACTGGAGCCGGGATCTCCTCTACATCGCCGAGCGGACGTCGAAGTCCCTGAACGGGGCGGACCAGGCCACCGGCCACTACGTGCACGGCTCGCTGGAGCAAGCGGCGAACGCGCAGCAGGAGGCGGCCAGGGAACCGAAGGTGGACCTGCCCGGTCAGGGTGAGACGGGCCGTCGCACGGAGGGCCGGTAGCGGTGGGCGACGAGGAGAAGCTCATCAACCCGTCCGGCATCCCGCACTTCATAGGCGACCTGGCCACGCTGGACACCGACGTGATGCTCCTGACCGCGGACGCGGGTCAGTTCCGCGCCTCCGGCTCGGATGTGCACACCGAGTTCCAGGGCCTGTCCGCGTTCTACAAGGCGCCCGAGGCGGAGCAGCTGTTCGCCACCACGCTCCCGGTGAAGCAGAAGTCGGACGCGTTCGCGGACGACTTGGAGAAGGTCGCGTCCGCGCTGTCGGATTACAGCACCGAAGTCCAGCCGCTGGTGAAGAAGCTGGAAGCGCTCAAGGCGGATGCCACCGCATTCGTGAACTCGGTGCAGGGCGATGACGACTGGCGCAAGGACCAGGACAAGTGCGACCACAACAACGCCCTGTGGCGCGACGTCAACCACACCGTCGCCGCCTTCCAAGCCGCCGAACTCGCCGCCTACGACAAGATCATGGCGCTGATCGGCGGCACCCCGCTGACGGTCGACGACGGCTCGCACGGCGAGAACACGTACGGCTACACCGTCGACTACCTCGACCATGCCAAGGAAACCCCCTGGGGCGCTCCGGTCGAGCGGGAGTACGAGGGCTTGGCCTGGCTGGCCCATCAGGGCAAGCAGGTGTGGGACGGCGTCTGGCACGACGGTGTCATCGGCACGATCAAGGGCCTGGGCACCATGTTCGGCGCGGACGGCTGGGACGCGGCCGGCGCGGCCTGGAAGAACCTCGCCAAGCTGAGCACGGCCTCCTACCTCACGACCTCCACGCTGGGCGTCTGGTGGCTCACTCCGGACGACAAAATGCCCTCCTGGCTGCGTGATTCGCGCACGGTCTACAAGCAGACGGCGAAAGGTTTCGTCGCCTACGACCAGTGGAAGACCAACCCGGCCCGCGCGGCCGGCGCGACCGGCTTCAACATACTGACGGTGGTCGGCACCGAAGGCGCCGGCGCGGCGGCCAGCGGCGCGGGCAAGGCAGGCGCCGCGGCCCGCACTCTGTCGACGGTCGGCAAGGTCGGCCGGGCCCTCGACCCGGTGACGTACGTCGGCAAGGCGGGCAAGTTCGCGTTCATCAGGGTCGGCGACACGTTCACCAGGCTGAAGAATCTGCAGGCCGGGGCGTATCTGGATCTTCCGGAGAGGTACCGCCTGCCGGAATCTGTGCACCGGATTCCTGAGGATGCCATCCCGGACGTGGACGCCAAGGGCAACCTGATCTATCTCACTCGGGACGGCGACGTCCTCCATGCTGACGGTAGCCTCCGCCAGCACGCGCATGAGGCGGCGCACGAACTCGCGGCGAACGACCACAGCGAATTGGATGCTGCTGCCCGTGCGGATCACTCGCATGAGCTGGTCGGGGCCGACGCACGGGCGGAACATGGCGCTGGCGCCACTCGGCCTGGTGGGCGGGAGCCGGGGCAGACAGGCAGGGACGTCGGCAGCCACGCCGCCTCGCATGACGGCCCTGCCGGCGGATCCGCTGGCGGAGAATCGTTTGATCGACCCGGGGCCAACAGCGGAAGAGCCGGGCATGGCTCGTCTGGAGCCGGATACGGCGACGGTGCTCACGGCTCCGAACCCCACAACGCGTCGGCCGATCACGACACTGCGGATACGCGTGAGGCGCATGATCCATCTGTCGAAGAGAACAACCACGGGTCTGAAGCTCACGCAAACGGAAGCCCCGAGGGCGAACCCGATTTCACACGCCGCGCGCTGCCGCCGGGTACGGCCGATCGCACCTTGCGCGAGATGCAGGCCATGCGCCACAGCCGGGCCCGCTACAAGGGCGCGGAGGACTACGCCCGCCAGATTGCGGGCGGCGCGCCCGAGCGGCACTATCGCGTACCAACCCACGACCATCCTTACTACCCTGTAGAGGGACGAGGGGGGCGTAACGTCGATGTTCCGGTGGATATGCCGGGCGGCCGCACGCTGGCCGTGGAGGTGAAGCATTATCTTGGATGGCGAACGATCAAATTCAAGGACGGCAGTAGCCGCGCCGTAAGGGGTGAAGTCCCCTTGAGCGATGGCATAATCGAGCAGATCAACAAAGATCTGACGCTGCGACGATTGGATCCCAAGTACGATCCTCGCTGGGTCTTCCTGCACGCATCTCCGTCGCAGGCTCTGAGGAACTATCTCATACAGGCTCGCATCATCTTCGTCGAGTATGGGCCGCCCCCCAAATAGCTATCAATCCCGTGAAAGGTGCAAGTCGTGGTGAACGCGGATGAGCCGGATCTCCAGGAATGGAGTGCGGAGAGGCGCCGGAACGCCATCGATATTGCGGACATGCTTGGGGTGTCTCCCGAGATCTACACTCATGACCCAATGAGCGTCATTCCGGCGTTGGACGACTACGCATCGCGTGCTCCCCTGGATGAATTCGCAGAGTCCGACTGGATTACCTTGCATGTCGACTTGGTGTCCTTCCTTGCGGACTTCCTCATCCAGAGGCACGGCGCGCGTTGGATTCTCATGGACGATCCCGCGGGGCCTGTCGGATACCGCTATCTCATCGAGGCAATCGGGTCCGATGGGCAAACCCGCCAGATCGACCCCTTCGAGATCGTGAAGATGGAATTCGCCGCCCGCCCCATCGAGATAGTCCGAATGCTGGCCACAGCTGAACTCACTTTGAGTCTCGCCTCACAGGTTGGCGATGTTGAGTGAGGGCGATTCCAATCGGGTTGGGCGCAGATGACACTGGTGCTAGGTGACTGCGAGCGTGGCATTGCGCGCTCCAGTAGCCTGTGCGGCTATGGCTGACATATTTGAGCTCACGCTTACGTTGGACTTGTGTGACGAGTTGTCGGTGGAGGAACTCGCAGAGCTCCGATGGCATATCGGAACGGGGCCGATGCCGGAGACTCTCCGTATCGTGACCGAATTCCCGGTCGTAGTAGAGGGCGAAGACGGGGAGCCCGTCATCGAGGACCATCCTGAGCCTCTTCTGGGCCACCACGGTGAAGGCTGCAAGGTTGGGGGTGCACTTGTCTCGGTGCTGCTGCGCCGGCAGGACACAGGGCGTGGTGGCTGGGCTCTGACCAGTCGGCAGGAAGTCCACCCAGACGATTTCGAGCGTACTGGTGAACTCCTCAGCTGGCTCGCGACCAAGGCCGGCGACCGGCATCGACGCTTCGACAGTAGCGTTGACCTGGGATGGATCCGGTTCTACGAAGAGCGCCAGCCCGAGCCGTTGGTAGTGCGAGACGGCTCAGTCGTCTGGCCGTCGTAGATCCACGTCCACGCCCGGTCATCCCTGTGCCCGCCGCGTGTGTGGAGGCTTTGCTCTCGCCTGCGGTACACCTGCTATCCGGGAGAAGCCGGTTGTTTGCCGCCTGTGGTCGGGCCGCTTGTAGATGAAAGACCTGATGAGCACGGCCGGGGCCCTGACCTTACGGACTGGCTCTGATGCCGGAGGTGCCTCAGGCTGAGCGAGGTCCAGTCCACCGGCAGACGTCTGCCCCGGATCGAGGGCGACTACGACAACGAGGGGTCGCACTACCCCTTCGTCACACCCTCTATGAACATGGCGAAGGTGTTGGCCGAGACGGTGAATGTGCCTTCGTGGGTCGTCTTCGAGTCCCGTATGGCCACGTGGGTTTGGAGGTCGGCGACCTCTATGCACTCGTTGTCGGCTGCGCTGTAGCTGCTCTTGAACCAGGCAGTTGCCGAGAGTCGGGCGGTAGTCGGCGAGTGGTTCATCGGGTGAACTCCTGTCGTGCCGCGGCCAGCAGATCGATGCTGACCGACGTGTCGGCCGCTTGGGAACGCAGGTAGTCAAACATGAGTTTGTAGCTCTGTACGTCGGCGGGGGCATCAAGGTAGAGCCCCCGCTTGTGGAGTTCCAGGTAGACCACGTTCATGCTGTTGAGCGGATCGCCCTCGTCGTCACGCCCGAGGATCAGGAAGTGGCCGCCGGAGCCGGCCGCGTGAGCCCCCGCAGCGAACTGGAGGACCTGGATGTCCACGTTGGGGATCTGAGCCATGGTGTGGAGGTGGTCGATCTGCTCTGCCATCACGTCATCGCTGCCCACACGCCGACGTAGGACCGCGTCATCGAGTACCACCCACAGGTGCAGCGCGGGCGAGCGTTCCAGGATCGACTGGCGCTTGATGCGGGCATCCACCTTGCTCGCGATTACGGTCGCTTCGGTGCGGACGTCCTGTGCCTCGTGCAGGGCGAGCGCGTAGCACGGAGTCTGGAGCAGGCCTGGCACAAGGGCGTTCGCGAAGACGTGTTCGTACTCGGCGACATCCTCGAAGGACATGAGTGGGTCCATGACCTCGGGCACGGCGGGATGGTCCATCCACCAGCCGTTCTCCTGGTTGCGGACGAGCTGGATCAGGGTGTCCAGTTCCTGGGAAGTGGCTCCGCACGTGTCCGCGAGTGCCCTCACTGTGGGGATCCTGAGCTTGGCGCGGTCTTGCCACGTCTCGTATCGGTTCACCGTCCCGACGGAGACGCCCGCATGCTTGGCCACTTCGGACTGCGTGAGTCCGGCCCGGGCGCGAAGTGCCTTGAGCCCACGGGCGATCTGCATGCGGCTGGCGGGGCCTGCTGATCCTCGTACGGTCACCGTCTTGTCTCCCACTCGGCCGTCATCGTGGCTGGTCTTCCGTCTGCGGAGCGGCAAGCAGAACGGGTGCGGCGCTCGTGCTTGTGGCTCTGGTCATCAAGTTCACCCCGTCGGGGGACAGTTGAGCCAATCGAGTATCGAGGGTTGAAATTCAATGGCAGCATACTCAATGGATGCGTTGCGTATTGAAGCGGTCGCGGATCGTGGCTGTCCGTGTGGTGCGTGCGTATGCCTGTCCCGCCAGCTCGATCTCGTCAAAAGGAGCCTCCGTGCGACGGCTGATCAGGAAACTCGTTGATTGGACGAGGCCATCCTTCTCTTCGACTCCGCACGTCCCGGAGCGGTGTGTGTCGCTGCCTGTCCAGTGTCGGGTCGCTCGGCCCGCCCCGCCGCCTCCTGCCCCCACCGTCCGCCAGTGGTACGAGCCCATTGACGGCTCCACCACCCCACTGGTCCGCCCCTACCTCACGGCATACGAGCGTGGGGAGAAGTCCCGCCTGCGGCGCCTGCGGCGTGATGCCGTGTGGTTGGCTGCGTACGGCGTCGACCTCGACACTCGTGACATTCACGCCTTCCTGGGAGCGGCGTCATGAGCGACGAAGCGGACCACGTACGGCTCCTGCCCTGGAGCGGTGCCCACGGCAAGCCCTGTCTCCTGCTCACGGATGGCGGTGACGGTTTCGCCTCCCGGCTGGCGGACCGGATTGAGGACGCGCAACTCGGGCTCGCCGGGCGGCTGCTCGGCCGGACACGGGACGTGCTTGCACAGGAAGGCGCGCCGGGTGGTGAACACCAGTTGCTGACTGGTCAGTTGGCGGATGCTCTGGCTGACGCTTTGTTCATCGCCAAGTCGCGGGGTGCTCGGCTCGGTGGGCAGCAGCCGACCCTCCCGGATGGAGTCTCCGCCGCGCCCTCGCCCGCGGAGGTAATCCGTGACGTACTGACGTACTACCCCGCCAGTCCTCGGGCTTATACCCTGCTCACCCTCCCCGGTCATGATCTCGCTTCCGCTCGTCTTGCCCGGCGTCATGTGCGCGACGCCGCCCGGTCCTGGGATCTCTCTCCGGATGCTGCGGACAACCTGGAATCGATCACCGCAGAACTGGTGGCGAACGCCCTGGAACACAGCTGCAGTGATGCCGTAAGGGTCACCTGCGCCCTGACTGCTGGAACGGTCACGATCAGCGTGACGGACGAGGGTAACGGCCGTACACCGGCGGCTCCGGCATTGCCCCAGCCGCCGAGCCCCGAGCAGGAACACGGACGCGGGCTCCTGATCACCGCCGCCCTTGCCGCTCGCTGGGGCACCACGCAAAGCGGCGACGGCCTGATTGTATGGGCCGAGATCGTTACCACTAGGGCTGCCGACGAAAAGGCTTGACCTGCGGATTTGCGGCGCTTCGTGCGTCATCACCCCGTGATGTCATGGGGAGATTCCCGGAGCTTCGTGTCCGTGTCGGTGAAGGCGAGGTAGTCCCGCTGAATCTGAGGCATGCAGGACACGCACCGTTCTGCCTCGCTTTCGGCGGGACCGGACAAGAGTGGCCATCCTGCTCTGGCAAGATCATGCGCCGATAGCATCCGACCGGGGCCACACAGACCAGCGCGGCAACGCGAATGATCAACGGGGAGTGAGGAAGCATGCGTACGACCCATGCCATCTCGGCATCGGCGGGCGCCTTGGTGCTGGTGGCGACACTGGCCGGCTGCAACGGCGTAGATTCTGGAAGTTCTGGCGCCCAGCCATCGGGTACGTCGTCGGCCAGCCCGACGATCCTCCGCTTGGGCGAGGCAAGCCCGGTGCAGGAAAGCACCGAGCAGGCGTCCAAGGACGCCAAGTACACCGTCACGGTGACGACGGTAAAGACCGGCACCGAAGCCGACATGGACCACTCCGGCCTGGAGCAGGGTCCGACCGATAGGCCCACCGTCCCGGTCTACGTGCGGGCAACTCTCAGCCACAAGGGCGGCAAGGCCATGAGGGTCGGCGACATGACCGCGGACCTGATGATCAACCGCACCAAAGCCCTCATCGTGTGGATGGGCGAGGCAACGTGGCCCGATTGCCCGCCGTTCGACGAGGAGAAGAAGCTGAGTGCGGGGCAGTCGGAGAAGATCTGCCAGGTCTTCCTGATCCCCGCAGGCGAGAAGCCAGCCGAAGTCCAGCTGTGGCAGGGTTACTACAACGATCCGGTGCGCTGGCGGGTCCAGAACTGATCCCTGGCCATGTCATGAAGTCGAGGAACACCGGCCTACATTTATAGATCCACTAAGGCGCAATCCCGTACCCGGCGAACTGGAATCAAGACATGTCAGCCCAGGACTACGACAGCCAGCTACTTGAGTCCGTCTCCGTCCGGCGTCGGCGGTTGCGGGATGCCGTGCTGTTCGGTGGGCAGCGGCAGCGGCGGACCGTGGACGAGCGGCTGGGCAAGGTGTTTGCGGGTGTGGTGATCGCAGCGGTGTTGTGTGCCGGGTGTGTGGGGTGGTCGTTCGTTTCGCATCGGGTGCTCGGCAAGAGTTCGACCCCGTACGGGACCTCGACCACCGTCCCGTCCTCGCCGCCTGCCGAAGCACCCGCTGCTGGGTCTTCGGCCCGGTGATAAGTTCGAACACGTGATATCTACGGGGGCATCGGGCCGTACGGGGCTGGCGTTGAGCCGGATCACCCTGGTGGGGGAGCGTCGGCGGGTCGACCTTGTGCTGCCGTCTCAGGAGCCGGTCGGGCTGCTGCTTCCCGAAGTGATGCGGCTGCTCGGCGATCAGGTGAGTGCGCGTCCGCAAACGCGTCATCTGGTGACCGGCGACGGCAGTGCCCTGGACCCCGACGCCACCCTGGAGTCGGCGGCCGTGATGGATGGTGCCGTGCTGCGGCTGGTGCGCGTCGAGGACGCGCCGTCCGCGCCCGTCGTCCACGATGTGACCGACGAGGCTGCCGACGATCTCGACGTACGGGCTTGGCGGTGGGGGCCCGCCGCGCGGCGCGTCGTCGCCGGGGGCGCGACGGTCGGGTGGGCGCTGGCCGCCTCCGCCCTCGCGCGGCAGGAGTTCGCCGCGCAGTCCGTGGGTGCTGTGCTCGTCGTTGCCGCCGTGCTCGGCGCGGCCGCGGGTGCCGTGCTCGGCCGGGCCGGATTGCGCGGGCTCGCCGGCACGCTCGTCGTCACCGGTGGAGTGCTGGGTGCGTTCGGGGCGTGGAGCCTCGGTGATGCTCACGGCTGGTCGGGCGCTGTGCGGCTCGGAGCTGTCGTTGGCGTGGTGGCCGTCACGTTGCTGCTCCTCGGACGGTGCTCGCCACTCGGACGTGGTGGAGTCTTCGGCGCTGCCGCGCTCGTCGGGGGCGGGGCGTGCTGGGAGATCGCGCTCGCCTTTCAGCCGGTGGGGCGGGCCGGTGTGCTGCTCGCCGTCGTGTCGGTGGTCGTTCTGGGGCTGCTGCCTCGGTTCGCGTTGATGGCATCGGGGCTTGCGGGGCTCGATGACCGGCGCTCGGGCGGTTCTTCCGTGAGCCGCTATCAGGTGTCTACGGCGCTCGCGGCCACGCACCGCGGGCTCGCGCTCGCGACGGTCGTGACGGCCGTATCCGCCGCCGCGGCCGGGGCGCTCGCGCTGCGTACGGCCTCGGTGTGGACAGTGCTGCTCGCCGTGGCTGTCGCGCTGGTGCTCGCGCTGCGGGCGCGGGCGTATCCCCTGGTCCCTGAGGTCGTCGCGCTGCTCGTGGCGGCCACGGCGGTGGCGGTTCGGCTGGTCTGGGTGTGGGCGCAGCAGTGCGGTTCCGTCGGCCCGCTCGCGGCGCTTGTCGTGCTGGCACTCGTTCCGCTGGCCGTCCTTGTGGTGCAGCCTCCCGAGCATGTGCGGGTGCGGTTGCGCCGGTTCGGTGACGTGCTCGAGTCGGTCGGGGTGATCGCACTGTTTCCGCTGGTACTCGGCGTTTTCGGGGTGTACGGGCGGCTGCTCGGCACCTTCGCGTGACCGTGAGCATGAGGCGACAGGGATGAATCGGGCTCAGGACGGTTGGCAGGACGAGGTGCTGCGTGAACTGCGAGGCGGTGCGCAGGTAACGCCCCTTCCGGGACAGACGGATGAGGGTGACGCCGCGGAGCGCGGAGGTTCGGTGGAGCAGGAGGACACGGCGGTCGCCAAGGCTCCCCTCCCGGTCCGCCACCCCGACGAACAGCGCCCCAACCCGGGGCAGCCGCAGCTCTCGGGCACGGGGTCGTCGGCAACCCCCGGTGAGGTACCGGGGCAGCGCCCCGAGCAGTCGGCACCCCTGCCTGAGCGCGTGCCGCAAGCGGCGACCCAGCCTCGGCTCCCCGAACCGGCCCCCAGCACACCAGGAACGCACACGCCCGTTCCCGACCAGCGCATGAACACCCAAGGGCAGGGCGCCCCGGTCAACCACCCCACGGCACTCCCCGCTGCCCCGCCCACGGGAAGCGGCACGCCGGCGGTCCGTCCCCGCCCCGCCGCCCCCAGCCGCCCCTTCCCCACCCCCGAGTCCGTCCCCACCATCGACCCACGGCTCGCCCTCGCCATGGGAAAGCCCTCGCACGGGGACTCCATGGCGCGGCGGACCGGAGAATCGATCCGGCGGCTCGCCTCCTCGGCGTCGCAGGAGGTCGCCGAGGAGACACGGATCGGGCGGGAGTTGCAGCAGCCGGTCACCACGGGCCGGGTGATCGCCGTGACGTCCATCCGGGGCGGCGTCGGCAAGACGACGGTCGCCGCGCTGCTCGCCCGTACGTTCAACCACTACCGGCACGATCCGGTGCTCGCGCTGGAGGCGGACGCCGCGCTCGGCACGCTGCCGGTGCGGATGGGGGCGGAGTCGGTGCGGTGGTCGTGCACGGAGCTGGCTCAGATCCTCACTCCGTCGATGCAACTCACTGACGTCACCGGGTACTTGGTGCCAGTCGCGGACGGCGGCTGGCTGCTGCCCGCGAGCCAGGGGCGCGTCGGCGCCCCGCTGGACATCCGTACCTACCGCAAGGTGACGCTCGCACTGCGCCGCTACTTCGCCGTGACGGTCGTGGACTGCGAGACGCTGCCCGGGGAAGTGGCCCGTACCGCGATGGACACCGCGCACGCCCGCCTGGTCGTCGCTCCGCTCACCGCCGAGGGAGTCGGCGGCACGCGCGTCGTCCTCGACTGGCTCGCCCAGCTGCCGCACGCGGCCCTCACATCCACAGTCGTCGCACTCACCTCGGGCACCCCGGATCTCAATCTCGACCTGAAGGCGGCCACGGCGCATCTGCGGGAGACAGGGGTCACCATCGTGCACCTGCCCTACGACCGGCATCTCGCGGCCGGCGGACCCATACGGACCGAGCTGCTCGGTTCGTCCACGCGCCGCGCGGCCACGCAGCTCGCGGCGGAGGCGCTGCAGCGGGCGGTGCGGGTCCGATGACGCAAGCCCTGGTCCACCGTCCCGCCCGGGCCACCCGCCCGCTGCTGCCGGCCGAGGCGCGCACCATCGAGCCGCCGCCGAACCTGCCCGAGGGCAAGACGGGCAGCGCGGCCACGGCACTGCTGCCGATGGCCGGTGTCATGGGGTCCGTGGTGATGATGACCGTCATCCGGTCCAGTCAGTTCGCGGGCCTGGGCGCGGTCGTGCTGGTCATCGCGCTGCTCGGCGCCGTGGCACTGTTCCTGTCGCAGCGGGGCAGGGCGCAGCGGCAGCGGCGCGTGCAGCGCGAACGGTATCTGGAGTATCTGGAGGAGCTGCGTGAGGAGTTGGGTGCCGCCGAGCGGGCACGACGGCTCGCGGCGCGCGAGTTGAACCCTCCGCCTTCGGCCCTGTACGACCTGGTGCGCGATCCCGCGCGGTTGTGGGAGCGCCGGCGTACGGATGCCGACTTCCTGCGGGTCCGGGTCGGCGTCGGTGATGTACCGGTGCAGGATGTGGTGGTCGGGCAGAGCTCGGCGGGCGGGGTGCTCACGCCTCCGGACCCGTTCATGCTCAACGAGGCACGGGCGCTGCAGGCCCGGTTCAGGACCACCGCCGACCATCCGCTGACGGTGCCGCTGGATCGTGCTGGCAACGTGAGCGTCGTAGGTGATCGCGAGGGCGTGCTGCGGGTCGCGCGGGCGCTGCTCGTGCAGGCCGCCGTCACGCACGCACCGGACGACATGGCGCTGGCACTCGGCGTGCCCGGGGAACGCATGGCGGAGTGGGCATGGGCGAAGTGGCTGCCGCACGTCCTCGACCCCGACGAGCAGGACGGACCGGTGGCCGCTCGGCGTATCGCGCCCGACCTCGCTCAGCTCGCTCGCCTCATCGGCGCAGACCTGAAGAAGCGTTCCTCGTACGCCGCCGAGGTGCGGCGCGGCCTCTCGGACCGCTCGGCACTGAGTCTGGGCGGCAGACTGCTCGTGGTCAGTGACGAGTACGGCGGGAACGCAGCCGAGCTGCCCCGTCCGGACACCGCCGTGGACCTGGGTGACATGGGGGTGACCGTGCTGCATCTGCTCGCCGAGCAGGTGCACGAGCCCGGTCAGGTGTCCGTGCGGATCACCGTCGACGGGGAGCAGGTCGTCGTCGAGGATCTGCGGGGCGAACGTGTCGTGCAGGTCTCGGGTGTCCTCGACCCGGTGGGCGCCGGGGTGGCCGAGGGGCTCGCCCGCATGCTCGCGCCGCTGCGTCTGTCCCCCGAGTCCGCCGCCGAGGGCACGCCGGTGTCCGGACCGGTGGACTTTCCGGAACTGCTCGGCATCGATGATCCGGCCGCCCTGGATCTGGGGCGGCAGTGGGCGCGGCGCGGCGACCGTGACTTCCTGCGGGTGCCGATCGGGCTGGACGACCGGCACGAGCCGGTTCTGCTCGACCTGAAGGAGTCGTCCGAACTCGGCATGGGGCCGCACGGGTTGTGCGTCGGTGCAACCGGTTCCGGCAAGAGCGAGCTGCTGCGCACCCTGGTGCTCGCACTGGTGACGACGCATCCGCCCGAGGATCTGGCGATGGTCCTCGTGGACTACAAGGGCGGTGCCACCTTCGCGCCGTTCACGAACCTGCCGCACGTGGCGGGTGTCATCACGAACCTGGAGAACCAGGCCGGTCTCGTCGAGCGCGTGCACACCTCACTGGCCGGTGAGATCAAGCGGCGTCAGCAGGTCCTGAAGGACGCGGGCGACATCGCCGACATCGGGCACTACCGGGCGCTGCGTGACACCGGTCGACCGGACCTCGAACCGCTCCCGCATCTGTTCGTCGTCATCGACGAGTTCGGTGAACTCCTCACCGCCAAACCGGACTTCATCGACCTCTTCCTCTCCATCGGCCGGATCGGCCGCTCCATAGGCGTCCATCTGCTGCTGTCCAGCCAGCGGATCGAGGGCGGCAAGCTGAAAGGCCTGGAGACGTATCTGTCGTACCGGCTCGGCCTGCGCACGTTCTCGGCCGACGAGTCGCGTACGGTTCTGGAGACTCCGGACGCCTTCAATCTGCCGCCGCTCCCCGGTTTCGGCTATCTGAAAGTCGACACATCGACGTATACGCGGTTCAAGGCGGGGTTCGTCTCCGGCGCATACCGCGGTCCTGCGCTGCGCGCTGCGTCCGCCGCCGACGAGCCGCTGGCCTGGGCGTATCCGCCGTACAACACCCTGACGGTACCCCCTGGGGAAGTGAGTGACGACGCGGCGGTCGCGCCACGTGAGCGGGAGAGCGGGCCCACCGTCCTGTCCACCGTGGTGGACCAGCTCGTGGGCTCGGCGGAGCCGGTGCGCAGGATCTGGCTGCCGCCGCTGCCCGACGCGGTGACGCTGACCGGGGCGGCCGGACCGGTGCAGGCATCGGCGGACGGGCTGCAACTCGCCCATAAGGAAGGGACGTTGCAGCTTCCGCTCGGCGTGCTCGACGCCCCCGAGCGGCAGTGGCAGGGCCGCTGGGTGCACGACCTGAACACGGCGGGCGGGCACACGGCCGTCATCGGCGGCCCCCAGTCCGGCAAGACCACGCTGCTGCGCACCCTTGCCCTGTCCCTCGCCCTCACACACACCCCGCGCGACGTCGCGATCTATGGTCTTGACCTGGCCGGTGGCGGACTGGGCGTCCTGTCCGGTCTGCCGCACGTCGGCGGGATCGCCGGGCGCGCCGATCACGAGCGTGCGGCCCGCACGGTCGCCGAGGTGCACGGCATGCTCGCCGAGCGCGAGGCCGTCTTCCGCGAGCACGGCATCGACTCCGTCGACCAGCTCCGCCGCCTGCGCGCCCAGAGCCGGCTGCCCGGGCTCGGCTCCACGGACGTGGTGCTGCTCATCGACGGGTTCGGTGCGCTGCGCGACGAGTTCGCCGAGCTGGACGACGCGGTGGCCGAACTCCTCAAACGGGGCGGCGGCTACGGCATCCACGTCGTGGCGGGCATGCTCCGCTGGAACGACGTACGCATCGCCGGCCAGTCGATGTTCGGCAGCCGGATCGAACTGCGGCTCAACGACCCCGCCGACTCGTCCGTCGACCGCAAGCTGTCCGAGACCCTGTCGGCCGACACCCCGGGCCGTGCCCTCACCGACGGCAGACAGTTCGCGCACGTCGCCCTGCCCCGCCTCGACGCGCTCGCCTCGACCGCCAACCTGGGGCCCGCCCTCGAAGACGCCGCGCACTCCCTGCGGGCCACCTGGCACGGAGAGCCGGTCGCTCCCGTACGGGTGCTGCCCACCCGGCTGCCCGCGGGGCGTCTGCCCTCCACCGCTGCGGTACCGCACGCCGTGCCGATCGGAGTCGACCAGGACTCCCTCTCCCCGGCCGTCCTCGACCTGTTCGGTGCCGACCAGCACCTCCTGGTCCTGGGCGACAACGAGTGCGGCAAGACGAACCTCCTCAAGCTTGTCTCCCGGTCGCTCGTGGACCGCTACGGCGAGGACGAGCTGGTCTTCGGCGTCTTCGACCCACGGCGCGGCCTTCGTGGCGTGATCCCGGAGCCGTATCGCGGCGGTTACGCGCACAACGCGAAGCTGTCCGCCGCGCTCGCCACCGGCATCGCGACCGAACTGGAGAAAAGGCTCCCGGAAACCGCCGATCCCGACGCGGTGAACGACGAACCGGCCTTCATCGGACCTCGGATCGTGATCCTCGTCGACGACTACGACATCCTCACCACGGCGGGCCGGCAGCCCCTCGCCCCGTTCCTGCCGTACATCTCCTCGGCCCAGGACATCGGACTGCACTTCGTCGTCGCGCGCCGCGTCGCGGGGGCCTCGCGCGCCCTGTACGAGCCGTTCCTGACGACCTTGCGCGAGACCGGCGCGACAGCGCTCGTGATGACGGGAGACCGCACGGAGGGCCAGCTCTTCCCGGGTCTGTACGCCTCCGTACAGCCGCCGGGCCGGGGCACTCTGGTGCGCCGCGGCCGCCGCCACCAGCTGATCCAGACGGCCCTCGCACCGCAGACCGACCCCATGGAGACCCCGGCGTGACCAAGGACGTCATCGCGCTCACCCCGAAGATGCCCGACACCAGGTCGCTCCTGACAGGTCTGTACGCCGGCGGCCCCGAGCTGAACCTGACCGCCACGGACGACGGCGCGGTCGTCCAGCTGTGCACGGCGGCGGGCCTTCCGCTGGTCTCGGTCGAGGCCCCGCTGCTCGTCCACGTAACCGGCGAGGCCGAACGCCTTCTCGGCCCTCAACCGAACACGCCCGAGCCACCGTTCTGGTGGACCGAGACCCGCGCCTCCACAGCCGTCCCCGAGGCGGAAGCCCTCGCGGGATCCGTCTGCGGACGCCTGACGATGCTGCTCGGTGGAACCACCTGGCCACCCGGGGCGGCGCACACCGCACGGGTCGCCGTCCCGGACGACTCGACAGGCCCCGCGTCCCCGAGCGCCTCGGACGACGACGGCCCCGCCCAGGCAGCCACTTGGGCCCTCCCCGCCGTCGACGTCCTGACCGACTCGACCGCCGTCGTCCTGGCCGACCGCCCCGTCGTCCCCCTCACCGTCTGGTTCTCGGACATCCTGCGCATCACCGCACAGGCGAACCGTGCACTCCACCTCGTCACGCCGCCCCGGGTGCGCCTCACCCTGCCGCTGCGCACCGCACTGGGCGGCGCCCCCAACCGCTGGGTGATCCAGGATCCCGCCGGCGGCTACTACGACGGCCTGTCCGGCGTCTCACTCGCCTGGCGCGACGGCACGTTTCTGCCGACCGGCACCACCGTCGCCGACGCCTTCACCGCGGCGGTCACGCCCGCCGGACACCGTCAGCTCACCGTCTCCTTCCGCACGGTGCACGCGGCCGACGCCGACCTCGTGCTCGGCCGCGCCCTGGAGGCCGCCTGGCGCCATCTCACCGGCGCACCGCCCGCCGGTTGGGGGACCGCGGAACCCGTCAACCTCCCGTGGTCACCACGTCAATTGACCGACCTCGCCCGCAACCGGGCGCCTGCCCCCACGCACCTCATCGCCATCGGTGCGCCCCACCATCCCGCCATCGCCACGCACCGCATCACGCGCACCACCGCCGGCGTCGCCGAGGACACCACCCTCACCCTCGGCCACACCGATCCCGCCGACGTCCCTCTCGGCGCGCTCGGCTCCCTCGCCGCGATGCTGGTCGAGGAGCACGGCCTGACGACGATGCTCACCACGGTGCGCGCCGCGCGCGCCGACCTCACCCTGCCCGCGCACCTGGAAGCCCCGCCCCTCCCGGTTTCTTTCACCCTCGGCTCACGCGACGTACGGACGATCGGTCTCGCCCACGCCCGCCGCCCACCCCTTGCCACACAGCCGCGGCAACTCGGTTCCCCCAGCGATCCGGCGCTCCACTACCCGCTCGGTGATGGAACCGACCCCGAAGCCTGGACGGCACTCCAGAACCTGGCAGGCCACCTCAGGAACAGTCCGGGGTCGGCGGTCAGGAATGGCTCCGCGGTGTGATCTGCACCCCGCCCAACCGGTCCAGTTCCTCCGTGCTCAGCACCAGCTCCGCCGCCCCCGCCGAATCCCGGGCGCTCTGCGGACGGCTCGCGCCGGGGATCGGGACCACGGCCGGCGAGAGCGTCAACAGCCAAGCGAGGCACACCTGTTGCGGACTCACCCCACGCTCCCTCGCCACCTCATGGAACGCGGCGAATCGCCCGTCGCCGCCCGACAGCCCCGACGGCCCGTCCAGTGAGCTGCGCGAGATCCCGCCCAGCGGGCTCCAGGGCAGGAACGCCAGCCCCAGCTCGGTGCACAGCCGCAGCTCCGGGTCGCTGTCGCGGACCTCGGGGGAGTAGCGGTTCTGGACCGACACCAGGCGGTCGCCGAGGATCGCGTGGGCCCGTCGGATCTGGTCGGCGTCCACGTTGGAGAGGCCGACGAGTCGGATCGTGCCTGCGTCCAGGAGGTCGCGCAGGGCGCCGACGGACTCCTCGAAGGGTACGTCCGGGTCGGGCTTGTGCAGCTGGTACAGGCCGATCGCCTCGGCGCCCAGCCGCTTGAGGGAGGCCTCGGCGGCCGCCTTGAGGTGGCGGGGCGAGCCCGTCACCGTCCAGCTGCCGTCGGCCGGGCGGCCCCGGCCGCCCTTGGTGGCCACGAGGACGTCGTCCCTGTCACCGCCGTAGGTCGCGAGGGCACGGGCCAGGAGCAGTTCGTTGTGGCCGGGGGCCTGGCCGGGCAGATGGTAGGAGTCGGCCGTGTCCAGCAGGGTCACGCCCGCGTCCAGGGCCGCGTGCACCGTGGCCAGGGCGCGCTCCTCGTCCGGGCGGCCCTCGATCGACAGCGGCATGGCGCCGAGCCCGACCGCGCTCACCCGGACCCCGCCCAGCAACCGGTACCGCATGTCAGTGGTCCTTTCCGAGGGTCTCGGCGACGGCCTTCGGCAACCACCGCCGTACGTCCCCGAAGGTGAAACCGAGCCGTGCGGCACGGGAGTTGTCCATGCCGTAGCGGCGGAGGAAGGCGAAGGGGGAGACCTCGGTGGAGTCGGACACCTCGAACACCGACTCCCCTTCGGGGAGCTGTGCCGCCACCGCCGTACACAGTTCCTCCAGTGTCAGCAGGCCGTGGGAGGCCGCGTTCACCGGGCCCGTGAAGTCCTCGCCCGCGACCCAGAACAGGAAGTCGGCGATCTCCTCCACGTGGATGTACGTCGCCGGGTGCGTGACCGGTGGTACGGCGATGGGGGCGCCGGTGCGGATGCGGTCGGCGTAGTGCTGGAGGCGGCCTGTGAAGTCGTCCTCGCCGCCCAGTACATGGGCCACCCGGACGGACACGAACGGAAAGCCGGAGCCCGCGAACACCGCCTCCGCCTGCCGCTTGCCCTCGCCGTAATGCGCCTCCAGGAACCCGGGGTCGTCCCAGGGGAGTTCCTGGTCCACGGCGACCGTGGCCGGGTCCACCGCGCTCTCCGGTACGAGCGAGTCGGAGTCCTCGTGCTCGTACACCTCCACCGTCGAGGTCATCACATAGCGGCCGGTGCGCCCGGCGAAGACACGGCGGGCGATCTCCGCCTGGCGCGGGGTGTAGCAGACCTGGTCGAGGACGACGTCGAAGACGCGGGTGCCGATCGCCTCAGCCAGGGCCTTTTCGTCGTCGCGGTCGGCCGTCAGATGCACCACGCCCGCCGGGGGAGCGGCCGAACCCCGATTAAGGACCGTGACCCGGTCGCCGGCCGCCAGCAGACGGGCGATCAGCCGTTTGCCGAAATAGCGGTTGCCGCCTATGACCAGTACCTCTCGTGCCTTTCGCATGACCATAATTCTCCGGGCGTCACATCCGTTCCTGAAGGGGGAGACATGGGAGACAAGGCTGCCGCACCGAAAGAACAACGGCATCTGCGGGCCGTCGCCGACGAAACATCAGTGGTCTTCGACGCGGTGGACCGGCAGCTCCTCGAACTGCTGCAGACCGAGGGGCGGATCAAGCTCAGCGAGCTGGGGCGACGGGTCAGCCTGAGCCCGGCGGCCGTCGCGGAGCGGGTGCGCCGGCTGGAGGCGGCGGGAGTGGTCGAGGGGTACGGCGCCCAGGTCGCGCCTGCCCGCCTCGGCTACGGCATCCAGGCCTTCGTCCGGGTGAACCCGCACGGCGGCTACACCCTCAAGCACCCGAGGACCCTGGAGCTGATCGACCGCCCGGAGATCACCGAGGTGCACCACGTGGTCGGCGAGGACTGCTGGATCCTCAAGGTCGCGGTCACCGACACCGTGCACCTGGAGGAGGTCCTGGAGCAGATCTCGGCGCTGGGCCGTACGACGACCTCGATCGTGCTGACCTCGCCGGTGCGCCGGAAGCCTCTGCTGCCTCCCGTCGTGCCTTGACTGCCGCCCGTCTTGCCTTGACGCCGACGTCAACGCCTACGGTCGTGGACATGCGAATCGGCGAGCTGGCCGCACGGGCCGGGACCACCACCCGCACCCTGCGCTACTACGAGGCACGGGGGCTGCTGCCCGCACGGCGCGACGACAAGGGACACCGCACGTACGACGAGGCCGACGTCAGGCTGCTCCGGCAGATCCGGACGCTGCAGGACTTCGGGTTCGACCTGGAGGAGACACGGCCGTTCGTGGAGTGCCTGCGCGCCGGGCACCCGGAGGGCGACTCCTGTCCGGCCTCCCTCGTCGTCTACCGGCGCAAGCTGGACGAGCTGGACGCGCTCATCGGACAGCTGACGGCGGTGCGGGAGCAGGTCGCGGGGCAGTTGCGGCGGGCCGAGGAGGCCCGGGACGAGCTGGCCGCCGAGGCGCTGGTTCCGGGGGGTCCGGAACCCGTGTGCGAGCTGGGAGGGCTGACACGGTGAGCTTGGCGAGCGGACTGGCCGAGGTGACGGACGCGGACTTCGAGGCGGAGGTGATCGGCGCGGACCTTCCGGTCCTGGTGCAGTTCACGGCCGACTGGTGCGGGCCGTGCCGGCAGCTGGCGCCGGTGCTGAAGGACATCGCCTTCGAGGAGGGCGACCGGCTGAAGATCGTCCAGCTGGACGTGGACCGCAATCCGCAGACGACGGTCTCCTACGGTGTGCTGTCCACCCCGACGCTCATGGTCTTCCGGGACGGTGAGCCGGTGCGGTCGATGGTGGGGGCACGGCCCAAGCGGCGGCTGATGGAGGAGCTGGCCGACGTGCTGTAAAGCGGAGCCGCCCACGGAAAAATCCCCCGAGCAATTGCGCTCGGGGGATTTCTGTGCGTATATTCAGTGGTTCGCGACTTCAATTCGATTGGGTCGCGGAGAAGTTCACTGAGCAGAGTATATCCGGGCGGGAGCGGAATTGTCAAACACCGATTTTCCACACGATGAATTGCGGCACGAGCAGGAATTCATCGACGGACTGTACGCGCGCGTGGACATGCTGCGCGGCGAGGCCGAGACCTCGGTCGCCGACGCGCTCGCCCAGGGGGACAAGCCCATGCAGGCCCGGCTGGAGCGGGACATCCTGGTCGCCGAGCGCTCGGGGCTGCTCGCCGCGCTGAACGCCGTCGACGGCTCGCTCTGCTTCGGCCGGATCGACCTGGCCGGCGGTGTCAGCCACCACATCGGCCGGATCGGGCTGCGCCAGGACGACGCCGAGCGCACACCGGTCCTGATCGACTGGCGGGCCGACGTCGCCCGCCCCTTCTACCTGGCCACCGGTCACACCCCGATGGGCCTGCGCCGCCGCCGGCACATCGCCACCCGGGGCCGGACCGTCACCTCCCTGCACGACGAGATCCTCGACCTCGGGGACGCCACCCGCACCGGACACGAGGACCCCACCGGGGACGCCGTGCTGCTGGCCGCGCTCGACTCGGCGCGCACCGGCCGCATGAGCGACATCGTGCAGACCATCCAGGCCGACCAGGACCGCATCATCCGGGCGCCGCACCGCGGGGTGCTGGTCGTCGAGGGCGGCCCCGGCACCGGCAAGACCGCGGTGGCGCTGCACCGGGCGGCCTACCTCCTCTACGAACACCGCGAGCTGCTGGCCCGCCGGGCGGTGCTGATCGTCGGTCCGAACCCGGCCTTCCTCGGCTACATCGGCGAGGTGCTGCCCTCGCTCGGCGAGACCGGGGTGCTGCTGGCGACGGTCGGCGAGCTGTTCCCCGGCGTGAAGGCGACGGCGGCCGACAGCCGGGAGGCGGCCGCGGTGAAGGGCCGCGCCGCCATGGCCGACGTACTCGCCGAAGTCGTCCTCGACTGGCAGTCGCTGCCCGACCCGGTGATCGCGATCGAGCACGACCGCGAGATCCTGATGCTCGACGACGGCCTGGTGAGCGTCGCCCGTGAGCGCACGCGCGCCGCCAAGCTGCCGCACAACGTCGCCCGCGAGCACTTCGAGGGCCACATCCTCAACACGCTCACCGAGCTGTACGCCGAGCGCGTGGGCACCGACCCGTACGACGGCAGCAGCCTGCTGGACGCCTCCGACCTCACCCAGATCCGCGACGAACTCGCCGAGAACCCCGAGGTCTGGGCGGCCATCGACCAGTTGTGGCCGATTCTGACGCCCCAGCGTCTGGTCGCGGACTTCCTCGCCGATCCCGTGGGCTACGTCTCCGACGAGGACGCGGCCGCCATCCGCCGCCCGGTGACGCGGGCATGGACCGTGGCGGACGTGCCGCTGCTGGACGAGGCGGCCGAACTGCTCGGCGTGGACGAGCGGGTGGCCCGGGCGCGGGCGGAGCACGAGCGGGAGACACAGGTGGCCTATGCGCAGGGCGTTCTCGACGTCTCCTACGCCTCCCGCACCTACGAGTTCGAGGACAAGGAGGACAGTGACCCGGACGCCTCCGAGGTCCTGTCCGCGCACGACATCATCGACGCCGAGCGGTTCGCCGAGCGGCAGGAGGAGGACGACCACCGCAGCGCGGCCGAGCGGGCGGCGGCCGACCGCACCTGGGCGTTC
Organism: Streptomyces sp. NPDC031100; assembly: GCF_055570785.1. NCBI lineage: Bacteria > Bacillati > Actinomycetota > Actinomycetes > Kitasatosporales > Streptomycetaceae > Streptomyces > Streptomyces sp. NPDC031100. The sequence continues at coordinate 482,972 of NZ_JBVIGN010000004.1, forward strand.
GGGCACATCATCGTCGACGAGGCGCAGGAACTGTCGCCGATGGCGTGGCGGCTGCTGATGCGGCGCAGCCCGACCCGCTCGATGACCCTGGTCGGAGATCCGGCACAGACGGCGGAGGCGGCCGGTGTCGGCTCCTGGTCCCAGATCCTGTCGCCGTACGTCGAGGACCGCTGGGAACACACCCGCCTGGGCGTCAACTACCGCACCCCGTCCGAGATCATGGACCTCGCGGCGGCCGTGGTCCGCGCCGAGAACCCCGACTTCGAGCCGCCGAGTTCGGTCCGCTCCACCGGTGTACGACCCTGGGTGCGGGACGCGCGCGACGACCTGCCCGGCGCCGTGGCCAAGGCCGTCGAGGAGCTCACCCCGGCCGAGGGCCGGCTCGCGGTCATCGCCCCGCGCCATCTGCACCGCAAGCTGGCGGCGCGGCTGGACGGGGTGACGGCGGGCGCGGAGCCGGACCTGACACAGACCGTCGTCCTCCTCGACCCCCGCCAGTCGAAGGGCCTGGAGTTCGACTCGGTGCTGGTGGTCGAGCCTGGGCTGTACGGGACGAGCGATCTGTACGTGGCACTGACACGAGCCACACAGCGGCTGGGGGTACTGCACACGGGACGACTGCCGAAGGTGCTGGCCGAGGACTGATCACACCGGTCTGCCCTGTGTACGGAACGTTCGGGACGCTAGGTGGGCCGCAGCCACACCGTGGCCAGCGGAGGCAAGGTCAGGCGGATGCTCGCGGGGCGGCCATGGGCCCCCTGCGGCTCCGGCTTGACCGGGTCGGGGTGGACGACGTCGCCGCCGCCGTAGCGGGCCGCGTCCGTGTTCAGCACCTCCAGCCAGGCCGGGACGTCCTCGGGGACTCCGATGCGGTAGTCGTGGCGGACCACCGGCGCCAGATGGGAGAGGGCCAGCAGCGGGCTGCCGTCGGCGTCGTAGCGCAGGAACGCGAAGACGTTGTCGTCCGCCGCGTCCCCCGTGATCCACTGGAAGCCCGCCGGGTCGGTGTCGCGCTGCCACAGTGCCGGGGCGGCGCGGTAAGCGGTGTTCAGGTCGCGGACGAGGTCCCGGACGCCGCGGTGGTCCGCCTCGGCGCCGTAGGACGGGTCGAGCAGCCACCAGTCGGGGCCGTGCGCCTCGGACCACTCGGCGCCCTGCGCGAACTCCTGCCCCATGAAGAGGAGTTGCTTGCCGGGATGGGCCCACATGAAGCCGAGATAGGCGCGGTGGTTGGCCCGCTGCTGCCACCAGTCGCCGGGCATCTTCGAGACGAGCGACCGCTTGCCGTGCACGACCTCGTCGTGGGAGATCGGCAGGACGTAGTTCTCGCTGTACGCGTACACCATCGAGAAGGTCATCTCGTGGTGGTGGTACTTGCGGTGGACCGGCTCGTGGGCCATGTACTCCAGCGAGTCGTGCATCCAGCCCATGTTCCACTTCAGCCCGAAACCGAGCCCACCGAAGCCGCTCGGGCCCTTGTGGTGGGTGGGGCGGGTGACACCGTCCCAGGCCGTCGACTCCTCGGCGATCGTCACCACCCCGGGGCAGCGCCGGTACACGGTGGCGTTCATCTCCTGCAGGAAGGTCACCGCGTCCAGGTTCTCCCGGCCGCCGTGCTCGTTCGGCGACCACTGGCCCGGCTCGCGCGAGTAGTCGAGATAGAGCATGGAGGCGACGGCGTCCACGCGCAGCCCGTCGATGTGGAACTCCTCGCACCAGTACACGGCGTTCGCCACCAGGAAATTGCGCACCTCCCGGCGGCCGAAGTCGAACTCCAGGGTGCCCCAGTCCGGGTGGGCGGCCCGCAGCGGATCGTGGTGCTCGTACAGCGGCCGCCCGTCGAACTCGGCCAGCGCCCACTCGTCGCGCGGGAAGTGGGCCGGCACCCAGTCCATCAGGACGCCGATGCCCGCCTGATGTAGCCGGTCGACCAGGTACTTGAAGTCGTCCGGGGTGCCGAGGCGCGCCGTCGGTGCGTAGAAGCCGGTGACCTGGTAGCCCCAGGAGCCGCCGAAGGGGTGCTCGGCGACCGGCATCAGCTCCACGTGGGTGAAGCCCATCTCCGCGACGTAAGCCGGGAGTTGGTCGGCCAGTTGGCGGTACGTGAGACCAGGGCGCCAGGACGGCAGGTGGACCTCGTACACCGAGAACGGCGCCTCGTGGACGGGGATGTCGCCGCGGTGTGCCATCCACTCCGCGTCGCCCCACTCGTGGTGCGAGGCGTGCACGATCGAGGACGTGGCGGGCGGGACCTCCGTGCGGCGGGCCAGCGGGTCGGCGCGCAGGGTGCGCGAGCCGTCCGGGCGGGTGATCTCGAACTTGTACAGCTCGCCCTCGCCGATGCCCGGCACGAACAGCTCCCACACCCCCGAGGAGCCGAGCGAGCGCATCGGACATCCGGTGCCGTCCCAGAAGTTGAAGGCCCCCGCCACGCGTACACCCCGCGCGTTCGGCGCCCACACCGAGAACCGGGTGCCGGTCACACCCTGGTGGGTCATCACATGCGCGCCGAGCACCCGCCACAGCTGCTCGTGCCGGCCCTCGCCGATCAGGTGCAGGTCGAGTTCGCCGAGCGTGGGCAGGAAGCGGTAGGCGTCCTCGGTCTCGTGGACGGTGCCGTCGTACGTCGTGAGCAGCCGGTACGCGGGTACGTCGGTGAGCGGGAGCAGCCCGGAGAAGAAGCCGTCCCCGTCGTCGTGCAGCTCTGCCCGCAGATCGCCGGAGACCACGGTGACCGCCTGCGCGCAGGGGCGCAAGGTGCGGAAGGCGACGCCGCCCGGGACCCGATGGGCGCCCAGGACGGCGTGCGGGTCGTGGTGGGTGCCGTGCAGCAGCCGCTCGCGGTCGCCGGCGTCGATCGCGGGGGAGACGGCGACCTCCAGGGCCGGGGTTTCGGCTGCGCGGGGGCTCGGGATCCCGGCGGGACCGGCCTTGGACACGGCCTCTTGCACGGTCTTCTTCCCGGCCTTGCTCTGGTTCTCGTTCTTGCTCTTGTTCTCGGACCTGCTCTTGCCGGACTTGTTCTTCGAGGTGGCTGACTTCTTGGACGTCACGGACGGGTCTCCCGGGCGAGGGTCGGGTCGGACGTGGCGAGGCGGCGGACCGCCGAGAGGGGGACGGGCAGCCAGTCGGGGCGGTGGCGGGCCTCGTAGACGACTTCGTAGACGGCCTTGTCGGTCTCGTAGGCCCGCAGCAGCACCGGATCGGTACGCGGGTCGCGGCCGGCCACCTCCGCGTACCCGGAGCAGTACGCGGCCCGGCAGCGGGTCGCCCACTGAGGCGCGGGCGGGCTCGCCGAGTGGGCGGCGTAGTCGAAGGAGCGCAGCATCCCGGCGATGTCCCGCACCGGCGGCTGCGGCATGCGCCGCTCGGCCAGCGGACGGGCCGGCTCGCCCTCGAAGTCGATCAGCGACCACATGCCCGACGGCGAGCGCAGACACTGACCGAGGTGCAGATCGCCGTGGATGCGCTGCGCGGTCCAGGTGCGCCCCTCCGCGGCCAGGCCGGCCAGCGCCTCGAAGGCGGAACGCAGCCCCCGCTCATACGGCCGCAGTGCCGGCACCGCCTGGACGGCCGCCGACAGCCGCTCGGTCATGCCGTCCACCAGCAGCCGCAGCTGGGCCTGGCCCAGGGTCACCGTCGGCAGGGCGCGGGCGAGGGCGGTGTGCACCTCGGCGGTGGCCCGGCCCAGCGCCCGGGCCTCGGCGACGAAGTCCTCGCCCTTGGCCAGCTCGCGCAGCGCCAGCTCCCAGCCGTCGGCGGCGCCGCTCACGAACGGCTGGAGCACGGCCAGCACATAAGCGTCCCCGTCCAGCTCGGCACGGAGCCAGGCCGTCGGCGCGGGCACCCGCGCACAGCCCTCGCGGGCCAGGGCGAGCGGCAGCTCCAGGTCGGGGTTGACCCCGGGGACCACCCGGCGCAGCAGCTTCAGGATGAACGTATCGCCGTAGACGACGGACGAGTTGGACTGCTCGGCCGTCATCAGCCGGGCCACGAGTCCCTCCCGGATCTCCTGGCGCCGGTCCCGTTCGAAACGGAGCCCGCCGATGCGGGCCTGGGTGCGCAGGGCCTCCAGCAGCACATCGGCGGGCCGGGGGTCGTACAGGGCGTCGTACACCGTGCGGCCGGCGAGCGGGCCCTGCTCGACATGTCCGATGAGCGCGGGCGCCAGCCGGGGTGGCAGCGCCTCGCGCACCCCTATCAGCAGCTGGTAGCAGTCGCCCGGGTGCGCCGGGGCGCCCGGCGCCGACGGCTGGTGGACGCGCAGGATCAGGTGGTGGAGCCCCAACCGGCCGCCCGAGGGCAGCAGTTCGGTGACCGCCACCGGCGAGAACCCGGAGACCGGGCGTCCCTTGCCTGCGAACCAGCGCTGTCTGGGCAGCCACTCGCGCAACAGGGGTTCCAGCGAGGCGAGGAGGTGACCGGAAGGGGGAGTACCGAAGGGGGTGACCGTTTCCGCCATGGGCGTCATGTCCTTTCCCCGGATCGTCGGGGTGTGACTGATGCGTGCCCCGGGTGGGACGACGGAAACCGGTCGCCGTCCCACCCGGCCGGACTACGCCGCGTCCCGGCGCAGCCGGAACCAGTAGAAACCGTGCCCCGCCAGGGTCAGCAGGTACGGCAGCTCGCCGATCGCCGGGAACCGTACCCCGCCGAACAGCTCGACCGGGTGCCGTCCGCTGAACCGCCTCAGGTCCAGCTCCGTGGGCTGTGCGAACCGGGAGAAGTTGTGCACGCACAGCACCAGGTCGTCCCCTCCTTCCTTCGACAAGGGGGCTTCGCGCAGGAAGGCCAGGACGGCGGGGTTGGAGGACTGCAGCTCGTTGTAGGACCCCAGTCCGAAGGCAGGATTCTGCTTGCGGATCTCGATCATGCGGCGGGTCCAGTGGAGCAGGCTGGACGGGGAGGACATGGAGGCTTCCACGTTGGTGACCTGGTAGCCGTAGACCGGATCCATGATGGTGGGCAGGAAGAGGCGTCCGGGGTCGGAGGAGGAGAATCCGGCGTTGCGGTCGGGGGTCCACTGCATGGGGGTGCGTACGGCGTCGCGGTCGCCGAGCCAGATGTTGTCGCCCATGCCGATCTCGTCGCCGTAGTAGAGGATCGGTGAGCCGGGCAGGGACAGCAGCAGGGCGGTGAACAGCTCGATCTGGTTGCGGTCGTTGTCGAGCAGGGGGGCGAGGCGGCGGCGGATGCCGATGTTGGCGCGCATGCGCGGGTCTTTGGCGTATTCGGCCCACATGTAGTCGCGTTCCTCGTCGGTGACCATTTCGAGGGTCAGCTCGTCGTGGTTGCGCAGGAAGATGCCCCATTGGCAGCCGGAGGGGATGGCCGGGGTCTTGGCCAGGATCTCGGACACCGGGTAGCGCGATTCGCGGCGTACGGCCATGAAGATGCGGGGCATGACGGGGAAGTGGAAGGCCATGTGGCATTCGTCGCCGCCGGAGGTGTAGTCGCCGAAGTAGTCGACGACGTCCTCCGGCCACTGGTTCGCCTCCGCCAGCAGCACGGTGTCCGGGTACTGGGTGTCGATCTCCTTGCGCACCCGCTTCAGGAACTGGTGGGTCGCCGGCAGGTTCTCGCAGTTGGTGCCCTCCTGCTGGTACAGGTACGGCACGGCGTCAAGACGGAACCCGTCGATACCCAGGTCGAGCCAGAACTTCAGCGCGGAGATCATCTCCTCCTGCACCGCCGGGTTCTCGTAGTTGAGGTCCGGCTGGTGCGAGAAGAAGCGGTGCCAGTAGTACTGCTTGCGTACGGGGTCGTACGTCCAGTTGGAGGCCTCGGTGTCGACGAAGATGATCCGGGCGTCCTGGAACTGCTTGTCGTCGTCGGCCCAGACGTAGTAGTCCCCGTACGGACCGTCCGGATCCCGCCTCGACTCCTGGAACCACGGGTGCTGGTCGCTGGTGTGGTTCATGACGAAGTCGATGATGACGCGCATGCCGCGCTGGTGGGCGGCGTCCACGAACTCCACGAAGTCGGCCAGGTCGCCGAATTCGGGAAGTACGGCGGTGTAGTCGGAGACGTCGTAACCGCCGTCACGCAGTGGGGACTTGAAGAACGGCGGCAGCCAGAGGCAGTCGACGCCGAGCCACTGCAGGTAGTCGAGTTTGGCGGTCAGGCCCTTGAGGTCGCCGATGCCGTCGCCGTTGCTGTCCTGGAACGAGCGGACCAGTACCTCGTAGAAGACGGCGCGTTTGAACCAGTCGGGGTCCCGGTCCTTGGCAGGAGTGTCCTCGAAGGTGTCCGGGACGGGCTCGTTGACGATCATATTGTGGGTGACCCTCCGATCTGCGGGGTGGACGGTCGCAGAACCGAGAAGATATGCGCGGGTCGACGACCCGGTTCGAGTCGCACATAGTTGGCCCTGCCCCAGTGATAGGTCTCGCCGGTGAGCAGGTCGCGCACCGGCACGGACTCGTGCCATTCCAGGCCGAGTTGCGGCATGTCCAACGAGACCGTGGCTTCCTGGGTGTGGTGGGGGTCGAGGTTGGCGACCACCAGAACCGTGTTCGATCCGCTCCGCTTCGAGTAGGCGATGACCGCGTCCTTGTCGGCGTGGTGGAAGTGGAGGTCGCGCAGCTGGCGCAGGGCCGGATTGCCGCGCCGGATGTGGTTGAGGCGGGTGATGAGGGGGGCGATGGTGCGGCCCTCGCGGGCGGCGGCTTCCCAGTCGCGGGGTTTGAGCTGGTACTTCTCCGAGTCGAGGTATTCCTCGCTGCCCTCGCGCAGCGGGGTGTTCTCACACAGTTCGTAGCCGCTGTAGATGCCCCAGGCCGGCGAGAGGGTCGCGGCGAGCACGGCACGCACCTCGAACGCCGGCCGGCCGCCGTGCTGCAGGTAGGCGTGCAGGATGTCGGGGGTGTTGGCGAAGAAGTTGGGCCGCATGTAGGCGGCCGCCTCACCCGACAGCTCACCCAGGTACTGCGTCAGCTCCTGCTTGGTGGTGCGCCAGGTGAAATACGTGTACGACTGCTGGAACCCGATCTGCGCCAGCGTGTGCATCATCGCCGGCCGGGTGAACGCCTCCGCCAGGAAGATCACGTCCGGGTCGGTGCGGTTGACCTCCGCGATGACCCGCTCCCAGAACACCACCGGCTTGGTGTGCGGATTGTCCACCCGGAAGATCCGCACCCCGTGCCCCATCCAGTACCGCAGCACCCGCACCGTCTCACCGACCAGGCCCGGAAGGTCCGCGTCGAAGGCGATGGGGTAGATGTCCTGGTACTTCTTCGGCGGGTTCTCCGCATACGCGATCGACCCGTCGGGGCGGTGGTGGAACCACTGCGGATGCTGCTCCACCCACGGATGATCCGGCGAACACTGCAGGGCGAAGTCCAGGGCCACCTCCAGACCCAGCTCCCGGGCGCGGGCGACGAAGCCGTCGAAGTCCTCGATCGTGCCCAGGGCCGGGTGGACAGCGTCGTGGCCGCCCTCGGGGGAGCCGATCGCCCAGGGCACCCCGACATCGTCCGGTGCGGGGTTCAGGGTGTTGTTGCGGCCCTTGCGGAACGTCGTCCCGATCGGATGGACCGGCGGCAGGTAGACGACGTCGAAGCCCATCTCCGCGATCGCCTTCAGCCGGCGCGCCGCCGACCGGAGCGTGCCGTGCGGCTGCTCGGCCGTGCCCTCCGAACGCGGGAAGAACTCGTACCAGGACCCGTACAGGGCCCGCTCCCGCTCCACCAGCAGCGGCAACGGCTCCGAAGCGGTGACCAACTCCCGCAACGGGTACCGGGACAGCACCCCGTCCACCTCGGGCGCCAGTGCCGCCGCGAGCCGCCAGGAGGCCGGGCGGTCCTCGTCGCGCAGCGCGGCGGCGGCCTCCCGTACGACGTCCCGCTTCTCCTCCGGGACTCCGGCGGCCGCACGCTCGTACAGCCGTGCGCCCTCCTCCAGGACCAGGTCGGTGTCGATGCCCGCAGGGATCTTGATCTGTGCGTGGTGCCGCCAGGTGGCGACCGGGTCCGACCAGGCCTCCACCGCGTAGGTCCAGCGGCCTGGCTCGCCCGCGGTGACGGTGGCGCCCCAGCGGTCGGTGCCCGGGGCGAGTTCGCGCATCGGGGTCCAGGGGCCCGGGCGGCCCTGGGGATCCCGCAGGACGACGTTCGCGGCGACGGCGTCGTGCCCCTCCCGGAACACGGTGGCCGATACCTCGAACGACTCCCCGGCCACCGCCTTGGCGGGCCTGCGCCCGTGCTGGACCAAGGGGCGTACGTCGAGGACGGGGATACGGCCGACGGCGGTGGCGACGGCCTCGGGCGGGGCGGGGTCGAGGGCTTTGTGCACCGGCGCTCCGGTCTTCCTGCCCGAAGTCTTCCTTCCGGCTGCCGTGCTGGTTGTCGGGGGTGGTGACGAGTGGTGCGTGGCGGGCATGACCGCTCCTGTCCGCTTCAACGTGGGTATGGGCGGAGGATGTGGGGAGGTGGGTCCTGCGGGTGAACCGTGGTGCGGCTGTGGGGCACACCAGGAGCCTTCCCACCCTATTCGGGTGGGCAATCCGGCACTTTGTTAACTACCCACGCGTATGTCTACGCGCAAGACCGGCCCTTTCCCGCGCCCCCGCCGCGCCCCGACACCCGCGCCCGGTACGTCCCCACCGACGCTCCGGTAACCACTACCGTCGAGCTTGACGACGAGACGCACAGCGCCGTGCGTCTCACCCTGTAACGCGTCCGAGGTGGAATGTGAAGGCGATCCGTCGGTTCACCGTCCGTCCCGTTCTCCCCGAACCCCTCCGGCCGCTGAGCGACCTGGCGCGCAATCTGCGCTGGTCCTGGCATGCGGAAACGCGCGATCTGTTCCAGTCCGTCGACCCCGAAGGGTGGGCCGCCGCCGAGGGTGACCCGGTGCGGCTGCTGGGCGGGGTGCGCCCGGCCCGGCTGGCCGAACTGGCGGGGGACCGGAGGTTTCTGCGCCGGCTGACCGCGGTCGCCGACGATCTCAACGACTATGTGACCGGCGAGCGCTGGTACCAGCAGCAGGGTGACGGGCTGCCCGGCGCCGTCGCCTACTTCTCGCCCGAGTTCGGCATCACGGCCGCGCTGCCCCAGTACTCCGGCGGGCTCGGCATCCTCGCCGGTGACCATCTGAAGGCGGCCAGTGATCTCGGGGTACCGCTGATCGGGGTCGGACTGCTGTACCGGCACGGGTACTTCCGGCAGACCCTGTCCCGGGACGGCTGGCAGCAGGAGCACTATCCGGTGCTCGACCCGTACGAGCTGCCCGTCAGCCTGCTGAAGGAGGCCGACGGCACTCCGGCCCGGGTCTCCCTCGCCCTGCCCGGAGGCAGGTCGCTGCGCGCCCGGATCTGGCGGGCGCAGGTGGGCCGGGTGCCGCTGCTGATGCTCGACTCGGACGTGGAGGACAACGACCTCGGCGAACGCGGGGTGACCGACCGGCTGTACGGCGGCGGCAGCGAGCACCGGCTGCTGCAGGAGATGCTGCTGGGGATAGGGGGTGTCCGGGCCGTGCGGACGTACTGCCGGCTCACCGGGCACCCGGAGCCCGAGGTGTTCCACACCAACGAGGGACACGCGGGCTTCCTCGGTCTGGAGCGGATCGCCGAACTGTGCGACCGGGGGATGGACTTCGACTCGGCGCTGGAGGCCGTGCGGGGCGGGACCGTGTTCACCACGCACACGCCCGTGCCGGCCGGCATCGACCGCTTCGACCGGGAGCTGGTCGCCCGGCACTTCGGGACGGACGCCGAACTCCCGCGCATCGACGTGCAGCGCATCCTTGCCCTTGGCATGGAGACCTACCCCGGCGGCGAGCCGAACCTGTTCAACATGGCCGTGATGGGGCTCCGGCTGGCCCAGCGGGCGAACGGGGTGTCGCTGCTGCACGGGCAGGTCAGCCGGGAGATGTTCGCGGGGCTGTGGCCGGGATTCGACGCCGAGGAGGTGCCGATCACGTCCGTGACCAACGGGGTGCACGCCCCGACGTGGGTGGCCCCCGAGGTGCTCCGGCTCGGCGCCCGGCAGATCGGTTCGCAGCGGGCCGAGGACGCGCTGACCGTCGGCGGCTCCGAGCGCTGGGACTCGGTCGCGGACATCCCGGACCAGGAGATCCATGAGCTGCGCCGCACCCTGCGCGAGCAGCTGGTGCTGGAGGTGCGGGAGCGGCTGCGCGTCTCCTGGCGGCAACGCGGCGCCGGGGACGCGGAGCTGGGCTGGATCGACGGGGTGCTCGATCCGGACGTCCTGACCATCGGGTTCGCCCGCAGGGTCCCGTCGTACAAGCGTCTCACCCTCATGCTGCGCGACCGGGACCGGCTGATGGAGCTGCTGCTGCACCCGGAGCGGCCGATCCAGATCGTCGTCGCGGGCAAGGCGCACCCGGCGGACGACGGCGGCAAGCGCCTGGTCCAGGAGCTGGTCCGGTTCGCCGACGACCCACGGGTCCGCCACCGCATCGTCTTCCTGCCCGACTACGGCATGGCGATGGCGCAGAAGCTCTACCCCGGCTGCGACGTCTGGCTGAACAACCCGCTGCGTCCGCTGGAGGCCTGCGGCACCTCCGGGATGAAGGCCGCGCTCAACGGCTGCCTCAACCTGTCCGTGCTGGACGGCTGGTGGGACGAGTGGTTCCAGCCGGACTTCGGCTGGGCCATCCCGACGGCGGACGGCGTGGGCACCGACCCGGACCGCCGTGACGACATCGAGGCGGCAGCCCTGTACGACCTCCTCGAACAGCGGGTCACCCCGCGCTTCTACGAGCGGGGCCGGGGCGGGCTGCCCGACCGCTGGATCGACATGGTCCGCCGGACCCTCACCCTGCTGGGCCCGAAGGTGCTGGCGGGCCGCATGGTCCGCGAGTACGTCGACCGCCTGTACACACCGGCCGCGCTGTCCCATCGCGCGCTGACCGAGGACACGGCCCGTGAACTGGCCGCCTGGAAGGCCAGGGTGCGCGCGGCCTGGTCCGGGGTGAGCGTCGACCACGTGGAGACGACGGCCGCGACGGCCACCGCGGAGCTGGGTACGGCCGTGGGGCTGCGGGTGCGGGTGGGGCTGGGCGAGCTGGGGCCGGACGACGTGGAGGTCCAGGCGGTGTCCGGCCGGGTCGACGCGGAGGACCGGATCACCGATGCCACGGTGGTCCCGCTGAAGCCGGCCGGCGCCCCGGACCTGGAAGGCCGCCGCCTCTACGAGGGCCCGCTCTCCCTGGACCGCACGGGCCCCTTCGGCTACACGATCCGCATCCTCCCGGCACACCGCCTCCTCGCCGCGAGCGCGGAACTGGGCCTGGTGACGGTGCCGTCGGAGGATGCGGTGGAGGGGGCGGGGGTGCTGCTGCGGTGAGGGTCAGTCCTTGAGATCCCGGGTGGCCAGCTCCCTCAGGACCTTGCCGCACCTTCGGGCGTAGGCGTGCTGCAGCCCCCGTGTAGCAGGCCCGCCCGCGCGGGCGTACCACTTCTGGGGGCGGCTGAACGCTGCGACGGTCAGCCACACCGTGCCGTCGCCCGTGCGGTCGACCACGAAGGCCTCCTCGCCGCATTCGGGGTGGCCTTCCAGGGTGCCGTAGGCCCAGCCGGCGCGGCGGGGTTCCTCGACGGTCCAGATGATGCGGCAGGGGGCCTTGACGATGCCGGCCAGGGTGACCGTGACGTCGACGTCGGGGGCCGCGCGGTCGGCGGTGGCGTCGATGCCCACGCCCATCGCGCGGTGCATCTCCCAGGTGAGGACCGCCTCGGCGGCACGGCGGAAGACCTCCGTGCCCTCGCCGAGGCGGGTGCGTACGAGCAGCGGGTGGAAGCCGGGCGGGCAGTAGGTCAGGTCGTCGCGGGTGGCGCCGACCGGCTCGTAGGTGAAGAGCGCCGGGGACATGGGTCACAAGGGTAGGGCGGTACCCGGGACGCCTTCCGCCCGGGTACCGCCCTCGGTCATATGCCCTGGACCTAGCTGACGTTGACCGCCGACCAGGCCGCCGCCACCGCGTTGTACTCGGTGCTGCCGGAGCCGTACAGCGCGGCCGCCGCGTTCAGCGTGCCGGTGCGGGCCGCCTTGTAGTTGGTCGTCGACGTGAAGTACGTCGTCAGCGCCTTGTACCAGATCTGCAGCGCCTTGGCGCGGCCGATGCCGGTGACCGTGGAGCCGTTGGACGTCGGCGAGTTGTAGGTCACGCCGTTGATCGTCTTCGAACCGCTGCCCTCGGACAGGAGGTAGAAGAAGTGGTTCGCGACGCCGGACGAGTAGTGGACGTCCAGGTTGCCGACGGAGGAGGACCAGTAGTCCGCCGAGCCGCCGTCCTTGCTGGGCTTGTCCATGTAGCGCAGCGGGGTGCCGTCGCCGTTGATGTCGATCTTCTCGCCGATGAGGTAGTCACCGGGGTCCGAGGCGTTGTTCGCGTAGAACTCCACGCCCGTGCCGAAGATGTCCGAGGTGGCCTCGTTCAGACCGCCGGACTCGCCCGAGTAGTCCAGGCCCGCGGTGTTCGCGGTGACGCCGTGGCTCATCTCGTGGCCGGCGACGTCCAGCGAGGTAAGCGGGCTGGTGTTGCCGGTGCCGTCGCCGTACGTCATGCAGAAGCAGCTGTCGTCCCAGAACGCGTTGACGTACTGGTTGCCGTAGTGCACGCGGGAGTAGGCGGCGGTGCCGTCGTTCTTGATGCCGCTGCGGCCGAAGGTGTTCTTGTAGAAGTCCCAGGTCTCCTGGGCGCCGTAGGCGGCGTCGACGGCCGCGGTCTGGTCGGCGGTGGAGCTGGAGGCGGCACCGGTGCCCCACGTGTTGTCCGAGTCGGTGAACAGGGTGCCCGCGGACGAGGTGGTGGTGTGCTTCTTGTTGTACGTCTTGTGGCCGCCGCGCGTGGTGTCGTACAGCTGGTACGTCGAACCCGACAGCGTGGTGTTCAGGCTGACCGTGCCGGAGTAGAGGCTCTTGCCGGTGCCGGTCGCGTTCTCGACGCCCTGGTACTCGAAGAGCTTCTTGCCGGTGGCCGCGTCGGTGATGACGTGCAGCTGGTTCGGGGTGCCGTCGTCCTGGAGGCCGCCGACGATCGTCTCGTAGGCGAGGACGGGCTTGCCGGAGCCGGCCCAGATCACCTTGCGGGCGCCGTCCGCGGAGGTCTTGGCGGAGCCGAGGGTCTTGGCGGCGGACACCGCCTGCTTCTCGGCCTTGGCGGCGGTGATCTGCGGCTTGAGCGAGGCCACCTTGATGGCGGACTTGGTCGCCTTCGTGACGCCCTCGGACTTGCCCGACTTGGCGGTGTGGACGACCAGGTCGCCGCCGAGCACCGGCAGGCCCGCGTAGGTGCGCTCGTAGCGGGTGTGGACGGTGCCGTCGACGTCCTTGACGACGTCCTTGACGACGAGCTTCTCCTTGGCGCCGAGGCCTATCTGCTGCGCGGTCTCGGCGGCGCCGGCCTGGGCCTGCTGGATCAGGGTGGTACGGGCAGCGGCGGACAGCGTGGTCGGGGCGGCGGCCGGCGCCTTGGCGGCAGCGGACTCGACCGGGGTCTGGGCGTTGGCACTGGTGGTCAGACCAGTGGAGAGCAGGGCTCCGGCGGCGACAGCGGTGGCGATGGCCAGAGTGGTGCGCTTGTGACGCGCGTAGAGGGGGCTCACAGAAGCTCCTTCTCGTGGGGGAGTCCGGTCAGCGTGGGGTTACTGGCCGGAGACATGTGGCGTTGTGAAAGTGCTGTGCTGCTGCGGCGGGTGGAGAGAGAGTGACATCAGGGGCGCGTACATGTCAGGACCCCAAAGTGATGTTGGCCGAAAATCGACTGTCGGGTGAACGTTTCAGGCATGTAAACGCGCGCCGCCCGAGGGTGTCGAACCCCCGGACGGCGCCCTGTTCCCGATCCCGTGGCGTGCGGTCTACGGGAACGTCAGCTTCCAGCTGTTGATCGTTCCGACGTCCTGTGCGGCCTGGTCCTGGACCTTCAACTTCCAGGTGCCGTTGGCCGATTCGGCGGAGGCGTTGACCGTGTAGGTCGCGTTCACGTTGTCCGCCGAGTCGGAGGAGCTGAAGTTCTTCAGGCGGTACGAGGTGCCCGACGGGCCGACCAGATCGATCACCAGGTCACCACGCCAGGTGTGCGTGATGTCCACCGTCACCTGGAGGTTGCTTGGCGCGTTTCCGCTCCTGCCGGAGACGGTGATGTTCGAGGTGACCGCGGGCCCGTTGTCCGGGATCGACACCGGCGAGGTGTTCTCGTACGAGGTGCCGCCCCCGCCGCCACCGGAGCGCGAACCGACCGCCACGGCCGCCCAGGCGTCCTGCACCGCCTTGTACTCGGCGCTGGTGGTGCCGTACAGCTCGCCGGCCGCCGCGAGGGTGCCGGTGCGGGCGCCCGCGTAGTTGGTGGTGGACGTCCACTTGGTGGTCAGCGCCCGGTACCAGATCTGCAGCGCCTTGTCGCGGCCGATGCCCGTGACCGGGAGGCCGTCCGCGGTCGGCGAGTTGTAGGTGACACCGTTGATGACCTTGGTGCCGCTGCCCTCGCTCAGCAGGTAGAAGAAGTGGTTCGCGGGGCCCGACGAGTAGTGCACGTCGATGCCGCCGATCCCGGAGTACCAGCTGTCCTTGGACGCGCCGTCCTTGCTGGGCTTGTCCATGTAGCGCAGCGGGGTGCCGTCGCCGTTGATGTCGATCTTCTCGCCGATGAGGTAGTCGCCGACGTCGGAGCTGTTGTTGGCGTAGAACTCCACGCCGGTGCCCATGATGTCGGAGGTGGCCTCGTTCAGACCGCCGGACTCACCGCTGTAGTTGAGACCCGCGGTGTTGGACGTGACGCCGTGGCTCATTTCGTGCCCCGCGACGTCGATGGAGGTCAGCGGGTCGGCGTTGCCGGAGCCGTCGCCGTAGGTCATGCAGAAGCAGCTGTCGTCCCAGAAGGCGTTCACGTACGCGTTGCCGTAGTGGACGCGGGAGTAGGCGCCGACGCCGTTGTTCTTGATGCCGCTGCGGCCGAACATGGCCTTGTAGAAGTCCCAGGTCACCGCGGCGCCGTAGTGGGCGTCCGCGCCCGCCGTGGCGGCGTTGGACGTGGTGCCGTTGCCCCAGGTGTCGTTGGTCTGGGAGAACAGGGTTCCGGTGCCCGAGGTGCCGTGGTTCAGGTTGTACGTCTTGTGGTTGCCGCGCGCCCCGTCGTTCAGTGTGTAGTTCGAGCCCGACTGGGTCGTGGTCAGCGTCACCTGGCCGCTGTACTGGGTGTTGCCGATGCCGTTCTTGATGCCCTGGTACTCGAAGAGCTTCTTGCCGGTGGCCGCGTCGGTGATGACGTGCAGCTGGTTCGGGGTGCCGTCGTCCTGGAGCCCGCCGACGACGGTCTCGTAGGCGAGAACCGGCTTGCCGGAGCCGGCCCAGATCACCTTGCGCACGCTGTCCGCGGCCGACTTGCTGCCGCCGAGGGCCTTGGCGCGCTGGACGGCCTGCTTCTCCACGGCGGCCTTCGACACGGCCGGGGTGAGGTCGGCGACGTTCAGCGTGGCGTTGCGGGCCTTGATGACGCTCTTGGTCGCGCCCGACTTGGCGGTGTCGACGATGAGGTCGCCGCCGAGGACCGGGAGACCCGCGTACGTCCGCTCGTAGCGGGTGTGCAGGGTCCCGTCGGCGTCCTTGACGACGTCGTGGACGACCAGCTGCTCCTTGCCGCCGAGGCCGATCGCCTTGGCCGTCGCGGACTTCTCGGCGTCGGCGTGGCGTATCAGCTCGGCGCGCTGGGAGGGCGTGAGCTTGAGGGCCACATGGGCGGGGTTGACCTTGCCGGCCTGCGGCTTCGCCGGGGCGGCGGACGCGGCACCCGACTGGACGGCGGCGGCGATCAGGGCGGCGACGCCGGCGAGGGCGACGGTGGCGGTGCGGCGGTGCGCTGTGTGGGAGGTGCGTCTGCGAGAGGTGCTACTCACACTGACTCCTTCTGCGTGACCGCGGGTCGCGCGGCCAGGGGAGACCGGACGGTGGGTTGGGACGTCCGGGCAGAACAGGGCGTTACGCGGAACCACGTGCAGGTGCAGCCGGCCCACGCGGAGCATGCAGAGCTGTGGGGTTGCTGTGGGTCGGCCGTGGGAAGAGTGGCAGGGGATCACGGCATCTGTCAGGACCGCGTCAGAAACTTGGCTGGAAATGGTCCGTTGACCGGATGTTCATGTTCGCTATGCGAACTGTTCCTTCAGGAGGACGGGTCCCCGTGCCACGTCCGCCACAGGGCCGCGTACGCCCCGTCCGCCGCCACCAGTTCCTCGTGGGTGCCCAGTTCCGTCAGGAGGCCGTCCTCCATGACCGCCACGCGGTCCGCGTCGTGGGCCGTGTGGAGGCGGTGGGCGATGGCGATGACCGTGCGGGACTCCAGGACCGCGGCCAGGGCGCGTTCGGTGTGGCGGGCCGTGGTGGGGTCGAGGAGGGCGGTGGCCTCGTCGAGGATGAGGGTGTGGGGGTCGGCCAGCACCACGCGGGCCAGGGCCAGTTGCTGGGCCTGGGAGCCGTCGGTGGGGTGGCCGTTCGGGCCGAGGGGGGTGTCGAGGGCGGAGGGGAGGGCGCGGACCCAGTCGTCGGCGCCCACCGCCGTCAGAGCGGCCCACAAGTCGGTGTCCGTGGCCGTGGGTTCGGCGATCAGGAGGTTGTCGCGGACCGTGCCGAGGAAGACGTGGTGTTCCTGGGTGACGAGGACGACCTGGCGGCGCAGGCGCTCCGGTTCCAGGGACGCGATGGGCACACCGCCGACCGTCACCGTGCCCGTCCCCGGTGTGTCGATACCCGCGAGGAGCCTGCTCAGCGTCGTCTTGCCGGCCCCCGACGGGCCGACCACGGCCAGCCGCTCCCCGGGCCGCACCGTCAGGTCCACCCCGCGCAGCACCTCACCGCCGCGCTCGTAGGCGTACCGCACCCCGCGCACGTCGATCCGGTCGTCCACAGGCTCCGGGCAACCGCCCTCCGCCCCCGCCCGGGGCGCCTGCGCCAGCCCCTCCACCCGGGCGAACGAGGCACTGCTGCTCTGCAGTTGCTCCACCCGCATCAGGATCTGGTCCAGCGGTTCCGTGAACTGCCGCAGGTACAGCGCCGCGGCCACCACCGCCCCGACGCCCACCGAACCCCGCTCGTGCAGAAACCCGCCGAGCAGCAGCACACCCACCACCGGGACGGTGTACGTCACCTCGACCGCCGGGAAGAACACGGACCGCAGGCAGAGGGTGTAGAAGCGGCTCCGGCGGGACTTCTCCAGCGCGTCCCGGCTCGCCGCGATCCGGCGCCGCCGCAGCCGGAAGGCCTCGACCGTGCGCGCCCCGGCCGCGGTCGCCGCCACGATCTCGGCGACCTCCGAGGTGGCCGCACCCTCGGCGAGATAACCGTCCCGGGCCCGGCGCAGATACCAGCGCAGCGCCAGCCAGATCGGGGTCAGACCCAGCACGCCGAACAGGCCCAGCACCGGGTCGAGCGCGAACACCGCACCGAGCACGAACAGCGCCTGCACGGTGCACACCAGCAGCTCCGGGCCGACGTCCCGCAGCGTGCTGCCGACGGTCGCCACGTCGGCCGTGCCGCGCGCGGTCAGGTCGCCGGTACCGGCCCGCTCCACCGCCGAGGCGGGCAGCGCCAGCACCCGGTCGACGTACTCCTCACGGACCCGCGCCAGCGTCCGCTCCCCGAACCGGTGCCCCACGTACCGAGCCCAGCGCGCCAGCACCAGCTGGGCCAGCGAGCAGACGAGGATCCACAGCGCCAGCCGGTCCACCGCGCCGACCCCGTGACCCGCCCGCACCTCGTCGACGATCCGTCCGACCAGCCAGGGCCCGGCCAGCCCGGCCCCGGCCGACAGCGCGTTCAGCACCAGCGCGGCGGCGAACGCCCGCCGGTCGGCCAGCACCAGCCGCACGGTCGCCCGCCGCACCCCGGCCCGGTCGGCGACCGGCAGCAGCCCCGTGTCCGTCGTCACCGTACGGCCTCCTCGGCAGCGTCATCGGCATCCCGCGCGACCAGCGCCCGATACCCGGGCTCGTCCGCGAGCAGCCGTCGGTGCGGTCCGGCTGCCGTTACTTTGCCGTCGACCAGGAAGAGAACCGTGTCCGGGCGGTCCAGCACCAGCGGCGAGGTGCTCGCCACCACCGTCGTACGACCCTCCCGCGCCGTCGGCAGCCCCGGGTCCGTCGTCACCGTACGGCCTCCTCGGCAGCGTCATCGGCATCCCGCGCGACCAGCGCCCGATACCCGGGCTCGTCCGCGAGCAGCCGTCGGTG